>NZ_BSOA01000048.1 GCF_030160275.1 Dyella flagellata
CGTGCTTAACATGTGTCCACCATGTCCTCGCACACCCGTCCACCATCTCTCCGGTCCATACAGGCCAGCAAAGAGAAGTGACTCGGCCTTCAGGCCGAAAGCGCCGCAGGCAATGCAGCAGCCAGCGACATGCAACAACAGTGCGACGCAAAAGGGGGCCGTTGGGGGGCAACCCCCGACCTAAGCGAGCCCCGCCGCGATGTTCACGCTGATCGCAATAATGAACACGTTGAAGAAAAACGCCACCACGCTGTGCTGCAAGGCGGTGCGGCGCAAGGTGTGGCTGGTGATCTGCACATCCGACACTTGAAAGCACATGCCGATCACGAAGGCGAAGTACACGAAGTCCCAGTAGTCCGGCTGTTGGGTGCCGGGAAATTCCAGCCCCGCGTGCTGCCTGCCGAAATTGCCGTAGTAGCCGTGCGCGTAATGCAGCGCATACATGCTGTTCATGAACAGCCATGACAGCACGATGCTCACCGCCGCCATGCCCATGGCCGTGGCGCCGCCGTTCTTGGCGGCGTGCAGCTCGGTGGAGAGGGCCACCATCACCACCATCGACAGCGTGACCGCGACCCACAGCGTGGTACGCCGTCCGGCGTCCTGACGTTGTGCGTGCCTGGCCATGTGCTTGGCGGTGGCGCGATGAAACATGCGCGCCAGCATGCTCAGGTAAAGCAAGGCACCGGCGTCGAAGCCGAGCAGCAAGGCCGAGGCAGGTTTTATCCCGCTAGCCAGCAGCGCCATGCAAACCGCCACCAGCACCACGCCGGAAATCGCCAGCCACGGGCGCGCACGCACGAAGCGCAGCGGTGCCCAGCGGCGAAGCAGCAGGCGTTTTTCCGGCAGTGCCGTACTCATGCCAGCAGATCGCTGAAGTCTGGATGGCGTTCCATCCACAGCTTCGCGTAACTGCATGCCGGCACCACTCGCCAGCCTTCGTGCCGCGCCGTTTCCAGCGCGGTACGCACCAGCTCGCTGGCAATACCGCGACCACCTACCTGTTCGGGTACGCCGGTATGCGTAATGCTCATCACCGAGCCTTGCAGGCTGTATTCGAGCTCGCAGACCACCCCGTCAACCGTCGTTTCAAATCGATGGGCTGCAGCCAAGTGCCGGATATCCAAAGCCATGGGATCGTTCCGCGGAGGTCGAATGGGCAAAGCATAGCGCGTAGGTCGGGATGGCAATCCCGGCATTGTGATGGCGCATGGCAAGCTGGGACTATCATCCCGGCCTACGCAGTGCAGACCTCGGTCGTCTCGCGGCGCGCGCGCACGGCCTTTGCCAGGCGGTCAAGCACCTCCACCGTCGTATCCCAACCGATGCAACCGTCGGTAATGCTCTGCCCGTAGGTCAGCCCGCACCCTGGTATCAGGTCCTGGCGGCCGGCAACCAGGTGGCTTTCCACCATCACGCCTTGAATGCGCGTCTCGCCAGCTTCGAGCTGGGTGGCAATATCCGCCACCACTCGCGGCTGATTCTCAGGTTGCTTGGCGCTATTGGCGTGACTGGCGTCGATCATCAGACGCTCGGCGAGACCCGCCTTGGCGAGCACGCTGCACGCATTGGCCACGCTCGCCGCATCGTAATTGGGCGATTTGCCGCCGCGCAGGATCACATGGCAGTCCTCGTTGCCCGCCGTGGAGGCGATGGCGGTGCGCCCGTGCTTGGTCACCGCCATGAAATGGTGTGGCCGGGCGGCGGCAAGGACGGCATCCACCGCGATCTTCACGTTGCCGTCGGTGCCGTTCTTGAAGCCCACCGGGCAGGACAAGCCGGAGGCGAGTTCGCGATGCGACTGGCTCTCGGTGGTGCGTGCGCCGATCGCGCCCCAGGCGACCAGGTCGGCAATGTATTGCGGCGTGATCAGGTCGAGAAATTCGGTGCCGGCCGGCAGGCCCAGCGCATTGATGTCGCACAGCAGCCGGCGTGCCAGATGCAAGCCCTTGTCGATGTGATAGCTCTCATCCAGGTCCGGGTCGTTGATCAGCCCCTTCCAACCCACGGTGGTACGCGGCTTTTCGAAATACACGCGCATCACGATCTCCAGCGTGTCGGCATGTCGCGCGCGCTCCACGGCCAGGCGCCTGGCATATTCCAACGCGGCAGTCGGATCGTGGATCGAACAGGGGCCGATCACCACGGCAAGGCGATCGTCTAGGCCATGCAGGATCCGATGCAAGGCGCGACGTGCCTGGGCAACGGTGGCAAGGGCCTCTTCGCCGGGCTGGCAATCGCGCATCACGTCGGCGGGGGTGGGGACTTCCTTGATTTCGCGAATGCGAAGGTCGTCAGTACGGTGGGTCACGGCGGTGCACTCCTGGTTGGGTGCCCGGCGACCTGATGAAAAAGCCGCCAGGGTGGCTGGCGGCTTGTTCGAAAGTGGCTGATCTTTACTCGTTACGATCGCACACCATGCTCCGCCGCCGGCTTCGGATAGCCATACCAAAAGTAATAGCGGCTGGAGGGGGCGAGGATCATGGGACCAGTAGTACCACATCATTGTTGCGTTGCAAACTGGCGGAATGGACTATGGCCATGGCTTAGGATGCGCTACTGTCGCCGCCCTGTCGTTTTCGGAGGTTTTCCATGCCGCGCCCGTTCGCCTTTCTCGCCACCGCCCTGCTCGCCCTGGGCGCCCTCGGCCCGCAACCGGCCCTGGCCGATGACGTGCCGTCCTTCGTGGCCAAGGACGTGGTGGTAGGCACCGGCAACACGGCGCGCGACGACTCGGAGGTACGCATCCAGTACACCGGCTGGTTGTACGACGCCAAGACGCCGGATCACCACGGCGCCAAGATCGACAGTTCCTACGACAGCGGCCGCCCGCTCAGCTTCACCATGGGCGCGGGCGAAGTGGTCGAAGGCATGGAAAGCGGCGTGCGCGGCATGAAAGTGGGTGGCAAGCGCACCATCATCGTTCCCTCGCGCATGGGCTACGGCCATCGCGGGGCAGCGCCTGAAGTGCCGCCTAACAGCGCCCTGGTGTTCGACATCGAACTGCTGGACGTGCACTAACGTCCGGCGGCCAGCACATAGGCTGGGATGCCCATCCCAGCTTTCCACACGGCATCCCGATGCTGGGATTGTCATCCCAGCCTACGCGCTAGGGGTTAACGCTGTTTGGCCGCTCGGCGGCCCCATCATGAGCTGCAGGAGAGCATCGAACAGCCCGCGCGATGCCTGGCCCATTCGGGCCGCTTCTGCATGAAGTGCTCGCGCCCAGGTTGTTCTTCATACGGGTGACGCAGCACATCGAGCAAGGTGTGGATGCCGGTGTAATCGCCTTGCGTCGCGCGATCGATCGCTTCCTGCGCAAGGTAATTGCGCAACACGTAGCAAGGGTTGGCAGCGTTCATGCGCTGCAACCGCTGCTCTGGCGCCTGCGCATCTTCGCGCACTCGCGCTGCGTAATCGTCCAGCCAGCGCAGGAAGTCCGCTTCCGCGGCTTCGCGCTTGGCTTCATCGTAAAACGCATGCCGCAGCGGCTCCAACTGCGGGGCGTGCGGATCGACGCGACTCAGTGCGCGGAACAACAAAGTCATGTCCACTTCGGCCTGCTGCATCAGTTGCTGCAGGGTTTCCATGCGCGCCACATCATCGTCGCGGCACTCCACCAGCCCTAGCTTGGCGGCGACATCGCGGCGCGCCTGCGCAGTGTATTGGGCGACGTAGCGATCCAAACCCGCCTGCAACGGCGCGACGTCGCCAAACAGCGGCGCAATGGCGGCGGCGAGGCGGCTGAGGTTCCACCACGCCACGTTCGGCTGCTGGCCGAAACGGTAACGGCGGCGCATCGCGTCGGTGGTGTTGGGCGTCCAATCCGGATTGAAATCGTCGACCCAGCCATAGGGGCCATAGTCGATGGTGAGCCCGAGTATCGACATGTTGTCGGTGTTCATCACGCCATGCACGAAACCCACGCGCATCCAGTGCGCGATCATGCTGGCAGTACGTGCGCAGACTTCGCCGAACCAATCGGCGTATAGCGTTTCTCCGCTGGCGTGGAGGTGAGGAAAATCGCGGCGGATAGTGAAGTCGACCAGCTGACGCAACAAGTCGATCTCGCCGCGTGAAGCCGGCAGCTCGAAATTCCCGAAACGGATGAACGAAGGCGCCACCCGGCAGACGATGGCGCCAGGCTCGTCCTTAGGATGCCCGTCGTAGAACATGTCGCGTTCGACCAGGTCGCCGGTCGCCACCAGGCTGAGCGCTCGCGTGGTCGGCACGCCCAGATGATGCATGGCCTCGCTGCAAAGGAATTCACGGACCGACGAACGCAGTACCGCCCGTCCGTCTGCTCCGCGCGAATACGGCGTGGCGCCCGCGCCCTTCAGCTGCAGCTCCCAGCGTTGGCCCTGTGCAGTCAACACTTCGCCCAGGGAAATGGCGCGTCCGTCGCCCAGCTGCCCGGCCCACACGCCGAACTGGTGCCCGCCGTAGTTCGACGCCCAGGGCTGCATGCCCTCCAGCACACCGTTACCGGCGAAGACCTGCGCGAAGAGCGAACTGGCAAGATCAGCCTCGGTCAGGCCCAGCTCCCGCGCCATCTCAGGCGACCAGGCGACGACGCGTGGCGCCGACACTGGGCTCGGGTCTACCCGGGAGTACAACGCGCCAACGACCTGCCTGGCGCCACGGCCATGATCCGGATCGCCCGGCAGGTCGCGGATGAAACTGTTATCGAAACTGAGCGAGGGGATATTCATGCACGGGATATTCGGGCAAGTTCAACCTGGTGCAAGGCAACAAATTTGTGAAGAAACGCACATCCTTCACCCCATCTATACATTGACTGTTAAAGCTTGATACAGTTTGGCCACGGCTACGACAGGGGTAGCCGGCGGAGTAGACAAACATGCACATGCTTCTCGCTCGTTCCGCCCTCATGCGCGGAATGCAGCTGGTAGCAGGGATGCTTTCAAACCATATGCCGGACACGCATCGCCAGGTCGTCAAAGACACGCTTGTCGAGTTCAAGCTGGTCTCATGGACATCCAACGCACGATCGCGGCGCGAAGACGAATTGGCGCGAAGTCGCAACCTGCAAGTGAAACCTTGATCGGGCCACGCCGGCGGCTCAAGCTGCCGGCTCGAAGATTCGCCCGATCTCATCGGCTCCCAGTTGACGCCAGCCGCCGGGCTGCACGCCTTGCAGCTGCAATTGCCCAATGGCTGTGCGCGCAAGCGTCTCGACGTTATTTCCGGTGGCGGCAAACATCCTGCGCACCTGGTGATAACGCCCTTCGCCAATCGACAAACGCACATGGCGTGGCGCAAGCACTTCCAGCTTCGCCGGCAGCAGCGGCGTGGTTTCCGATTCCAGCATCAGCGTGCCGCTGGCGAACAGCGCCTGCTCGTCACCGCGCAGATCCTGCGCGAGCGTGGCCTCGTATACCTTGGTGACGTTCGCGCGGGGCGAGATGATCCGATGCAGCAACGCGCCATCGTCGGTGATGAGCAGCAAACCGGAGGTGTCGCGATCCAACCGGCCGACGGTGGACAACGCGGGACTACGCTGGCGATAGCGCGGTGGCAGCAAGTCATACACCACGCGACCGGGATCCTTGCGCGAACAAGTCACTCCCAGCGGCTTATGCATCATCAATAACATGCCGCCCGGCGGATCGAGCGGCTCGCCATCGATGTGGATCTGCGCGTGCTCCACCTTGTCATCGGCGTACAACACCTCACCCGCGGGATCGGTAATCCGCCCTTCGCGGAACATCCATGCGACTTCCTTACGGCTGCCATAGCCGAGATTGGCGATCAGCTTGACCAGCCTCATGCGCGTACGCCTCTTGCCTCGATCACTTTGAAACCATCCTGCATGGCCACGCTGCGCAACTGTTCGAAGTGTGCGGCGAGCGTGGCTTCGTAAGGCAGATGGCGATTGGCCACCAGCCATAGACATCCGTGCGGCAGCAAGGCACGGGCCGCTTGTGCGATGAAGGCACGGCCCAGGTCCGGTAGATCCGCGCGGCCCTGGTGGAAGGGTGGATTGCAAACCACTGCGTCATAGCGCCGTTCGACACCCTGTGTGACGTCATGCCAATGCAGCTCGTACGCAAGCTCGCGCGAGTGCTCATACATGGCCTGCTCGATATTGAGCCGTGCCGGCTGCAGGGCGCGCGCTTCGGCTTCGTACAGTGTCAGCGAGCTGACCTTCGGACAACGCTTGATGATCTGCGCCGCGAGATAACCGTAGCCCGCACCGAAATCGGCAACACACCCGTGCAGATCGTCCGGCAAATGCGCCGCGAGCAAAGCGGAAGCTGCATCCACTCGGTCCCAGGCGAACAAGCCGGGGCGGCTGATGTAGCCGGCGGCGTTGGCCTGGGGGCAATCGAGCGCCAGCCAGTCATCGAGCAGCGCCGGATCGCGCGCCGCATCCGACGATCCCCAGAACACGCGGCATTTGTGCTTGGAAAGATGGCCTACCGGTCCCAGCAAGGCCGCAAGATCGGCCTGCGCGGATTTCGCACCTTCCGCATTCGGCACGCACGCCACCACCCTGCCGCCGCCTGCGGCATGACGCGCCGCCTTGGCGAAGCAGGCACGCGCTTCCTCACGCTGTCGCGGCGGCAACACCAGCACCAGCTTGAAGCGCGCTTCGGGATCGGCCTCACCCACTCGGTATCCGCTGCGCTTCAGCGCATCGGCAAACGGCTTGAAGCTTTGCTCGCACCACCAGCTTCGCGGTGCCACTTCGCGCAGGCGAAAGCCGTCGCGCGCACGCAGGAACAGTACGCTGCTGTCATCCGGCAGACGCAACGCGCCCTCCGAGAAAGGCAGGAAAAGTGCATCCAGTGCCGCTTCGGGCGCGGCGGCGTGGAAGCCGACAGTGGTCAAGCTAAGGCATCCGATAAACAGGAGACGCCCATTGTACCCGCGCCCCTTCCGCTGTTCCTTCCGGTGAGCGGCAATCTGACGGGAAAGCTGGGGCGAAATCCCAGCTTTCCCTCACTCCAACCTATGTGCGCTACACGGCTCAGCTATTGCGGCCCATCCGCGCGATCCACCGGTACATCGCAAACGTGACCGCCGCGAAGGCGATGGTGCCGATCCACACCGATACGTTCTCGAAGCTGTCGCCCACCAGAGCGAGCGGGGCCGGCTTGCCGGAGAACACCACGATGGCCGCCACCACCACGCCGAGGATGCTTTCGCCCACGATCAGGCCGGAGGCGAGCAGCACGCCGAGCTGCTTGGTCGCTTCCGCCTTCGGCGCGCGCTCCGCGCGCTTGTCGAAGTACCAGCCGACGATGGCGCCGACGACGATCATCAAGGTGGTGGAGGTCGGCAGATAAATCCCCAGGCCGACCGCGAGCGGCGGCAAGCGTACCGACTTGGTGGTGCCCGCCAGAATGGCATCCAGCACGATGAGGCCAACGCCGATGGCGGCGCCGATGCCGATCAGGCTCCAATCGATGTTGTGCTGGATCACGCCCTGCGCCAGGGCCGAGATCAATCCGGCCTGCGGCGCCGGCAAGGCATGCGCAGGATCGACTCCCGGCGCGCCGAGGAAACCGTAAGCCTTGTTCAGCAGATCCAGCACCGGAGGAATCACGATGGCACCGGCGATCACGCCGATCACCAAGGCTACCTGCTGGCGCCACGGCGTCGCGTCGACCAGCTGGCCGGTCTTCAGATCCTGCAGGTTGTTGTTGGCGATCGCCGCCACCGCAAACACCACCGAGGTAATGAACAACGCGAAAGCCACCAGCGCCTTGCCGGAATCGACCGGCAAATCGGACTTCAGACCGGCCACCAGCAATAGCGCGGCGATGATCACCACCAGGATGCCGATGCCCGACAGCGGGCTGTTGGACGAACCGATCAGGCCCGCCATGTAGCCGCAGACGGTAGACACCAGGAAGCTCAGGATCAGCACGAACAGCACACCGCCGATCACCAGCAGCGTCATATGCGAACTCAGGCCGCTGATCACGCTGAAATGCCCCAGCAAGTAGGCAATCGGCAGCATGCAGATCAGCACGATCAGGCCAACGATGCCGATCGGCATGTCCTGCTCGGTACGCGGCAGGGTGTCCCCCTTGCCGGCCTTGCGCACGCGCGAAACCGCCATCGCCGAAGACAGGCCGCTTACCACCGGCTTGATCAGCTTGATCAGCGTCCAGATCGCAGCCACGCCGATGGCGCCGGCGCCGACGAAGCGCACGTAGTGGTTCCACACGCCCTGGGCGACTTCCGCCACATCGCCTGCGGCCGGATGCAAATGACTGAAATAAGGCACCGCCCAACCCCAGCCGATAATGGCGCCGAACAGCATCGCCAGGCCCACCCACAGGCCCACCAGGTGCCCGACCGCGAACAGCGCGAACGAAAGCGAGAAGTCGTAGCCGCTGGCCGAGCCGCGATCGCCAATACGGAAGTACTGCGCCAGGTCGCTGGCGAAAAGCTTGGTCTGCACCACGATGTAGAACAAGGCGGAAACGAGCGAGCCGACCACCACCGCCTTCAAGCCGGCGCTGCCGCCTTCCACCGCGGCCGAATCGGAGGCCACCACGACTTCACCGGAGCCTACCTTCAGCACCTCGGCGCAGGCCACGCCTTCGGGGTATGGCAAGTCCGAATCGGTGACCAGCGCGCGGCGCAGCGGGATGGTGTACATCACGCCGAGAATGCCGCCCGCGGCGCAGATGCCGAACGAAACCCAGAACGGAAACCCGGTCCACCAGCCGACGATGATCAGGCCCGGCAGCACGAAGATGATCGAGGAGAGCGTGCCGGCCGCCGAAGCCACCGTCTGCACGATATTATTCTCCTGGATCGTCGCGTTCTTCATGGCGCGCAGGATGGCCATGGAGATCACCGCCGCCGGAATCGACGTGGCGAAAGTCAGGCCCGCCTTCAGGCCGAAGAACACGTTGGCCGCCGTGAACACCAAGGTGATCACGAAGCCTATGATCAGGCCGCGTACGGTGAGTTCGGCGCGGTTCGCGCCGGGTCCGGGTACTGCATTCACGGGTGATCTCCCCAAGCTGTCCAGCTAGCAAGATTAGCGTGGATCGCTCGGGGGGTGTTGCCGCGCTGCGGGACAAAGCTCCGTACGTCGATCGCCCGATCGAGCGTGACGTCGCAAAACTTCCGCCACCAGCCCAGTTTTCAGGCTGCAGCGATCAGGGCGCAATCTTGCGGATATCCCCGCGCATCTGTTCGGCGATGTCGCCTGCACCGTCGGCCAGCAGCTTCGGCAAGGCTTGCGCGTAGGCCTGGTCAGCCGCGCCCCCACCCACCGACGCGGACGGCTGCGTCTTGTAGTCGCGCGCAGACTCGTAGCCATGCGCCCACAAGGAGCAGTGCAAACCCAGCTCCATCGACACGCTGCCGGGCGACTTGTCCTGATCGACGCGCAAGCTGGTGGTCAGTCCGTTGCAGGTCACGACCAGGTCATGCACGTAACTGGAGGCCAGCTGCGTGCCGAGCTGCGACTGGACCGCCGCGGCCAGGTCTGGCGACGGCTGCAGCGTGAGCTTGTGATCGAGTCCACGCACGTCGAGCTTGTCCGCGCCGCCGGTCACCGTCAGCCATGGCGCCTTGCCTGGCGTCACCAGCGCACCGAGTTCCGCTGGTTCGCGCACGTGCTGTCCCCCGCAAGCGCCAAGCAACAACGCGGCGCCGATCACCCCAAAACGCTTCATCTGGATTCCCTGGATCTCGTTCAACGTTGCAAATTTAATGCAACGCAGCAATTGCTTCAATGCAAGGAGCCTCTGATTTATTCCTAGGTACCCCATGCCTTTGGGCACAATGCCGCGGGCGCACGCTTGGTTAGGCTTGGCCGGATCAAAGCCATTGAACCAATGTCGGGAATTCAAGCGCGCGGATCAGCGTGGTTCGAGCGTTGCCGGATCCACGCCTGGATGGCGCTCGCGCCATGCTGCCAGGGCTAAGCGGTAGTGCTGCCTTGCTTCCTCGTACTGATCGAAGATGCATGGATCGCAGCCGTTGCCGCAACAGTCGCCGGAGTCGGGTTCGACCGGCGCGCGCGGCGGCGGATCTTCGCTCAGCAGCGTTAGGTGGGAGATGGACGTATCGTTCATGCGCGGATGGAAATCGGATAGCGTCTACATGGTAGCCCGCCGCCACGGCGTCAAGCGGGGCGGCAGATCATCGATTCATTGAGGGAGTGCAGTAATGCGTAAGGTCTTGCTTCGTCCCGGCCGCTGCCTGGCCGGATTTTTATTGCCGCTGCTGCTTGCAACGGGCAGCGTCGTCACCGCGGCTGGTTCACCGTCGCCTTACCGCATCGTCGGCTATGCCACCGGTTGGGATCCTGCGCAGACCAAGGACGTCGGCAAGATCGATACCTTGATTTTCGCGTTCGCGCAACTGAAGGACGGTCGCGTGGGCATCGATGCCGAACACGCCAAAACCTTGCAGACGCTGCTCGCACTGAAGTCGGCCAACCCCAGGCTCAAGGTGGACGTATCAGTAGGCGGCTGGACGGTGGGCGGCTTCTCCGAGGCTGCCAGCACCGCCGAGGGTCGCCAAAAGTTCGCCGACAGCGCCGCACAAATGCTCACCACCCAGCATGCCGATGGCCTGGACGTGGATTGGGAATACCCCGGCCATCACGAGTCGGGCATCCGCTCCAGTCCCGAGGACAAGGCCAACTTCACCCTGCTGCTCAAGGCGACCCGCGCCAGCCTCGACCGCGCGGGCACTAAGGACGGTAAGCACTACACGCTGAGCGCGGCCATTGCCGATGGCCCCTTCGTCAGCGGCATCGACATTGGAGCAGTCGATCCGCTGCTGGACTGGTTCAACCTGATGACCTACGACTTCGTCAATGCGGCGACGCCGACCACCGGGCATCACACCGGCCTGCATGCCTCGCCGCTGGTCAAGGGGGATGGCCGCACCACCGACCGCGCCGTGCAGCAGTTTCTCGCCGCAGGTGTGGCACCGCAAAAGCTGGTCATCGGCGCAGCACTTTATGGTCGCGAATTCGCGGACGTAAAAGCCGATCACGCCGGCCTTTACCAGACATACGGCCATTTCCAGGGCATGATCGCCTGGCCCGAACTGAAACAACGCTACATCGACACGCAAGGCTACGTACGCCACTGGGACGAGGTCGCGCAGGCGCCATGGCTATGGAACGCAAAAACCCATCGCTTCGTGACCTATGACGACCCCCAGTCCATTGCCGCCAAGGCAGCGTACGTCCGGGCCGAGCATCTGGGCGGCATCATGTACTGGGAGCAGACCAACGATCCCACGGATGAACTGCTGGATGCGATGTGGAAGGGATTGCACGACTGATGTATCAAGATTCGTAGGCTGGGATGCCAATCCCAGCCCCCTGGAGCAAAGCTGGGATTGGCATCCCAGCCTACGACGGTCGCTCCGTCAGCCCTCTCCCTTCCAGCGAGAGGGCCTCAGGAAGCATCAACCCGGCTTGCGGAACCGATACATGAACTGATCGGTATGCCCGCGTATCGACTTGTCGAACACCTTGTTGGTGTGCGGATCAGCCGGATTGCGCAGCACATTGCTTGCACCGGCGAACACGAAACCCGCCGATTCCACCTGCTTCTTCACGATCTCCGGATCGATCCGGTGCAAGGTGTCCGTATCGGCCATGCCCGATCCTGACGGCGCCACGTGGTCGATCACGATGAACAAGCCACCGGGCTTGAGCGCGGCGTAAACCTGCTTGTCGAACGCGACCGGATCGACCTTGCCCATGAATTTGTCCGGGTAGTCGTGATAGTTCTGCGCGGTGAACACGACATCCACCGGTTCGGGCGCACTGAGCTGCGCCGCCGGCTGCTTGAGCACGCTCACGTTCGAATAATGCGGATCGGCCGCCAGCTTATCGAACGCGGTCACTTCGTCGGAGTCTTCCTTCGCGTACTCATTCGGCCACAACTCGTAGACGTGGCCCTGGCTGCCGACGATGCCGCTGAACACACGCGTGAAATAGCCGCCGCCAGGAATCAGCTCCAGCACTTTCTGGCCTGGCTTCACTTCACTGAAAACCATGACGTCGGTGATTTTGCGGCGCGCGTCGTTGCTGGCATCCTGCCCTCGCGCCGGGTCGGCGACGGCCGCATGCACATACGGTGGCACGTACTGCAAGGCGTGCATGTGATTGGCTTGCGGCGTTTGTGCCAGCAAGGCGGCCCCTGGCACAAGCAATGCTGCAAGCACTGCGACGGATATCGAACGCATGACAACCTCCTGATGGCTTGGGAAGCCCATGGATTGTGCGCCGGCCTGTAACGGACGCCTAGGTGACTTGTGGCCCATCCGCTTTAGGACAGGGCCCAGCTCCCCAAGACCTGGTAATGGCCCTTCCCTACCAGGTTATGGATCAATACGAATTGCCCCACCTCCCAGACGATCGGCGCTACCGGCGTCACTTCGGGCAGCTCATGCTGGCCGTAGGCCAGGGTGACATGCGGCGTGAACTGGTGGTCGTTGCGCAGGCGCAAACCCGTTTCGAGCAGCGCCGCATGCATGTTCCGCCAAAGCGCCGGCAGCGCTTCGGGCACCTGCGAACTACGCAGCACACAAGGCGGCTCGCGGCCGCGGAAGCTGGCGGCGTAATCCAGCGTCCAGGCAAACCGCGCTGCGCACATGCGACCCGCGGCGGCCGTCGCCTTTTCCAGCACTTCGTCCGGCATGGCCGGAAAATCGCCCAGGAAATTCAGGGTAGCGTGAAAGCGTTCCGGCCTGACCCAGCGCGCGCGCAGCCACAGATGCTGCTGTTGTACCTGCGCGGCGGCGTGATTGATCTCATGGCGCGTGGCGGCATCGGGCACCAACGCAAAAAACAGACGATGCGTTTCGGTGCGAGCGGCAGCAGGCAAACCGGACAATTCGGCCTGCGCCGCGAGAAATCCGCGCTTACTCATGCACGAAGACTACCGCATTCGTCATGCAGTACGCGTTAGCCTGAATCGGCATCACGCAGGAACACAGGCAGATCCGTCGTCGGCGGCGGCACCGACAAACCATACATCATCATCGCCACGTGCCCGCGATGATAGGTTGCGTGATTGACGACATGCAGCAGGATATCGCCGCGGCGCATCTCACCCTCGCCGCCACCGATGTAGGTGAACCGGATAGCCTCCCCGCAAGCGCGCTCATCGAGCATTTCGGCGTGCCGCACATACCAGTCGTCGATGTCCGCCTGCGCGGAACGCAACACCTCGAACACAGGGCAATCCTCCGGATTGCGGGTGGTAAAACCATGTGGCACACCCTGCAAATGAGCCTTCCAGACCTGATCCATGCAATACGTGTGGTTCAGCGTACGCAGCAGATTGCCGAACACGATCGGCTGAGCGGCGCTCAACGAAGCTTCCGGCAGCTTGGCCAGCGACTGAAAAAGCAGGCGATCGGCCCAGGCGCGGTAACGCATGAGCATCTGGAGTTGACGAAGCTGAGACATGGCTAGTCCTTGAGTTTTGAGCCGAGGATCCCGGATGAAGGGCAAGGCTCGCCCATGCCGCCATCTCCGCGCATTTACCACATGCTAACTTTTTCGTTTAGCTGGGATTCTGGAAGTTCAAATCCGCACGGCACAAGGCGTTGCGCACCAAGCACGGTGAAATGCGTGCGTATGCTGCTGAACCGTCGCGAACTTGTCACGCCAGGTGAAGGCAACGTGCCGGCTTTTCGGGCGTTTTCTCTAGTACGGTGCAGACCCAGGAGGAAACGCCATGAAAACCATCAGTCTTACGCAGCAGATTTCCAAGCGCACCTTGCTCGTGCGTGCGCTGGCGGGTCTGCTGGGTGCCGTTGCCGCGGTCGCCGCGATGCCGCAAAAAGCACAGGCCGGCGTGTTCATCGGCGTTGGCGTTTCAGTCGGCGTACCGCCGCCGCCGCTGCCCATCTACGATCAGCCACCTATTCCGGGTCCTGGCTACATCTGGACGCCGGGCTATTGGGCGTGGGATGGCGATCAGTATTACTGGGTGCCGGGCACCTGGGTGGTTGCCCCGTTCTATGGCGCCTTGTGGACACCTGGCTACTGGGGCTGGGATGACGGGTTCTACGCTTTCCATGCCGGCTACTGGGGTTATCACGTCGGCTTCTACGGCGGCATCAACTACGGCTGCGGTTATGGCGGCGAGGGCTACGAAGGCGGCTACTGGGGTCCTCGCGGGTTCTATTACAACCGTACCGTCAACCACATCACCAACGTGAATGTCACCAACGTCTACAACAGGACGGTGATCAACAATGTCAATGTCAACCGCGTCAGCTATAACGGTGGCCATGGTGGCGTAATGGCCCGCGCCACGCCACAACAACTGGCCATGGCCCGCCAGTCGCGCATGGGACCGATCGCCGCGCAGCAACAGCAGATGAAGCTGGCCAGCCACGACCCGTCGATGCGCGCATCGTTCAACCACGGCAATCCCCCCATCGCCGCCACGCAGCATGCCGGCGCATTCAACGGTCCAGGCGTAGTGCCTGCTCACGGCGCTGGTCAGTTCACGCCTGCTGCAGCCAATGCGCAGCGTATGGCCAGCAACATGGCGCCGCATTCGGCGAGTTTCGCGCCACACGCGAATACAGCGAGCGTGCCGAACATGACGCGCCAGGGTGCCAACACCGACCGGCTCACACCCACGGCTGCCAACGCGCAACGCATGGCTAGCAACAACATGATGCGCGCGCCACAGGCGGAGCCGGGCAATGGCACAGCCTTGCGCTCGACGAGCTTTGCTCCGCACGCGAACATGCCGGGTGTATCGAATCGCGCGCAACCGAACAACGAGATGGCCGCTCGTTCGACCAACTTCGCCCCGCGTGCGAATACAGCTGCCGCTCCGAACATGTCGCGTTCGAGCGCCAGCTACAGTAATCCCTACCGCCCCGGCGGCGTTAGCGGTGTCGCGCCGGCAAGCCATCCGGCTCAACCCATGAACATGAATACGTATCGCGCACCGGCAACGGCTTATCGCCCTGCACCGGCCTTCCATCCAGCGCCAGCCCCTGCGTATCGCCCGCAACCGCAACCGCAGTTCCGGCCGCAGCCGCAATACCGCGCACCGGCAGCACCGGAGTATCACGCCTATCGTGCTGCGCCGGCCCCGCATCCAGTCAGTGCGCCGTCGCGCGGCGGTGGCGGACAGCATGATGCGCATCACGGATGAGCGGAACGCTCCTCAGCAACCAGAAAAGGCCCGCATTGCGGGCCTTTTCGTTATCGCATGCTTGGCAACTCTGAAGTGCCTAGCCTTGCATCGGACGGCTCAATGCCCTACCTGCCCGCCTGCCAACAGCTCGCGAATCATGCGCAGCTTCGCCTTGAACTGCTGCTCGTTCTGGGGTCCCAGCCTGATCATCAGCTTCTGGCCATTCGACAGCGACTGCAGTTGCGGATCGACGAAATGATAATGCGCGCCTGAGCGCACCACGGCAGCCTGTCCCTGCCCATCGGGCGCAACCAGCATGTCGTCGATCGCCACGACCAGGCGGTCGTTGAAATAGCCGCGCGGATAGCCCAACTCGCGATACGCCTGCTGGAACAGCGGGTAATTGTGCTTGTACCAGGCAACCAAGGCGTGCGGATCGACGTCGGCCAGCACGGTCATGTAAGGCGCATAACGCTCGGCATTGCCGGCGCTGATCACGGTGGCGCCGTTGGCTTGCGCCGTCTGTACCGCGCCTTTTGGTGTACGCAAGGGGAGGATATTGGTGCTGCCCATGCTGTGGCGCGGCAGCGCATCGACGGTTGCCACTACGCGTGCAATGATCTGGCTTTGCAGCAGCGAGCCGAGATTGCCGCCATGGACCAGGCCTTGCATTGCCTCCCGCACGCTGGCATCGCTATCGGCCAGATCCGGTAGCGCCGCGGTGGATGCGGGCGCCGGCCCCTCATTGGCCTGTGCAATGGGATGCTGAATCGTCGACGATGCGTGTGCGGGCTGCTGAAGTGGCTGAGTTGCCGCTGGTGGATTCGGTGGTGCGACTGCCTGTGTTGCTGCCGGATGCATGGCACGCTGGATCAGATACACGCCCGCCGCCACTACGAGGAGCACGACGATGATGGCTGCGATCCAACTACCGTAGGATGTCTGCCTGGGGACTCTGCGATTCACGATGCTGCCTGTTTCACAGTGGGAGTGCCTATTGTGACAGGCATGCGGCGCAATTGTTCGACACGGCGGACATAGAAAAAAAGCCACCGGCACTTGCGTGCCGGTGGCTCCCCTCGCCTCTTCGCAGCGGCCGAGCATGCCTCCCGGTCCGAGCGAAGTCCTCCTGGATTACCATCGCTACTTGCCGATGTCCTTGAGAATCTCCTTGGTAAAGGCCAGCGTGCCCGCGCTGGGATATGAGTTGCAGGTCGACGATGCCGAACCTGCCGCACACGGCGTATCGCGATCCAGCGACCAAAAATGCACGCCAGCCAGACCGTTCGCCGTGGCGTAGTTGGTGATGGTGTCGATATCCGCCAGCGTGGTGACCTCACTCGCCGAATCGTTCTGGCCGATCATCGGCGTGAGTTCGATATGCCCGGCCGCGATACCGTAGGTATGCTGGAGGTTCTTCACCGCCTGCACCGCCGATTGGCCCATCTCGCACACGCCGTTCACCACGACGCAAACCGATGAGCTGGCACCGCCGTAATCCATCGTCATCAGGTTGATGGTGTAGTTCTTCAGCGCCGGACTCGACGCCTGGATCGCCTGTACCACCCATTGCCCCAGCTGATTCACACCGCCATAACTGCCATCCGACGCTCCCAGCGTAGCCAACGTGAAGGAAAAACGCAGATTCGGATACTGCGATTGCGCCGCGGCGACATCGGCCACCAACTGCTGGACTTGCGACTGCGTCTGCCCGCCTTCGATGTCGAAATCCACGCCGATCATTTGTGGCGTGTAGTACTTGGCAATGAAACTCTCGAATGCCGAAGCCGACCCGCAGGTAAATACGCCGGCCTCGCCACCGGTGGAGACGATGTAATCCAGACCCGCGCTGGCAAGCGAATTGGCGGCGCCTGGCGTGATGTTGGCGGAGATGAACTCCGAGGGCGTCACGCCCGCCCAGCTTTCACTGCCACATTCACCGGTAGCGAAGGCCAGGGTGATAGCAGGCAAGTTCGGCAGGTCGTTGGCATACAGACTGCCGCTGCCGACGATGGGAATCAGCGTACCGGTCACCTGCGTCGACATCGCGTAAGTGTTCCAGTTCATGTTGATGCCCATGTCCTTGTAGGGGCTGAACACGAAGCCGCTTGGCGTAGGCGTAGGCGTAGGCGTTGGAGTGGGTGTCGGCGTTGGAGTTGGAGTTGGAGTTGGAGTTGGAGTGGGCGTCGGCGTCGGCGTGGGTGTAGGTGTCGGCGAACCACTGCACGCGCCCAGCGAAGTCCAGGGCGCACCGCTGCCGGCCGCGCCATTGTTGGTGGCGGGGTCCTGGCCTTGGGTCCAGAAATTCGCCTTGTAGTTGAGTTTGTTTTCGCTGACCAGCGCGCCGCCGTTGTAGGCCGTTGAAGCACTCCAGGCCGAGTCGCATCCGGGTGATGGCGTCGGTGTGGGCGTAGGCGTTGGCGAGCCGCTGCACGCCCCTTCGGAGGTCCATGGCTTGCCGCTGCCCGCGCCGCCATTGTTGCTAGCCGGATCGTTGCCTTGCGTCCAATAGTTGGCGACATAGTTGACGCCGTTTTCGCTGGCCTGGTTGCCGGCGACATACACGTTGGTGGAAACCCACGCTGCCGCGCAGGTGGATTGCGCTTGCACGCTTTGCACCGGCGCGACGGTAAGCGCGGTGGTGGAAAATGCCGCGCAGACCGCGGTACTCAACGAACTCAATGTCAGGGTGGACCACTTCGTGGATCTCTTCACTTGCATGGGACTGTCTCCACAGTTGGATTACAGGTGAGAAATATCGGCGTGGTGATGACCGCAATCCGGTCGGCCATGCGGGAGCGAACGCCATCACGCATCCATGCACCGGTGGTAATGGCTTTGCGATGATTTAAGTGCGCGGTGCACAACCGCCAACTCGCTTGCCGCGCTGTTGCGTTCACAGAGGTCCAGCCATGGGCTGGACCTCTGTGTCGTTCCCCCTGACATCCCTGCTGTTATTTGCCGAGATCTTTCAGGATCTCATTGGTGTATCCCAACGCCCCCACACTGGGATACGAATTGCAGGTGGATGAAGCCGAGCCCGCCGCGCATGGCGTGTCGCGATCCAGCGACCAGAAATGCACGCCGGCCAGGCCGTTGGCCGTGGCGTAGTTGGTGATCGTGTCGATATCGGCCAGCGTGGTGATTTCGCCTTGCGCATCGTTCTGGCCGATCATCGGCGTGATCTCGATGTGGCTGGCAGGTATGCCGTAACTGTGCTCCAAATTCTGCACGGCCTGCACAGCCGACTGCCCCATCTCGCAAGCGCCGTTAACCACTACGCAGTTGGCGGCGATGGCCGAACCGTAATCCATCGTCATCAAGTTGATGGTGTAGTTGTTGAGCGCCGGGCTCGAAGCCTGGATCGCCTGGATCACCCACTGTCCGAGCTGATTCACGCCGCCATAGCTGCCATCCGACGCACCGAGCGTGGCCAGGGTGAAGGAAAAGCGCAGGTTCGGGTACTGCGATTGCGCCGCGGCCACGTCAGCCACAAGTTGCTGGATGTCCGCCTGCGTCTGGCCGCCTTCGATATCGAAGTCCACGCCGATCATGTGCGGCGTGTAGTACTCGCCGATAAAGCTCTCGAACCCCGACGCCGATCCGCAGGTAAACGTGCCGGCCGCACCGCCGGTAGAGACGATGTAGTCAAGGCCTGCGCTATTGAGCGGGTTGACGCTGCCGGCAATGAATCCGGATGGCGACACGCCGCCCCAGTTCTCGCTGCCGCATGCCCCGGTGGCGAACGCCAGCGTAATGGCCGGCAGGTTCGGCTCGTAGTTGGAATACAGGCTGCCACTGCCGACCACCGGAATGACCGAACCGGTCACCGCCGTCTGCATGGCGCTGGTATTCCAGTTGAGATTGATGGTGATGTCCTTGTAGGGACTGAAGACGAAGCCGCTCGGCGCAGGCGTAGGTGTCGGAGTAGGAGTAGGCGTCGGGGTTGGGGTTGGGGTTGGAGTAGGTGTTGGTGTCGGGGTGGGCGTTGGAGTAGGCGTCGGAGTTGGTGTGGGTGAACCACTGCACGAACCGATCGCCGTCCACGGCGCGCCACTGCCCGCCGCACCATTGTTGGTGGCCGGATCCTGGCCCTGGGTCCAGAAGTTCGCCTTGTAATTGACGCTGTTCTCGCTAACCAGAGCGCCGCCGTTATAGGCAGCTGAAGAACTCCAGGCTGGATCACAGGACGACGACGGGGTCGGCGTTGGCGTGGGTGTGGGCGAACCACCGCACGCGCCTTGGGAGGTCCAGGGCTGGCCGCTGCCGGAGCCGCCGCTGTTGGTGGCCGGATCCTGTCCCTGCGTCCAGAAATTCGCTACGTAATTGCTGCCGTTTTCGCTGGCCTGATTGCCGGCGACGTAAACATTGCTTGAAACCCAGGCTGCCGCGCAGCTGGTTTGTGCGTGCACGGTTTGCACCGGAGCCACCGTGAGCACGGTGGTGGAGAGTACCGCGCCGATGGCGGTGCTCAACGAACTGAAGGCCACGGTGGACCACTTCGCCGACTTCTTCTTCTCGAGCATGTGACTGTCTCCAAAAGGATGAACGGAACAAGTGAAAGGAACACCGGCGATGCATGACCGCACTCCGAACGGCCATGGGGGACAGTCGCCCTCCGCTTCCTGCGCGATTACCGCTTGTCATGGGACTGCAAAGTGGCGCGAGTATCGGCCTCATATGACAACGTTGTCCAGTGCGTTTGGCCGATTTGCCCACGACGGAACGTGATTCGTATCGCAAAGGAATAAATGTCATGTCGGCCGCATGCTGCTTCACGCCATTTACACATGGAAGATCAAAAACACCTGGAAAAGCAGGTTATTGACGCTGCGTCGCAGCACAACAAAGAGGCCGAGGGCCAGCAAATCCGCATGCATGAACCGTTTGCGCCGCAACAACACAGTCAGGCAAGACGGGTTGACACATCGCGTCTAAGAGCAGACATGAGTGACAACGATAGCCAGTTCCCTGCGCCTTTCGCTCGATCCAAAACATCCACACCGCTGTCGATTTGGGAACGCTAGCCTCGTCGCATGGATGAAGCCCTTCCCTCCCGGAGACCGCTGCCATGAGCAACCGCTTCCAACGCATCACCCCTTTCCTTTGGTTCAACGAAGAGGCCGAGCAAGCCGCCCACTATTACGTGTCGGTGTTCGAACACTCCCGTATCCGTGCCGTTACCCACTACGACGGTGACACCGCCAACGCCGCCGGCCGGCCGACGGGTTCGGTCATGACGGTGGCATTCGAACTGGACGGCCAGGACTTCACCGCGCTCAACGGCGGCCCCGCCTTCGCCTTCAATCCCGCCATTTCGCTGGTGGTGAACTGCCGCACGCAGGACGAGGTGGATTACTTCTGGAATGCGCTATCCAAAGGCGGTAACCCGGCCGCCCAGCAATGTGGCTGGCTGCAGGATCGGTTCGGTGTTTCCTGGCAGGTGGTGCCGGTGCAGTTGATCGAACTGCTCGCTTCCGGCGACGCGCGGAAGGCGCAGCGCGTAATGAAAGCCGTGCTGAGCATGAAGAAGCTCGATGTGGACGTGCTGCAGGAGGCCGCAGCTTGAAATCTGGCGCGGATGTGTGGCGCCCCCCCCTATGCTCTGGCCACTCTATCCACTTCAAATTCGGCCACGACAACTTCGGAAGCATCAAGCCGGCCAGCGATGGTGCGCCGCATCATGGCGCACGTATAATTCGTCCGCCGCCCGGTTTCCCCATTTCCTCATCATGGCCGATGCTTCCCACTCTTCAGCGACTCTTGAAGGTCGCCAGTCCGGCGTATTGCTGTCGATCCTCAGCACGGTCGCCTTCACCTTCATGGTCTATCTGACCATCGGCTTTTCTTTGGCCGTGTTGCCCGGCTTCGTGGACATCAAGCTGAGCTACGGCGCCATGCTGGCAGGCTTGGCGATCAGCGTGCAGTACGTGGCGACGCTGCTCAGCCGCCCCCACGCCGGCCGCATGGCCGACGCCCGTGGCCCCAAACGCGCGGTGATGACCGGTCTGACGATGTGTGCAGCCAGCGGCCTGCTGTTGCTACTGGCCGCTCTGGTCACGCGCACGCCCTGGCTCAGCCTGGGCCTGATAGTTTTCGCGCGGCTGGCTTTGGGCTGTGCGGAAAGCTGCGTCGGTACCGGCGCCATTGCCTGGGGCATGGGTCAGGTGGGCCATCAGCATACCGCCCGCGTGATTTCATGGAACGGCGTGGCGACCTATGGCGCCCTGGCTGCAGGCGCACCGCTGGGTGTGCTGCTCGATCATCGGTTCGGCTTTGCGGCCATTGGAGCACTCACCCTGCTGCTTGCGCTCATCACCCTGCCGCTGGCGCAGCTCAAGCGCGCCACGATCATGGCGGCCGCCGAACGTTCGCCGTTCCGCATGGTGGCCGCACGCGTGATGCCCTATGGCATCGGGCTGGCGCTCGGCTCAATCGGCTTCGGCTGTATCGCCACCTTCATCACCCTGTTCTATGCCGCGCACGGCTGGGCGAACGCGGCGCTGGCGCTAACGATATTCGGTACGGTGTTTGTCGGCGTGCGTTTCATCTTTGCACGCACGATTCCCCGGTTTGGCGGCCATCGCGTCGCCATGCTGTCGCTGTCGGTCGAAGCCATCGGCCTGATCGTTCTATGCCTGGCTAGCGGCGCCATGATGGCCGGTATTGGTGCCGCCATAGCGGGCTTCGGCTTTTCATTGGTGTTCCCGGCCCTCGGGGTGGAGGCCGTCCATCGAGTACCGGCGCACAGCAGAGGCTCGGCGCTCGGCGTGTATTCGGTCTTCATGGACGTGGCCATGGCCGTCGCCGGCCCGCTCGGCGGCTGGGTGGCCGGCGGCATGAGCTACAACGCCATTTACGGTTTTGCCTCGCTGGCTGCGGTGGCCGCGGTAGTGCTCGCTTTGGTGCTACAAGCGCAAGCGATGAAGGAGCGCAGGCAAGCCACACACGCATAACAGGAACCGACTCGCCGTGGCTTTTCCTGATGGCTGCCATGGCACCGTATTGAGGCCGCAACAAAGCTGTCAAATACTTGAAATATATTACTTTTTAGGATTCACCCAACTCAAGTCGAAGCGCTTTTGGCCGACATAGAAGGCATCCTCGCCCCCCCAGGTGCACCATGCTTCGACTCCCTCCCGGCCTGTTTCGTATCACGCTCCGGCGGCTGCTGTTGCTGCGCCTTGCTGGCATCGTCGTTGTGCTGATTGCGATCGGCGCGCTGTGCGCCATGGCGCTGACCAAGGCGGACCGGCGCATCCAGTCCGTCGTCGGTGACACCCTGGCGCCGATTTCCGACGTCGGCCGCATCCAGAGCGATATCAACAATGACTTCCAGGCGCTCTCGCATGCCGTGTTGATGCGCCTGCCCTCCGCCGCCGAGGATGCCGCCACCGCGATCAAGAGCAATCGCGTGGACATCGATCGCTACTGGAAACCGCTGCTGCAGAGCGGACTGGGCACGCAACAGAAGGCGCTGCTCACGCTGGCGGCCGACCATCGCAAGGATGCCGAACAGGCCATGGACGACACGCTCGCCCTGCTGCAGGCCGGACAATTCGATATCGCGCAGCTGAAACTCGCCAGCGATGTGCAGCCAGCGCTAGTGCCACTGCAAAGCGATTTCACCAATCTGTTCGAAAGCGCCCTCACCGCCGGCAAGAACGCGGCCGATGCCCAGCACGCCGCCAATCGCCAAGGCCTGATCGTGGTGCTGGCGGTTTTCGCGGGCGCCTTGCTGCTCGCTGCGCTCAGCGACGGCTTCCTGATTCGTGCACTAGGCGCACGCCTGCGCCTCGCCGCCGCCGTAGCCAAACGCATCGCACGTGGCGAACTGGGCCAGCCGGTCGCGCTAGGGCGCGAAGACGAAATCGGCGAACTGCTGCGTGCGCTAGCCATCATGGACAAGCAGCTGGCCGAGGTAGTGCGCCAGGTGCGCCTGAGCGCCACCAAGGTGCGCAACGATGCACAACAACTGGAGCAAAACACGCACGCGTTGAGCCGCCGCACGCAGTCACAGGCTGCCAGCCTGGAAGAAAGCTCCGCCTCGATGGAACAGATGGCGGCCAACGTCGCCGAAGCCGCCAGCATGGCCGAACAGGCCAACCGCGTCGCCGCCGCCTCGCGCCAGCTCGCCGAACAGGGGCAGTCCATCGTCAGCGAGACGGTCACCGCCATGAATGCCATCGACCGCTCGGGCCAGCGCATCGCCGAATTCGTCGGTCTGATCAACGAGGTCGCCTTCCAGACTAACCTGCTGGCGCTCAATGCTGCCGTCGAAGCGGCCCGTGCCGGCGAGCATGGCCGCGGCTTCGCGGTGGTGGCGGCCGAAGTGCGACAGCTTGCGCAACGCTGCTCGGCGGCCGCGCGTGAAGTGCGGCAATCGATCGAGGAAAGCACCGATGCGGTACAGGACGGCCGCCGCCATGCGCAGCGTTCCGGCGATGCGCTGGCGAACATCGTGGCGAGTGCGGCCCAGGTTTCCGAAACAGTGGCCGGCATGGCACTGTCCAGCCGCGAGCAAAAGGCGGGGATCGAACAGGTCAACCAGGCCATTGCGGGCATGGACAACATCACGCAGGAAAATGCCGCGGTAGTGGAGCGCAACGCCGGCATGAGTTACGCCATGCGCAGCAGCGCCGAAGCTTTGTTGCGGCAGGTGGACTTCTTTCACATCGAGCAATCCCAGGCGCAAGCGCTGCAGACCAGCCATGCCGACGCTGCATCCAATGAGCACGACGAAGCAGCCTGGCACGAGGCGGCCTGACAACCTGCATGGTCTTCCTTCGCGACAATGCCCGCTTCGCTTCCCTGCTGGACCGCGCGCAAAGCGGCCTGGTGGCGATGTTCCAACCGCTGATCCGGCTGGATACCATGGAAGTGGTCGCACACGAAGGCCTGGCCCGCTCCACCGAACAGCTCGGCAACATCAGTACGCCGGAATTGCTCAACCTAGCGCGTGCCCAAGGCCGGCTGGGGGAATTCGAGCTGACCGCCGCGCGTACCGTTTGCCGCGCCTTTGGCGCGCAACGGACGAACGGGCGGTTGCTGGTCAACCTCAGCGCGCAGGCGTTCATGCAGGAATCCATCAAGCCCGATGACCTGCTTGCCGCCCTGGGCAGCGGCGGCATGGACTTAGGCCGCATCACCATCGAACTGACCGAACGCGACATCGTGGAGGAGCCTGCACGCCTCGCCCACGCGCTGGGTTACCTGCGCGCGCACGGCGTGCGTTTTGCGCTCGACGATTTCGGCAATGGCCATTCCAACTTCGAGATGTGGAACGAACTCCACCCGGAAGTGGTGAAAATCGACCGTTATCTGATCCATGGCTTGTCCAAGAGCGCCGAACGCCTGGCGATCGTGCGCGCGCTCTGCCAGGTGGCCGAAACATTGGGGGCCGACCTGGTCGGCGAAGGCGTGGAGGACATCGAGGATTTGCGCATGCTGCGCGAGCTGGGCATTCCGTATGCGCAAGGGTTCCTGCTCGGCCGTCCCGCGCCGCAGACGATCGACGCGGTCAGCGACAACGTGCGCGATGAGCTGGATATCACCACGCTGTCGGTGCTGCCACGCCCACGCGGGCCGGTCACCCAGCGCCCCATGCATCTGGGGCACCTGGTGATCGAAGCACCCGCACTGACCCCGCGCCATACCAACAACGACGTGATCGCCATCTTCTCGCGACAGCCGGAACTGCATGCGCTGGCGGTGGTGGAGGAAGACCGGCCCGTCGGCCTGATCAACCGTCGCGTGTTCAGCGAGCGCATGGCCCAGCCCTACACGCGCGAACTCTACGGTCGCAAAAGCTGTACCGCTTTCATGCACGAAGCGCCGCTGCTATGTGATGTGCGCCAATCGCTGGATAGCATGGCGGACATTCTGCGCGGGCAGGATCAGCGCTACCTCAGCGATGGTTTCGTGATCACGCGCGAGGGGCAGTACCTGGGTCTGGGCACGGGCGAATCGTTGGTGCGGCGCGTGACCGAACTGCGCATCGAGGCGGCGCGCTACGCCAATCCGCTGACCTTCCTGCCCGGCAATATCCCGGTCACCGAACATGTCGCGCGGCTATTGCGCGCGGAACTTCCGTTCAGCGTGGCCTACGTGGATCTCAACCACTTCAAGCCCTTCAACGATCAATATGGCTACTTCCGAGGCGATGAGATGATCCGCCTGCTAGCCGGCATCCTCACCGCGCAGGTAAATCCGCGTTGCGATTTCGTTGGCCATATCGGTGGCGACGATTTCCTGCTGGTGCTGCAAAGCGGCGATTGGGAGGCGCGTTGCCGCCACATGGTGGAGCTGTTCAACCAACGCGCTCGCGGCTTGTTCGCCGAGGAAGACCTCGCCCGCCAAGGCATCGTCGGCGAAGACCGCCACGGCAATACCCAGTTCTTTCCGATTACCACAGTGGCGATCGGCGCCGTGCGCGTGCTGCCGCCCTTTCCAGGGCATCCGGAAACGCTCGCCACGCTGGCGGCGCGCGCGAAACGACATGCCAAACGGGCGCAGGTGGGGTTTTATTTGCTGGCGGGGGAAACGCCGTATCCGGCGTAGACGAGGGGGACAAATCCAGCACTAGGTTACGTGCAACCAATGCACATACACCCCATTGAGCTTGTCCTCTTCGCGAAACCCCGGGCGCCCTTCCGCGACGACTCCCCAGCCGGTGCGCATGCTGTCGCCAAAAACCCGGTCCACGCGCACGTGCTCGCCCTGCGGAATCAGAAAGCGGGTTTCCAGCACCATCACGCGATCGCTTTCCCACACCAGCACGGCCTTGCGAGTAGTGCCGGCCCCCCAGCCAACCTGGACCTGGACTTCCTGCGACGGGTAGGCGCCGCGATTGTCGAGCTTCCAGTCCTCGGTCTTGCGCAGCAGCGCGTCCAGGCGCGGATCGTTCCAGTCCACCTGATGATTTGACACCTTGAACTCGGGCTTGAAGTGACTCATACCGCTCTTTAAGTTGCCTGCCGTGGCACGCCAGCAGCGCCCTCTGCCGCAAGCGGCAGCGCATTCGACGCTTTGGGTGACTGGCGTACTTGAGGCGGTTATCGGCAGGCCGAGGCGTTTCTTTAGTAGTCGTCGCCGGGCTTGTTCAGCACCTGCAGCCAATACACATGGATGCCCTTGCGGCGGTCTTCTTCACGATTGCCCTCGCGCCCTTCCACCACCACCCCCCACAGGGTGCGCACACGATGGCCCAGGTGCTTGTCCACCCGCACCTGCTCGCCCCGAGCGAGCGGGAAAGTGGCTTCCAGCACCACCGACGTGTCGCGCTCCCAAACCAGCGTGGCCGAACGGCCCACCGAGTTGCTCCAGCCGAGGTAGACCTGGACATGCTGAGGCGTATAGCCGCCGCGGTTGTCGATGCTCCAGTTTTCGCTACGGCGCAGCAGCGATACCAGCTGCGGATCGTCCCAATCCACACTGACGCTGCGAACCCAGGTATCTGTCTTGCCCATACCCATTTTTCCCCATGGAAGAGGGATGACTAAACGGCGATGCCGCGAGTCCGGTGTGGCATGCGCGGTGTGAAAACACCGTCTAAATCCCGTGATCTCAGTTTGACCTGGTAACAGAGCATACGCCGGTGGTCAGGCCATGGAGAAAACGTGAAAAAACGGCTACAGCTGAGCTTCATTCCGCCCAAATTTCGCTGCATCGCACAAAAGAACCCCCGCAAAAACGCACCACGTTGCGGCAGAACAGCACTGCGGCCGAATGCCGCGCTGCACGCTGATCTCCCGTAGCGTCCGCGCTAAGGTCGATCAGCGGTTCGGAAGCAGCGTTCACAGCTCGGGGGAGTTGATGGCGAAGCACGGAACACATCGCATCGAACGTTACGTTCTGGTGCATTGGCCCGCCGGCATCCTGCTCGGCTTAAGCGCCTGCCTGGGCGTCCACTATGGACGCGGGGTGCATGGCGCAAGCTACCTGACGCTGTTATGGATGGCCTTGATCGCGTGTTGGCTGCTCGCGTTCGCTACCTGTTTGGGCTATCGCAAGCGAGTCCATCGTCTGATCGTGCGCGACCAGCTCGCCGAGCTATGCCGCATGCATTGGCAGGCGTTCGAAGAGCGCGTGGCGCAAGCGTTCCGCTTTCGCGGCTATACCGTTGAGCGCGTAGGGCATGCCGATGCCGAAGCCGGCCTGGATCTGATCCTGCGCAAGCACGGCTTGACCACGCTGGTGCAATGCCGTCACTGGCGGCGCCGCGATGTCGACGTGAAGGATGTGCGTGAGATGCACAACCTGATGAGGTATCACCAAGCCTCGGCCGTGAAGATCGTCGCCTGCGGCGACTACACCGACGAAGCATGGAAGTTCGTCGCCGGCAAACCCTTCGAGCTCATCTATGGTGAAACACTGGTGGCCATGCTGAGCGATGCGCAATTACCGGTCGACGCGTGCGTGGTGCCATTCCGGGCACCCTCCTCGCCGCCGCCAATGCATCATCGGGCGCGGACAGCGGCGCAGACGTAAACATAGCTTCCATCTGAATCTCGCACGGTCCGACGTACGAAATGCAGTGCGTAGGCTGGGATGACAATCCCAGCATCGGGATGCCGTGTGGAAAGCTGGGATTAGCATCCCAGCCTACGCGCTTTTGCGCGGTTTTCCTTATGCGTCCCTGCGCCCCGACTCAACCACGGGGAGCGGATCAGCGCTCATCACACGGCATCATGAAAAATAATCCCCAGCGTATGCCGATGCCCACTGCGAATCCGGCTCACGCCATGCCGCATCGTCACCCGGTACACCCCACGCGTGCCCTGCACCGGTCGATGATGCACGGCAAACACCACCGCATCGCCTTGTTGTAACGGCACCACTTCCGGCCGCGATTGCATGCGTGGCCGCTGCTCGGTCAGCACGAATTCGCCGCCGGTGAAGTCCCGGCCGGGTTGCGAAAGCAGGATGGCCATCTGCAACGGAAAGACGTGCTCGCCGTACAGATCCTGATGCAGGCAATTGTAGTCGCCGGCAGCGTATTGCAGCAGTAACGGCGTCGGGCGCAGTTGTCCTGCCTCGTGACAGCGCTGCAGGTATTGGGCATGGGTCGCCGGATAACGCACGGCGATATCCATGGCCTGGTTCCATCGGTTGGCGATCTGTGCCAGCGGTGGGTAGAGGGCCGTGCGAAGCTCTTGGATCAGCGTAGGCAACGGGTAGGCGAAATACTTGTACTCGCCGCTTCCAAACCCATGTCGCGCCATCACCACGCGGCTTCTGAAACGGCGATCGTCCGCATACGACGTGGCCAGCGCATGGCAAGCGTCGGGCTGCAAGAGACCCGAAATGCTCGCGACCCCGTAACGATCGAGATCGCCGGCCAAGCGTGGCCAATCAAGCTCGGCCTTGGAATCGTCCGGTGGTTGCGCTGCGCGTTCGGCCTGACTGCTGTTCATCGAAATTCCTCCTAAAGCGCCACGCTAAACCATGCAAGAAAGCGTCGCACTCCGATTATTGCTGGACGGTTGTCGCGTAGACACGACAAGCAATCTTCAGGCGGTATTTTCCTTGCTGTCAGTTCCGCGAAAGCGGCCACCCTCGCCGCGTGGCGCTTTACTCATGATTTAGGTTGCCGATTGCAAAGCGATACAAGCGCTTGCATGTCAAGGCGGCGTCGAGCGGCTTTTTTCGCTTAATTGAACAGGAACGGCAGCCGTCACACTCAGCGTTTCGTCGCACAACATGCAGTAGGTTGCTCCTACGCACACGCCAACAAGAAGAGGAACATCCATGAAACACCACGCTCTGATGCGGAAGGCTGCCATGCGTTGCAGCGCGGTGGCGCTCGGCGCCGCCGTGCTATCCGCCGCAGCGTTCGCGTTCGTCACGACGCCGGTGCAGGCACAGGTGTCCATCGGCGTCACCATCACCGCCGGCTCGCCACCGCCACCGCTGCCGGTTTATGACCAGCCGCCTATTCCTGGCGATGGCTACATGTGGACGCCAGGTTATTGGGCATGGGATGGCGAGGAATACTACTGGGTGCCGGGCACTTGGGTGCTCGCACCGTTCACCGGTGCCTTGTGGACGCCAGGCTATTGGGGCTGGAGTGGAGCCGTGTTCGTCTTCCACCAAGGCTATTGGGGCCCGCAGGTGGGCTTCTACGGCGGCGTCGACTACGGCTACGGCTATGGCGGCGAAGGCTACGAAGGCGGCCATTGGGGATCGGGTGGCTTCTATTACAACCGCACGGTCAACAACATCAGCAACGTGCACGTCACCAACGTGTACAACAAGACCGTGATCAACAACGTTACGGTCAACCACGTGAGCTACAACGGCGGCAATGGCGGCTTGGCTGCGCGGCCGACACCGCAGGAAATGACTTACCAACACGCGCAACACACGCCGCCAGTAGCAGCGCAGCAGGAGCACGTGCAAATGGCACGCCAGAATCCGCAGATGCGTTTTTCGGCCAACCACGGCTCGCCGCAGATCGCAGCCACGGCTAAACCGACTGCTTTCACTGGCGCAGGTACTGTCGCTGCACACGGCGCCCCTGCAGGTGGCGAGCGTCCGCAACCCGCAGCGCGTC
Organism: Dyella flagellata; assembly: GCF_030160275.1. GTDB lineage: Bacteria > Pseudomonadota > Gammaproteobacteria > Xanthomonadales > Rhodanobacteraceae > Dyella_B > Dyella_B flagellata. The sequence continues at coordinate 29,686 of NZ_BSOA01000048.1, forward strand.
CACAACCGGAGGAAAACCGTGGCCTGCCTTCGGAGCGTTTCGCACCGCATCCCGAACGCAACGCCAACCAAGCACCCTCGCGTGAAGGTATGACGCCCAATCGCCCGGCCGAAGAACGGCCTGAAAACTTCGGCGGGCAACGTCCATCGCGTGAAGTAGCGCCCACGCCACGCGAAGCACCTGCGCCACGCGAACAACCTGCTCCGCGCGAAATGGCGCCGGAACGGCCGCACCCCGTGCCGCAGGAAGCACCGGCTTTCCATGGCGGTCCGCCTCCACAGGAAGCTCGTCCGGTCGCACCGCATCCTGCTGCTGAGCCTCATCCAGCCGAACGGCCGCACCCTGCGCAGCAGCCGCCGGAGAAGGGTAAACGTGAGGAGCAACATCCCCCGGGCGGTTGATGGCCGCGCTTAACGAAAAGCCCTGGCAGCTCGCGCTCGCCAGGGCTTTTTTCTGCACCCAGGCGCGCCGTTAATTCGCTTCGCGCGGCTTGGCCAGCAACGCGATCAAGCTCAGCACGGCCGCTGCCGAAAGGTAATAGCCCACATAGGCCAGGCCATAGGTCTTGGCCAGCCAGGTGGCGAGATACGGCGCCAGCGACGCACCGAAAATGCCCGCCATGTTGAACGCCAGCGACGCACCGGTATAACGCACCGCGGTGGGGAAAATCTGCGCCAGCACCGTGCCCAGCGGACCGTAGGTGAGGCCGACGATGCACATGCCCACCACCATGAACAGCATGCCGCTATGTGCAAACAGCGGCGCGTAGGCAATGCCGAACATGAAAATCAGCACGTTCGCCAGCAGCATCGCGAAGAGCCCGCCCCGCTTATCCGCCAGCCAGGCGGAGAACGGAATCAACAAGGCAAAGAACAGCACGCCCACCATCTGCACGATCAGGAACGATTCGCGCGAATAGGCCAGCTTGGAGGTGGCCCAGCTCAAGGCGAACACTGTCGTCAGGTAGAAAATCACGAACGTGGCCAGCGCCGCGAACATACCGGCGATGAGCGCGCGCGGATGCTGCACAAGCACGTTCGCCATCGGTACCTTTACTCGCTCATGCAGCGCCATCGCGCGTGCGAACGCGGGCGTTTCGTTCAAGCGCAGGCGCATCCACAAGCCGATCAGCACCAGCGCCGAGCTGGCCAGGAACGGCACGCGCCAGCCCCAGGCAAAGAAGGTGGCGTCACCCATTTTCTCGGTCAGCCACAGGAACAGGCCAGTGGCGGCAAGGAAGCCCAGCGGGGCGCCAAGCTGCGGGAACATGCCGTACCAGGCGCGCTTGCCCGGCGGCGCGTTCTCAATCGCCAGCAGCACCGCGCCACCCCACTCGCCGCCCAATCCCAAGCCTTGCCCCAGGCGGCACAACGCCAGCAGGGTCGGCGCCAACAGTCCGATCTGGGCGTAGGTGGGCAGCACGCCGATCACCACCGTGGAGATGCCCATGGTGAGCAGAGCTGCCACCAAGGTCGCCTTGCGGCCAATGCGGTCGCCGAAGTGGCCGAACAGGGCCGAACCGATCGGCCGCGCGACGAAGGCCAGCGCGAACGTGGCGAAGGATTGCAAGGTTGCCGTCGCTGCATCGCCCGCAGGGAAGAACAGCTTGGGAAACACCAGCACCGCCGCCGTGGCGTAGATGTAGAAATCGAAGAACTCGATGGTGGTGCCGATCAGACTGGCGAACAGCACCCGGCCTGGCGAATTGGCCGGAGTGGTGACAGCGTCACGCATGGGTTTGGCTTCCCGGTAAGCGGAAGCGCCGATTTTGCCAGAGTGAGGATACGGCCGGGCAGATGGCCTGCGTAGGCTGGGATGACAATCCCAGCATTAGCAATGCCACACCGCATGAAAAGCTGGGATTGCCATCCCAGCCTACGCGACGGCAATCATCGCGTAGCGACCTCGCTTTGCCGCCGCTGCAAAAAACGCCGTACCGCCGGATCCCGCGCCAGACCAATCGCCATGTCGTAGGCATGCAAGGCTTCGTGAAGGTCTCCCACGCGTGCAAACAACGCCGCACGCGCAGCCCAATACGGCTGATAGTCGGCCAATCGCCGGTCTTCGGACAGGCCGCGCAGGATGGCAACGGCGGCCTCGACCCCTTCCAGCTCCGCCACCGCCAGCGCACGGTTGAGCGCAACGACTGGCGAGCCAGTCAGTGCGTGCAACGCATCGTAAAGCTGTACTTCCGGCGCCCAGTCGTTCCGCCCGGAACGCCGGCGTTCGACGTGCGCCGATTGCAATGCCGCTTCGAGCTGATAGCGGCCGATATGCTTCAAAGTGCTTGCTCGCCGCAACAAGGCTTCGGCCTCATCGACCATGCGGGCATCCCACAAGCGCACATCCTGTTCGGCCAATGGCACGTACTCGCCTTGCGCGTTGCGACGCGCTCCGCGACGTGCTTCGGCGTACAACATGCAGGCAAGCAAGCCCAGCGTTTCCGGTTCTTGCGGCAACAATTCCGCCAGCAAGCGCGCCAGGAAGATGGCTTCGTCGACGAGGTCGCGCCGCATCAGGTCGGCATCGTCCGGATCGCTCCAGCCTTCGGCATAGGTGGCGTAGATCGCAGCAAGCACGCCTTCGAGCCGTTCATTCCATGCATCCCGCTCCGGGATGGCGAAAGGGATGCCGGCCTCGCGGATCTTCTGTTTGGCGCGAGCCAGCCGTTTGCCCATGGCTTCGGGCGAAACCAGAAAGGCCGAGGCGATGGTCTTCGCATCCATGCCCAGCACGGCCTGCAGCATCAGCGGTGCGCGAATGCCTACCTCGATGGCCGGATGGGCGCAAGCGAACAGCAGGGCGAGGCGGCGATCGGGAAAGATCTCTTCCTCGCCGGTGTCCACGCATTCTGCCCGCATGTCGGCTATCGCCTGCAACTGCACCGAGGCTGCATCACCGCTGCGACGGCGCCGCACGCCATCGATGCCTTTGCGGCGCGCTACCGTCATCAACCAGGATTCGGGATTGTCAGGGCAGCCATGCACCGGCCAATCGGCCAGTGCGGCGGCGAACGCTTCCGACAACGCGTCCTCCGCCGCCGACACGTCGTGCATGTCGGCGGCCAGGTACGCGAGCAGCTTGCCGTAGCTGCGGCGCGCTACGGCGTTTGCGGCCGCTCGCGCGGACGCATCATCGCTCACGATGAGCTGGCTCCGTAGGTGGGCCACACCGGCCGCACTTCGATGGTCCCGTGGCCAGCGCCAGGGCAACGCGCAGCCCAGCCCAGCGCCCCATCCAGGTCGGAAGCTTCGATCAGGTAATAACCGGCAAGCTGTTCCTTGGAATCCGCGTACGGCCCATCCAGCACCTGCGACTTGCCGTCGACCAGGCGCACCGTCGTGGCCGTATTGGTGTTTTGCAGCCGGTTGGAGCCCACCCATACACCGGCCTCCTTGAGGGCCTGCGTATAGGCACCGTAGGCCGCCACGCCGCGTTCCTGATCAGCGCTGGACATGCGCCCCCAGGCGCTCTCATCGGCAAACAGCAACAGTAGGTATTGCATGGAATTTCTCCGTCAGTTCAAGGCGGGCACCATGCGCCGCCACTGTGATGACGCACGAGCCGCCGCAAATCGGACATCGCCACTGAGCATACCCATTCCGGCTTGCCCCGGCGTGCGCGCCAAAGGGCAACCAAAAAGTTGCATAATCTACTGCCACTGGGCTAATATGCAACCAGGAGGTTGCCCATGAACACAGCCACAGATCGCATCGAACGGCAGATCCACATCAAGGCGCCGCGCACGAAGGTGTGGCGCGCATTGGCCAACGCTGAATCCTTCGGCGAATGGTTCGGTGTGGCGCTCAAAGGCAAGCGCTTCGTGGCTGGTGAACCGTGCGAGGGAAACATCACCTATCCAGGCTATGAACACCTGCTATGGAAAGTTGTGGTCGAGCGCGTCGAACCGGAACGCCTGCTGTCATTTCGCTGGCATCCCTATGCGGTGGATCCGGAGGTGGACTATTCGCACGAACCCACCACCCTGGTGGCGTTCGAGCTGGAAGAAACCGCGGAAGGCACACTGCTGCGCCTGGTCGAATCGGGTTTCGACCAGATCCCACCACACCGGCGGCTGGAAGCCTTCCGCATGAACAGCGGCGGCTGGGACGCGCAGATGAAAAACATCGATGTCTATCTTGCCTCGCACTAATGCTTCGGCACGAAGCGCCGGCACAAAGTTTCCGCAGTTACGCAAGGCCGTGCCGGTGTTCGCGGCGCTGGGCGACGAAACGCGCCTGCGCCTGATCGTCCTGCTGTGCACCGGCGGTGCGCTGTCGATTACCCAGCTTACGGCCGGCACCGAGATCACGCGGCAAGCTGTCACCAAGCATCTGAAGGTGTTGGCGGATGCGGGCCTGGTGCGCGACCTTCGAAGTGGGCGCGAGCGTTTGTGGGAATTGGAATCGTCGCGGCTGGAGGAAGCCCGGCGCTCGCTCGATGTCATTGCCGGACAATGGGACCAGGCGCTGCTGAGACTGAAAGCGGCGCTGGAAAAGTAATCGCGTCCAACGCCCTTCTCTCCGAAGAGATTCTCTCCGAAAAGGATTTGAGCAAACGCCAGTCGGCGCTATCGGCCCTGTTCAAGCGCCTGAGGCTGCTTCCTTGGCCGGTGCGCCGGCCGCGCCTTGGCACACCGCCCAAGCATCGCTTCCACCCGGGCCTGAAACGCCGACGAACCCAACGCGCGCTGCTGCTGGATGTAGGTGCGGATTTCCCTCAGCACGGCGGGCTCGATATCTCCCGCAAACAGCTGCCGGTAGGCGCGCATGCATTGATCGCGATAGTTGCCCAGTGCCACAAACTCCGCATGGGGGACGACCACCGGATCAGGCATGCCCAACGCGTTGCAGGCATAGCTCGACCACGGGTAGAAGGATGGCTCGCCCACCAAGCCCGAACGCACAGGGTTGAGTTCGATATAGCACTGGCAGCTCAGCACATAGTCCGAGCCAACCAGACAGGATTTGTAGCGCCCTTCCCACAACGCCCCCGAACGGTGGTACGTCGCGTTGAAGTAGCTTACGTAGTTGCGTCCGATGCCCTGCATCATGTGCGCCAACGCGCCCACGCGGCTCGGCGTCACCAGCAAGTGCACATGATTGGGCATCAACACATAGGCATGCACCGCACATTCCCAGCGACTGCTGGCGTGCAGCAACTGCACGAGATAACTGCGGTAGTCGGTCGGAGAGTAGAAGCACTCGCTACCCTCATGCCCGCGTTGAATGATGTGCTGGGGCACATAAGCAAGATCGAATCGTGACGCTCGTGGCATCGAAGGCCTCCCTGCGGCGATGCGCGTGCGGTCGCTATGAAGATGCCACCCTGTTGATACGAGACCGTGTCACGCACAAACGTCGCGCTCTGCTGCGCATCTACGTGGATCGTCGAGTGTCGCTCGTTTACCCCACCAAGACAGGCTTGCCGGCCATTTGCGAGCCACAGCCTCAGCCCCCATCGGTGAAAATGCCGTGATGGAAAGGCCTGACCACAGGGCGCATAAGGGGGACGGATCGCTTCAGCCACCATCCGCCGGCACCAACATCGGCCGGCCGGGCCGGTAATATCGCGCTCGACATGGAAGATCGAAACGAGACACCCCATGCATAAAGCCATGACAAGCATGCGTCCCCTGGCCGGCTGGCTGACCGTCGTACTGTTCCTGCTATGGGGCTCCTCGTGGGTAGGCCACATCGGCAGCCCGCTCTCGGCGCTGCTGCTGTTTACCTGGCTATTCCTCGTCATCGTCTGGGTGGCCTTCGGCGTCGTGCATGAAGCCGAGGAACTGGCGCACATGCTGGGAGAGCCCCTCGGCACCCTGGTGCTGACGCTCTCCATCGTGATCATCGAAGTGGTGCTGATCTCGGCCGTGATGCTCGATTCCAGCGGCAGCTCCACCCTGGCGCGCGACACCATGTACGCGGTGTTGATGATCGTGCTCAATGGCGTGGTCGGCCTTGGCTTGCTGCTGGGTGGCTTTCGCCACTATGAGCAGGCCTATAACCTGAAAGGCGCCTCGGCGTATCTGTCGGTGATCATTCCGCTGACCCTTACCGCCCTGGTGCTGCCGGACTTCACCACCTCCACGCCCGATGGATCCCTGGCGCCACCGCAGGCACTCGCCTTCTCGCTACTCACCCTCGCCTTGTATGGCGTGTTCCTGTGGCTGCAGACGGGACGGCATCGTGGCTACTTCGTAACGGCCGATGCGCAGCCGGTCGATGCCAAGAGCGTGGCGCAGCAGCCCGCGGGAGCGATCAGCAGAAAAAAACTGCTGCGGCACTTCGCGCTGCTGCTGGTGAACATCCTGCCGATCGTCATCCTGTCCAAGAGCATGGCGAAGATCCTCGACTACGGTATGGCCGCCACCGGCGCACCCAAGGCGCTGGGCGGCATCATCATCGCCATCCTGGTGTTCGCGCCGGAAGGGATTTCCGCCCTGATCGCCGCGCGCGCCGATCGCCTGACGCGCGCCATCAATCTTTGCCTGGGTTCGGCAGCGTCCACGCTGGGACTTACCGTGCCGGCCGTGCTCGCCATCAGCCTTTATACCGGCCAACCGGTACTGCTCGGCGTGCCGCCATCGAGCATCGTGATGCTGATGGCGACCTTGATCCTTAGCGCAATGACCTTCTCCAGCGCGCGCACCACCATGCTGGAAGGCGCGGTACATCTTTCACTATTCGTGGTGTTCATCGTGCTGATATTCAGCCCCTGAGCGCATAGGCTGGGATGACAATCCCAGCACCGGGACAGCGTGGAAAGCTGGGATTGTCATCCCAGCCTACGCACCACGAAAGAACAGGTAGACGGCGCTGTAAGGCACGCGCACCTCGCTACCTGCATGCGCCGCATCGCAGCCCGCGGCGGGTGCCAGGCCACCTTCGGTACGCGTGCGGACCACGTATTGCACGCTCGCCATCTCGCCCGCGCCGGTATGCGACTTGGCATGCAGCACCAGCCATGCAACAGCGCCGGCGTCGGGCGACGGCGACGAGTTGAGCGTTTCGCCCACCACCACGCTGCCGTCGGTGGCCTGCCAGCTGGGTCCCGCGAAATGCTTGCCGAGCGCATGGCCGCCGGCATCGCTCAAGTTGGCGTCCGGTGCCTTCAAGACCCAGGCATAGTTGCCGTTGGACGGCTTGCAGGCATAGATCTGCACTCCCTTGGCAAACGCTTCGATGGCCGGAGGCTTGGCAGGCGCCTGCGCATGGATCGCGCCTGCGAAACCTGCCAAGACCAGCATCCCGTACACCCGTGTGCTCAGCATGATGTCGTTCCTTTCCGGTGGCGATCGGGACAGCATAAGCGCTTATGGCTTTGCTTTTGTGCGCGGCCCGGCGCTAAGCTGGCCTCGCCCGGCTCCCCCTAAGTATGCCGGGCGCACATCTACGCGCTCGCCCAGGAGGAAGTATGGCTTTCTCTGCTCGTGTATCGCAGGCCGTAATGGCCCAGATCAACGTCACGCCGCTGGTTGACGTCATGCTGGTTCTGTTGATCATCTTCATGATCAGCGCCCCGATCATCACGCATAAAACAAAACTGGATTTACCGCAGGCCTCAAGCCAGTTCACCCAGGCACCGACTGCCATCCATCTGGCAATCCAGGCGGACGGCACGATGTACTGGAATGACACGCCGGTCAGCCTCGATCAGCTGCGAACGCAATTGGCCATAGCCGCAACGCGATCCACGCAACCGGCGCTGGAAATCGATGCGGCCGACGGCGTGGCTTACCAGACCGTGGCAACAGTCCTGTCCGAAGCGAGGGAGCAGGGGCTGGCCAGGATAGACATGCTCGGAGTGCGCTGACCCACATCTGTACGCCAAAAAGGCGCTGGGATTGTCATCCCAGCCTACTCGGCTCCCTTGCTCTTTCGGAGCGAGGGAATCCAGGCTCCGCTATATAATCGCGCCATGCGCAACCCGATAGATTCGCCTGTCTCCGTGCTGCTCGACGCCGTAAAACGCGACGGCTACTCCTTCGTCACTGCAGAGGTCATGCAGCCGCTGCTGCAAGCATCGGGCGATTTATCGGATTGGGACAGCTTCGCGGCAAGCTGGAATCAGCTCGGCCCCGATCCTTATCTCGCCGCAACAGGAAGGCAGCGTCGTCGCCGCCACGGCACTTATGCGGCGACTTCCAACGGTGCCGTCATGCTGGTGCCGCATCAGCCCCACTATCAATCGCTGCAATACAACCGCCTGCAAGGCGATATCGAGCGCTGGTTCGAACCACTTGATCCGGCGATAGCAAACGGCAACAGCCTGCTTACCATTCTGGCGTTCTGCAACCGCTTCTTCGGCTCGCTCACGCCGGCCAGCCTGCATTGGCACGTGGAAGTCCATCAGTTCCGGATCGAAGCGAACGCCACCTCGGCCGGCGAACCCACGCCGGAAGGAAGCCACCGCGATGGCGTGGATTTCGTGCTGGTGCTGCTGATCGACCGCCACAATATCGCCAGCGGCACCACCACCATCCATGCACCGGACGGCAAGCCCCTGGGCGACTTCACCCTCACCCACCCGTTCGATGCGGCGCTGATCCACGATCCGCGCGTGTTTCATGGCGTAACACCGGTTACTCCGCTGGTAGCTGACGAGCCGGCACACCGCGATGTGCTGGTGGTGACCTTCCGCAGCAAATCCTGACGTGCGCCCTGCGAAACAAGGCATGTTTTACGTCTATACCCATATAGTTGCTAAAAGCAACTATATGGGTATAGAGTCTCCTCCATGAACGCCCTCCCGTCGCAAGCGCAACTCACGCAGCAGATCGCCGCGATCCGAGAGTTCAATCGCTACTACACAGCCCGGCTTGGTTTGCTGCGCAAGCGGCACCTCGACGGCGAGTTTGCGCTGACCGAAGCGCGCATCCTGTACGAGGTGAGCGCCCAGCCGAAAGTGACGGCGTCAGCCTTGCAGGAAACGCTGGAACTGGATGCCGGCTATCTGAGCCGCCTGGTGGCGGGCTTGATCCGGCGCAAGCTGATCCGTCGCGTAAGCTCCGACACAGACGCGCGTGAAAAGCCGCTATTGCTCACCGCAACCGGACAAAAGGCCGTCGCGCGCCTCAACGAGCAGTCCATGGCGCATATCCACGGCATGCTTGCGCACCTGGGCACGGCCGAGCGCGAAGCCTTGGTGGCGTCATTGGCCGGCGTCCGCGCCCTGCTTGAAGATCGCCAGCAAGCACCGCTGCGCATCACGCGCCTGACCGCGCCGAATGACCATGCACTGGCCATTCTCCGCGAGTACTACGAAGCCGTGCATGTCGTGCAGCGGGATAAGCCTGGCAGCATCCAGCAACTGATCGACGAACCCGCCTCGGGGCTATGGCTGGCCTATCGGGGCGACGAAGTGGTGGGTTGCGTCGTGCTGCGCAAGCTGGCCGCCCTGTCGCGCGCCAGCGAATGCAAGCGCCTGTATGTGAAGCCCAGCGCGCGCGGCCAGCATATCGCCGACAAGCTGCTCGATGCCCAGGAAGCGTATGCGCGCAGCCAGGGCATCGAATGGATCTATCTGGACAGCTACGACGATCTGAAAGCTGCCATCGCACTGTATGAAAAACGCGGCTATGAACGCTGCGAACGCTACAACGACAATCCCCAGGCCACCGTATTCATGCGCAAGTACCTCGGCCCGTAGGCTGGGATGACCATCCCAGCATTCGTGCCCCACGGAAACAAGCTGGGATGGTCATCCCAGCCTACCCAAATCAGCGCTTGCGGCGCGCCTTCCATCCCGCCACCCGCTCCTTGATGTAGCGATCGTAGTCATCCGCGGTTTTCAGCTTCGCAATGCCCGGTTGCGCGCCAGGCGCCGGGTCGGGCATCGGCAGGTGGGCGGCAAGTTCCGCGTACACCTGCTGCAGATGCGAAGGCTTGTTGGTCGAAGGATTCGTTCCCTTCGACTGCGGCACCGCCACGCCGGCCAGCGGATCGTCTTTACGTGGCGTGTGCAGGCTAAGCACATTCCCCACGTCGGGCGCAGCGGCGTCGCGTGCTGTCAACGCCGGCAGGCTCCAGCGCAGCTGCGCCGTTTTCAGAATCGAAGTGTGATCGAACGGCGTGGCGCCGGACGCGCGAAATACCGTGCCGGCAGGAATCAGCGGCGAAATCAGCAAGGTCGGCACGCGCGGCCCGAAGCGCTTGAAATCGAATCCGTATTCGCCAGCCGACGAGTCCGGCGGCACCGCGTTGGTCGGTGGCGACACATGGTCGTAGCAGCCACCGTGCTCGTCGTAGGTGATGATCAGCAAGGTCTGATTCCACTGCGGACTGTTGCGCAGCGCGTAGTACACATCGTGGATGAATTGCTCGCCCAAGGCCACGTCGTAGTTGGGGTGCTGGCTGTTTCCTTTCGTACCCCAGCTCGGCTCCAGGAACGAATAAGCCGGCAGCGAACCGTTTGCCGCATCAGACTGGAAATCCTTGAACAGCCCGAAATAGCTGTCGGGAAGATTGGTGATGTCGGTGAAACTGTGGCGTGTCAGCGGCTCGGCATCGTAACCGTAGATTTTCCAGCTGATCTGCTTGCTATCGAGCGCGGCGTAGATCGTGGGCGCCGTGAAGGTCTTGGTCTTGTCATCCATGTGCCCTTGCGAAGTGGCCGCATGCACGAACGCGCGATTGGGCAAGGTTTCGGTCGGCACCGAGCCATACCAGTGATCGCACACGGCAAAGCCACGCGCCAGCGCACAGAGCACCGGCAGGGTTTGCGGCGTATGCATGCCCATGATGTCGTTGGCCGTGGTGCCAGGCAGGATCGAATAGCCCGTGCTTTTCGATTCCCAGCTCAAGGTATAGGCGAAATTGCTGACAAAGCCCTGGTTGCCGGCGGTTGGCGGCGTGGGCGCGGTATTGCTGCCGAACAGCTGCGAGTTGGTCGCGGTGTAACCTTCGCCAGGATCCGCACCCGGCATGAAATACGTGCTGCTGGTGCCGCCCTTGATCTTGAACACGCTGACCGGCTTGCCATTCGCATCCGGATTCGATTCCTTGCCGGTAAGCCCTTCATAGGCTTGGCCTGCGGGTGAGACATTGCCGGCGTCGGCATACAGAAAACCGAGCATGTGATCGAAAGAGCGGTTTTCCAGCATCAATACGACGATGTGGTTGATCGCCGACAGCGAGTTGCCTGGAGTCGTCATGACGTGCAGCCTCGTGTGTGAAGGGAACGTCATGACAGGTGGCGAAACTCCGCCAAAGCGCATGACCGCCGCTACCTTAGTGAAGCACGATGACAGTTTTCCGCGAACCGGTTCCGCGATTCAGACGCGATCCAGATACGTAGCCAGTACCTTCGCCAGCCAATCCATGAACACTTGCACGCGCACCGACAAATTGCGCCGTTGTGCATACAGCAGCGACACCGGCATCGGCTCGGCCTCGTATTGCGGCAACACCTCCACCAGGCGTCCGGCCAGAAGAAGGTGCTGCACGCCCCCTCTAGGCGTCTGAATGATGCCCAGTCCGGCCAGGCATGCATGGGTGTAGGCCTCAATGCTATTGACCGTAAGCACGCCTTGCATGGGCACGTAGCGGTACTGCGTGCCTTCCAGGTATTCGAAGCCGGGTGGCCGCTGCCCCATCACCGATACGTAGTGGATCTGCCGGTGACGCGCGAGATCCCCCAGGGTTTGCGGCACACCGTATTCCTGCAGATATGCCGGGCTCGCGCAGTTGATGATCTTGTATTGCCCAAGCGGCCGCACGACCAGACTGGAATCGGCCAGCGTGCCCACACGCACCACGCAATCGAAACCTTCCGCCACCAGGTCGACACGGCGATCGGAGCTGCTCAGTTCCACTTCGATGCCCGGGTGTTCGCGCAGGAATTTCGGCAAATGGTCGATCACATGCCTGGCCACGCCGCTATTCATGTCCACGCGCAAGCGGCCGCTCACCGCCTGCGGCTCCTGCCGGAACATCGTGCCCAGTTCATCCAGGTCGGCCAGCACATCCTTGCAGCGCTCGTAGTAGCGCTGGCCGTCTTGCGTCAATTGCACCCGGCGCGTGGTTCGATGCAAAAGCTGGGTGCCGAGCTGCGCTTCCAATTGCTGCACGGCGGTGGATGCGCTGGCCTTGGGCAGCCCCAGGCTGTCGGCGGCCCGGGTGAAACTGGCCAGTTCCGCCACCCGCACGAAGATCTGCATGGCTTCGATCCGATTCATCGCCTGCCCCGCTCGATTGTTCATTATTTACGAACACAGCACTCATGATCGGACGATTTATGTGGCAAGTACAGATCAATATCCTGTTCGCCGTTGGTTCCTTCCCACCCCAGGAGACACTCATGAGCACGACCTCTACCCCGATCGCCCTGATCACCGGCGGCAGCCGCGGCCTTGGCAAGAACATGGTGTTGCGACTGGCCGAACATGGCACCGACGTGGTGCTGACCTACCGTTCCAACCAGGCCGAAGCCGAGGCGGTGGTGGAGGCAGTAAAGAAGCTTGGCCGCCGTGCGGTCGCTTTGCCGCTGGACGTCGGCAAGGCATCCACCTTTGCCGCCTTCGCCGAGCAGTTGCGCACGGTGTTGCAGCAGCAATGGCAACGCGATGGTTTCGACTACCTGGTCAACAATGCCGGCATCGGCATCCATGCCAGCTTCGCCGAAACCACCGAGGCGCAGTTCGACGAACTGGTCAACGTGCACCTCAAGGGCACGTTCTTCCTGACCCAGGCCTTGTTGCCTTTGATCGCGGACGGCGGACGCATCCTCAATGTCTCCAGCGGCCTGGCCCGCTTTGCCCTGCCCGGCTATTCGGCGTATGCCGCGATGAAAGGCGCGATCGAAGTGCTGACGCGCTACCTGGCCAAGGAACTTGGCGTTCGCCGCATCGCTGTCAACACTCTGGCTCCGGGCGCGATCGAGACCGACTTCGGTGGCGGCACGGTGCGCGACAACGCCGATGTGAATGCATACGTCGCTGCGCAGACGGCACTGGGCCGCGTGGGCTTGCCGGACGATATCGGCGGCGTGGTGGCGATGCTGCTGGCAAAGGAAAGCGGTTGGATCAATGCGCAGCGCATCGAAGCTTCGGGCGGCATGTTCATCTGAACAACATAAGCTAGTACGACAAGCCCAGCATCGCCTGTGCTGCATGCATGGCCGTGCTGGGATTGCCATCCCAGCCTACGGCACAGACGCACGCAACCCCAATCGGTGTACCTTCTGTGTTCTGACACCAAGAGGGACCCAGCCGTGGTCAGCTACAGCTCCTTGCATACCGTTCCCAGCCGCGAACAGGCGCTGCACGCGCTTTACGAAGCAGCCGAGCTCGAACACTGCCTGATGTGCACGTATCTCTACGCAGCGTTCTCGCTGAAGTCGTCGGTGGAGGAAGGTGTTACCGCTCAACAGCTGGAAGCGATCACGCGCTGGAAGCACAGCATCCTGCAGGTGGCGATCGAGGAGATGGGCCACCTGATGTCGGTATGGAACATCACCATCGCGCTGGGCGGCGCGCCGCGCGTCGGTCGCGTGAACTTTCCGCTCGACCCCGGCTATCTGCCGGCCGGCGTGGTGGTGAAGCTGGCGCCGTTCAACATGGCGACGCTGCAGCACTTCATCTACCTGGAACGCCCAGCCGGTTCGGCCGAACCCGATGGCGCCGGCTTCGAGCCCGAACGGCATTTCGTGCGCGGCGCACCCGGTGCACGGCTTACCCCCATGGGCATCGATTACGACACCGTCGGCGAGTTCTACCAGACCTTGGGCAATGGCCTGCGTTTGATGGTGGAAGCGCACGGCGAAGCGGGCGCCATGTGCGGCAACCCGGCACTGCAGTTGTCCAGCGCTGAAGTGTCATTGCCCGGCGCCAAGCGCGTGATCTGCCTGAAGACAGCGCTGGCGGCGTTCGAGTCCATCATCACGCAAGGCGAAGGCGCACTGGAGAACACGGAGAATTCGCACTACCAGCGTTTCGCGGCGATACGCGCGGAATACCAGGCGCTGCTCACGGCTGACCCGTCCTTCAAACCCGCCTTTCCGGCCGCCACCAATCCGGTATTGCGCCGGCCGCCGCGTCCCGAAGGCCGCGTGTGGCTGGAAGATTCCGATGCGATCGCCACCGTCGATCTTGCCAACGCCGCATACGGTTTGATGCAGCGGCTGCTCGCCTACACCTACGCGGTACCTCAGCCGGACCCGGATAAAAATCTTTCGCTCGAGCTGGGTATCGGCCTGATGCGCGCGCTGGTACCGCTGGCCGAACGCGCCGCACGACTGCCGGCCGGCCCATCGAATCCGGACTGCCATGCAGGCGTCACCTTCATCACCTTGCGTGATGCATCGCCGCTACCGCCAGGACCCGGTGCGCGCCGCTTCTTCCGCGAGCGGCTCCAGCAGCTGACGGAGGCGGCCGAGCGTTTGAGTGCAACAGGAGATCCGCGCACGATTGCTGCCGCGCGTGTGTTCGCGAGCTTGTCCAGGCAGGCCGAGGAAGGTTTCGATCTTGAGCGGCCCGCGCCATCTGCGATTGCCGCCACCCAAACCATTGCCGCAACGCCTGCCGCGGCGCCAAGCACCACGCAGGACGGCATCGAGCGGGTCGAAGGCGAAAAGCTGAGCTTGCTGTTCGAAGCCAAGCGCTGCATCCATGCACGCTTCTGCGTCACCGGTGCGCCGAAAGTTTTCCTCGCCAACGTGCAAGGGCCATGGCTCCATCCCGATGCGATGGACGCTGAGCGCCTGGTGGAGATTGCGCATGCCTGCCCCTCGGGCGCCATTCAATACCAGCGGCGCGACGGGCGTCCGGACGAATCCGCGCCGCCGGTGAATCTTGCCGCGACGCGCGAAGCAGGGCCGTATGCGTTTCGCGGCGACCTGCGCCTGAGTGGCAAGCAGGCAGGATTCCGCGCCACCTTGTGCCGCTGCGGCGCCTCGAAGAACAAGCCGTTCTGTGACGGTTCGCATCACGACATCGGCTTCGCCGCCAGCGGCGAACCGCCCACCGGCAACTCCACCGACGAATTGGCGGTGCGCGACGGCCCCTTGCGGATCGACCCGCAATTGAACGGCCCGCTGTGCGTGCGCGGCAACCTGGAAATCACCAGCGGCACCGGCCGCATGGTGGCGCGTGTCACCAGCACCTACCTGTGCCGCTGCGGGCACAGCCAGAACAAGCCCTTCTGCGACGGCAGCCATGCCAAGGTAGGCTTCACCGCCGACGGGGCCTGATCAGTCTTCCTCTTTCTGGCGCTGGTTGTCCTCGCCGGTGTCATTGAGGGCGTCGCCGCTGGCGTTGGTGTCTTCCAGGCGCTGCGGCGGACCACGCCGCTTGTGCGGATCGTAGGGTTCGGCCGCTTTGCGGCCCGGGGCTTCATGGGGTGCGTTGGATGGCTTGCGGGTGGTCATGGCGGCCTCCTTTCGCGTGGGTGATGCAAGCCAACTATCCGGCCAGCACGAGGAACACGGGGTACGGAAGACGTAAAGAATCTGTGCACTCCCGCCCCTTGCCCTACCCTGCGCAGGCGCATGGCCCCCCTCGCCCCTTAGAATGGCGGCCTTGTATTCATCCGGTGAGGCTTATTCGTGGTCATCCATCCCAAGGTTCGCGGCTTTATCTGTATCACGGCGCATCCGGTCGGTTGCGAAAAGAACGTGCTCGACCAGATCGGCATCACCCAGGCCAAGGGCGCTTGCGGTGCCGGTCCCAAGCGCGTGCTGGTGATCGGAGCTTCCACGGGATATGGCCTGGCGACACGCATCACGGCAGCCTTCGGTTGCGGCGCGGCCACGCTGGGCGTGTTCTTCGAGAAACCCTCCAGCGACACCAAGCCCGGCACCGCCGGCTGGTACAACTCGGCCGCCTTCGACAAACTGGCCAAGCAGGCCGGGCTGTATTCGCGCTCCATCAACGGCGATGCGTTCTCGCATGAAACCCGCGCGCGCGCGATCGAACTGATCAAGAACGAAATGGGCGGTCCGGTGGATCTGGTGGTCTACTCGTTGGCCTCGCCCGTGCGCAAGCTGCCCGACAACGGCGAGGTGGTGCGCTCCACGCTGAAAACGATCGGCCAGCCGTTCACCGCCTCCTCGGTGGACACCAACAAGGACACCGTCGTGCAGGTCACGGTGGAGCCCGCCAACGAGCAGGAAATCAAGGACACCGTCGCCGTGATGGGCGGTGAAGACTGGGCACTGTGGATCGACGCGCTGAGCAAGGCCGGCGTGCTGGCGGATAACGCCACCACCGTTGCCTACAGCTACGTCGGCACCGAAATCACCTGGCCGATCTACTGGCACGGCACCATCGGCCAGGCCAAGCAGCACCTGGACAACACCGCGCGCGAACTCAACCAGCATTACGCCGGACAGCACCTGCACGCCTACGTGGGCGTGATGAAGTCGGTGGTGACCCAGGCCAGCTCGGCCATCCCGGTGATTCCGCTGTATGTCTCCATGGTGTTCCGCATCATGAAGGAGAAAGGCATCCACGAAGGCACCATCGAGCAGGCCAACCGCCTGTTCCACGATTTCCTGTACCGCCAGGACGGCACGCCTCCGCCCACCGACGCGGAAGGCCGCCTGCGCCTGGACGACTGGGAATTGCGCGATGACGTGCAGCAGACCTGCAAGGCGCTATGGCCGCAAGTCAGTACCGAAAACCTGTGGGAAACCACCGACTACGCCGGCTACAAGAACGAGTTCCTGCGCTTGTTCGGCTTCGATCGCAAGGACGTGGATTACAACGCGGACGTGAATCCGGACGTGAGCTTTGACGTGGTCCAACTGTCCTAGGCTGGAGGCCAACTCCTACCTAAAAAAAGGCCGGCGATTGCCGGCCTTTTTTTCATCAACGCATGATGCCCGTATGCCCCAGCGAAAACCGTCCCGGTTGCGGCCACACCGCCAGGCCGTGCGGTTCCATGCCCACCTTGATGATCTTCACCTTGCCGGTCGCGGTATCGAACGCATACACCACGTCGTCGAAACGGCCCGACAGCCACAACCACTTGCCGTCAGCCGTGACGTTGCCCATGTCGGGACTGCCGCCGCCCGGAATCGGCCAGTTCGCCACCACGCTGCGCGTGGCGAAGTCGATCACCGACACGCTGCCCGGGCCGTTGCGCGGACCATGCACTTTATTCGAGCCGCGGTTGGCCACGTAGAGCTTGGTGCCGTCGCGGCTCGGATACAGGCCGTGCGTACCGATACCGGTCTTGATGAAACCGATCTGCTTGAAGTTGTCGCCGTCGATCAGGTACACGCCATCGGCCATCATGTCGGCAACGTAGAACACCTTGCCGTCGGGCGACACGCGAATGTCCTGCGGCATGCCGCGCTTGCTGAGCTGCAAATAGCCAAGCACCTTGCGATTGACCATGTCGATCTTCACCAGCTTGCCGCCGAATTCGCAGGTGAAGATGGCGTACTTGCCGTCGATCGAGAAATCGGCGTGGTTGATGCCCTTGCACTCGGGTGCCGGCAAGCGGGATTTCAGCGCCATCGTGTGCGGGTCGCGGAAGTCCAGGCGGGCGAAGGCCTCGGCCACCACGATCGCTTCCTTGCCATCCGGCGTGAAATACATGTTGTACGGATCATCCACCGGATCGGCCTTGCCCGGCTTGCCCGTCATCGGATCGATCGGCGTCAGGCTGCCGTCATTGCGGCCTTCGGCGTTATTGGTCACCCATAGTGTTTTCAGGTCCCACGCCGGCACCACGTGCTGCGGGCTGTGGCCAACCGGAAACCTGTCCACCACCTTGAAGGTGGCCGGATCGATCACGTACACGTCGTTCGAGCGCAGGTTCGGCACATAGATGCGCGGCAGCGCACCCTTCACCGCCGGACTGAACATGTTCGCGCCAGCATTGCTGTACATGTCGTGGGGGTTGGTGACCGGCGGCATGCCAGGAACGGTCTGAACCGATTGCGCCGCAGCCGCGGCGGTAACACACAAACCGGCCAGCACGGCGCCGGCACGCAAGGCAAGACGCCCAAAACGATCAAATTTCACGGCAGTTCCCTTATTTTGAGTAGACTTGAGAAAGGGGTTCCAAGCATCGGATCAACGCCCCGCGGTTTCCTGGCGGATGGCGTCGACCGTGCGTGAAACTATAGCATCCACGCCGATTTGGCCGAGTTCCGCGCTGGCGCGCCGCGGATCGCCGCCGTACACGCCATCAGCATCATCGGGCTTGGGCGCTTTGCGAAGCTGATTCAACCGCACCATCTGCGGCGCCACCGCAAGTTGCAGCGAGGTATCGGCGAGACCCGCATGGGTGCCGATTTCGTCATCCCGGAAACCGCGCTGGCGTAGCTGCTTGGCATAACCATCGGAAGAAGCCTCGTAGTAGGCCGCCGGCAGAATCGCGCGCGCATCCTTTCCTGCCCAGGCTTTGTTGAGGCGAGCCACTACTTGCTTCAAGTCCTTCTGGTAACCGCCATGGTCACCCAGGAAAACGATGTTGCGAAAACCATGCACGGCAAAACTGTTGGCGGCCGATTCCAGCATCTTCTCGAACACGTCATCCGATACGGTGATCGTGCCCGGAAAACGCATGTGCGAAGTGGTCGGCGCATAACCGCCTTCGGGCACATAGGCCACTACCGGCGCCACCAGGGCGTTGCCAAGCTTTTGCGCGATCCGCTCCGCCAGATAGGCCGCGCGCACATTGTGTTTGCCCACCGCGATATACGGACCGCTTTGCTCGGTGCCACCGATGGGAATGATCACCGTGGTCTTGCCGTTTTTTACCTGATCACGCAGCTCCGTCCAGGTAAGGTCCTGCAATTGCACGGTGGGCGGCGTTTGGGCGAATGCAGCCTGCGCAGCGGCAGCCGCGACAACGAAAACGACGGACGCGATCACGCGTCGGAAAGCATGGCGCTGGGTCATGGGGCGGGCGCGAAGGGGATGTGAATAACGGCGCCCTATGGTTGCACGCCCTTCCTGTCTTCGCACCTCTTTAGAACCGATTGCCCGCGTTTTGCCTCATTCGCTCTCCTGGGGAATGGCCTTGCGGAAGATCTCCTCCCAATAGGCCATGCGTTCGGAATAGGCTTCGCGCACCGATTCGGGCTGGTCGTTCTGCAGGCTACGCACGTGGGTGATCGGCAAGGTAGCCGAAGCCATCTGCCGCCACGCGTCCGCGGCGGCTCTCAAGTGGGAATGGGACGCGAGAAGCGCAGCAATCACCTGCTGGTCCACCATTTGTTGCGCGCTAAGCGCCATCAATCCTTCCAGCGCGATATCGGTACGCTCGGAGAGGAACGCGACGGCCTCGCCCCAGTTATTGAAACTGACTTCCATGGGCGACTCCTCGGGTTCTGGAAGACAGCTACAGCCTAGGGAGGTACCGATCAATTCTGTGTAGGCGTCCTGGCCTTGTCGAGGAGGTCGTTCACATAACCGAAGGTTTCGCATCGCAGGCCACGGAAGCTGGGATGGCCATCCCAGCTTCCTTTTCCTTAGACGGCCTCGGCCAACGGCTCCCACTCATGCCCTGGGTAGTAACGCCGCATCAGTTTGTTCACATACACGACCAGGTTGGGCCGGCCAAGCACAGCATCGCGCAGCGGCGTGTCAAAGAACGGTGTAAGGATGGAAGCAAGCACACCAAAGGCTGTCGCATCCACGGCGGTCAAGCGTTCGCCCATCAAATAAGGCTTGTCGCCCAGCAAGGCAGCCAGCGCATCGATGGAGCGCACGCCCAGGGCTCCGATCTCGCCCGCCGAATGCCGGCCGATACCGTGCCCGCGCAGATCACCGTCCCTGCGCGCCTGCATCTCGCGACGCAGGGCTTCGCGCTGCTCTTCCGGCGCGCTATTGGCGAATTGCGCCGGCCCCTTGGCGAAATTCTCCGGCACGATCCAGCGGAACCAGACCATGGCGAAATACAGATGATCCTCCAGCATCCGTTCGATCGCCCAGGACTGCGCACGCTGGCTCTCATTCAAACCCTCGTCCAGGTCCACGCCGTACTTGCGCTCCAGATGTGCACGAATGAAAGTGGAATCGCACACCACCTCGCCGTCGTCCACGAGATAAGGCACTTTGCCCTTGGGCGCCAGCGGTGGAATGGTCGATTCCCGCGCATAAGCCAGGCCCGACATCTGCAGTTGCACTTCGGTCTTGATCACGAAAGGACTGGTTTCCGGCATGCCGAAACCGGGGCGGGTGGCGTACAGGGTGATGCTTGGCGTGGTCATGTCCATGAGTTCCGCACTTGGGGAAAGAACGCTCAGCCTAGACCCCAGCTACTGACAACGTGCTGTCAGTAGATCCCGTCGTGGCGCTATCCCTAGCCCCTGCCACAAGCTGCTGCATACCACGCCAGCACCTCGGCAGGCAGCAAGCTGTCCAGCGGCATGCCAACGGCACGGCAAGCGTCGAGATTGTCGACCAGCGCCTTGGCATAGCGCGGGTCGCGCGCCTCCGGCGGCAAACTCATCGCCTGCCACTGGATCATTTCCAGCAAACGCTGCGACCACGCGTACAACTGATCTGCACGCTCCGAAAAACGCGCACGCAACCAGCCGCTCAATGGCGCATGCAATGGGTAGCCGTAGCGGTCCGCGGTACGGCGCACGAACGCATCCACTTCCTCGGCGATGCCGCGGAACCATTCGGTATGACCGCCGGCCGCCTCCGCCACCAACAAGGGAGCTTGGGCGCGATGCTCCGGCCAACGCTCGATCAGCAAGCGCTCCAGCCGTCGCGCCTCACGCAGCCGCCCGGTCTCCACCAACAGGCCGCGTTCCAGGTCGAACAAGGCAAAGAAGCGAGGATGGAAGCTACGAAAACGCTGCACCGGATCGTGCGTGAAACCCAGCTTGGTCAGGTCTTCGCCGCACAAAGGCAGCACGTAAACAAACGTGCGTCCGCGTCCCGCAGGATCGGGCAAATCCCAGCCAGGCTGTGCTTCGCGCTTGCTCATTCAGCTCCCTTCCCCGCTTCCAGGGCGTAATACTCTACGACCCGGGCTGGCCGGATGACGGTCGATCCATGGCTAAATCCTGGCAAACAGGCGTATCAGTGCCAATCACTTTGCCGATCAGGCGCGCCTCATCCCGGCGCGCGATATGATGAGACACCAATCGGCTCCAGGAAGGATGACGGTGGCCGACAAAGGGGTCTCACGGCAAGTCCAGGGGTAAGCAGATGTGGGGTAAGCAGATGTCCAAGCTCATTGGTTTTTTGCAAAAAATAGTTAGCCAAGCCCCATGGAGGGGTGCGAAGGACGCGCAGCATTCGTCCTCCTGCTTGCCAACCGCCTGGGCGTAATGCGTATTGCCGGCGGCAAGCTAGGCGGCTATCGGGCAGGAGCTTTCCTGCTGTTCGCCATGCTCGCCGGTGCAGCGGTCTCAGCCGAACCCGTGCCGGCAGAAAATGTCGCCCAACTGCTGGATGACACGGAAAGCGTAAAGACCGCCGATTACGCCAGCTTCATACGGCAGCTGCATGAACTGGAGAACCGCACGTCGGAACTGTCCGAATCACAGACCTGGCGCCTGCGCTACCTGGAAGGCTGGCAAGCGGCCTACATCGGACAGAACGACAAGGCCAAGCCGCTGCTGGAAGCGGTCATAAAACAAGGCCCGGATAGCGGCCTCAGGATCAAGGCGACTTCCGTCCTGATCAATCTCCTGGGTGTCGAACATCATTACAAGGAAGCCTTCGAATATCTCGACCATGCCTTGGAAAATCTCCCGCAGCTCAATGATGCCGAGGCGCGCGCCCATATCCTGGGGGAAGCATCGCAACTGCTGACCGAGGCAGGTCAATACGATCTCGCCGCGGCATACGCCAAGCAAATCATCGCGAGCTATCCCAGCGGCAGGTATAACTGTCTGGGACACTTGTACGAGCTGGACGCAGCCGTTCTCGGCGGCAAGGCCTCCCTGCCCGACGAGGTATTCCAGGATGCGCTCGATCGCTGCCTGAGCATCCACGAAATCCTGCCGGCCGATACCATCCGGCGCGACATGGCGATCCAGGCCTTGCAGCAAAACAAGCTTGACAAGGCCTTGTCCGTGCTGGAAGGGCACTACGAAGAAGTCAAGCAGATCAGCTATTCGCAGCTCACCGCGGAATACGAGGTGCTTTTGGCGCAAGCCTACTGGAACAAGGGCAACGCCGCGCTCGCGCAGAAGTATGCGTCGGCCACCGTGGATATCGCCTCGAAAAGCGATTTTATCGATCCGCTGGTCAAGGCCTATCAACTGCTTTATCAAATTGAACGACAGTCCGGCAATTTACGCGATGCGCTTGCTTATCACGAAAAATACGTAGCCGCCGACAAAGGACATCTCGACGACATCCGCGAAAAGGCCCTCGCCTACCAGGTCGTCAAGCAACAGGTGGAAACGAAAAAAATCGAGCTGGAGGAACTGAACCGGCAAAACCAGATCCTTGAGCTGCAACAGGCGCTGGACCACAAAGCCGTCGTAACCAGCCGTCTTTACATCACCCTGCTGCTAACCGTGCTGGCGTCGATCGCATTCTGGCTGTATCGCCTCAAGCGCTCGCAACTGCGCTTCATGCGTCTGGCGCGCCGCGACGGCTTGACCGGCATCTTCAATCGCCAGCATTTCGTCGAAGAGGCGCAACAGACGCTGCGTTACGGGGCCAAGTCTCTGCGTGGCGCCTGCCTGGTACTGATCGACCTGGACCACTTCAAGGACGTCAACGACACGCATGGCCACGTTGTGGGCGATAGCGTGTTGAGGCAATCGGTGGCGATCTGCCAGCAGCATCTGCACTCCTCAGACGTGTTCGGCCGCATCGGCGGCGAGGAATTCGGCATCCTGCTGCCGGAATGCACCATCATCCAGGGGCTTGAACGCGCCGAACAGATACGCCTGGCGTTTCAGGCAACGGCCAGCGACGAGCCAGGCAGTGTCGCGCTTACCGCCAGCTTTGGCGTCGCCTCCACCGCGCACTACGGCTATGACTTGCGGCGGCTGCTGCTTGCCGCCGATAGCGCGCTCTATCGCGCCAAGCGCGACGGCCGCAATCGCGTGGTCATCAGCATGGACGAACAAACGCCCCGAGCCGCCGCCAGCGCCGATGGCAGCAAACCCACCGACGCGCATCCGTACGCGAACTCCCCCGAATAACCCATTGTCTGCGCCTGATCTTCCTGGCCCAGACAAAGACGAACCGGCCCAACGGCCGGTTCGTTTTCCACGTACACACCTTCACAGGCTATTACAGGTGGCTTGCCACATTGCCGACCACGAGGCTGCCGAAGCCGGTGGTGTAGTCCCAGCCTGCCGCAGCGGTTTCGCCGTTATTGTTCCCCGACGTCACATCATGGAAATCGGTCGCATAATGGGAAGCGGCATCCGAGTAGAGCAGCGGAGCGGCAAAACCCGGATTGCTGCCCTTGGCCTGGATGATCAGCGCCCACGCGCCGACGAACAGTGGCGACGCCAGGCTGGTACCGCCGATCTGCTGGGTGGCCCCATCCACGATCACCTGCGAGCCCGTATTCGGACTGGCGTCAAAAGCGATATCAGGCACGCCACGAAACTGTGAGCTGCCGTTTTGCCCCACGCCCTGCTGCCAGCTTGGAATGGACTCGATGGTGCTCGGGCTGCCACCGGTAGCGCCTTGATTCGCACTGAGGTCGTTCCAGACCGTTTCGTCGCTCCAAGTGGTCGTGTTGTTGGTGTACAGCGTCGTTCCACCCACCGCGACCACGTAGGGCGAACTGGCCGGATAACTTGGCGTGATCCCGCCGGTGCCGCATTCGTCGGCACCCGAATCACCGGAAGATACCGAGAAGGTCTGTCCCTGCGCTTGCGCCTGCTGGAAGATCTGATCATCCGTCGAGGTGGGCGCGTTGGTTTCGCATTCGCCCAGGGACACGTTGATCACCGGGACGGCATTGGCGGAAACCACCGCGTTGTAATCGGTGGTGAGGTCCGAATCGCTCAAGGAAGCCGCGTCATACAATACCAGCTGCTGCACGCCACCAGTCATGCCGACGATGTCCTGCGTATCCAGGTCCCATTCGCCGTCGCCACTGGTATCGCTGCTGCCGCTGCCGACCACCTGCACGTTGACGCTCGCCAGACCGTTGTTGCTGGTGAACTGCTGCAGATCGTTCTGCACGTTGGCCATGCTGCCTTCGGTGATCACACCCACGGAAACCGAGCTTGCCGCAGCAAGGCCGCTCGCGCCGTAAATGGCGTTGTAGTCAGTGGGATTGTGCGCCACGGCCGTGCCGCTGGCGTCCGCGTGTATCGCGTTCGGATTCAGGCGCTTGGCGAACGTATGGGCAATATGCACATCTTGCATGCCCAGCACTTCCAGCACCGTCCCTTTCAGCGACGAGGGAATTTTTACGTCGCTGGTATTGGCGTAGGCATCGCGGCCGTCATGCGTATGCACATGCACGAACGTCGTATTGAAAGCAGCCTGCGCAGTGTCGGCGCGGCCATAAGCCTCCACCAGCAAACGGTTGGGTGCGATCGTGACCTTGCTGAAACCCGACCGGGTCAGGTAATCGGCCACCGCCTTGGCCTGGTTTGCGGTCGGCGCGTATCGCTGCTTGAATTGTTCAGGCGTCAGCGGCTTGTGGCCCGGCTTGGCCAGATACGCATCCAACTGCGCCTTGTTGCGCAACTTCAACGACACCACGACATGCATCGGGTGCGAGAACGCCAGCGGACCGACGACGGCATCCCCTTTATGCAACATCGTTGCCTGCTTGACGCTCACCATCGCATCCAGATGGTCCTGCGCGGCGGCAAACACCGATGTAGCGCTGGCCAGACTCAAAGCAATAACCAGCGACTTGATACGAACACTTGCCATGTTTATCTCCCACGAAAGTTAAGGACGAACGAACCCGCTGGGGTTGGCCTGCAACCCCATGACTTATCGCATCGATTACGCGACTCCCCGAGCCTCGGCGAACTGCTGCGCTTCCTGCGCTCCCCATGAGAGCAGTGCCGACGGAACGCTCAGGCGGCACGCACGGTGTGTCGATGCCGCCGAGGAAATCGTTCGCTCACTCCGTGTGGCGAACTGCCGGACATTAGGTGGGCCAATCCATACGCGTCAATCGGACGCTTGCCTGTTCGAAGGCTTCGAATTAGCCGGGATTCATCAGTGTGTAGGCGAGCATCGATGCATCCCCTGCTCGCTCGGGAGGATTAGGGCTCACGCCTTCATCACGCATTTCATCGCGGCGGAAAGCCCATCGACAGCAAAGCTCGCGATGGCGCATGGCCCTGTCTGTTTGAAACATTCAAGCAGCGTGAACAAGCTTGCTTGCGCGGCATTTTCCGGTCGCGTTGCATGCATGCCGAATCAAGCACACTTGCTCATCGACAGCTCCGCGCAAGCAGCGTCTTCACATAGGCAGGTATGCCGAAGCGAGCCATACGACTGTCTTTAAGGGACAGCCGCTATTTGCCGGCGTCCTGTCCCTTGCTCAAGTCGATCATTGGAATCGAACCGGCGCCCACCACCTGGGGCAGAATGCCGTTCCAATGCTGCAAGCCGTAGAAGCGGCTGTATTCGGGATTGCTCTTAAGTGCTTGACCCACGGTTTCGATAGCCTTGGCCTGGGCCTGCGACTGCAGCACGGTGGCCTGCGCTTCACCAGTGGCGCGCTCCACTGCCGCGGTGGCCTCGGCGTGGGCGGTCACCGTTTTCTGTTCGCCCTCGTAGCGTTTCTGCGCCACCGTATTTTCCGCCTGCACGGCCAGGTTCTTGGCGCGCACGGCTTCTTCGATCGACTGATCGAAGATCGGCGAATAGTGGATGCCGACCAGCTGCACGTCGACCACATTCACGTTGAAAAGGCTTTGCAAGGCGTCACTGATGTCCCTACGCATCTGCGCCGTGATCTGCGCACGCTGGTCGGAAATGGTGAGCGTGTTGTAGCGCGCGAAAGCCGCCAACGCACGATCGCGCACCACCGGCAGAATAGTGGTTTCGATGTCCACCGAGCCGGCGCGCCCGATGTGATAAAGCAGGTTCATCACGGCGGAGCTGGGTATCTGGTAGATCAGGCTGACGTCGATGGTGACTTTCTGGTTGTCGTTGGTGTAGACGTCCAGGCCGTTGAGCGTGTAGACCGAACGGCTAGTCTGCAAGCGATCCACCGTTTCGAAGAACGGCACCTTGAAATGCACGCCGGTCTTGAGCGGGGTGGAAGTCATCGGCGTGCCGCCCATCCAGCGCGTCCCCGCCTCTTCGCTTGGCGACACCACGAAGACGCTGTTGAACAGCAGGAAGGCGATGACGATGGCCACCAGCACGCCGCCGCCGAAACGAAAACTGCCAAACGGCGAGCGCGGATCCTTGGGTGGCAAGCTGAGCATGGACGGTCCCCTTCCTGATGGTGGCGGCATCTTGCCGCAACGCCGTTACGTTTGCCACGTCGGCGCCGTCTTTGCGAAGAATTTACGCGCTCCGCGGGCGCTTCATATAGCTCCTTTACCGGCGCCGGCACGAACATGCGCCATCCACGAAACGCACGCAGGTTCGTCGCCGTGACCATTATGATCGTACAAGGCCCCCACGCCCAGGCATCCTCGCTCAGCCGCGAGCTGCTGGGTCAGCTAAAGCAATTGGCGCTGGCCGCGGGGCGTACGGTTGAAGTGTGCACTTGCGTGGGTTTGCGCGAATTCGTCGCTCGCGTACGCACGGCCCGGCCGCATAGCACGGAATTCATGGTGCTCGCACCCGGCACACTCGCCCAACAGTCCCGGCTGCACCCGGAAGCAGGGCTTGGCGATGCGCTGGGCGCGCTGGGCATGCCGTACGTCGAGGTCCAGGACGGCGAATCCTTGCCGGAACAGGCGAACTCCTTTGAGCACGGGCCGCTGGCCACCGTGGTCGTCAACGGTGACGCACGCACCAGCTATAGCATTGCGTTAGGCATTGCACTGAAACGTCTAGCCGCCTGATCCCTTCGCGCGGGAAAGCATGCCAGACTGACACGCATGCTGATCCGGCCCGCCAAACCTGAAGACGCGTTGAGCGTGGCGAGTGTGCACGTGCGCGCGTGGCAGGTGGGCTATCGCCATTTGCTGCCCGACGCCTATCTTGCGCAGCTTCGTCCGGAACAGCGAGCATCGCGCTACGACTTTGCCAATACGGATGCGCAGCGTCCCAAGACTCTGGTGGCGATCGAAGACGGAGCCGTTTGCGGCTTCGCCACCACCGCGCCATCGCGTGATGCCGATGTTGGCGGCCACGGCGAGCTGTGCGCCCTGTATGTGGACCCCGACTGCTGGCGGCGAGGCATTGGCTGCGCCCTGCTGTCCGCCGCCCGCCTGCGCCTGGCCGAACAGGGCTATGACCACGCCATGCTCTGGTTGCTGGCCGGTAACCTTCGTGCCGATCAGCTCTATCGCGCAGACGGCTGGGCCCCCGATGGAGCGAGCCGCAGCGAGCGCATTTGGGGCATCGAAGTGGACGAAATCCGCTACCGCCGATCACTGCTGGCTTGAGCGGCACGCCCGGCTGTACCCATTGCGTCAGGTGACGCGGGGAGTCACAGGGCAATGTGATTTGCGTCACATATCGGCCCTAGCCCCCGATCCGCCCGTTACCTTCGTTGCTAAAGCAAAACAAGCACTTAGTGTCACTATCGCCAGGCTCTTTGAATTCAGAGGGTCAGCCTGGAGCAAGCCAGCCAAGCTCATCCATTGGCGCGCTTCCTGCTTAACGTGACTGACCGCTTCCGCGAGTCAGCCAGCAAGCCATACAAAGAAAAAGCAGACGCTCGGGAGGGGGCGGTGGGAAGGCGCAAACACGACGGCATCGAAGTGGTTTCCAAACTGCCCTGGCAGGCCGGCATCGTCCTCGGCGTGGCCGGCTATGCCGCGATGCGCTACGGCCTGGCCTGGTGCATGACTATGTTCGGTGGCCCGGTCGGCCAGGCACTGGGAAACTCGCTCGCCGATGGTGCCTACGCTCCAGCTGCCTGGCTGCTGCTGATCGCCTGCTGGCTTGCCGCCCTGATCTCCTATCTCGACGGCCGGCGCCGCCATCATCTGCTCGCCTCGCAATCGGGTCTGCGCAGCTTGAGTGCGATGGACTGGCGCGAATTTGAAATGCTGGTAGGGGAAGCCTTTCGTCGCCAGGGCTACAAAGTGCGCGAAATCGGGCTCGGCGGCGCGGACGGCGGCGTTGATCTGATTCTGCACAAGGACAGTGCGACCATCCTCGTGCAATGCAAGCAATGGCGCACCAAGCTGGTCGATGTACGGGTGGTGCGGGAAATGTACGGACTGCTTATGCATCATCGCGCCGACGCGGTAAAGATCGTGGCCATTGGCCACTACACCGATGACGCGCAACGCTTCGTGCACGGCAAACCCATCGAACTGATCGCCGGCGATGCCTTGCTTGCGATGGTGCGCGAATGCCGGGTGACCGCGCGGCCACCCAAGCCCGTTAAAGCCGCCTAGCTTGTAGGCTGGGCTCGCAGAAAAACCGAGCCATTACGAAGCTTCTTACGATGAATGATGTCATTCGGGTGTAAGCAAGGCTATCTCTTTGCTTTTTGCAAAAGGATTTTTGCTTACACCAACATGACGACTGCTTGAGCCGCCCAAGGTATCCCGCAAGCGTTCGCGCAAAACCCGCAAATCGCTCTGCCGCATGTCATCGCGCACTTCGCTGGGCGACATGCCAAGCACCAACCGGAATGCGTCGGTCATATGGCTATGACTGTTGAAACCCATGTCGCAAGCGAGTGCGGCTAGATCGCGCTCGCCGTCGCCCAGACGCCCCAGCGCAGATCCCAAACGCTGCTGCATGCGAAACTGACGTAGCGATTGCCCGGTGCAGGCACGGAAGATCCGGCATAGATGAAACGGTGAGCAGCCCGCCACCTTCGCCAATTCATCCACACCGAGATTTTCCTCGGCGCGGCCGACAATCGCCGCTTCCACACGCGCCACCTGACGCAGCACCTTGATGTCATCCGCCGCCGGCGCGCGCGACTCATGCGACTCAATCAGATAGCCCAGCGTATCCAGCAAAACTTCTTCTGCGTCGTCGGCATCACCGCCGCGTAGCAAGCCGCGCAGCACTTCCACATGCGTTTTCTGGAAACGCAGATCGTGGCCGAATGCACGGCAAGGCTGGCCTGGGTCGGTGCGCACGCCGAGCATGTCCAGCATCTCGTCACTGATCAGCACGTCAGTGCAGCAATTGCAGCTTTCGGCATCCGGGTGGCTGGCGTGGTATTCGACGCCCTTCGCCACCAACACCGCTTGCCCCGGCCTGGCAAACCAGCTACGGCTACCGGCGTGCAGCATGAACGAGCCGCGCCGGGTAAAGATGAAGCGCGCAGGCTCGCCGCCGATGACCGTGCCGCAATCCACCCGCGGACGCTGGCAAACGTGACTGACCACTTTGAAATGCGGCGAGCGCAGCACTGTCTGCATGATCGACATAGGCGTGCCTTGAGCCAATCCTTCCCCGGTGCCGCGCCGATCATACGCCTTTGGCGCCAACGCAAAGTGTTCTTCCGCGTGAAGCAAGTTTGTGGAAGCCGTTCACGGCGATTTATGGCAGGCACACACTGTGCCGCACAGGCACGTTTCTGGAAGCGCATCGCATCGGCCTGCGCAAAGCTCAAGCCTCCCCAACAGGCTCCGGCCTCCCCCACTCGCTGTATAGCAACCACACCCGCTGGAGAGATCTATGCACAAGAAGCTTTGCACATGGCTGGCGATCGGCTGCGCGCTGACAGGCGTCAGTGCAGTTCAGGCATGGCCCGATCAGGACGGCTCGCCCGTATATCCCAAATGGTCTCATCCGTTCGACCGCAGCATCAACGGCTGGGCCAACCTGTCGATGCAGTGGCTGTACGCGCAGCCTTACAGCCAAAACCCTTACTTCGATCCCACCGGCCAATACTGTGCGGTAGGCCAGCAGGGGCCGGTATGGTACGTCGCGCCGATCTTCGCCATGAACCCCGGCAACTACACCCGCTCATGCACCATTCCACGCGACAAGGCCATCTTGTTCCAGGTCGCCTGGGTGGCCGATACCTGGCCCTGCCCCAATCCGAACTTCGGTCCGGCGCCGGGGCAATCGCTGTATGACTTCCTGTACCAGGACAGCGGCACCTACATGATGATGACCAGCCTCAGCGTCACGCTCGACGGCAAACCGATCCGCGACGTGCTCAAGGATCACTACATCTCCGACAGCCTGAACTCGGTGAAGGGCGACCTCAGCCTGCAATCCACCTTCGATTCCTGCATCACCGGCTCCTATCAACCGGTGGTGATCAACGGCTATTTCCTGATGTTCAAACCGCTGTCACCGGGGCAGCACACCATCGTGCGTACCGCCACCAACATGGGCATGACCAATACATTTACCTACTACCTGACTGTTCCCTAGTCCGCGTTGAAGCCAGGAGCGCGTAGGCTGGACATAGAGGAATGAGACAAATCCCCATGCACTCCACCCTCGCGGCCAATACTCTACGTTCCGTCGGTTCGAACAACGTACGAATCGACTACTCACCGTGAGGTGACCTTTCCTACGGGCTTCAATCCCCTATGCAGCCCCAGATGGATCCCGGCCCTCCCCCCTGTGGAGGGCCTTCTTTCATGCGGCGCACGACGAGGCCGACTGGTGCTTACACAATCACATGCGGCACAAACCGCGACGTATCCCGTGTAATCAGCGTTGCATCTTCGCGTATCCCCATGCCTGCCGGCGTATCGCCGACCACCCAGCTGCCGATCAACGGATAACCGCCCTCAAAGCGCGGCAAAGGATGGAACGACTGCCGGATGACAGGGCACTGCGTGTAGCGCCCGGGCGAGCTGACGCTTTCTCCGTCCGGCAAGGTGATTTGCACGTTCGCGCCTTCGCGCGAAAACAGCGGCTTTCTTACCCATCCAGGCGACAATGGCTGACCCGGCTCCTGCTCGAAGCACGCCGGCAGCAGGTTGGGATGGCCGGGATAGCGCTGCCAAAGCAGCGGCATGATGCCCTTGTTGCTCAGCACGGCCTTCCAGGGCGGTTCGATCAGCTGCAAGCCGGAGCGTGGCAGGGAGGGGCCGTACTCGTCGGCAAACAAATGCTCCAGCGGATAGAGCTTGAACAGCGAGCCGATGACCTTGTTCTTCAGGTCGGTAAACCTGCCTTGGCGCGTAATGCCGATATCCTCGATCGCGATCGTCTCGCCGTGCACACCTGCTTGCACGGCGCAGTCGCGCAAATACTCGATCGTGCCCTGATCTTCCAGGCTATGGCGTACGGCCGTGAAATAGAACGGCCGCGGCAAAGCTTTGCCGATCGTGGCGAAAGCCAGAATCAGTTGTTCCTGCAATTGATTGTACTGATCCGTATTCGACCCAAGCTTGCCGCGCTGCTGCTGCTCTTCCAGCCAGATCCACTGAAAAAAAGCCGCCTCATAAACGGAGGTCGGCGTGTCGTAATTGAGTTCGTACAGCTTGGCCGGATGGCAGCCGTCGTAGACCAGGTCCATGCGGCCGTACAGATGCGGCTGCCGTTCACGCCACGAGGCGGCAATCCAATCCCAATAGCGCGAGGGAATGGCGAGTTGGGTCAGCAAGTCCTCGCTGGCGACGACTTCGTCCACCAGCGACAAAGCCATCTGATGCAGCTCGCCCGTAGGTGCCTCGATATCACGCTCGATCTGCTGCAGCGTGAAAGCGTAATACGCCGATTCATCCCAGTACGGCTCGCCATGCACGGAATGGAACTGGAAACCGTAGCGCTGAGCGGTCGCCTGCCAATCAGCGCGAGGCTCAATGGCGATGCGCTTCACTCGCCTCCACCTTCGCCGCCTTCGCCACCACCATGGCCAAAGCCGCCGCGTCCGACGGTGTCGCCTTCTCCTACCGCCTCACTGGATGAAGAACTATGCCAGCCGCCGGCGCCCCCGCTATAGACATGCCCGTAACGCGGGGAGTAATTCGTATCGTCGCGTTTGCGGAAGACCGGGCCGGCCGGAAAATAGGTGGTACGCCCAGCCTGGATCACACGACCGATCAGGAACCCGTTCATCGCCGGGCTCCAGATCGGGCCGCCTTGCACGGCAGCGTTCTGTTGACAGGCGTCCAGGCCGTAATCCTGCGCACATTGATCTTGCGTTGCGTAGTGCGGCGCCAGATTGGGAGCCTCCGCCGCGGCCTTCGTATATGCCGCCTCGCAACTGGCCTCCGGCACGCCTGCTTCAGTGCAGTTGCCCAGCGTGGTGAACACCTGCTGGCTTTTTTGCGCGTTATCGCATGCGCTGAGCAGTAACGGAGTCAATCCCATGACCACCAGCGATACCGTCCTGGATCGTTTCATGCCATCCCCTGATCGGCATTTTGGATGCGGATAGATTAATTCAAAAGGCGAGGCCCAATCTTAAAAGATCAGCTGCCGGCCGTTACCTTGACCCCACCGGTCAAAAATCCAACGAGCGCGCCAAAGACGGCTGCCGAGACCAATAAGGCAAACCAGAGGGACAGCCTTAGAAACGACGGCCCCATCAGACCTGGAATGAATGCGCTGAAGGCAAGCGCAAACGGTGCCCCCTTGGCACTAGCGCTCGTCAAAAAGCGCAATACGCCCACTAACAGGCCAGTCATCCCAATGACGATGCACATCATCATGATGATGGTCATTTCACCCACACTCACCATTTTGAATAGCGCGGGCAGCTGGAAACACGCCCCTGCAAGCGCGATCAAACCAAGGCAAGCCATCGCCGCGCGCCATTTTTGCGAACCACTCATCCCTGCCCCCGCACAAGATAATTTGACCGGATGGTAGTTCAAATCAGCGATCGGCGGGTATCGGCTGGCTTAAGATAAGAGACCCCTCATCCCGCCGGCCGCCCCATGTTTGAATCCAAGAACCTGTTGCAAGCCTTCGACCGTGTGACCGACTACTGGTCGCCCAAAGTCGTCGGTCGGGTCAACGACCAGCTGCTCAAGGTGGCGAAGCTCAAAGGCCACCTGGTATGGCATGCGCACGACGATGAAGACGAACTGTTCTACGTGGTGAAAGGCCAGATGCACATCGAGCTTGAGCAGCAAGTCGTCGATCTGCATGAGGGCGATTTCTTCACCGTGCCGCGCGGCGTACGTCACAATCCGGTGGCTGAGCAAGAATGCTGGATCCTGTTGATCGAGCCCGCGTCGACCAAGCACACCGGCGACGAGGTCACGCCGCAGACGCGTAGCCTGGACGAACAGCTCGCCTGATCCTCAGCCCGCCTGCACCGCGCAACCGCCATTGCGCTTGGCCATGTACATTCGCTCATCCGCGCGGATGCAAAGTCCATGCGGTGTCTGTGCATCGTCGGGAAATATGGCCAAGCCGATGCTGGCGCCGACCTGCATGGCATGTCCTTCGATCATCAATGGCGCGTCCAGCAACTGCCGCAAGGCGCTGGCGACGTCGGCGGCCTCCTTGCGCGTGATCGGTCCTTCCAGCACCACCGAAAACTCATCGCCGCCGGTACGCGCCAGCGTGTCGATCCGTCGCAACCGCGTCATGAACAGGCGTGCAACCTGTTGCAAAACGGCATCGCCGACGTGATGCCCGCGGGTATCGTTCACCTGCTTGAAACCATCCAGGTCGATGGCCAGCATCGCCATCCGCGCCTTGTGCTGCCGCGCGCGTTCGATCGCGCCACTGATGCGGTCCTGGAACAGCCGGCGATTCGGCAAGCCGGTCAAGGCGTCGTGCTGCGCCAGATGCTGGTTGCGCGTCAGCTGGCCTTCCAGCAGCAGCAGGATCATGCCCACCGCCACCAGGTATTTGGGCAGGTTCCACACCTCGGCGCCCACCTCGACATGCGGGTAGAAAATGTCGAACACCATGCCGAGCGGAAACACCAGCGACCAGGCCAGCAAACCCAGCAGCGTGACCACGAAGCCGCCGGTCCTGCGCTGCTTGGAAAAGCAGAACTGCAAGCAACAGGTGAAGTAGGCCACGAAGAGCGGCAACACGAAAACCAGATCCGGCCCGTGCTTGGAAAACTGCCAATGCAGCAAAGCCAGCGCGAGCGCCGTATTGAGGACCACCGTGATCCACCGGTTGGGCGGGCGTTCGGCATTCGGGGTGGTGGCGATGATGGCCAGCGGCACCAGGGCGAACAGGCTGGCGGCCCCCACCATGATGCCTTCGGGCACCGCGCTCAGCGAAGTCAGTGTCAGGTACAGCGTGTACACCGCCGACATGGCCCAGAACAGCAGGCGGCTTTCCCATTGATGCAGGCGCGGATCCATCGACCAGCAGAACAGTTCCGCGCACCACACCAGTGCCGCCGTGCCCACGATGTCGGCGATCACACCGCCCGCGCCGGGCAGGTCAAGGAACGAATAAGCGGCGAAATGCAGCTCAACGCAGACCCAGCCCGCCAGCCACAGGCGCGTCGTCACGCTGCCGGCTGGACGCGACACGGTCACGAAGGCGTAGATCAACAATCCAACCGCCAGCAGATCAGGAACTTCTTTCCAGGACATTCACTCGCCCCACGCCAGTGGGAAACCTCATAAGTGGTGGATCGTGCGGCTATATGGGTTATGCGACGTCCCTATCCCTCTTGCACCGTCAAGCCACCCAGCCATCCCCCATACCTGGCTGAAGGACCGTCGCTGTCTTGGAGAAGCCCTGGAACGCGGTGCCTGCCCGGCATCATGCCGATGGCCGGAACCGGCATCGCGGGATAAACAAAAGCCCTCATGCGCGAGGCCATTCGATAGATCGGCAGCTACGCGCGTATCTTTAGCGCCTACCCGGCATGTGTATCCCGTCCCTTCGAGGCCGAAATGGCGATGCAACGAACCCGGTTGAACATCTCGCACGTGAAAGCCCCTGTCCCGCCTTTGGTTTTTATTGAAGCGTGCGCTTGCGCGGCACAACAGTTAAAAAATCGGCACTGCTGCATCGAGGTACGCCAAGTTTCGCCTTGCCGCGTGACAAGCACGCTTAGGCTTTTTCATTCATGGACTTAGTCACAGCCGCGGCATTTTAGATCGTGCGAAATTATCCTCAGGTGTCTTTTGTGTAGTGGAATGGCCAGAGTGCAGTTCACAACAAGCACGAGTCATGCCGGCTGTCTGTACGCCCTCCCCACCATGAAACGTAGATTCCTGCGCCATGCCCAACGAAAAAAAGCCGGGGAGTTTCCTCCCCGGCTTTTTTTGCGCGTGAAACCCGCCGATCAGTTCGATTCGGTGAACTGGATGTACGGCGAACTACCTCCCGTGGCGCTGCAGCTACCAAGGTTCAGGTTGTTGCTCTCGCCAGTGCTCCCGTCGTTGGCAATGCAAGACGGTGCAGTGGTGGAACCATACGTGGCGGCAACCCTCACCGTAATCGATGAGCCGCTGTTGAAGTCCGCTTCCGAACCGCCGGCGTTGCCCACCACGTTGAACTCCGACTGGTGCCAGACCTTGGCAAGATAAACCACGCTGTCCTTGCCACTGGCACTGTAAGCGGAGGTGCCATAGGTGACGGTGATGGTGTCATTGCCACCGGAGGTAGCCGAGCCCGTCACCTTCATGCTGGCCAGTTTGGTCGCCGGTACATCGGCCAGCGAGACGTAATTGCTGTTGCGATAGCAGTCACCCGAGCCATCACTGCCCCAGCCGCTCGGGCAGCTGGTGCCGCCGTAGCCGATCAGCCAGTACTGCATGAACCCGGCGGCTTCACCTTGCACCTCGTAGTCCGGTGCATAGACGAACTGCTGCCACACGGTGCAGCCGGAATGGCCGTGACACGCCGTCGTGGTGGACGTGAACTGCGAGTTGATCTGCAGCGAATATTCGTTCGGGCCCAGAATGCCGCCACCGCCAAACGAGGCAACACCCACGCCCTGCTCGGAGGTCACACCCTTGACCGACGGAAAACTGCCGACGGTTTTGCTGATATGGGACGAACCAGGCGCCTGCAGCACGTAGTCGTTGCCATTGCCGGTCGTTTCCGGCTGCAGATGCTTCTGCTTCACCTTGGCAGGAAGGGTATGCACGTGCGGCATCACCGTTGCCTTGCACGCCACCTGCTGCCAGATGATGCTGGGATAGGAGGCCTGGAAGCAGCCTTCCTTGGGCGTGGCGACCTGCGCCATGTCTTCACGCCACGCCTGGCGCGCCAGCGACTCCATCGGACCGACCTGTTCATCGGCCTGCCCAAATACATTCACAGATTGCGCCGCAAACGCAGCGGGAACACAAACGGCACTGACAAGACCAGCCAACAGGGCGTACTTGAACTTCGATTGCATTTTTGATTCTCCCCAGAAACAAAAGTGGCCATGGTTTCGACTCCGGACCATCCGAGAGCCGCGGTACTAACAACAGCGACCGCATCCATGCAAACAGCAACAAGCCTCTGAACCAAAGAAGCTCCGTCACAAACGCATCGACTTGGCGCGTTCAGTCGCGCCGCGAACCATCCCTTCATTCAACAAGACGTACACCCCGTAACTTTCCCTACCACCAAGGCGCAATACTTTTGCGCGCTCTTCTTTTATGGAACACACATCACTCCCACGGCTGCGCTGCCGTCAGCACGACCGTCTGTGAAATAACGATAATTTTTCACGCGAACGCTAAAAGCGCATTCGCATTGCTTCCCCACGTTGCAAAAATGCCTCGTTCCCTTACCGAGAATGCAAAGCAATATGTGTAGGTAACGTGATACACATTTTGCGCAAAAGCTTACGCCAAGCAGCAAATGCTTCTAGTTTCGAGACAATTCTTTTTTGCTGTGATACCGCCTAGGAAATTGTCCTAGAGAGATATGCACAGTCGGCGTTTGTAGGCTGGGATGCAATCCCAGCGGGCAGAAGCGCCGGGATTGTCATCCCAGCCTACGATGCCCGTCATGCCGGCCGCTAAATAAGCTGACGGCGGCCATGGCGGCGTTTAGCAGTCTCTTTGTCCGGCTGCCAAGCATTGGCGTCGTCGTCGCGCTAGGCTGAAAGCGTCGGATGACCGGGGGGAAAGACGACATGATTGAAGCATTCCGAAATGGCACGCCAGTAGAAGTCTGGCAAGCCTTGGTGCAGGAGGCATACGAACGAACCGGGCGACGGCTCGACGAATCGAGCGAAAGCTACCTGGTGTTCGTGCTGCTGCGATACCAGGCCGACAACATGCTGTTGTCGCACGCGCAGGGCCTGGATTGGCTGCAGGCGCTGGAGCTGGTGGGCCGGGCTCGCGCGGACGCCTTGCGCGACGTCGGCGATCGCTGCCTGCTGGTAGCCGGACTGTTCCCGGGACTGGCCGAACGGCGGCGGGTGAGCGTGGACTATTTCATCACCATCGGACGCAGCGCCTACCTGGGTGTGGCCGACGTCACCCGGCAAGCTTATGCGGCGCTATACGAGCAATTGGCACGCAGCTATGGCGAGCTGGTGCATACCTTGGATGCGATGCGTAACTTGCCCAAAACCTATAGCGGGACAGCGATCAGGCATTGAGGCTTGGACGCAGCTGCTCAAGGTCCGCCGGAGACACGGCGGACGGATGATTCCGTGTCTGGCCACGGGGGCGAATGCTTGCCCGCATGACGGCCCCATGAGATTCGAAGCAAGCACTCGCGCACCCTGGCCGAAGCAGGCGCCTCGACATAACGAAACACCATCCATGCCGCCATCACGGCAGCTATCGGACGTGCCACGAAAAGCACAGCCCCGATCATTTCGCTGCTCGTCGGAATGCGAACCGCCATTCGCTCAACGAGTTCGAAAACATAGACGTGCACGAGATAAAGCGAATAGGAAATCTCTCCGAGCCAGACACACCACGCCGGCGCGACCAGGCCACCCTTCTTCGCAAGCAGGACGGCGCCGAAGAACAAAAGCGTCAGCGGCGCGCCCCAGCCGGCGGGGCCGAAGAAATTCACCATGCCGATCCGATGCCATCCGAGCAGCAGCACGACCATCGACAGCATTACGCTCGAATAAATCACTGCGTTGTACCGGATCGTGAAGCGGGACAGATACAGCCAGCCGGCCAGCATCCCGAACACGAATTCCCACACGATCGGATTGACGGCGAGGTTCGCATACCTTGACCACGCCACCAGCGGCTGAGTAGCCACCCCCAGGTTGTAGCCACCGCGCAGCACCGGAATCGCGATCAGGGTCAAGGCAAACCATCCCGCCATCACCCCGTAGCGCCAGCGCCCGAACAGCATGCAAAGCGCAAACACTAGATAGAAGTAGCATTCAAAACACAAAGTCCACGCTACACCGACTGCCATCTGAAAATAGAGGTGGGAGGCAGCCGGATTGTGCGGGACGAAGAGGAGCCCTTCCAGATAAGGGAGCAGCACGGACCGATCCACCAACCCGTGCAAGCCAGGGTGATCCACGCCTATGGCCAGCAGCGTCACCATGGCATACAAGGGCCAGATCCTGGCGATCCGCTTGGCCGTAAACGCCCATGCGTAGGCTTTGCTGCCGTCGAAATCCCGAGTGATCAACACCATCAGAAAGCCGCTGATGA
Source organism: Dyella flagellata (assembly GCF_030160275.1). GTDB lineage: Bacteria > Pseudomonadota > Gammaproteobacteria > Xanthomonadales > Rhodanobacteraceae > Dyella_B > Dyella_B flagellata. The sequence continues at coordinate 68,122 of NZ_BSOA01000048.1, forward strand.
GGAAGAACAGGTCCACCCCCATGGCCATCGGCAATAAGGCATTGGCAACCGTTCGCCCCGCGCCGCCTTCGCCCGCCAGCGCACCGCGGTCATGCACCATCACCACCATCAAGGCCGCAATGCCTCGCAGCGCCTGGATCCACGCCAGCTTTTTCCCATGTGCGCTCATCTGCAGTGAGTGCGCATCACAACGGGTTTGGTTACACCGGACCGTAGCCGATCACGGTCTGTCTCGCAGCGACGTCCGCTCGCTGTCCGGACAACTCGGACAACCGTCCGCGGACAGTGACGTGGCTTACGGGAAATATCAAGAAATGGCCTGGGAATGCGGCTTTCCAGCGACATGAGCGGTTGGCACGGGCTTTGCCATCTCTATCTCAAACGCCTCATTCACCCTGCAAGGAGAACCACCATGAAATTCGAAACCGTGATGCTGAGCAGCCTGTTTGCCGCTTGCCTGGTGCTGTGCGCTTCCACCTTCGGCGCCATGCTGGTTTGAGCAAGCCCACCGTGCGGAACACCACCTGGATCGGTTGTGCGCTGATGCTGGCTTGCACAGCCACTCAATCGTCAACCACGGCGCACTCGGTACGCAGCGACAATCCGATCCATTCCGCCCTGGACAGGGCTGTCGACCAGGCAGCCCAAGGCTACTTCCGCAATAGCTGCCATGTAGGACTTTCTGTGGTGGTGCGCGAGGGCGGCAGCAGTTACTTCTACAACTACGGCTCGACCTCGCGCAGCAAGCCGCAATTGCCAACCGAGCACAGCATCTACGAACTCGCCTCCGTGACCAAGACTTTCACCGCGACACTGGCCGCGCAAGCAGTGTCCGAAAAGCGCCTGGATCTGGATAGCGATTTCCAGGCCTATCTGCCGGACAGGTATACGAACCTGACATGGCAGGGAAAGCCCATCACGCTGCTAACCCTGCTGACTCATCGTTCCGGCATGCCGCGCGACATCCCCGACACGGATGCCATATTCGCTGAAAACAACCCCGCCACGCGCCCCTCTCACATGCTTGCCCTGTTCCAGGGCTTCGGCCGTGATCAATTCCTTTCGGCATTGCACGACGTGAAACTTCGCAGTGAGCCAAGCACCAAGGAAGCCTATTCGAACGCGGGCTTTCTGGTGATCGGACTTGGCCTGGAGCAGGTCTACGGCAAGCCCTTCGAAACCCTGGTACGTGAACGCATCACCCAGCCACTGGGCATGACCTCGACAGGATTTGCCGTGACCGCCGTTGACCGGGCGAAGCTCGTATCCGGCTACGACCGCGTTGGCCGAAGCATGCCCTATCACCCTCAAAACGCCGGTGCGGCCTGGGGCCTGTACGCTTCACCGCAAGACATGGCGAACTACCTTCGCCTGCAGCTCGATACCCGCGATCCGGCGATCCGCGTCTCGCACCAACCCCTGGTTGGCGCGGCAGGCGACGGCGAGGCGATGGCCTGGTACCTGGGGCAGGACAACGGACAGCCCATGATCTGGCACGGCGGCGGCAGCTTCGGCATGTCCAGCCAGATGGTGCTGTACCCCAGGCAGCACCAAGGATTCGTCCTGCTCGCCAACGATACGTGCGAGGGCACCGAAAGCGCCTTGAAGGGCATCGCCCAATCGATCCATCGGCAGATCGATTCGATAGCACCGTCACCCTAAGGGCCACATGCGAGCCTGACTTCGCGTAGGCTGGGATGCCAATCCCAGCATTCTTTCATAGCGTCCCGACGCAGGGATCAGCATCCCGGCCTACGCGCTACAAGCCCTGCGTATCGGCTGAAACAGACTGCCCTTTAGCGTCCACAAACTGTCCGGACAGTGCGTACACGCGTCCGCGGACACTTTCATACATCGACTCACCTACAAAAAAAGCCCTTAAAAATAGGCTTTTCAGCGATAGAACGACTTGGCACGGGCTATGCAAAACCTAACTCGAAGGCCCGACAAACTGCTTTAAGGAGAACCGTCATGAAATTCGAAACGCTGATGCTCAACAGCCTGTTCGTCGCCTGCCTGGTTATCTGCCTGACGACGTTGGGTTCGATGCTTGCCTAAGCAGCAATCCTTCCGTCATCGGCCACTGGTCAGTCGTCACCACTAACGCCGCACTTGCACGCTTCACGATCTTCTTTGTCTGCTACCTTCCATGACCATGAAGAGAGTGGATAAAGAAGAACGGCCTGGACCACACCACTTGTGTGATCCAGGCCGTTTGAACCCATCGGCCATCTCATCATTCGTGTTGAGATCACGCACCAGGGCCGGCTGACTCAGGTTCTTGCAAGATATAGCCTGCCAACATCGCCTCGCTCCTGGCCAAGGCCAAATCAACCGACCGTTTCGCTTCGCGCATGGATATGGATAGCAGGCGCCTCGCTTCATCGCTTGAACCTGCGCGACAGGCTTTCAGCGCCAAACAGCGAGGCCACAGATGCGGAGCCAATCGCCTGGCATCGCGAGTCAGCAGGCTCTTGTCCAGCGCACTCGCATCGCTCGTCAGCATGGCCCGGGAAAAGGCCGTTTCCGTTCGCATGTGAGAGAAAAAGGTATTCAAGGCGGGCCGTGGTTTGCCCCAGGCGGCGACTGATTGCTCGAAGCTCTCGCCTAACTCTAGCGCGCGTTTCCACTCACCCCGATTTTGTGCGGCTTTGAGCCGATACCAGCTTGCCACCAGCGGTACCGGCATTGGCTGGCTCTCCAGATACCGAATGTCTTCTTCCGGCAAAGCGTCGGCGGTTCTACCAAACACGGAATGGGAAAGCAGCCGGTAGTAAGCAAGCTGCGGCAGCTTATCGTCCGTGTGTTTCCACCACTGCAAAAGCTTCGCACCATCGCTAGTCAAGCGTCCGGTTCGTGGCAATAGATTGACGATCATCATCACCCCATTGACGATGGCAGAGGCCATCGCAACCGAGGTGATGGTTGGCGACAGGTCCATCCATGCCAACACCGACGACAAACTTCCAGCCAGAAGATTCGCCAACGGCCCCATGGCAACCATGATTAGCATCTGCTCTCGCAAGGCACGGCTGGGGTCGGACACCGCAAAGACCATGCCCTGATAGGCGCGACCTCGCTCAGGCGCCCATCGCAGCAGCCACCATCCCCGGCGGGGATGGAGTTCCAGCGCCAATACGCGCACATGCAACACCTTCATGCCCGTGAACAACGCTCCGGCAAAATGCCCTCCCTCATGGATGGCAATACTCAGGGCAAGGAGTAGAAACAGCGTCATTCCCGCAAAAAGAACTCCCGCGCCGGTGTGACCAAATGCGCCGTTCAGAACAACCATCGCGCCAAAGCCACCGAGTGCCCCAAGTCCGCTTTGGATGAAATAAACCAAGAACTGCCACCAACTGTCGCCGGACCGGGGAGCTTGCGAAGCACCGAGGAGAACACGAATGAACGACATCAGCCCATCGGCAAGGAGCCCGGCCCCGACCAGTGCCAAGGCATCGAGAGCGAAGCCATCGAAAAGCCGCGCGTTAGCGATTCGCGCCAATCCGACGTACAGCGCGACTGTACCGACGATCAAGGTGAATACGTTCGGCAGCTGGTGTCGCCGTATGCCCTTCAAAAACCACAGATTGACCAGCAAAAGCACCAGGGCCTCGGCCAGCCAGCTTTGCCAGAAAAATGGATCGTAAATACCGAAATCAAGGACGTCGCTTATACCGAAACGCCCCATCCAGAATGTCGCAACGATTTTCGGTATCCACAATGCCGCCAGCATCAGCGGCAGAAAGAAGAGAATCCGTCTCTTGTTCATGCAAAGCTCCACAGCGAAGGCTTGATCGCCTTCATGTTTCAGGGATCCAGCTTGGCTTCTAGCAGCTTGCGCAACGACCAGTCATGGCCCTGGATATCCGTGATTCGCCAACCTGCCGGGGTTTGCGATAGCACGTAGACGATATGCACGCGGGTGCTTTGCGCCGGGTAGGCAAAATCGACCGATACCTTCGATGGATCGGAGGTGGCGCGGATCTTCATGCCCACCGCTCCGGGGTCCTGCGAATCCCAGAGGGGCGCAAAGTCGAGCCGGCAGACTTCGTGCGTGCGCTCCCGGCATTGATGATCGCGTACGATGAGTTCAACCAGGTGCGAATCGAAATAGCGCCCCAAAACCTGCGGTGGCTGATCGAATAGATCAGCACCGGCGTCGGCCGGCTCTTCGATAATCGCCTGCCAGGCATAGTCGCGATAAACCTGCGTAACAAGGGCCGCAGCGCCATGGGGCATGGGTTCGGCGGCCCATGCGTTCAGGCCCCAAGCCAACGCCAATGCCGCTGCAGCGAAGGTCGTCAGAATTTTGTACATGCCCCCTCTCCTTGATTCATCCGGCAGGCCCGGACGCCATCCATGGGGCACTAAATTAATCGAATCGACGGGCCATTGGCCAGAATGGCCCCACTAGTCGCCTACGCGGCTAACCACTGGGGCGATCCTTGACCCGCGTGTCATCCGCAATCCAGTTCGTCTCCCACGTCTTCCCATTGTCCGCGGAAAACGCCTGCTCGAAATGGATGGCGTCAGCGCTACGCGGGGTAATCACGAAACGCACCAGTATGGGCTTGCCGTCCAGGGTTTCCTTGTCCGAGAACTCGCCGCGCCCGTTCGTGAAACCACCGACAGTGGGCACACCGATGGTGCCAACGCGGCTATTGACGAAATACAGCCCCCACTGGCGAGTGGCCGGGTTATACAAGCGGAACGAAGCGAGGTGCGCGTGACTGGAAGCATTGTGCATATCCAGCTCTAGCAGGTTCGCCTGGCCATTCCAAACCTTGTGCACCACGGTGATGCCGTCGAATTCGGCCCAATCCTTGGAACCTGTCAAGGGGTGCCTGAGCAGCGACACATGGGTTTTCCAGGTGCCGAATTCGAAATTGAAATCATGTTGGCCGTCGTGTTCGGCTGCCGTGGCAGCAGCGGCGCGGGAGGTCGACTGAGCCCATACCATCACGCTGCCTGCCGCGAATATCAGGCTGCCTAGCAAGCAACCAGCCCGGAATTTGTTGACCAGCGCCATATGCGGCTCCCGCAGTCGTGGGAAATGCTCACGGTGGAAGCTAGGCCGATGAGTGGCTGGGGAAAATAGCCACTTCAATCCAAATCCACATAGCCACTTCATCATGAAGAATGACCGGGCCGGCGCTTTTTTGCGAAACAGCTGACCCGCTCGTTATGACTTGAACTGCCCTACTTCGCCAAGCAGCCAAGCGGCCAATTGTTTTGGCCCACGACGATGCGGATTGCTCATGTTCGCCGCTTCGGCGCACGTAGAAAGATATAACTGGCCTAGCGCCCCTAAAACGGGCAGTCCTGCTTCTTCGCGCAGCGAGACTGCCTCCTTGGCCAGACCGAGCAGCTCCTCGCTCTCTTTGGGCAGCCAATGCAGTCGGATGATTTCCGGCAAAAAATCGGAATTGAAGAACAGCATCTCTCCCGATTCCGCTACGCGAGGGAGAACGGAGCGAAGCCGGTCCAGCAACTTTGCTTCGGCTTGCTCCAGACGGCCCATCACCTTGTTTAACTGCGCTGCCTTCACGGCATTCCCCCGCTGATTCACCCAAGCCGGCGAAGCAACGCCATGCCTGGCGCGCAAGCCGACTCAAGGCGTGCTCGCTCGTCAGCGGGCAAGCTTACCCATTTGAGTGGATTTTTTCGCACGCGCCCGGCCGCCTGCGCCAGCCAGGAAGCATCGTCCAAGCTGGGATGCATGAAGCGGACGATGCGTTGGAGTTCGGCATCGGGCGCATCGAGTATCGATTCGTAGCGTACGTGGAGGACTTGCTCGGCAGGCAGCCTCTCCAGCAGTTGCAAACCCATGGCGATCATCTCGGACCAGGCCATGCCGATCGGCTCGATCGGCAGCTCGAAGTGCTGGAACACGTCGACGTCGAAGCTCTCGGGCACCAGGCCACGCCAAGCCGGCGGCAGATTCTCCGGTGCCTGGTAGTCGGGCGTGAGATAAGGGGCTGAGCCGAAGCTTTGCTTGAACAACTGACTGATCATGCCCATCCGCATCGGGGCAAACCGCCTGGCCGAAACCGCGAACTCGCGGCCGTCGCGGAAGACATGGATGAACTTCGCCGCGGGAAAGAAATGCGACAAGGGATGGACGAGAGCTAGCGAAGCACCCGAGCGCTCACACCATAATCGACGACCTAAGCGCGCACACAACCACTGGAATACCCGCAGGTATTGCCGGTGGAGGCGGTCTTCCGGCAACGACTGCACGTAGGCACCCAGCTCCTGATGCAACCCATCAGGGTCTTCGGTTAGCGACGGGAGTGTCATCGCCAATAGCGGCGGAATGCCCGTCTCCCTAAAACGCAGCGCGCAAGCCAGCGGGTAGCGAAACTCATCGATGACCAGGCCGCGCTCCATCAGGCGGAGCCAGGCCGTGTGGCGTGGGCGTGGCTCGCTCAGCATGGACCAGAAATCCGGCCCGTTGACCGGGTCCTGGCGGAATCCAAGCGGATGAAGCGCATTGAACAGTTCGGACAGACTCAGGACGTCCGGATGCAGCGCGAGCAGATCCGAAAGCATCGTCGAGCCGGAGCGGCCCGTGCTGACGATAAACAGAGGGGTTTGCAGCAAGCCCGTCATGGCCACACCTCGTAGTCTATCCATTCCCCGTTATGGCCTGCAGGAACACTTTGGCCAACGCTGGAACCATGTACGCTGCCCTATTTACCGCTCCACACCAAGCCCAATGAAACCAGAAGATCTGCAGCGGCTGGTAACCCTTACCATGCCCTACGGCAAATACCAGGGACGCCTGATCGCTGACCTGCCTGGCGCCTACCTGGCCTGGTTTGCCCGCAAGGGCTTTCCACGCGGCGAGCTGGGCAACTTGCTGTCGTTGATGTTGGAGATCGACCACAACGGCTTGAGGGGGCTGCTCGAACCACTCAGGAAGCGTCAGTAAGGCCCTCGCCTTGCCCCGATGATCATCCCGGCCCACTGGTCGGCGCTTATCTTGCTTGGTCTATTCCAAAGGCTCCCGCTCGTGAGCCGGCAAGGGCTGGCCTGGATGGCCCGAAACCGGCGCCAACGGGCGGAAACCAAGCTCCTATCCAGCGCGAAAACCTTACCTGCCTGGTGCCACGAGGACGGGGAAGGGGCCGCCATGGGTGGGGAACCCTGCCCATTTACGGCAGTTTTGCCACCCCCAGGCAGCAAATTGACCCACGGAATTTGATCCACCCATCCCCGCCATGCCCAGTACCTACAATCCCTTGCTCGTCGTGATTTCGCTGATGGTGGCCACCCTCGCCTCTTACACGGCGCTCGACCTGGCAAGCCGCATTTCCCTGCTCAAGCCTTCAGCGAGCCGCCATGCGTGGCTGGCCGGGGGTGCGGCGGCGATGGGGGTGGGCATCTGGTCGATGCACTTCATCGGTATGCTGGCATTTTCTCTGCCGATCCCTCTCGGCTACGATCCGGCCATTACCGGCTGTTCATTGCTGATCGCGATCTTCGTTTCGTGGTTCGCGCTCAATGCCGTGACCCGGGCACGGCTCGGTTCACGCGAGATAGCTGCGGGCGGCGTGCTGATGGGGCTAGGCATTGCCTGCATGCACTACACCGGCATGGCCGCCCTGCGCATGCATCCGGGCATCGACTACGATCCGGCCCTGTTCACGGCATCCATCGCCATCGCCATCGGGGCGTCGACAGCGGCGCTATGGATCGCTCACACGCTGAGCCACGTCGGGCAGCGCCATGTCATCAGCAAGCGTGCAGGTGCCGCATTGGTGATGGGCATTGCGATCACGGGCATGCATTACACCGGCATGGCGGCGGCCGATTTCGTGCCGGGCTCGGTTTGTGGCGCCGCCAACGGCGTAGATGCCCGATGGCTTGCGACCAGCATTACGCTGTTCACGTTCGCGATACTGATCGTGACGCTGATGCTGTCGCGTTTCGACGTAAGAACGGCCTTGCTCACCGGGTCGGTGACCCAGCTCAACGACCAGATCGTACGCATGGCCCACCACGACGCGCTGACCGATCTGCCGAACCGCAGGGCCCTGGTCCAACGCATCGAGACCGTGATCGATAGCGCCAAACGCGCCGAGCAAAGCTTCGCCATACTGTTCATGGATATCGACGGCTTCAAGACGATCAACGATTCGCTGGGCCATTCGGCCGGTGACGAAGTCTTGCAGGCGTTCTCGCGGCGGTTGCAGCAGTGCGTGCGCGAAGGCGACACGGTGGCAAGACTGGGCGGCGATGAATTCGTCATCCTGATGGAAAACCTCGTCTCGCCGGACGACGCCCAGGATGCGGCGCAAATCATTCTCGATCGAATGGGACGCGGGCATTGGAGCGACGAGCAGCCGATTCAGGCAGTCCCTAGCGTAGGTATCGCCTTGTTTCCACGCGACGGCGAAACCGCCGACGCGTTGCTGAAGAACGCGGACGCCGCAATGTACGAAGCCAAGCGTGCGGGCCGGGCGACCTGGCGCTTTTTCGAGGCCAGCATGCACGGTGCTGCGTTGCGTACGCTGCACATCCAGAACGCTTTGCGCGTAGCGCTGCATGAAGAAGGCTTTTCTCTCCGCTTCCAGCCAAAGTATTGCGGCAGCACCAACGAACTGGTGGGTGCGGAAGCCTTGATCCGCCTGGATCATCCCGAACTGGGCATGCTCGCACCGGCGGAATTCATTCCCACCGCCGAGCGTAGCGGCCAGATCGTGCAAATCGGCCAGTGGGTGATGCGCGAAACCTGCCGGCAGATCCGGCGCTGGCAAACGGCAGGCCTGCCGGCGGTGAAAGTGGCCGTCAACCTGTCACCGCGCCAGATTGCGCAAGCCGATCTCGTCGACACCATGATCCGCATCGTGCGCTCCGAACAGGTCAGCTGCGATCAGATCATCTTCGAGATCACCGAGGCCGTGGCCATGCAGGATGCACCGAAGACCGCGGAAATGATCCAGGCGTTCCAACATGCCGGCTTCGAAATCGCCATCGACGACTTCGGCACCGGCTATTCCAGCCTCGCCTACCTTGAGCGCTTCCGCGTCAAGCAACTGAAGATCGACCGCTTCTTCACCCATGGCCTGGATGCGCAAGGGCATGAAAGCAGGGCCATCGTTTCGGCCATCATTGCACTGGCACATTCCTTGGACATGGAAGTGGTGGCCGAAGGCGTGGAAACCCCGTCGCAGCTGTCCGAGCTGCGGGTCATGGCGTGCGACCAGATACAAGGTTACTTGCTGGGCAAACCCTTGACCGCCGAAGCCTTTGCCGTTTTGCTGGAACAGCACCGAGTGCGCGAATCGATCGACGCCAAGCCCTGCCCGCGCCCTGCCGCGTAGGCTGGGATGACCATCCCGGCACTCAATAAGACAGCGATAACGAACTCATCCACGTCAAGGCTTCCGGCTGCCTCGGTGCCGGAATCGGATTGACGGTATAGCTCAGCTGGTTGGACAGATAAATGCCGCGCCGCACGCGGAAGACGTAGGACAGAGCATAGTTGCGGCTGTTGTCCACGGCGGCAATGCCCATCGCCTGCTGCTGGTGCTGGAAGGAGCGGCTCAACCGATTGAAGGTATAGCCGAACGCGAACGCGTCATCGGGCCGCTCGAACGGACCCAACACATAAAACGTCGCGCCGATGTCGCCGGCATAGACGTTGCGATCGGGTGGCGCATAGTCAGCCTTTACGTTGATGTAAAGCCCCCGAAACGCCTGGGACGTATCGCTTTGCCACAACTGACGGTCGCCGACCAGATAATAGGCATAGTTGCTATCGGCATAGCCGCCGCGGAAGTTGGGGAAATGGCTTTCGTTGTAGATCACACCCTGGCGCAGCCACATCATCCGCTGCTGCGGCGCGGCTTCGACCTGGTAACCCAGCTCATTGATGAAAAGCGCCTTGGCACCGGGAATATGCCACTTCAGTCCCCAGAAATTGTTGTGGTCCCAATCCGCTTGCGGCCCATCGGGATCCACGCTGCGGGTCACGCCAAATCGCTCGTAGAAATGCTTGTTTGCCGTAGCCAGGCGCAGGTTGATCTCGGGCGCCGTCTTGTTGAAGATGAAACCGACTTCGTAGGGGATGGAACTTCCGACGCCCGCCGGCGAAGTCGTCGAACTGGTGCCGAGCGAAAAACCATAAAACTGGTTGCCGAGTTCCTCGAAACCATATTGCAACTGCACGCGCCCGTCGTTGAAGCGCTGGCTGACATAGAAGCTGTTGATGGCGAAACCGCTGGGGTTTTCCCCCGCGTAAGAAAACCATTGCAGGTTCGCGTTGAACACCAATTGCGACGCGCCGGCGAAACCCACCCGGGAAAGATCATAGGTGGCGGTTAGAAACGTATTGGCCCGGTAAGTCGAATTTTGCCCAATGTAGAGCTGCGGATGCGCAGCATGATCGAGCAGATCGAAGGTACCGCCAAAAATGGTACCGCCTTGTATCAGCCAGCCATGCTCAGCCAGCTTTTCGCGCAACTTGCCCATCCCCGGCGACATGGTTTCGCAGGTGCTGATCGCCGGGCTGGTAGTGCCTTGCGGCTGCAAACTGTCATAGCGATGGCATGGCAGCATTTCGGTGCCGAAGTTGGCATCGGCAGAGTCCGCCGGAAGCAGCAGTGTTGCGTGTGCGTCATTGCAAACAGCCCATGACATCAGCAGCACACTTCCAGCCAACACCAGCGCGTAACGGCGAATATTTTGAGACATAAAAGTCTCTGGCACCCGTGGGGAGCGGATGCTAAAGGTGAAAGACATTGTCTTGGGGGAGCGGAGCGTCGCTCACAACCTTAGTTGTGCAAGCGCGTCCAAAACAGTGCCAGATGGCATAGCCGGTTCAGTAACCAAGCTCTGCCATACCTGTCGTACTCTGCCTGATGATCTTTTTGTTCATCATTCCGACCTAAGCCAGAATGAAGACTCGCGTTGAAGCAGCCTCACACCGGCGCGAGGTCCGGCTCAAAGCTCACCAGCCGTAGCAGCTCGTCATCGAGCCAGGCCCGCATGGCAGGGTCGCGCACTTCGAACAGGTCGAATACCCCTAACGCGCGCAGTATCGGCAGTTGCGCCACCAGCATCGGCTCCACCACCCGGCATACCGACTCCGGCGTAGCCGGATCCAGCATTTGATGCGCACAAGCCAGAAAAGTTTCCAGTGGCGAAGGACGGAATTCGGTATTCAACGCGAGCGATTCGATCGGGGACATCGGGACACCCTCATGTGTAGCAACTTGCCGGTGGTCTTTGAACGTTTGCCATCAAGTATCAACAGACACTAACAGCAAGATAAAAATCCGAGATCGACCTACATGCCGACACGTGACCAAGCGCACGTTCATGATCGGCACAGCATCGTTAAGCCATTCGATTCCGCCCATATGGCAAGGCGCAATCAGCCCTCGGTGATTTTCTCCAGCAGTGAAACGGTTGTGCCAAGTCCATTCTCAGCGCGCATCTTCTCCCCCAGCGCACGCGCACCTGCGAGGACTTGCTCGGTCTGTGCGAAAGCCATGGCTTGAGCCAGCTTAACCGCATCCAGGTGTTTGCCATTGACAGCGGGCGCTGCCGCACCAGCCCGGTGCAAGCGTTCGGCCCAGAAAAACTGATCTCCCGCGAAAGGCACCACCACCGACGGTATGCCGGCCCTCGCCGCCGAATGGGTGGTACCGGAGCCACCATGGTGAATAACCAGCGATGTTCTAGGAAACAGCCAGTCGTGCGGCGTTTCGCCGATGAGCAGGAAGTTGTCGGGCAGCAGCGAGGCATCCACTCCGCTCCAACCGGGATAGAACAAAGCGCGGCGGCCTGCCACCGCTTTGATTATTTCCCGCAACAGCTTGGCTCGGTCGAAGCCCGCCATGCTTCCAAAGCCGATATAGACCGGTGGTTCGCCCGCAGCGAGAAAATCCTTCAGTTCCGTTGGCGCAGACCATGCTGGCGAGGGCATTAGCCATTGGCCACAGAGCTGCGCATTCGCCGGCCAATCATCGAGCGCGGGAAACAGGCTGGGCGAAACGCCATACAGCATGGGATGCCCGGTCCACAGTTTCGCGCGAGCGGGCAATTGGCACACCTTTGAACGTGCCGTATTGGTCGCCTTGCGAAACGCGCGCCACAGCATGCCGTTTACGAATTCATGGCTGGCACGATTGAGCCATCGCGGTAGCCCGCGCGGCGGCAGGAAAGGCGAAGCAAAGGCCACCGTAGGCGTGATCGGGATCATACCGGCGCCGATCGCGCGCACACCAAGATAGTCGGCTGCCGACAAACCCACGAACGCGGCCAGACCGGCAACGATGAGCGCATCGCAGCCCTCGCTGGCCATCACGATGAGCCTGAGCCAGGCCTCAGCGTTGACATTGGCGATATGCGCCAGTGCTTTGGCTGTATTACCGAATCGCTCGCCTTTCGCAACCACAGCAGAAATGGCCTGGTCCGACTGCAACGCACCACGGATGTCTCCCGCGAGCGCCATCGATGGAACCCCTAGGGCCTTGGCGCTGCCCAGCGTGGCAGCATCGGCCAACAGCTGCGCCTCGTGCCCGGCATCCATCAGCGCACGACATAGCGCCGCAAAGGGCCGTGCGTCGCCCTCGGTTCCATAGGTTACGACAGAGAACTTCATGCTCGTTTCCTGCGCGGTGGATGCTTGGCGACGCGCGGTGTCGCCCCTTCGACAAACAGCCGCACGGCGGCATTGAATTCCTCGCGCAGGCTCAGGCCCGGCTCGTTCAACCAACGCAACAGCGCGGCCAGATACAGGTGATGGAACATGGTGGCCAGATGCGCCGCGCTTAGGTCCGTACGCATCTGCCCGGCGTGCTGACTGGCGAAAATCAATCCGGCATAGGCGCCGATCATGTCGCCGGCTTGGGCCTCCTCTTGCCGGTCAACCAACGATTCGAGCATTCGAAAACGCAGGTACGGCAACAGGTAGACGCGATGGGGCTCGCACCAGTCCGCCGAAGCATCGAGGATGAGCGAGATATTCGGCACAAACCCCGCATGCGGGTCGATAGCGGTGGCGAGGTGCTGCATGTCGTGGGCCAGCTGCATATGAATCCAGTGCGCCAACGCAGCTTCCTTGACCGGGAAATGGTTATAGAGCGTGCCCCTGGCTACATCCGCCTCCACCGCAATCTGCTCCATCGTCACCGCGTCGAAACCGTGCGCATGGAACAGGCGCGCAGCTGAATTCGCCAGGTGGTCCTGGGTGTTTCGTCGCTTTCGGTCACGACGGCTGGGAGCTTCCGGCGCAGTCACGGTCGTCTCTTTATTTAAACAATGTCCAATATTGTGCATTGTTCATTTATAGAACGCAATCACGGCCGCGGTTCGTTAACCCAGCTCGACCTTGCGCGGCGAGCACCCACGGGCAGGACTTGTCGGTGTCATCGGCCCATGGCAGTCTGAAGTTTCGTAAAGCCTGGTATGGGCTGAAGTCCGACGTTGAATCGTTATCACAAGGAGGCGACATGGAAACGAAAGTGCTGAAGGACATCCTGTTGGAACAGGGCGAAATCGATCGCTACTACGAAGGCCAGGTCCCCACCTCGCTCTGGCGCGCCCTGAATCAGCGTAGCGGCATGGCTTTGTTCGACTTGATCGAAGAACCCTTTGAAATGTCCAACGGGCGTCATCGGCCGCCGGACATCACCATCGTCACGCGCAACAAGGTCCAGTGGGTCACCGTATCCGATTCGCCGCGCGGCATCAGCACCTGGGACGCCACCGGGATACCTGCAGGTAAAGACTGGAGTTACTACCGTATTCCTGCCGGCACCGTCTTGCCGGAAGGCCTGTGCATCGTGCGCGACCATTACAACCGCAAGGCTGGCGCGACCCATCACACCATTGCACCCGCTCGCGACATGCCGCTTTCGCACTTCAAGTTTCTGTTGAACAAGCTGGCCGAGAACGTGATCAAAGAGGCGGCCTGATGAAGATCAGCAGTACCCTGGCGCCGTTGGCCGTCTGTGCCGTTCGTGATGCCGTCAGCTTTCACGAACGGCTGCTGCAAAGTGAGACCTTGCGCAATCGCAGCGATTACGAAGCCTACGCGGTGGATCTGTCGGTGTTTCTCGACGAGATCGCGTATCAATACCAGAAGATCGAGGCCAGACTCGGTCTTCCGCTGGACGATTTTTTTGACTCGGACATTCCCGTGCTGGCCTATTCGAGCAAGAGCGCCCCCTCCCCCGCGGAGGGAAAAGGCATATCGGTTTCCGATCCGCATGCTTTGCTTATGGTTTCCTCGGTACGCGATGCCATCCTCTATAGAGAGAGCCTTCTTCCTGGCGAAACCTCGCCGGAAAAAATCCGCGACCAGCAAGAATATCTGGCTCAGCTCGCCAAGTTGATGGAATACGTCAAGGACGAATACCGCAAGATCGAGTCGGAAGTCGGCGTACCGCTAGAGAGAATTCTGCATACCACCTAGTGCCGACTCGATTTCATCTCTAAGAGCAAACATTGCGACGCCATCCTCCGTCGAGAAAATCTGCTATGGATTGAAAGCAACTTCTTCATTCCGGCGAAAGCCGAAATGGGGAGAAAAACGCGAAACATGGCTGGGACGGCCTATCTTTCTGATTCGCGAAGGTTCCTGAGAAGCAATGGGAGTCCCTCAGCCTCTCGCCCTTTCGCCTCAATCTACCGCTTTTCCACCTCGAAATTGCGCCACCCAAGCTGCTTTAAATAGCTCATCACCATTTCGACCGCCTGATTTACCCTGGGCTGGCTCGCGTCACCATCAATGATGAGCTTCAACTTGGGCCTTGAAGACATATGAAAGAGCATCTGTATCCGCTCCTGCAAAGAAGGTTCATCTATTACGCGGCCATTGAAAAGCACTTCACCACTACGATGAATCTCCACAAATACAACGTCAACAACGGCATTTAAAAGAGGATCCTCACTTCCTTTAAAGCTTGCCCCTGTAAGCGCATAGGCCCTGTCATCAATGGCATCGATCAATCCACGGTGATACGCGCTGCGCCATAGGTCTTTGCTATCGGCCAACTGCGATCGCGACATGCGTCCCTCGATTTGCTGCCTAAGCTTTTCGGGTTGCATTGGCAAGACGGGATCATTTTCTTGCCCCTTGCATGCTGCGATGCTCAGCACATCGGCAACCACATAGTCTTTTGCCACCCCATCGCCTTCGAAGTACATCTTCGCGAGATAAAAGTCCCCCTCTGCGAACTCATCCACAGAAGAGCCGGCCAGGCGAAACAGCGTCAGCGCTCGGTTTAGATCGCGGGGCGCTCCTTGTCCAGTGAAAGCCAGATATCCAGCGTAGGCCTGCGCTTTCGGATAATGCTGTCGCAGCGATTTATTCAACCATTCCATCGCCTGGGCATGATCAGGACGAACGCCAAGGCCACGTTCATAGGCGATCGCCAACTGCAGTTCGGCTCGCGACCACTGTCTGTCTTCGGCGCGACGAAACCACTCCACTGCCTTGGCTGCGTCTCGGCGAGTACCGAGGCCTCGCTGATACATGAGCCCGAGATCGACCTCCCCATCCGGGTCCCCCTGCATGGCTGCTTTTTGATACCACTCAAACGCACTATGGTTATCGACCGGCACACCGTATCCGTATTGATACATGGTGCCGAGCTTAAGCTGAGCACTCGTATCTCCGTTTTGAGCTAGTGGCATGAACACGGCAAAGGCGGCTGCATAATCATGCCGCCCCAATGCGTAGACTCCCTCCATGAAGTCGGCGGCGCACGCATCTCCAAGGCATAACATCGCAAGTAGAAACACCCAAACCTTCATTGACGCCCCCTAAGCAAATCTGGAAAAGCCTAGTCATGACTGCCTAATTGGTATCTGTATGCCGCACTTCCCGTTTCGGGCAATCATGCAACTCGCAACGTCTGCGCGTGAAATGCTGACGCCCATTGTCCCGGCAAGCCCGACGGATGCCAGTCTACCTTTGATACAGAAGCTTGTCGGCTACCCGTATATGCCGGGTCTTGCCCAACAGGCTATGCACCAGCACCACCTCGTGCGCCGGCCACACCACCGGCTCGATTTGCTGAACCGGCACCGTAGGCTTGTTATAAGCCAAGGTCATGTGCGGCGTGAATGAGCCCTTGGTATAGGCATTCAGGGCTGCCGCGTTCAAGTGCATGGCGAGTTGCCGGTGCAGTGCGAGCAAAGCCTCATTGCCATCGCTGCTGGTAAGCACAAAGTCGCCGTGGCTGCTGCGGTTGCTGAAGCTGCCGATCTGGTCGAAGCGGATGCTGAAAGGCTCCACTTCCAGATGCGTGAGCGCCTCCGCTGCCTGCGTAGCCAGGCCAGGCGGGAGTTCGGTGAAGTCGCCAAGATGGAACAGCGTCAGGTGCAGGCGACTGGCCTGAACCGGCTTGCCTTCGATCCGGCGTGCGGCGAGGTGCTTGGCCGCGAAGGCCTCGAAACGGGCGGCGTAGGCGGGATCCGGGAAGATGGCGAGGTAAAGGCGATCGGTAGGGATGGCGGGGTCGAAACCCGGCAGGGATCCTTGGGAAAGCATGCGGATAGTCCTTGGTGCTGGCACAACGCAAACGGAGGCGGGGTGCTTAATAGCAAACAAATCGCACCCCCACCAGCCGGTGTGGCTGCAGTGGCGTTAGGCCCATTGGAAGCGGCCGGGCCTCCCGCTAGCATGCGTCCTTCCGAGCACGATGCTCTAGCGATGGAAAGGAGTAGCAAATGCTATCGATCCGACGGGCGCTGCTTGCCGCCTTGTGCCTTTACCCGCTGGGTGCCCTTGCCGCCGACCAGGCACCCGACTTCAGCAGTCCCGATGGCCAGTATCTGGATTGGCTGGATCGCAGCGTAAAGCCCGGTACCGACTTCTTTCATTTCGCCAATGGCGGCTGGCTCAAGGCCAACCCGATTCCGCCGGACCGCTCCGAATGGGGTGCCTATGTCGCGGTCGACCTCAAGAACCAACGCTTTATCCATGACATGGTCGAGAAGGCCAGTCACGACACCCAGGCGGCGCCAGGCAGCGCCGAGCAAAAGGTCGGTGATTTCTATGCCAGCGGCATGGACGAAAAAGCCATCGATAACGCCGGCATCAAGCCGCTGCAGCCCGAACTGGAGCGCATTGCAAAAATCAGCTCGGTCGAGCAGTTGCCGGACGAATTCGCCCATTTGCAAATGATCGGCGTCAGCGCTCCATTCGCGCTGATGCAGATGCAGGATTACCAGGACAGCAGCAAAGTGATCGCCGCCGCCACACAGGCCGGCCTGGGCCTCCCCGACCGCGATTTTTACGTGGAAGGCGGCGCCACCAACGCGAAGATCCGCGCTGAATACATCAAGCATGTCGGGCGCGGCCTGCAACTTCTCGGCGACAGCCCCGCGCTCGCGCAAACCGAAGCCAAAGCCATCATGGCCCTGGAAACCAGCCTTGCCAAAGGCTCCATGACCGACGTCGCGATGCGTGACCCGAAAGCGATCTACCATCCGATGGACGTCGCAAGCATCGATGCCCAGACACCACGCTTGCACTGGCAGGGCTTGATGGCAGGAATCGGCCATCCGGAAATCCATAGCCTCAACGTCGCCACGCCGGACTTCTTCAAGACCGTCAACGAAGAGCTGGCCCATACCTCGCTCAACGACTGGAAAACCTACCTGCGCTGGCAGCTGGTGCAGACCTATGCGCCCTACCTTTCCAAGCCGTTCGTCGATGAAAACTTCCGCATGGCTTCGGTACTCAGCGGCGAAAAACAACTCAAGCCTCGCTGGCAACGTGTGCTGAGGGCGGAAGACAGTGCCCTGGGCTTTGCCATTGGCAAAATATATGTGGAGCAGAAATTCCCGCCCTCCTACAAGCAGGCGGCGACGCAGATGGTCAACCAGATCCGCGACGCGATGCGTCAGGATTTGAAGACACTCGCCTGGATGACCCCGGCGACACGCGAGGCGGCGATCAAGAAGCTGGACATGATGGAGCTGCGCGTCGGCTATCCGGACAAGTGGCGCGACTACTCCGCCTTGCAGATCGATCGCGGCCCGTATGCACTTAATGTGATGCGCGCCACCAGCTTTGAAGTGCAGCGCCAACTGGCCAAGATCGGCAAGCCCGTCGACCGTAGCGATTGGGACATGACCCCGCAAACGGTCAACGCCTACTACGACCCGTCGATGAATAATCTCAATATTCCCGCCGGCGTGCTGCAGCCACCGCTGTACGATCCTTCGTGGCCCGATTCGGTGAACTACGGCAACACCGGTGCCACCATCGGCCATGAAATGACGCACGGTTTCGACGACCAGGGCGCCCAATTCGACGGGCACGGCAATCTAAGTAATTGGTGGGCCGCTTCGGACCTGAAAAAATTCCAGGCCGGGGTCGACTGCATCGCCAACCAATATTCGCAATACACCGTCGACGGCGGCGTGCACGTCCAGGGCAAGCTGGTAACCGGCGAAGCCATCGCCGACCAAGGCGGCCTGATCCTGGCCCTGCGCGCATTCCACGCGCAGCCCGCCTTCGCGCAAGCCAAAACCATTGGCGGCTTCACTCCCGACCAGCAGTTCTTTATCGCCTATGGCCACTCCTGGGCCATGGCCACCCGTCCGGAAACGGCAAAGACCCGCGTAACCACCGACCCGCACCCGCCCGAGATCTATCGCACCAATGGCGTGCTGGCCAACATGCCGGAATTCCAGCAGGCGTTCGGCATCGTTCCGCCGAGTCCGATGATCAAGGCGGATCGTTGTGTGATCTGGTAAAGCGTGATGGCTACCACCTTGGTAGATCGGCCTATGTAGGCTGGGATGAAAATCCCAGCATTGCCATGCATGCCGCATCGCGATGCTGGGACTGTCATCCTGAGCTATACCCACGTCTTTTGACGGTCATTCCCTCGAATGATTGCACTATGTTGATGCAGCCTCAAAGCGAGCTGTCTTTTCGGTAGGAATCCGCCACCACCCATCCGCTTGCCGTCAAAACCCACGAGACCACGCTTTCGCTGCCTTGATAGGCCGTTGCGCCGGAGATCAAAATGGGCACCCAGACGAGTAGCGTGAATACCGCCATCTGCAACGCAGAGAGTGCAGCGGCCGGGCGTGCACAAATGCCTATGAGCATCGCAATACCTGCGGCGATGTAAGCACCGCCAGTAAAACCCGCCCATGCCACATGCCACGGCAGCCACGAAGGCACCTGCTCGACGGTCTCCTTGAAATAGCGGAAATGCCCCACGCCGAAGTAGATTATTGCCAACGCGTAGAACACCCTCGCTATGCGCACCCCGGTGTCGCCGGTAGCAAAGCGCATGGCCTGCGGCATTTTCCAACCTGCAGAAAACCACGCAAACAACACCCAGGCAGCCGCCACATACACCGCACACTCCGCGCTACCGTACCAGGGGTCCTGCGAGGTGGCCGAAAAGAAATCGGGCACCCTATACAACACCAACCAGGCCAGAAAATACACCAGCAGAACCAGCGCCGCTTCAGCTTGCCGCCAAAGCAAACCCAAGCCGCAACCCAACGAAAGGAGTGCACAAAGATAAGCCAACCACGCATGACTTGGCGCGCTGAGGTCCAACGGCTGCCAGAGGGCGGCAAAGTGTCCAGTGATCAAACACTGGACACCCAGGGCGATCATGGTTACCGCGAAAACGGCATGACCTGCACTTGCGATGCGCATCCACCCGCCCTCCAAGGTTTCGTCTGTGCAGGGCCTTCAACAGGAAAGCTACAAAATCGGCCCTATTCCTTACCCTTGTAAAAAAGGAACTTACTATCGCGCTCACCCTTTTTTTCCAGGATGATGGAAGCGGCGAATTGCTTGGCCATCACTTCCAGCATGTCGTCGGGCGAATGCGCCCTCGAATGCTTTTGATAGGTATAGGTCGCCAGCGCCTGTCCGCTGGTGGTGCTCAGAAGACGCACGGAGATACCTGCGCGACTGGAGCGAAACGCCAAGTGTCCCGTGTGCCGATAGTCCTGAACCTCGCCGCTTAAGACATATCGATACCCCTTCGCCTTGGCATAAGCGACCGCGGCATCGTCGTTGAGCGGAGCCTTGGGCCCAACGGGCCTAGCCAGCGAGGCCGCTTGCAGACCAGGCTTTTGCGAAATCACGCGAACGAAGATGGCGCCCGCATTCGCCCCGGAACCGTCACAATCGGCCTGGTTTGCGCCATCGCAGTCCTGGAACATCACCACGGCAATCGCTGCCCCGTGGGGAACGCGATGCCTGACCGTAATGGATGGAGCAGCGGCGCACCCCGCCAGCAGCATCACCGCCACCAACAAGGCGGCTGTACGCATGGTCATGACCGACTCTCCCCGAAAACGCCATCGCAACGACCCAAGGGAGGATAGCAAACGCTAGGCGGAATCAGGCAAGCGAGCGCATGGACGCCGGAACCGTGGCTGGGCTACAGCCCCGGCATCCCTACACCGGCCGGCTGTAGCTACCCTTGCGCCCTGGCATTGAACTCTTCGACTAATCGCTTGATCCAGCGCGTCGCCATACGCTGGTCCATGGCCATGACGTAGTAAGTTTCGGCGTCAACGACCTGGTCCAGGAAGACCACTTCGACGAGGACATGGTCGGGGGCAGGCGTGGAAGAGAAACGAAGGGTGCCGCCCTTGGGGAAGCTTCTATTTCGGAAGGCGTACATCACAACACCGACCGTGTTAACACCATCTCCCGTGGGCTCGATGCGTGCCTGATAGTGTTTATTGTGGAAGCTGCGAAATTCATCCATCAACCACAATAGTTCCTCACGTAAATCGGACCAGAATATGGCTTGGGTCTGGAGTTCTGGCGCCACCTGGTCCACCTGCCCCTTCTTCTGAAGGGCTGTTTGGAACTCCTGCATCACTTGCTCGATGGAACTGTCATCATGGACGGTCATTCGATTCCCCTGTGATTGGTTCTGCGGCAACTTAAGTTGCGACTAGCCTGCATTGGCGCATGCCTCGTCTTTCGACTTCCCTATAACTCAAAAAGTACCGACTCTCCGCAAGCTTAAAAGCACCCAGGCTCGCCAGGATGCCTGACCGTAATGGATGGAGCAGCGGCGCACCCCGCCAGCAGCATCACCGCCACCAACAAGGCGGCTGTACGCATGGTCATGACCGACGCTCCCCGAAAGCGCCATCGCAACGACCCGGGAGAGCATAGCAAAACGATAAGCGGAATCCGGTGAGACGCGGGACGATGGAGTCATGGCTAGGCTACAACCCCGACATCCTTACGCCGGCCGGCTGTAGCTAGCCGTGCGCCTTGTCATTGAACGCATCGCCAGACTCAGGAAACCACCCGCCCCTGACGCCAAACAGAAGCAACCATAGCCCGATAATGATTTCATAGAGTCCAGCCAGCGTATCGAAATTCGCCCCCACCGGATTGTCGAGCCAAACAATGGTTGCGATCGCCCCGATCAACATGACCGCATAACCTAATAAGCCAAATCCAGCCAATAGCCGGGGCACATAACATGACTTGAGAAGCAGCCAACTGAAAACGATACAGCCCAGCGATAGAAATATCAGACCGATGTTGTAGCCCGTATCGTGCATGTCATTGAATAGCCAGACGAGGCTTTGCAGCTGCTGACTAGAAAACGCCGTGGCGTACCGGCCATCCGTAAGAAGCAGCAACATGGTGAAACTGTTGAGCGTAATCACGCCAAGTACTGCCGCTTCTGCTACGCGCCAGAACGCTGCGAGCAGCGCAAGATTCCTACCCACAGGCCTAAGCAGCACATACAGTGCGACTGCAATGCCGATATCGCCGGCAAAGGCGACCAGGTCGCTGACTATGCCGAAGCGAAACAGCGTCAGGTGGCCACGGATCGCCGCCGCGGTTTTCGCCGGATCGTTTTCGATGATCAGGCTGCCGCGACCGCCGAATTCACCGAATACACCGCAGGCCATTAGCAGCAGATACAAAGCACCCGCAACTGTCGCGGCCATACGTTGGGATCGATCGATCGCGAAGCTCGCCATGTCATTTCCTCAGCGCGCCAAGGATTAGCGCAACATCAGCGGCAAAAATGAATTAGCGCATGAAGTGGAAACTCGACTACAACAAAACTAGCACCGGGCGATGTGGGAACTAGTGCCAGAGGTCACCGTGGCAGGGAGCATGGGCATTTTCCGAATATCGGTTTTGCTACTAAAACTTGATCCCCGGGCCGAGCAAAAAAATGCTGACGTCACCACCGCGCTGGCCTGAAAACATTTTGCGCAAAGGAACTGCCCCCGCTCGCCATGCGGGGGCGCCCCATTCCTACAGATCTTCCCTCAAGCGGCGAGCGGCTCAGCCGTTCCCGTCGCGGTGTCGTCGCCGCATACGTCACGCCAGAGGTGATACATGACGCCGAACATCACCGTGCTCAAGGTAAGAACCAAAGCGAAATACAGTGGAATGATCAGTACGATCATCAACCATGCGCCAATTAACTTGGCGATGATGGCGAGTAGAAAAGCAAGTATTCCAAAGCAGATGGCGAAGCAGATCCCGGCAAGCACGAAGCCCAATACAAGCATAAGCAACGGCAGCAGGTTTTTCAGCGAACCGACCAAACCGTCACCAATGGCACCGAACACGCTGCGATTGCCAAGTGCCACCTGGCCGAGGCTGATCGGATAGAAACCCAGCATGAAAATGCCGAGTACTCCGCATAACGACAGTGTCATCCCAAAGCCATCGGGCAATGCTGTCGGCGGTGGCAGATGATTGGCCTGGGCCGATAGCGCTTCCATATACCAGTGGGCGACACCGCCACCGGTCGCCACAAAGACCGAGCCGAACATAACGAGGTAGACCACCCACAACACAACGCCGTAGCCAATCAGGCGCAGCGCCTTGCCCTGTACATAGGGCTTGATGATGTCGCCTGCACGGGCGACCCGACCTTGCTCTACGGCATCGATTATTTGTAGATAGCCGGCGTACAGTGGCAAGACAAGTAAGCCAAGCAGCGCGGATAACCCCATGAGCCCAACAAAGGCGCCCGGGTGCATGGGCGTACCTGCTTGCATCGCATGAATTTGCAAGGGCAGTGTGATGAGCGTGGGAAGCAGTATCCCGAGCAGCAAAAAGAACGCCCCGCCGAAAAGTGGCTTCGGATGCCGAAAGCCCACGCTGATACCGCGACCCAGCCAGCCAAAGCCGGCCGACGGTCCCCTGGATCGTATTGCCATGATGTCACTTCCTTGAGAGCGGCGCCCCCGCGCCGTGTGGGCCAAGCATAGCAAGCTCGCCGGGCTAGAGTCTTCTTCCTCCGAAGATTCCCGAAACGCGATTCGTCCCCATTTGACGGCCTTATAGCGTGATGCTCAGCTGCGCGACGTACAGCTCCCTCCCCTACTACACGTAGAGCGGAGCAGATACTCGCCAGCTGAGACATCGCGCCAAAGGTTCTGAAGGGGCTGACGACCAGAAGCACGACGCATGAACTGAACCGCCCGCACGCGGAGCCGACCACCGGCCACGCGAACGCAGCCGTTTACCCCAAATTAGCAGCACATGGTTTGCGCTTCGTCGAGGATAGCGGCCGGTCGCATCGACCTTTGATCAAGGAAGCCGTATGAAGTGGCAGACACTGGCCTGGACCGCAGCTTTCGCGCTGGCTTGCTCCGCATCGGCAGGGGCCGCCGAATTGCTCGGCCCTGGCGTCATTTCCACCAGCCTGCAGGAAACCAGCGCAGCGCTGTCGCCGGATGGGCAAACGCTGTACTTCATGCGCTCGGACTTTGCGGAGAAGGACGACACCATCCTGGTCTCGCACCGTCACGGCAAGGGCTGGTCCATCCCCGAGGTGGCGCCGTTCTCCGGGCAATGGCACGACTCCGAGCCCACCTTTGCCCCGGATGGCAAGCGCCTGTATTTCGTTTCCAATCGCCCTGTGCACCCGGGCGACCGGCCGCTGGTTGCAGAAATGGCCAACCAGCATTTTGCCGGCACCAACCTGTGGTACGTCGAGCGCCAGGCCGATGGACGCTGGGGTGAACCCCTGCATGTGGACGGCGCGCTCAACGACGGCGCCATGCTCTACAACCCCTCCGTAGCCGCCAACGGCGATATCTACTTTTCGGCGCACCGCCCGGATTCCGGTACGTACTATCAGGTCTATGTGGTGCACCCTGCCGGCAGCGGCTACTCCACTCCGCAGCGCGTGGAACTGGGCGATGTCTCGCATAACCGGATGGACCCGTGCATCGATCCGCGGGGCCGCTTCCTGCTGTTTGCCGGCGATGAAGGCGATTCACTGGGCAGCGCCGACATCTACATCGCCTTCCGCCAGGCCGATGGCAGCTGGAGCAAACCTGAGCACCTGGGTGACGATGTCAACACCAAAAGCCTGGAGAACGCGCCTTCACTGGGACCGACGTTCGGCGAGCTGTATGTATCCAGCAACCGCCAGGATGACGTGAGCTTTCCCAAAACCCACGACACGATGGCCAGCTTGCAGCAACGGCTTGGCGGCCCACTCAATGGTTCGCGCAATATCTGGCGAGTGGATATTTCCAAGGTGCTGCGGGCACACGGTATCAACGACTAGCGCCAATACAGCGGCCAACCCGTAGGCTGGGATGACAATCCCAGCTTTCCACGCGAGATCCCGAAGCTGGGATTGTCATCCCAGCCTACGTGCCAAGGACTTCAGTTTCCAGCGCGAAATCGAAACGCCACGACTTGCCAATGTTTTGCATCGCTGGATGAAAACGTCATCTTGGTGACAAGGCGGGAGGCAATTGCGTCGAATGCCGCGTAATTCTCCGGCTTAAAGCCTTCAAACTGGACGACATGCCCGGCCTGATCCACAAGGACGCTCGCATAAGCGTTCAAGCTGACTAGCCGGCCGCTTCCATCCACAGGCCAGGGCTGACCGATATCTGGCACTTGGCCTGCCGGAGTGGGTGAAACCGTCAACTGCCGCTCGTCCAGCAACGCCAGCTCTGCTGGGGAGACTCCAGGCACCGGTTGCGGCTGGCATTCCGTGTTGATCAGGAGCGGATTTGAAGCAAGCACATTGTCTGGTGGCACGCCAAAGGCCACGGGAACTCGAACATACGAAGCGGCAGGAAATCCGCCCTTTATCTCCGGTTGAAACCTATGGGTGGTCATACGTTTCATCGCTGACGAATCAAGAACCCCATTGCCGCTGCTCTTCTCGATACAGGCCTTTACCGGCACTCCGCGATAATCAACCAAGATAAAGAGTATCGTCGTTCCCTTGGCGATATGCCCTTGAGCATCCAACGGCCACGGTTCGCCGTCCAGCTTGGACCCGTTTTGCGCTGCTTTGGCCTGCGACGTCTTGAGAGCGAAAGCCACCGGTAGCTGCATTACCGAATCGCTGGCGACGCCCTCGATCGTTTGAGGCTTGAACGTCCAATTCTTCACTGCATCCTCAGCCGCTTGATCCAGCTCGCGAAAACCTGATGATTGCGTAACGCTGATGTCCGTCGGCAAGCCCTTGGCATTTACGTGAATTAGTAACGTAACGTTCCCCTCGTGCATGGCACTGATGGCTTCGGCGGGGTAGATGGGGTTTGTCCTGGTCAGCAAAGATCCGTGCACGACGGTCAGTTCATGTTTGTGCCCCGCTGCTGTATCCAACTGCAGCGGCGTTGAAACCGGAACCATAAGCTCCACCAAACACGGCGTGCCGACATCGCCTTGCACGCAAGGCTCGTAGGTGAACTGGCTCGCTTTCTGTATTGCGTCCTCATCGGGCTTTACTACTGGGTAGCGCGCATCCAGCCTTGCTGCCGTAACCTTACCCTGCTCATCCAGCCACACCAGTACAGGTTGGCCATCCGGAACAAAGCGAGGAGCGACCGGGGAAGGAAAAGCCGCAACCACCTGACTCTCCGGATCGGCCAGCACTTCTGCGGGAATGAAAGACAAATGGTGCTCGCCGGCCTGCGGAACGCTATCCAGCGACTTGCCCGGAACTACGGAAACCAGGGCGATGCCTGCACTCTTCGCTTCAGCAAGCAACAATTGAACGGTGTTGCTCACAAGAGCCCCATCGCCGTCGACGGTTATTACGACCTCAGGCTGTGGCACCATCATCGCATTCCGCATGAATAGCCACTTGAGTTCTGCGAGAGTTGGTTGCTTGCCGCTTCGATTAATCTGCCCCAGGGCATCCACCCAGAGCGTCATCTTCTGTATACCGCCGCTAATCTTATCGCAGATATTTGGCCCCACCGGGACTTGGCAAAGCACTTGGTCAGCAGCGCTATCGCCAAGGTAATCACGTAGTGCCGCAAGCATGCCGAGTCTCTGGATCTCATCACCCAGCACCCGTGCCTGCGTGATTTGCCCGACTGTCATGGAACGTCGCTCCGAGCGCAGTCGGGCCAGGATTTTCGGACGCTCCAGCGTGTCGGTCATATGAACCAGAGCCGCCTCCGACAACGCATAACCGACGACTGGATTGCGCATGCCCGCGACACGCCCCTCAAAATACAGATCACCTAGTTGCTCCTCAGCGAGGGGAGCGCCGGCGAGAGCGGCTTGGCCAAACAAGTTGGCCGCCTTGGCATCATCCTTCGGCACCGCCAAGCCATCGTGGTAGATCAAGCCAAGCATGGTCCGCGCGCCCGGCTCTCCCTTGGCGGCTCGTGGCTGTATCAACTTCAAAAACGGCGCGTAGTCGCCGTGGTGGTAGGCGGTGAAAGCCGCCTTAAGGTCAGCGTCGGGCGGTGCATCGGCCGCGCTGGGCGACGACTGAGCCCAGAGCGACATAACCCCCACCAGCCCGCCGACGAGCACTGCCGCCAAGACCGTCTTCTTGCCCATGTTTTCCCCCTGACGAAGTGGTCAGTGCTACGCCCCTGCACCACTGTTTAAACGGTTATTTGCTTGCGCCGGCCACGTAATGGCCAAGAATAATGGCGTAAGCGAGGTATAGCACCGTTGCCACTAAAGGCATCGTATACCACCAGTATGACATTGCACTGCCACCGTGCCATTGCAAGTACAGCACAATGAGGGCGCTCAGCACGCAGAGCGCGGGTAGCAAATAGATGGATAAGTTCAGTATGCCCATCTGAAGCTTGCCTAGCGATGCGCCGTTGGCAAGGCCACCCGCTGAAAAAACGACAAGCATGAACAGGAATAACGCCAACATCAGTTGGGTGATCGTACCTGCCAGGGTCCATCCGAATGACATGCCTTGCCGCCTCCACGTCCAGACCATCCGATTAACGCGTTTCTTTTCCCGCTTTGACTCAGTCCTCAGTGGAAAGTCCACTTCGGCTGATCACAAAGTGTCTGGTTTTCACGGTCAAGCCATTCACTTGGATATCTACATGATACGACCCCACCGGCCAAAGATCAGGATTTTTTAGGTGGAATACCGTAGTGGCCAGGCCTTGCGAAAGAATGTCATTGCTAGTCTTATTAACCAGTTGAGGTTTCAAGCGAGGTCCGTCGTAATACCACTGGGCAGTCAATGCCGACCACCCACAGCCATCGGTAAGAACCGTCAAGTAGATCGCATGCTTCGCATCGACCGGACCATCGCCTCGAAGTCCATCACCCACAATGCGTAGCATTACGTACGGATTCGCCGCAGAGGCAGCGGAGAGTGGACATCCTGGCCCAGCTTGCAGCGGAACGTCCAGCGCCATCGATACACGAGCAAGCGAATTCTTCGCCATGCCCGTCAACGACTCGGGACTGAACGGCCATCGTTTCGCTGCATCGACCGCAATCTGGTCGAGTTCGCCATCACCTGTCGATCGTTTCACCGTTGCATCTGCGACGATGCCATCAGCGCGCACGCTTACCAGAAGTCCCACAGTTCTTTGGTGCGCAGTAATGGTCATTTCTGGAAGCGTCGTAACCGTCTCGCTAACAGGTGAAGCCGGTACATACGTCGACGCTGGCTTAACCGGCGCACAGGCGACCAGACCCAACGACCCTGCTATCAACAGAAATTTCATGAAACGGGATAAAACGGCCTTGGATGTATCCATGGACTCTCCTAGACATCCCCGTGCTATTGCCCGGCGATGCCGACCGACTCGCTCACGCGTTGCCCGTCGCAAGCGATACCGTTGAAGGTCCAGTGGGAGGCGTCGGTCAGCGCCGACGAATCCACGTACTTCAAGCCGCTTGAGCGCGCAATCCATTCGTGTGCAACCTGGCCGCTGCGATCGACCACCACGGTCACCACCGGTATTTCTGCTGCCGAAGCAACCACGGTGTGCTCTGCCCCTTTCACTAGAGTGCGGTGGCAAACCTCTGCAGGCGGTAAAGAGTCGCCAGCTTGGGGCGGTGGCGGAGGAGGCGGTGCCGGTGGCGGAGGAGCAATGGCCATCCTTGCCAGGGCCAGAGCACGGTCAGCGGGCATGTCGTAGTAATACAGGCGCGCCGTTTTCAAGCCCGCGCCGCCCTTTTCGCGTAGCTCCCAGTCTGCCATTTCCAGCCCCGGATGCTGGTGTAGATAGACGGCAATGGTTGCTACGGCGCGCGCGTCGTCGGTGCTAGGCAAACCGTCACGTGGGAACAGAATCGCCTCGGAGCCACCGTCCTGCACATTCAGAAGGGCGACCGCCCCGTCATTGAACGCCATCCAGATCGTACGCATGCAGTTCATCAGGCAGCGCGATGCAGGCGGCTCGGAGTGCGCCGCGGCCGTTACGTAAGCATTGTGATAGGCGGTTTCCAAACTCTGCGCATAGCCGCTTGGGTCGGATGGCAATGGCGGAAACCTTTGTTGTCCCGGCCCGAGCTTGAAAGGCGGATGATGAGAAGGAAGCAGATTGCCGTTTTCCAGAGAAGCAGTGTACGCATTACCCTCCGGCAGCTCGATGCGAACGAACTCCCCTGATAGGGCGCTCGTTGCGATGGGCAGTTGATCATCGCCCCCGGATAGGTTGTGCAGATTGAAATTGAACGGGACGCTTACGTACGCCTTGAATGGGACGCCGTATTTGAGTTCAGGCGTGAACTTCCATAACTGCGCTACCGCCACGGCGGCTGCGTCCAGCTCTCGGAACCCGCTGCTCTTTTCGACCCGAATGTCTTGCGGTTCACCATGCAAGCCAACGAGAGTCTTGATTATCACCGTGCCCTGATGACGCTGCCTTATGGCTTCAACCGGGTAATTGGGCGTTGGCCGCTCCAATGCCTTAGGGGGTGTCAGCGGCGGATAGGTCACCGACGCACCATAGGCGCCCTGCATCATCAATAGCCCGGTAAACAGGCCGCACGCCGCCCAAGAAAGGCGTCGCGCCTTCATACTTCGAACATCCCCCATTCCCCTTACCTCTCCTTGCATACGCTTCGAGCGCGCCCCAATAAGTTGCTTCCGCAACGAGAGCTACGCCTCTTTTATGAACGCGTGGGCCAAAGGCCCCACCCCTTGCAAGGCATTACGATAAACGAAAAATCGCACAAATTCACGCGCCAGGGCTGCCGTCAATCGAGTGGCAAAATCGGGGCCTGGTTGAGTAGTAATGGCCAATAAGCCAGCACCTATACATACCAATCCAGGCCTGGATGATCATTTCTTACTCAACCAGACCCCGATTCTAGCCGAGCTAAGCCGCATCGCGTCGCGCTTGATGAGTACATTACACGTTTTCAAACTGACGAAGCCGATGACTGGCGTCGTCATCGCCCATTGATTTTGCAACACGCAACCAATGGATAGCCCATCGGGCATAGCCCCTGTTTAAATAGCTCATACCAAGGTTGTACGCAGCCTCCGGGCTTCCTCCAGAAATGGCACGCTTGTATCAATAGCGAGCCTTCTCGAAGCTTTCCTTTACTCCGTCACCTTCGTCATAGAGGTTGGCCAAGTTAACTTGCGCCTCAAGACTCCCCATCGACGCAGCCTTTAAGAACAACTTGACGGATTTTCTGCGTTCACCCGACTCAAAAAGATCACATGCATTTTCCAGCATGACACGCGCCGTCCGCACTTTCTCGATCTGCGGGGACTTAGCTCTTGAGGAGTTCATGTCAGCCCAGGCCGACGCGGATCTGATTGGCTACTAGCGGCATCCGGGGTAGCACCGCGCCGGACGCATTGAGGGTGGTAGTCATCCATGCAATTCCCCTTGTCTTCCCTGCCAAGTATTAACCCAGATCGATGCTAGCGTCGCAAGTACCCTCTGCGGCGTGTCTTGGTCGACAAACTGCAAGCCGTTGCAAGGTTTTGCAAGAATGGCGGGCCGTGTCTCAAATGACCCGCCGCTCCTGGCGCTTATTCAAAATGGCGGGCAATCGCCTCCTTCAAAGCCGCAAGAATGTCCCGCAACGCGTCCTGCCCTAACGGCTTCTTACCCGTTATCGCCCGTTCCAGTCGATCAGCGAGCATGAACACCTGTGGTGCTCCTACCATGAGCGCGTTGCCTCGTAGGTGATGCGCCAAGTCGGCCATCAAAATGTTGTCACGATCGCTCCAGGCCCGCTCAAACAGCTGGATGTCCTCCGTGAGGCGGAGTCGGTAAAAGTCGGCGATGCTGCGGATGGGTGGAAACGGTGGCTCCGGCGCAGGCCTGGCGGAAAGCGGCCGACGGAGCCACAGTTCAAGCACGGCTTGCAGTTTCTCGGTGCGTACCGGCCTGCACAGGACATCAACGACTCCGTTGTCTCCACGCGGTGACCAAAGAAAGGCATCCACCGCCGTGGTCATGAGGATGATGGGGATGCGGGCATCCCTGGCACGGTTGGCCACCGCCAGGCGCATCGAGGTTTCGTAACTTGCCGCACCCGGCTCCGCGCAAGCCGTCAGGATCAAGTCGGGTAGCTGATAACCGACAGCATTCAAGGCTGCCAGGCTGTCGGGAACGCCTAGCGCTTCCACGCCAAGCGACATAAGTTGGTCGACCAGGATCTCTCGGCTTTCGCGATCTTCATCCACCACTAGGATGCGTGTAAGCGGCTGGCGTGAGGCGGTGTTCGCACCATCCGACGCGGATGAATCGGTCACCGCACCACAGCCGGAAGACTTTGTCGTGGGAGAGGCGTAAGAGTTGGGTGAGGGATAATCAGTCATCACAGCATCGGGGCCACTCATGAAGTAGCGCGGCAAGGCATTCCGGCTTTTTGCGGCACGCGTCTGCACTTATTCCAAGTAGCGAGCGATCGCCTTTTTCAAAGCGGCAAGGGTGTTCCGCATCGCGTCCGCTTCCAATGGCTTGTTGCCTCGTGCCGCTTGTTCTAATCGATCAGCCAGCTTGGTCGCCCGCTGCGCCCCCAGCAGCTGTGCGACGCCATGCAGGCGATACGCACAGCGAACCATCGAAGGCATGTCACCATCAGCCCAGGCCCGCTCAAACCCTCGGATATCTTCCTTGAGGCAGGCTTGGTACCAGAGGCCGCTGTTCGGGGCACGGGGAAGTGATTGCACCGGCTCATCCCTGGCGGGAGACGGTAGGTCCAGCCACAGCCTGAGCAAGGTTTCCAGCTTCTCGACGCGCAGTGGTTTTTGCAGGACGCCGTCTATTCCGTTGTCCCCAATGCAGTATTGCCAAAGGAGGGCATTCGTCTCGGCGGCCAAAATGATGATGGGAAAGTACGGAAGACCTGTTCTCAGTTTTCGCATCATCGAACACAGCTCGACTTCGCCACTCTCCGGGTCTGGCGCACCGACGCAAGCCATCAAGATCATCGCCGGCGCCTGATGGTGGATCGCATCCAAGGCGGCCGAGCCGTCAGGTACGACCAGTGGTTCCTGCTCCAACGCCGCGATCTGATCGACGATAACGCGGCGGCTCTCGGGGTCCGCTTCCAACAGCAAGACGCGTGCAGGTGCCTCGGCGGGTATAAGAACCTCGTATGACGCGGCGGCGTCTCTCACTGCCATAGGGGTGGTGGAAGTGGTGTGCTGGGAATAGGTATTCATCATGCGTGCTCCAAGTAGTCACGCCGTTCGTTGCCCACGGCGCGATGAGCACAGGGCGGCTCCCTGTTCAAAATCGGGGACGTTGACAGCAGCTAATTCGCTTATTCGAAGTAGCGGATGGCAAATTCTTCCAAGGCGTGAAAGCTGCCGTAGATCGAATTCAGAGATGCTGGCTCGATACCGCTTGCTGCCCGCTCCAGTCGATCCGCGATCTCAATCGCCACCGGCATATCCAATGCCAGCGTGACGCTTTTCGCGCGATGCGCAAAGTAGGTCATCCAGACACTGCTGCGCATCGACCAGGCCCGCTGAAACCCCTTGAGTTCCTGCAAGAGGTCGTCCTGATACGTCTCGCGTAAAGACGCCCGAAGCGCCGGATCTTCCACACGCCAATAGTAGGGAAGCACATGGGCTGCGTTGCGAGCACGCCGCTTGGCGCTGAATAAGTCGCGAACGTAGCGGTCGGAATAAATATTCATCACGCATGCTCCAGGTAGTCACGCCGCACATTGCGCACGGCGTGATGGGCGCAGAGCGAAGCCCTGCTTCAAAGTCAGAAAAGGCTTACAGCAGATTTCGACTAGGTGCCCTTGACCACCTGGCACCACGCGAGCGGCGTGGTGGTAAAGCGCGTGTTTGGCATGGAGGGGCGCACTTGAAGGCGCGCGTATGCCGTAAGATTCAGGGTAACCATTACTCAACTCCTTACTCAGTTGGATGGTGGCCAGCGAACCGTGCGAGGTGCAACTCAATCGGTTCGCGCTTTACATCTCACGTCGGGTGCGCGGTTCCGATGATTAGGGGCGCACCCGACGATGGCAGCTTTGCACAAATGCACGCGGAATTTCTGTCGGGCTAGGCCGATAGGCAAGGTAGGTACGGCGACTAGTACTCGTACGATTTCATGCCCACATGACGACATTGGATTCACCCTCGAGTTGTCGTCACTTCTCGTTCTCGCGCTTCGGAGAAATCGACAGCTACGTAAGGGTCGATGGCACCAGAGAGTCGCGGCGCCACTCCGGCGTGGCAGGGAAACACAAAATAGCAGGACCGAGACACTAGCACCCGATTTGCCCGCCCCGGCTTGAGCCCCTCATTACTCCCTCGTCGCCCCCTGGTTGTGCGCACCTCAGGTTTTCGCGGTAGAGTGTCCGCAAGGCTCATGACTCAGGGGGAGTGATGGCAAGGCGCAAAGGAAGCGGCATCGAGCTACTTGCCTCGATGCCCTGGCCCATCGGTTTTGCATTGGGCATCGTAGCTTACCTAGTCATTCGCTACGGAATTGGCTGGTATTTCGCATCGACAAACAATCCTATATTGCAAGGTATGGGCAAACCCGCTGCAACGGGCATCTACGCGCCACTTGCGTGGTTCGTTCTTGTGGCCAGTTGGATTGGAGCATTAGCTTCTTTCCTACGCCGTCGCCACCGTAGGCATTTACTGGAAACGCAAACAGGACTCGACAGCCTGCGCACCATGACCTGGCGTGAGTTCGAGATGGTCGTCGGCGAAGCATTTCGCCGCCAAGGCTATGTGATTAGCGAAATGGGGCTTGGCGGTGCCGATGGCGGTATCGACCTGATTTTACGCAAGGATGGCCAAGTCATACTCGCCCAATGCAAGCAATGGAAGACTCAGCGGGTTGACGTCAAGGTCGTCCGCGAGATGTTCGGCCTGCTAGTAGATCATGGGGCCGCTGCTGTAAAGATTGTGGCGATAGGTGAATACACCGCAGACGCACGGCGCTTTGCGGAAGGCAAATCCATAGAGTTGATAAACGGCGAGACGCTTCTTGCGATGATACGCGGGAGACAGAAGCCGATGCCCGCTGAATTGGCAATGGCAGCAATCGACACCCCCGAAGCAATCAGGCTGGAACCTGGACCTTCACAAAATCCGACTTGCCCGAAGTGTGGCGCCTCTATGGTTAAGCGACTAAATCACCGAACCAAAGATCACTTCTTCGGTTGTACAAAGTATCCGTCGTGCCGAGGCACTAGAACAATATGATGATGATTGACAAAAATAAAAGAGCAAAAAGAGGATCCGTGCATTCCGAAAACATCTTTTTTTTTGCGTTTTTCCCTATGCACGTTGACGAAACCCGTTTCTAGAATTAGCTTACGACCTATATTCATGACAGGGGAAGTATATGCTTTACACGCACTTTGAAATAAAGAATTTCAAGGGAATTAATAACACTAAACTAGACATTAGTACCCACCCATCGTCAAAAATTCATTGCCTCGTAGGTTTAAATGAGTCTGGCAAAACAACTATTCTTGAAGCCATAAATTATTTTACTTATAACAGCGACAAATTAACAGCCCTTGATTTAAAGGGATACACCATAGATAACCCCAATAACCTAATACCCATATCATTGCGATCAAACTATACCGGAAACATTACAGTATCGGTTGAGCTGGAGCTAAACGATGCCGATGAAATAGCTATAGCCAAAGACGTAAAAGCCGAATCCGGGTTCGAGATAACACAAAAAATTGAAAATATATATATTTCTCAGATAATTAGGTACAAAGATTCAAAATTTAGTCGCACAAATGTTGAATGGACACTTTCCTTACGCGGACGGAAAGCGAAAGGCAGATCATACTTCCTGACCTACCACAAGAACCGAGACCTTTGGTTAAAAGTCGTCAATGTCATAAAGAAACACATTCCTGGAATTCTATTTTTCCCCAATTTTTTATTTGACTTCCCATCAAAAATCTATCTTGAAGATATCGAAACCGATTATGAGAAACACAAATTCTATCGGAATGTGGTTCAGGACATTCTAGACGGCATAGGAAATAGAGCCAACGTACAGACCCATATCGTTGCCAGAGCAAAATCTAACGATCAAGCCGACAAAATCAGCCTAAATCAGCTACTGCTCACTATGGCAAGACACGTTTCTCAAAATGTATTTTCTCAATGGGGGAACATATCTAGAAGCAAAAATGACAAAAAGAAAGTAACCATTAATCATGGAATGGACCAAGACGGCCGTGTTTACTTGGAATTTAACATTGAAGACGTGGATGGTCTTTACCTAATAACAGAAAGATCACTTGGTTTTAGATGGTTTTTTGTATTTTTTTTGCTGACGTATTATCGATCTCACAGAGCGCAAGCTGGCGGAAATGTATTATTTTTATTTGATGAACCAGCATCAAATTTGCATCAAACAGCACAAGCTCAGCTTCTAGACATTTTTGGAAAGATAGGTGTTAACAGTCAAATCATATACACGACCCATAGTCATCATCTAATAAATCCAAAATGGCTTGACTCTACGCATATTGTTAGGAACGAGGGTCTTCACGACCCATCACTCTTCGACGAATTAGTGCCAACAAAAACGCGCATAGCCGTGCACAAATATCGAACATTTTCAACCCAGCATCCAGATCAGAGTGCATACTTTCAACCAATTCTAGACGTTCTTGATTATCGCCCTTCGCAGCTAGAGCTTGTACCAGACATAATCATGGTAGAAGGGAAAAGCGACTATTACATCCTAAGATATTTTCAAGAAATTATCGCAAAGCAAAAACATCCGATTAACATTCTACCAGGCACTGGATCAGGATCACTGACCACTGTCATCCAACTTTATCTAGCATGGGGAAAGAATTTCTTGGTTCTACTTGACGACGATAAAGAAGGAAAGAAACAGCGTGATCGATATTTTGAGCTATTTGGCTCTGCTATCAATCCGTTTCTCTATTCCCTTGCAGACGTAGACCCGTCGTTTCGTAATAGAGAAATCGAGGATCTAGCCGATACGAACGATAAGTTATTAGTGCAGAGGTTCGCGTACCCATCGGATGCTCTTTTCAATAAGACGCATTTTCAGCGAGCAATTCAAGAGGCTCTCATCAACAACCACGTTCTCCCTCTCAACACTGGATCGACTGAAAATTTTCAGAAAGTCTTCAGATTCTGCCTCCAAAAATTGAAAGTGGCTGCAGCTCATACTGAAGCTCATAGTCTTGCTTAAGGCGAGCGGCGGCGCCCCTCGATGTCGACTCACAAAAAATTCGCCCTTACTCGCCAAGGCTGCAGCAGACAGGCCAACCAGATGGCTGTGTCAGTGGCGTTTGATATTGCTTTCGCTTTACAAAATGTTCTTGACGACCGGAACCATGTAGGCCAAGTCCACGCTCTCAGACAGCATGATCACGGAACCTCAGAGTCTTTCCCTTCCTTGCACTGAGGTGTGGCCCGACGCCCCCAATTTTTACCAGTATTTGCCGAGAAACCCGATCAGCGCCTGATTCCCCTGCCCCGAGCATTCTTCCAATGAGGAATGCCCGCACCCCTCAAGCGCTACAAATCGGTTACCAGGCAACAGCGCTGCAAGCCTCTCACCCACTGAGCGTGGAATGAAAGCGTCATCGCTCCCCCACAGCACTAGCGTCGGCGCGGCCACCTTGGCTGTATCCCGTTCGGTCACTGACCAATCCTGGTTACGCTGCAGTTCCAGCAGCGCCGTCCTGGCGAGCGGCTGCGAGCTGGGGGCCCAGTATTCATTGGCCACTGCATCGGTGACCTTGCTCTGGTCGTGGAACGACTTCTGCAGGAACGATCTCGCGTCCGACGGTCCCATTCGATGCACCATCAGCTCACCGATGACCGGAACGTTCAATATCTTCCAAACCCAGATGTCGTCGTAGACCAGGCCGCTGGAGTCGATCAGCACCAGCCGATCGACGCGGTCCGGGTGCGTCTCGGCGTAGCGCAGCGCCCAGCCGCCACCCCAGGAATGGCCCACCAGGTCAACCTTGTTCAGACCCATGGCGTCGAGAAACGTTCCGAGGGAGCCGGCCATTCCATCTACAGTCCACGCGAAGTTTTTCTTCTCCAACTGCGTGTAGCCGTGTCCAGGTAGATCCACGGCATACACGGTGTGGGTGCGAGCTAGGGCTTGGATTGTGCTGCGGTAGGAATAGGCCCATTCGCCACCGCCATGCACAAGCACCACCGGCGGGCCATTGCCGGCGCGGATGTAGTGGAACTTCGCCAGGTTGGTGTCGATGAATCGCGAATCCACCGTGTCGAGATAGGCGGAATGGAGATTCGCCGATTCGCCTGGCGTATAGGCGCAGATCAGCACCGCCGCAACCGCCAGCGCCAGGACGCCTGCTGCGGAAATTCCCAGCCACTTTAGAATTCGCGACGACCGCTTCGGCGCGCCGTCAGTTTCACCGATGTATGCGCTTGTCATCCGGCTCACGGGTCAGTGCACAGCGGGAAGCGGCATGACCGAAGCGTGCAGCTCAATCCTGACGCCGCACAGGCCTGCCATGATTGCCGCTGAGATGACGATGCTCGCCGCGGCACAGCATGTCCAAAGCCGGTCTGCAAAGCGTTGATCGACCCCATGCGCGATCAGCACCGCTCTCAGACCGGAACCCAGGTGGCTCAGGACAAAGAAAACGCCGAGCGCATAGTGAGGTAGCAGACGGATGTTCCAGGCGTCGTGGATCAGTCCGGTAGGGGCGCCTGTTGCAAAATTCCAATCGGTCGGTATGTGCAGATACGTGCGTGCGTAAACGAACACCGAGTTCATATGGCCGAGCACGAACACGGCGAGGTAGGCGCCGGAAGCGACCTGGAAGGTTCGCTGAAATCCTTGTGCTGACGTGCTCCAGCGCCACGCGAGGCGAAGACCGCTCGCGACTTGCCACAACAGGAGTGCTACCAGAACAGGTTCGATGACCGGCGCCCGATAGACCTTGCGCCCGGCCTTCATCACGGCCGCATGCGCTTGGGGACTGATCAAGCCAAACAGGTGATTGCCCAGGTGGAAGAACACATAGAGGCAGAGGATTGATGCGGTTATTCCATGCAGAACACGCCAGCGAGTGACGCTGCCTGCGGGCGCTAGGAGCCGAGTTTTGGCGCGCCAAGCCCAAACCGCCATACCGAGCCAGATAACGCACCAAACTAATTCGTCGGGAAGCGGACTTCGCAGCATGCCCTGCACGACGCCCAAGAAGACGTAGAGCGTCGGCGATAGCACGCTGGCGTAGGCGAGGCGGCGGAAACTAGGGTTGACGTCAGAGCGGCAGGCAAGGGCTATTCCGAGCATCGGAACGGCAAATGCCGAAGCTAGGATGATTACAGCGCCGATAATGGCCAGGAGCGAAGGCTGTGAACCGGGCGGGCCGACGGTGATGTGGAATGCCTTGAGCAGAAACGGGTAGGCCATTGCGGCGACAGCTGGAGCGGCGGCCCAATAGTCGATGCGTTGCTCGGCTAGGCTGCGCTGGCTCTG
Organism: Dyella flagellata; assembly: GCF_030160275.1. GTDB lineage: Bacteria > Pseudomonadota > Gammaproteobacteria > Xanthomonadales > Rhodanobacteraceae > Dyella_B > Dyella_B flagellata. The sequence continues at coordinate 106,261 of NZ_BSOA01000048.1, forward strand.
CTGGGGAATAAGCGCTTCCATCTGAATCTCAAACTGTGCCAATCCGGGTGATGATGGAACGAGAGGCGTGGTCCAGGACAGGCCCAGAAACTGGCATTTGGACTGCACCACGGCGACGATGGCTTGGACGCGCGATAGGCGGCGCCCTGCTCTGCTTGTTGAGCTTCTCCTCGCTTCGATATTGCCTGGCCGTCAGGCCCACGAAGGCGACGCTTTTCCACAGCGAATGCTGATCAATCCGTTTTGCCTTGATGCAAGAGCGCAGATGGATTCCCGCTTTCGCGGGAATGACGGCATTTGGGTTACGCAGGCACTTCAGGGGTTGGGTAGGCTTACACGAGCTTGTCGCCATGTTTGAGTTCGTCGCGAGGTTGCTTCACCCCACCCAAGCCCTCCTCCCCGATTTAAGCATTCGAGGACAGGCTCTACTACACGTACGGGAGGGAGCGAGAATTCGCCAGCCGAGAGATAACGCTAATTCGACGCGTATCTGTCAATTAGCTCGTGCAGCCGCGCGCAGGATTCACCGAGCTGGTCCTCGCGCGCTGTCGCAATACCCAGCAGCAGGCCTGAGCACTCACTTTCAGGTGTGCAGTACCAAATCGATAACGGTGCCGGTGCAATGCCCAAAGCGAGCCCCTCGCGCGCAATCAAAGTGTCGCGTGCGCCTTTGGGCAGTTCGAGCAGCATCGCCAATCCTGCGGCCCGTATGGGATAGCCCATGGGCTGGAGGATGGTCGCCAACGCGTCGCGTTGCGCGGCATAAGCGCGCTTGGTGCGGCGAAGGTGGCGCAGGTAGTGGCCCTCTCGCATGAATTGGGCCGTAGCCCGTTGCTCTATCGGTCCCGGCGCAGGGCCGTAGCAGACGGCGGCTTCGCCAAATTCCCGCAGCAGCATCGGCGGAACCACGACGAAGCCCAAGCGCAGCCTCGGACCGATTGTCTTGCTGAATGAGCCGACGTAGATCACCCGTCCCGCCCGATCGATTGAAGCCAGTGCTGGAGCGGCGCGGCCGCTCAGCTGAAGTTCGCCGAGATAGTCGTCTTCGATGATCCACGCCTCGGCCGCAGCCGCCCACTCAAGCAGGCGCACCCGCCGTTCAACCGACAGGGTCGGCCCCAAAGGCGCCTGTTGTCCCGGCGTTACCAAAGCGAACGTCGCGTCGGGCGTGCTTTGAATGGCGAAGGCGACGTCGATACCTTCTTCATCGACCGGTACAGGAACGGTTCTCGTTCCTGCGAACTGTAAAGCCCTGCGAGTGTTGGGAAAGCCCGGGTCTTCGACCCAGCCTGTGCGCCCTTCGATCCGAAGCACCCGCGCAATGAGTGCAAGCGCGCCCGAAAAGCCGTTGGTGATCAGCACCTGGGACGCGCGGCATTCGATGCCGCGGGAAAAAGCGAGATAGGCGGCGATTTCGCGGCGCAACTCAAGGTCGCCGCGCGGATCGGGATAGACAGCGGGAGAAGATGCTTCCGCGCGAGCGGCACTGATCTGCAGTCGCGAAAAGAGTTTGGCTGGATACAGATCCGGCGAGGGCACGCCCATCTGGAAGACAGCCGGAGCGGAGACGTAATCCTGATACATCGACGGTAGCGGACTGTCGTCTGTGGGAGCTGCCGGGGTTACTGCCTTCGCGGGCCGAGCTGCTACACGGGTGCCCCTGGAGCGCGACGATTCAATCAACTGTGCGTCCAAAAGAAGCTCGTAGGCTCCCTTCACCGTGCCGCGCGCGACGCCGAGTTGCGCCGCCAGATCGCGCCACGAGGGCAACCTGGCCCCAGGCCGAAGCACACCGCTATCGATCGCGACGCTGATGGCCAGGCGGATCTGCTCGGCAAGCGAGGTTTTCTTCGAGCGGTCGAGTGGGATTTCGAGCGGCTTGCCCATCAGGCGATGGTACACAAAGACGCGTCGGAAGCTGAGGTATTCCCGCGTTTTTACTCAATGACTTCAACAAAATCAGTAGGTCATTCACGCTGAGCGTGATCTTTCCAATTAGCTGGACGTCATTCCCGCGAAAGTGGAGGCGCTTTCGAGGAAATGACGGCCTTGAGGCATGTACGGACGCAGACAAGAAACACGGAGATACCCCAGCGTCCAGACATTTATCAGCATCAATAACAAATCAAGCTGTCGCGCACTTGGCGAAAGTCGCCTTGCGTTCGCTCATAGTTGGCATCCTGCGCCGCAAAATCCATGACGCAAACTTGCCGATCACTAGCGGTCATTACGAACCACTGCCTTACCGTTACGTTCGCTCTCTTCAAATGAGTCTCCACTTCCAGCGATGGATTCCCTTTCATACGGCCGGCCGCCGGTTGCGAAGATGACCATTCGTACCCTGCTTTCTCTGCTGTATTCTGTGCACTTCCGACGAAACTTTGCATCTCGCCCAACAGAGATACGCCTGGCTCACTCTTAAACACAGTAAGAGTAATAGTCGCCACGGTCCTGCCACTTTCCATTTTCGTTGCCCTGATCACCTCACCCCTTAATTCTGATTCTGGGGGTATGGGCTGCTTGTGAACTTGCCACCCTGCCGACCACTGGACTTCGTAACCTGACTGTTGAGCCGAGGGGCTGTCGGCTGCCGCAGCCTCCGGTGTTAAAAGACCGATTAGCGATAAACCGACCAAAACGGCATAGGCCACAACCATCGTCAGCCTGAAGCGGAATTTCCCAAAACGCCCCAGCAACCAGGCCACACCAGCTGCCATGATCCCTGGAGCCAGCGCCTGTCCTTCCATTTTTGCGATATCTACCGAGCCCTTCCAAACTTCTGCAATGCTTAGCAGCAGACAAGGGGCACACAACAGGCCCCAAACCAGCCATGAGATGTCTTTTCTTAAAGATGGAGGCTGTTTATCAGGCGGTGCCACTGCAGAGGTCTGAACCGGCAGACCGCATTGCGGGCATGCAAACATGCCGCTGACCACTTCCGTTTGACAGTTTTTGCACTGCATATTCCTTCCCCTTGTTGAACATTCGCCTATCGCCCAAATTTCGGGACGGGGTATTTAAGCTTCCGCCAACCTTATCGATTTTTGCCGATGGATCGGTCAATTTGGATTCTTTGGTAGAAAGCGCATCTCACTATGAAACTTGCTCAGCCAACTGCGATAGCGGCGGCGACATGCTCGCCCGATATCGCCTCACAAAGGTCGCCTTCACCCGCCGAGACTGAAGCAGATAGGCCGACCAGACGACTGTACCGATAACGTTCCATACCGCTTTGGTCGTGCTTAGCGAGATGTTCTTGATCGGCACCATACTGGCCAAGCCCACGTCCCCCAGGTGCACGATCACGCCGCTGACTATCACCAGCAGTGCCACACGCGGGAAACTGCTGCGACGCTGAAACAACAGCAGTAGCAGCAACAGCGAGAAGGTCAATTGGGCTACTGCATCCGTCAGCTCCAGCAGCATCGTTGGAGCATACAAGGCGTGGTAGGAGTGGCTTCCGTAGGTGGTCAACTGCGCCCACTTGTCGGAGAACAGGATGCGGACCAGGTGCAACAAGGAAGATCCATACACCAGCGGCCTCAGCGCCAGCAGCACAGTCAATAGCAGCAACCAGCCACCAATGCCCTGCCAGCGTGGGTCGCTTTCAACGCTGGGCGGCGGATCGTATCGATAGGCCTTGAAGGCCATCCACGGCCAGAAAGCAAAGATCCCCAACGTCAGCATGACTAGGGGCCAGTTCATGCGATCCAGCGTGGAGGGCTGAGTAGCGGGTGCTGCGGTGGTGGTGGTAGCGGCCGCCGTCTTGCCCCACGACAGTTCATAGCCCACCGAATTGCGCGCTCGCGCCAGGTTACTGACATAACGGGGCATGTCCTGCGCGGGCACTTCGTCGGTCAATGCCTGGTAGTGATCGAGCATGGTTACCCGCGCGCCGTCGATGAGCACCGTTTGCTCGAAATGGAAAGCGGGATCATCGATAGTGGCGTTGCTGGGTTTGAGGGGCCAGTTGGCCGGCAGCAATATTTCGGTGTGCTGGCTTACGTCCTGCGGATAGGCCAGGTGCAGCGGCGATTTGCGGTCGGTTGCCGAGGGCTCGCGCATCACTTGTGAGATGTCGGGCAGGATAATGTCCGCGACGCGTTGTTTGCCATCGCCGGAAGGGGTCACCATGTCGGCAATGGTGTAGGTTTCCTTGATGACGATGCGGTTGGCCGCTTCGTCATCCTTGATCTGCAGCGGCGCGGCCAATTTGACGTGCGGGTAGCGCGTTGCGCGGAAGTTCAAAAAGGTCTTTTCTGCATCCGAGGCGTTGATGGTGGTGAGCCTTGCACGCAACGCTTCGGCGAATACGCCGGTGATGGTCGTTTCCAGCGTGTAGCGAACGGGCTTGTCGAAGCCGGCGCTGGCATCGAACACGACATTCAATTGGCGCGCGGCTGAGGCCTTGTCGGCCCGCTTCATGGGGGTAAGCGCTTGCGTGGCCGAACCCACGATCAGCGCCAGGCCATAATCGGGCTGGTAGAGGTGCGCGAGATCCGCTTTCTGGGTGTAGCGGGTCGGATCGATCCACCAGGTTTTGCCATCGAGACGCGCTTGCACCAGCACGTGATCGAACAGTCCTGGCGACGGCAAAAGGTCCGCCAGGCCTCGTTGCAGGCTGGTGTTGACCAAGGCTGCATGCGCTTCGATGCCAAGGCGGTCAAGCAGGGTCAAGGTAAGCAGCGTTTTGTCTTTGCAATCGCCGAAGCGTCGGGCGTAGACCAGGTCCGGCGGATTGGGCGCGTGGGAATTCTGGCCAATCTCCACACCCAGATAACGTACTTCGCTCTGCACCAGCCGCAACACGGCAAGCATGCGCCCGGCGGAGGTCGGCTCGGCTTTGGCGATGCGGTCAACCTGGGCCTGCAGCTCCGGGCTCAAGCTTGCCGGCACCTGGTACAGCGGCTGCGCCCAACGGGCTACCGCCGCCCAGTCGGCAAACTCACTCCACGCTGCCTCGGCATACGGCATGTACCAAAGGGGAGCGTCGTTCTCTACTTTCAGCACGGGAGGGTTGGTCACGTCCCAGACGTAGTCGCGCAATCCGTTGTGCTCGCTCACCACTGGCTTGATCGCCGTATTTCGCTCGGCGAACGTCACATGTTTATCCTGCGGCACCAGCAGCCGCATATGAATGCGTGCTATCGGGACAGCAAACTGCAGAGGGTCTCGCCCAAAGTCGAGGCCCTTGAACACCGGGTTGCGACCGGTCGTGCTGTAGGAGTAGTCGACCGTATCTCCTTCGCGCACATCATCCAGAGCCACGCTGACGGTCTTGGTGCCATCGTAGATCCGCGCCTCCAGCTCGGCTTCCCGCTGCAGCACCTGGATGCGCGCGGTGGCCAGCTTGGCGATGACATGGCCATGGCGCACGATGTTGATCGAATGCAACACCAGGGTCTGGTAGGACGGGTCGAAGGAGATTTGGATGTTCGCCACCGCACTCACGCCACTGGCGTTGATGGCGGTAGTGACCAGCCGGTGATAGGTCACGCGTTGCTGATCACCGGCCAGCACCTGGCTATCGGTCAGCAGGTAGACCTCACCGTAACTACCCTGGCTGATGGCGTCGGCGCTGGGGAAACCCGGCATGGTGGGAACCACCCATGCCGGGGCCGGGCCAATGGTGTATTCGGCGGCGTAGCTGGCGGCCGGCATCAGCGCGGCCAACCAAATCATGGTGATCAGCGCCCACCAGCGCGCTTTCAGGCGCAAGCCTGTTGCGCCCCTAACCAGGCGCGATTCGTCCCTTGTCACTGCCCTGCTCCGGATTTCCCCTTGTGCTTTGAATGCTACCGGATTCCACGGAACGATAGCGAGGCAGGTATTTACGCCTCTTTTAAACGGTACAAGCCCAAAAGAGGGGCAGCCCCGATGGCCAGACAATCCGGTTATGGCAATATCTGGACGGAAGCAGCCATCTTAGACGGCGGGCCATTGTCGAGCCTCGCATGAGATACGCACGACCTAAGGGACAGGGGAAATATATGCAAGGCAATGGAAAGGAATTAGGCCAGGCGGGCCGCGCAGAACAGCCACGCAATGGAGTACGGTTGGCAATTGCGACGATCCTTACCGTATTGGCCCTCCTGCTGGTGCTTCGCGCCTGGGCTAACTGGCACGATACCCATCGCACCCAACAGGTTAACTCGGATTACACGGCATTCATGGCGGGGGTTAGTCAGGCCGAAGGTATTGCCGATCCCCTAGAACGATGCCTGCATTACCCGAATATCCCTGGTACACATTGGCACGATGACAGTACGCGCGCCTACTGTCGACTGCGCAATCAGCACAGCCTCTCGCAGGCTGAAATCGCCGCGCTCTTGGCACAAGGCAAAGCCAACGAAGTAGACAAGGCATTCCAGGGGTATCTGGATGCGCAACTGCATGGCTCCCCTCAACCCGGGGTTTTGGATATCGCCTTCTATGCAGCGGGTTTTGACCACGCTGACGCGAATGCTCGCAAGATCATCGACCAATGGAAGCAGCAAGCACCAAGCAGTGCCTTTGCGTTAACCGCCAGCGGCATGCAGTACCTAGAGGCAGCGCAGGCGGCGAGAGGAGAGGGCTGGTCCAGTGATTTGACCGACAGCCAGGTTGCGGGCATGAAGGCGCAGCTGGTGCTGGCTCGTAAAGACCTGGATCAGGCGGTGTCACTCTTGCCGGCTATCACCCCCGCGTATGGCGAGATGATCTATGCCGCCGCACTCAGTGGCGATGATGCCTACATGTATCAAGCCGCTGAAGCGGGTTTGAGGGTCGACCCTGCGAACTTTAAGATCCGCGTCCAGATGATGAATCTAGCGCAGCCGAAATGGGGCGGCATGTTTGGTGGCGTGCGCGAGCAAAGGCACGAAGCAAGCGCTCTCGTGGCCCGCAATCCGCTACTGCGCATGGTGGCCTCCATGCCGGCGTTTTATTCCGCCACTTGCGATTGTGGCTACACGCCATTCGAATCCCTGAAGAAGGTACTAGCCGCCGCTGACGACAACGTCAGTTACAGCGACCTCAATGATTTGGCATATGTAGCCAACGATAAGGACCCTCACCTGGCCATTGAACTTTATTCACAATCGCTCCGTTTCAATCCCACCGATGCCGACGTATTGCAGTGGAGAGCGGAGCTGATGAGGAAGCTAGGCGATGCCAATGGTGCTGTGCAAAGCATCCTGCGGATGGCGCAGCGCTTTTCCGACAATAATGGCATTGCGTTGGCGTTAGGGACTATCTACGCGGAAACGGGCCATACCAAAGAAGCGGAAGACACCTATAAAGCCATTTTGCTGCGCGAACCCGACACCGAGAGAGCCATGGCCTTGCTAGGCGACCTGTACAACCATGCGGGTCATCAACCGGAAAAGGCCAAGGCGCTGGCCGATACCTTGATCAGTCACTACCCGGACAATGCGGATGGCTACATCGTGCGCGCCTGCTATCTGATGGACCATGATCTGCCGGGTCGCTACGAGACCATTCACTACTTTATCGATCATTTTGGGGATCGATCCGAATTCCGGGCGCAGGTGGCGGAAATGCGAACGTACCTGGTCAAGCATCCAGAGAAAATCGGACAGGAATAAATCCTAAGGCTGCAAGGGCTGGGGTGCCGCCAGGCCAGACGCGAGCCGGGATAACATCTCAGCCATGCGGCAAACGACGCTGGGATTTCATCCCAGCCTACGCCGGCCGCTTATTAGATGGTTGGGAAATTTTTGGCAAGCTCGGGCTTACCCCACCCCAACCCTCCCCTGCTTGCAGGGGAGGGAGTAGGTAGCCTGCGGCAAGAATGAACGCATTCGCCTCGAACTGCTGGTGATACGTCCGGTGCGTTTGAAATCTTTACACGCGAAAGCCCGTGATACCGTATTTATCAGGATCGCGTAAATCTTGGTCTTCGGCTAACACCCACTCAGAGGAGAGGTGTCATGGCGGATGGTAAGAGGATAGCGCTGTTCCTGGATGGTACCTGGAATACGGTCGAAAACAACACCAATGTGTGGCGCGCCAAATCGCTTTGCTCCATTAGCGACGAGCAAATCTGCTACTACAGCCAAGGTGTCGGCACGCTCTTCGGCCAGCGTTTCATGGGCGGGGCTTTTGGCTACGGACTGGACGCCGAAGTCATCGATGCCTACGAGTGGCTAGTTGAACACTACAACCCTGGCGACAAGCTGTTTATCTTCGGCTTCAGTAGAGGTGCGTATACGGCTCGCGCACTCTCAGGGTTGATCTCCAAGCTCGGGCTCCTCACGGCGGGTTCGCCGCTGTCCGTACAGCAGCTCTATGCCCGGTATAGAAAAGCCAATGGCCGTTCTATTCGAGAGCTTTGCAAGCTTGCTCCATCGGAGCAAAAGAATCTTCCCATCGAAGAGCGTTGGTTGCTGACCTATTCCCAGCCCATCGCCATCGGGTTCGTCGGGGTGTGGGATACGGTGGGTGCGCTTGGGTTGCCATTCGGCAATATTCCGCTGATCAGTCGCTCTCAATACAACTTTCTGCAAACCAACTTGTGGATCGATAACGAAACGGCTTATCACGCACTGGCCATCGATGAACATCGCAAGGCGTTCGCACCTACCCTTTGGACATGGCCTCACCTCAGGGGTGATCCTAACGCCACGGGGGTCTATGCCTTTCCAGGCATCGATAGGGTGGAACAGCGTTGGTTTGTCGGAGCGCACGCCAACGTTGGAGGCGGGTACGCCGATGATCTTCTAGCCCAACGTCCGCTTAAATGGCTCATGGACAAGGCCAAGGCAAAGGGTCTTCAATTCAAGAGCGACATCAGCATCGATGGCGGCGCCTGCGAGGCTCCCATCAACGATTCATTCAAGGAAATGGCCTATGGGCTGTATCGCACAGCCCATTTGTTCATCCCCTACTATCGGAAGATGGGCGTCGAACCTGCGACTACTGACGACATGGCACACAACGTCGTCAACGAGACGATTGATGCGTCGGTGTTTGAGCGCTGGAGGAGTGATGGCACGTATAGACCTGCCAACTTGGTTGATTGGTCTAAGCGGAAGAAGGTCGATCCGGGCCTGCTGAATTCGTCGGTACATGCGAACGAACCAAGCGTTGCCGCAGCGGTCTAGCGCGTAGGCTGGGATGACAATCCCAGCTTTTCATGCGGCACGCAGATGCTGGGATTGCCATCCCAGCCTACGGCCCTCCCCGGGGGAGAGGGCTGGAGGGCATGGGTTGGACTATGCCGCCCTGACGTCGCGCTTTAACTTTCCTTCGTCTTGCAAGCGTCGATACAACGAGCCGGCACTGAAATCCAGGCCATTGGGCCAAGCCAGGGCGCCAAGTTCAATGTAGTAGCGCCCGAAAAAGTCAGGATCGCGAAGGGGATCGGTCATGGCCGTAACCGTGTCCACGATAGGACCAAAGTCATAAACGCCCGTCGCGCCATCAGAAAAACGCAGTTCGAGTAGGCGCCCCCCCATCGATTTGGCTGCGATCAACTTAATCATTGTCGGCTCCCGGGATACGATTCAGAGGCTGCAAAGCCTGCGCACGCGTCCAATTCTGCGCCAGCGCGTAGGCTGGGATGACAATCCCAGCTTTTCATGCGGCACGCAGATGCTGGGATTGCCATCCCAGCCTACGACACTCCCCTGCTTGTGCAGGGGAGAGGGAGTGGACAGCTTGGGGCGTGGGCTGATTTACATGTTCCGGCGGTATTCGCCGCCCACGTCGTACAACGCGTGGCTGATCTGCCCCAGCGAGTTGTACTTCACCGCTTCCATCAGCTGCTCGAACACGTTTTTACGCTCGCGCGCGGTGCTCTGTAGCGTCTTGAGGCTTTGCGGGGCCAGGCCGTTGCGGGATTTGCCGAAGGCCTGCACGTTTTGGATCTGCTGGCCCTTTTCTTCCTCGGTGGAACGGATCAGCTCGATCTCGGTGGCGATTTCGCCGCCGTGGTCCTTGGGCAGGAAGGTGTTGACGCCGATCAGCGGCAGGCTGCCGTCGTGCTTCTTCTGTTCGTAGTACATCGATTCTTCCTGAATCTTGCCGCGCTGGTACATGGTGTCCATGGCGCCAAGCACACCGCCGCGTTCGCTGATGGCCTCGAATTCCTTGTAGACCGCTTCTTCGACGATGTCGGTAAGGGCGTCCACAACGTAGCTGCCCTGCCAGGGGTTTTCGTTGAAGTTGAGGCCCAGTTCCTTGTTGATGATCATCTGGATGGCCACGGCACGGCGCACGCTTTCTTCGGTGGGCGTGGTGATGGCTTCGTCGTAGGCGTTGGTGTGCAGGCTGTTGCAGTTGTCGAACAGCGCGTACAAGGCCTGCAGGGTGGTGCGGATGTCGTTGAACTGGATTTCCTGCGCGTGCAGGGAGCGGCCGGAAGTCTGGATGTGGTACTTCATCATCTGGCTGCGGGCGCTGGCGCCGTAGCGCTCGCGCATGGCGCGCGCCCAGATGCGGCGGGCAACGCGGCCGATCACGGTGTATTCCGGATCCATGCCGTTGGAGAAGAAGAAGCTCAGGTTCGGCGCGAAATCGTCGATGTGCATGCCGCGCGCGAGGTAGTACTCAACAATCGTGAAGCCGTTGCTGAGCGTAAAGGCGAGCTGGCTGATCGGGTTGGCGCCGGCTTCGGCGATGTGATAGCCGGAGATGGAAACCGAATAGAAGTTGCGCACCTTGTGGTCGACGAAGTACTGCTGGATGTCGCCCATCATGCGCAGCGCGAATTCGGTGCTGAAAATGCAGGTGTTCTGCGCCTGGTCTTCCTTGAGGATGTCCGCCTGCACGGTGCCGCGCACGGTTTGCAGGGTTTCTTCCTTGATGCGGGCGTAGGTTTGCTCATCGACCAGCTGGTCGCCGGTTACGCCCAGCAGGCTCAAGCCAAGGCCTTCGTTGCCCTTGGGCAGCTCGCCGGAATAGACGGGGCGCTTCTTGCCTGCAAAGAGTTCGTCCATGCGCTTTTGCGCTTCGGTCCAGCGCGCGGCGTCGGACTTGAGGTATTTCTCCACGTTCTGGTCGATCGCGGTGTTCATGAACATCGCCAGGATGATCGGCGCCGGACCGTTGATGGTCATGGACACGGAGCTGGTCGGCGCGCTCAAGTCGAAGCCGGAGTACAGCTTCTTCATGTCGTCCAGGGTGGCGATGTTGACGCCGGAGTTGCCGATCTTGCCGTAGATGTCCGGGCGCGGCGCGGGATCTTCGCCGTACAGGGTTACGGAGTCGAACGCGGTGGACAGGCGCGTGGCGGCACCGCCCTGGCTCAGGTAGTGGAAGCGGCGGTTGGTGCGCTCGGGCGTGCCTTCGCCCGCGAACATGCGGGTGGGGTCTTCACCGGTACGGCGATAGGGGTACACGCCGCCGGTGTAGGGGTAGTGGCCGGGCAGGTTTTCGCGCATCAGGAAGCGCAGCTGGTCGCCCCAGTCCTTGGTCTTGGGCGGCGCCACCTTCGGAATTTTCTGGTGGCTGAGCGAATCGCGGTAGTTCTCCACGCGGATCACTTTGTCGCGCACCTTGTACTCGTTCACTTCATCGGTGACCGACTTGTACAGCTTGGGCCAGTCGCGCAGCAGGTGCAGGGCTTCGTGGCTGAGTTCGCGCAGGGCAGCGTTGTAGCGCTGGCGCAACACGATCAGCGTGCGGTCGGCGTTGGAGTCGTGGGTCGCTTCGTGGTCGTAGCGGTCCAGTTCGCCGGGCAGTTTTTCGTCGCCAAGTTCTTTGAGCGATTCGTAGTAATGCTGGGCCTTGCTGGCGAATTCGGCTTCGCGCTCGATCTCGCTGTTGATGCCCCTGCCCTGCTCGGCGATTTCCGCCAGGTAACGAACGCGCGCGCCGGGAATCAGCACGGTGGCGCGAGGCTCTTTCAGGGTCACGTCGAGCTGAGGAGTCCAATCACACCGCGAGTGCGAAGCAACCCCACCCTGCCCTCCCCTGGAAGGGGAGGGGGAAGAAGAAAGGGCCAGCTTGTCGCGTAACAGGCGGCACAGGTTGGTGAACATCCAGGTGACGCCCGGATCGTTGAACTGGCTGGCGATGGTGGGATACACCGGCACGTCATCGTCTTTCAAGGTGAAGGCGTTGCGGTTGCGCTTCCACTGCTTGCGCACGTCGCGCAGCGCATCTTCGGCGCCGCGCTTGTCGAACTTGTTCAGCACGACCAGCTCGGCGAAATCGAGCATGTCGATTTTTTCCAGCTGGCTGGCGGCGCCGTAGTCGCTGGTCATCACGTAGACCGGAAAATCCACCAGGTCGACGATTTCCGAATCGCTCTGGCCGATGCCGGCGGTTTCCACGATCACCAGGTCGTAGGGCTGGCTCTTGAGGAAGTTGATGCAGTCGTGCAGCACTTCGTTGGTAGCGGCGTTCTGGCGGCGCGTAGCCATGGAGCGCATATACACGCGATGGCTGCGCAATGCATTCATGCGGATGCGGTCACCCAGCAGGGCGCCACCACTGCGGCGACGCGTGGGGTCCACGGCGAGCACGGCAATGCGCATGCCCGGGAAAGCGTGCAGGAAGCGCAGCAGCAGTTCATCCACCACTGAGGATTTGCCCGCGCCGCCGGTGCCGGTCATGCCGAGCACGGGCGTGTGCTTGCCGGCCAGCGACCATTCCTTACGCAGGCGCGCGAGTTCAGCCTCGCTCAGCTTGCCTTCTTCGATGGCGGAAAGGGTGTGGCCGATGCTGATCTCGTCGTCGATGTCGATCTTGGCCGGCACCACGGCGGTGTTCTGTTCGCGCTGGGCGGCCGCGTTGCCGGCGCGCAGCATCACGTCCTCGATCATTTCCACCAGGCCCAGCTTCATGCCGTCGTTGGGGTGGTAGATGCGCTCCACGCCGTAGGCCTGCAGCTCGCGGATTTCCTCCGGGGTGATGGTGCCGCCGCCGCCGCCGAACACGCGGATGTGGGCGGCGCCCTTCTCCTTGAGCATGTCCACCATGTACTTGAAGTACTCCACGTGGCCGCCCTGGTAGGACGACAGCGCGATCGCGTCGGCATCTTCTTGCAGTGCAGCACGAACCACGTCCTCCACCGAGCGATTGTGGCCCAGGTGAATGACTTCCGCGCCCTGGGACTGAATGATGCGGCGCATGATATTGATGGCGGCATCATGCCCATCGAACAGGCTGGCGGCGGTGACGAAACGCAGGGGGCTGGTTTCGGCCTGCGCGGAAGTGGCAGGAACGTGCTTGGCGGGGGAACTCATGGGGACTCCGAGAACGGGGATGTTCCAACTGCAACCATTCTAATGGGGTTGCCTGTTAAACGGGTGCTTGCGGGACCGCCCGGCGCAAGCCGACGCCTGTGCAGCACGGGCGAAATGCAGCCGCGCCGAATTTTCGTACTTCCCCTAAATACAGCCCAGCCCCGGCTTGCTAGAAGCTTTCTTCATCGCTGCAACGGGATGCAGCATCGAGGAGGAAATCCATGCACGCAGCCGCCACCCGCCGCTTTCCACGCCTGGAAATGTGGCATCAGATCCTTGTCGCGATGGCGCTTGGCTTTGCGGTCGGTCACTTCGCGGGTGAGCCGGCCAAGCTGCTGGCCCCGTTGGGCGAGGTTTTCATGTCGCTGATCCGCATGTGCGTGATACCGGTGGTATTCGTCTCGCTGGTATGCGGCATCACCTCGCTTTCCGATATGACCACGATGCGGCGGATCGCATGGAAGTCGATCGCCATCTACGCCGTAACGATGGCGCTGATGGCCAGCATCGCGATGGGCCTGGCCACGTTGTTCAGAGTGGGCGAAGGCTTCACGCTTGGCGTCACGGGCGTGCAGGCGGCGGCCGCCGCGCCTACCAGCATCAAGGATGCGCTGATCAGTGCGATTCCTTCCAATCCGTTCAAGGCGTTTGCGGAAGGCGCGCTGCTGCCCACGATCGTATTCGTTGCCTTGTTCGCCTTGGCGATCAATTTCGCTGGCGAGGCTGCCACCACCGTGCGCGATTTCTTCAACAGCCTGGCCAGCGTGGTGTTCAAGCTGATCCACATGGTGCTGAAGTTCGCACCGCTAGGCGTGTTCGGCTTGATGGCCTACGTTACCGCGGATCACGGATTTGCCGTGCTTGGCCACCTCGGCTCGCTGGTGGCGGTGGGTTATGCATCCATGCTGCTGTTCATGATCGTGGTGTGCAGTGCGCTGCTGCTGTTATGGCGCATCCATCCGCTGCCTTTCCTGCGCAAGATGATACCGGTGCAATTGTTTGCGTATTCCTCGGCCAGCAGCGCAGCCACCCTGCCGCTGAACATGGAGAACACGCAGACGCGACTGGGCGTGGATCCGCGCGTGGCCAGCTTCGTGCTGCCACTGGGTTCTACCGTGAACATGGCGGGGCTGGCGTGTTACCTCGGGGTGGTGACGATCTTTGCCAGCCATGCGTATGGCATCGAGCTTTCTCTTGCACAGATGGTCACGGTGGTGGTGACAACTACGCTGGCTTCGATTGGCGCGGCGGGCGTTCCGGGCACCGCATTGGTGGTGATGGGCCTGGTGCTGTCGTCCGTGGGCTTGCCGCTGGAAGTGATCGCAGTGGTGGCGGCAGTGGATCGCTTGCTGGATATGTGTTCCACCTCGGCGAATGTGACCGGGGATGCGCTGACCGCGGTAATGGTGGCTAAGTCGGAAGGGGTGTTGGATGGGGCGCGGTATAAAGCGCGCGAGTAGGCAGGGATTGCAATCCTGCATCGTTTGTACTGTCTACATTGCGATGCTGGGATGTCAGCCCATCCCACATCCATCATCGGTCAATATTAAAATACCTAATATTTTGTTACAAACTCTATTTTTTTTATTTTTCATCTCCACTGTCTACTGCATACTGATTACGATTCGTCGATTTCCTCCTGGACGCAAGGTTCCAACAGATCCCGAGTGCTTCAACAATGCCATGTCCTTCACCAGCCCCGAGAAGGTGATCGATAAAAGAAATAAATCACCATTTCTTCCAAATAAGAGTCCTGTCACCATGAATAAAAAAAAATTAGCCAAATGGATCATCCTGGTGCTTGCGGCAGCCTGGCTTCCGCTCCATGCCGACCCTCATAAATGGTTCACTTTCGTCCATTATGAAGATCTTATTCCTAAGGACACCCCCACTGATCAGCGTTTAGAAGCGCTCAAAATCGCCGCACATCGTGTTTTCAGAGGCGGATTACGTGACACCTATCCGATGCGCTACGATAACAATATGGCCTGGAGTTTTTACCGTTGGCTTGTTAATGATGATATTCCAACCCCACCAGGTCCCCCAGGGGTCTATCTTTACTACGACAGGCGGAGTTTCCAAAGATGGGAACCTGGGCAGACCGGCGTTCTCTTTAGTGTTAGCCCGGATGAGAGATCATTCCCTCTTTCTCAGACGCTCTTTACCCTAAGCGAGGCTCTTCCAGCAGGAGACCACGACAGTATTGCCCGAACTCTTGGAGCCCTGCGCACCGATTTTGTGGGAGAGCGCTACCGCGTGGCGGGCGTGCCATTGTCTACCGACACGACGCCGGTGGAAACCATTATTCGAGGTGAAAATATCGCTACTGCCTACATTTACATCGATGGCACACAGCGCTATATGCAGCATCGAGATCCACAGGGGGACGGGGAGTTTGTCCCAGCCGCTAGAACAAACAATGCGGGGTATCCATTCGTGAGCCCCCCTGCGCCCCCTGAACAGTCGGCGTATAACATCACAGTCGCTCCGCCAGGGACCGATCACTTGGCCTCTTTGGCCGGATGTAGCCACTGGTCCAACCGCACAACCCGATCTACTACATTCGATCGCACAGGGCAGGGAGATGGCTCATGCATTTCGGAAAAGATTACCCTGGATGAATTCCTTAGAAGGCACGCGCGTCACCGCGGCGCCTTCATGCCTGCCATCCAGCTGTTGCAATAAGTTGCGATACCTAGCCGCACTGCTGTCGTATGCGTGGCATGCTGGGATTTCATCCCAGCCTACGCAAGGCCGAACGGCAAGTTTGGTGTGGCCACCACACGATCGCCCACCGTTTCGCCGCGTGCAAACGCCAGCGTCGCCTCGATCACTTCCGGCGCGTCCAAGATGCGGTGATGCCCTAGACCTTGCGTCGTAAGCAGGCGGGCACCCGGCCAATAGCGTGCGTAGCGCTCGCCTTCTTCCCACGGCACTTCGCGATCGTCCAGGTCGTGCACGATCAAGCCCGGCTGACCTAACGTAGGAACATGGTGGTGTACTTGCAGCTCGCGTGCGTGCACGCCAGTGCGGCGCTCGAACCAGGAAAGCAGCGGCTCGCGCAAGTGTTCGCCTAGACGCACGAAGCGAATGAAGCGTTGCGTGGCGGCTTCCAGATCGGCAGCGGGTGCGATCAACGCCATGCGCTGCACCTGCCATGCCACATCCTGAGCCAAGGCCACAGCAGCGCCACCCATGGAATGACCTACGGCGAGCGCTGCGTTACCAAATTGCATGCCGACCGCGCGAATGGTGGCGATGAAATCCGGCATGGTGCACAGCTTGCCGCTGCTGGCGCCGTGACCGGGCTGGTCGAAAGTCACCACGGCCAAACCCTGCTCGCGCAATTTCGCCACCCACGGCAGATAGCGCAGGCCGAAGCTGGACCAGCCATGCACCAGCAAGGCGTATGGCTGCCTGGATGGATCGCCCCACACATAAGTTGCGATGGATTCATCGCCGACGCGCAGTTCGCCGCGCTGCATGGCCTCGTCCGGCTGCGCTGCGCGCGCACGGCTACGGCTGCTGGCGAAAGGTGTAGCGAACAAGCGTGCCGCGCGATCCACGGTGCTCGTGGGTGCAAGCCGGCTGCCTACTGCGAAGCCCAGACGCAGGGCGCGCAGCTTCAAGGGAGTTCGCGAGGAATGATGCCGCGTACCGGACGTTTGGCGTGTCATGCTGCCTCCTCAAGGCTGGTAACTGGCGAGCAGGCGATCGATCGCCGCCCAGGTGTGGCGGTGCGCTTCGTCGAAGTCGAACAGGCTGGCGTCGTGGTGCAGGCCGAGCATCACCGAATACAGCTCGAAGGCGAGTTGCTCGCCATCGGTATCAGCCCGCAGATCACCCACTTCGACGGTCTGGCGAATGGCGCGCACTACTTCATTGCGCCAACCGGCTTGCTGCTGTTTCACGTGCGTGCGCAGCGGGCCGCTTTCGCGCCCGTCGTATTCCACGACGGCGCTCATCAGCACGCAGCCGGTGTGATGGATGCGAATCCATTCGGACCAGCGTTCCAGGATGGCGCGCAGGCGCAACATGCCACGCGGCTGCTGTACGGCCGGCCGGATCACGAAATCCAGGAAGCGCCGGGTGGCGGCCTCCAACAAGGCCAGCTGCAGTTCTTCGCGGGAGCCGAAATGGGCGAACACGCCACTCTTGGACATGCCCACGCCCAGGGCCAGGGCGCCGATGGAAAGCCCTTCCAGGCCGTCCTGGCGGGCCAGCTCGTAGGCGTGTTCAAGGATCAGCTCGCGGGTGGCGGCGCCCTTGCTCGGGGTCGTGGCAGCGTTCATGGCCAAAAAATAGCACGACCGTTCGTTTTATTTCTAGGGCCAAAGCCGTTAAAAATTTCGATGCCATTGGCTCCCTCCCCTGCCTCGGCAGGGGAGGGAGCCAGATCCGTCGCAAGTAATTCGGCTGCTACCTGAACCACCGAAAGCAATCACGTCAACATCGCCGGATACGCTCGCGTTCCTGCTCCCGACAGCCGCGCATAGCGGCCTCGATCAAGGAGACGACGCAACGATCAGTGGGGCCGCCGACCGCCGCCCTACACGCAAGAAACTGCGCTTCATCGCGTGATGAAGACTGGCTGCACAACGGGTTCGCCTTATTTAGACTTGCCTGTGGCGCTGACCGGATCGGCAGCTCCGATCCAAAACATCTCTGGGGACAATCATGTCATTGCGTTTTGCCTCTTTGCTGCTCGTCGCCGGTGCGACGGCAGCCCTCGCCGGTTGCGTGGTGGAACAGCCGGCCCCGCGTCCGCACCGCGTTGTGTATGTCGCACAGCCGGCACCGCCCCCGCCGCCGCAAGTGGTGGAAGTGATCGCGCCGCAGCCGCCGCCGGTGACGGTGATCGAGGAAGTGCCGCCGCCGCGCCGCGGCTATGTCTGGGCGCACGCTTACTGGCATTGGAACGGCGCTCAATACGTGGCTGTGCGCGGCCATTGGGAAGCGGTGCGCCCGGGCTACCACTACGTGCATCCGCATTGGGAACAGCATCCGGATGGCTGGCATCTGCGCGTAGGTGTGTGGGTTCAAGGATAAACACACCGCTTACATGTGCATCAGGAAAAGCCTCGCCGCGTGCGGGGCTTTTCTTTGCTGCGATGCGAAAGCGCTGACTTTGCGGCTCGTAATACAATTATTGGGATAACTCACTCACCCCAGCGCCCTGCTGGGGTTTGAGTTTCAGGCGTCAGGTCCTTGGCGGGGCCAACGCTTTTCCCTACACAGTGCCGTCCCCAAGCACCGTCCGACGCGGAGTCCACGTTCCAATGATTTTCGAAACCATCGCTAAAACAGGCCACGAAGAAGTCGTCTTCTGCCACAACAAAGACGCCGGCCTGAAAGCCATCATTGCGATCCACAACACGGTGCTGGGCCCGGCACTGGGCGGCCTGCGCATGTGGCCGTACAAGACCGAGCAAGACGCAGTGAACGACGTGCTGCGCCTGTCGCGCGGCATGACCTACAAGAACGCGGTGGCCGGCCTGAACCTGGGCGGCGGCAAGGCGGTGATCATCGGTGATCCGTCGAAGGACAAGTCCGAAGCGCTGTTCCGCGCCTTCGGCCGTTTCGTCAACTCGCTCAACGGCCGCTACATCACGGCCGAAGACGTGGGCATCGACGTGAACGACATGGAATATGTGTTCCGCGAAACCGAATACGTCACCGGCGTGCACCAGGTGCACGGCGGCTCGGGCGACCCCTCGCCGTTCACCGCGTTCGGCACGCTGCAAGGCCTGATGGCCGCGCTGAACTTCAAGCACGGCAATGAAGACGTGGGCAAGTACAGCTACGCCGTGCAGGGCGCCGGCCACGTGGGCAGCGAGTTCATCAAGCTGCTGCGCGAACAGGGCGCGAAGGTGTTCGTCACCGACATCAACAAGGATGCGGTGCAGCGCTGCGTGGACGAACTGGGCTGCGAAGCGGTGGGCCTGGACGAAATCTACGACGTCGACGCCGACGTGTACTCGCCCTGCGCTCTGGGCGGCACGGTGAACGAGCAAACCATCGACCGCATCAAGGCCAAGATCATCTGCGGCGCGGCCAACAACCAGCTCGCCAACGACAGTATCGGTGAAGAACTGCAGCGCCGCGGCGTGTTGTACGCACCCGATTACGCCGTCAACGCCGGTGGCGTGATGAACGTGTCGCTGGAAATCGATGGCTACAACCGCGAACGCGCCATGCGCATGATGCGCACCATTTACTACAACCTGGGCCGCATCTTCGAGATCAGCAAGACGCAGGGCGTGCCGACCTACAAGGCCGCCGACCGCCTGGCCGAAGAGCGCATCGAATCCATCGGCAAGATCAAGCTGCCGCACATGGGCAATGGCGCGCCGCGCTTTGCCGGTCGCATGCGCGGGCAGTAATCGCCGCCAATGTGTGACGAAAAAGCCGCCGGGCAACCGGCGGCTTTTTTCATGATACGGCGATCATCGCGCAGTAGCCGTTGGACTGAGTGCCCGCAATGACTGCATTTCCGCGACCGATTCCTGTTGGGCAGGATCGTTGCCGAATCGCGCGACAAAGTCGGAGATGGTCCGATCCAACCCCTTGCGAGGCTGGGCTTGCTCGACCTTGGCGCGAAGCAACCACCCGCGTGGATCTTCGGGATGAAGCTGGACCATGCGATTGGCCAATACCCACGCCTTGTCCCAATCATGCAGGATGAAGGCATAAAGATTGCCCAACTGCAGCAATCCCCAGGTGTCATCCGGATTGATCCGGATAGCTTGTTCGTAATCTTGAACCGCACGGTCGCTCTGACTCAGCGCCTGATAGACGAAGCCACGCACTTCGTAACTGTTTTCGTCTTGCGGCGCCATGGCCACCAGCGCATTTCCTTCTGCCAAGGCCCAATCCGCCTGCCCAAGCCCAGGCAAGTCAAACGCGCGCCCTTGGCGATGCTCTAGCTGAGTGGGATCGAAGCGTAGAAGCTCGGAACGATAAATCACTGATAGGTCGGCTCGATTGCGGTGATGCGCGCCCCAGCCAGCGCTCATGAACATGCCGACCGTCCCCGGCTCCGCAAACAGATGCTGGTAAATGTCGTCCTCCTGCTCCCGGCTGCAGGGACAGTTTTCCACATAGGCGTCGCCGCCCTTGCTTTCGGAAAGCAGCAGCAACAACAGGGGATTGTCTTTGGCATGACGCTGAGCAGCGGCGACGACGCCTTGTACTTGCGGCACACTACCGCCCCACTTGGGCTGCGACATCCAGGCCAGGCGCGCGTAGATCGGATAATTTGCCGGGTCGGCCGCCAAGCCCCGCTTCACGGCACTCATCCCATACCCAGGATCGCTGCCTAGCATCGCTACATAAAGCATGCCTGCGTACGCGGGGCTAAGCTGCGGATCGAGCTTCACCGCTGCATCCAGATCGGTCCGTGCCTGCTGCAGCAGGCGACCCATCGATTCGAATTGCTCTTGCGAGGTTTTATAGGCGTATTCACTGCCTCGAGCCGACTGGGCCATCACCACATATGACAGGCCGCTGGCAGCCAGGGCAAAGGGGCTCTGCGGCGATTGGCGCTTCCAAGCATCCACGAGTGCGCGGGTAGCCGGCGAAGCTACCGCGAAATCGATATTGAAGGTGCGATCCAGCGCCGATTGCGCACCGGGCTGCGTAAGCTGCGCATGCAATATTTCGGCACAGCGACGGTCCAGCTCGGCAGCATGGCCTGCCTGAATCAATCGGCGCACCTCATCGGGTTTGATCAGCGCATCAAGCTGATAGTGGCAATAGGCATCCGTCACGGCTTTGGACCAATGCAGGCCCGGGGGATCTGGATAGGCAAGGCATCGCTGCAAGGGATCGGCGATCGCCTCGGCGCTTCTGGCCTCGGTCAGGAACTGCCGGAACTGCTCCTGCGTAAACGGAGGCTGATAGGGCTTGATCGGCGGTCGATAGAGCGGCGCGGGGCGCAGCGGCAGCCGGTGTGCAACCGAGGCGACCGGCGGGCGCGCCGTCATCTGCCCTAGCCGAAAGGCAAAAAAGTCGATCAAGCCGACCGCCGCAACAGCCA
The DNA here is from genome assembly GCF_030160275.1 of Dyella flagellata. GTDB lineage: Bacteria > Pseudomonadota > Gammaproteobacteria > Xanthomonadales > Rhodanobacteraceae > Dyella_B > Dyella_B flagellata. The sequence continues at coordinate 127,492 of NZ_BSOA01000048.1, forward strand.
CCAGCAAAAGCAAGAGCCAACGCCCACGCGCAGTCATGTCATGGATTCCCTGTTGATGCGCGCAAAGATCGCATGGCCCTGGGCATAGCGACAACCATTCGTGCCGCGCCCGATCTGGAAAATTACACCATGCAGTTTTGAAATTATCGGCGCGCCACGACCCCGCGATTCAGCCGCTTGACGGCGGGAAGCCGGCAGTTCTGCTAGAATTTTCCGCGTCCGTGGCGCGCTAAGGCATTGTCGCCATGGGCAAAAAAGGTTTCAGGGGAACCCGCTGCGCGGGTTAGGAAAAAATCGACGCCTGGTTCGGCCCTATCCCGCTGCAGTGTGCGAGCACTCGGCCGATAAGGGCCACGGACAGGCATGCATGGCCGCAAGCAGGTTGGTGTGTATGAACGCAATGTTGAAAACCGGGATCAGTGACGAGGACATCCTGTCCAGGCTCAAGGACGTGCTGCGCGAAATGTTCGAGATCGACCCTGCCCGGGTCACCCCCGACACGCACCTGTTCACCGAGCTGGAACTGGACAGCATCGATGCCGTGGACCTCGCCATCCAGGTGCAGGACATGACCGGCATGCGCATCAAGCCCGAGGATTTCAAAACCGTGCGCACGGTGGGCGATGTAGTCGCCGCCGTGCGTGCGCTGCTAACGCGCTGAACGTAGGCCATGCCGTTCGCGCCAACCGCCGCCGCGGGAGCTTTCCATCCCTGCGCGCTGATTCCCATCTACAACCACAAGGACACCATCGCGAGCACGGTCGCGGCGCTGCGCGCGCATGGCTTGCCCGTGGTGATCGTGGATGACGGCAGCGACGAAGCCACGCGGGCGGTGCTCGATGGCCTGGTTTCGCCCGAGGTACGGCTGATCCGGCTGCTGCGCAACGGCGGCAAGGGGCGCGCGATCACCTCCGGCCTGATCGCGGCGCGCGATGCCGGTTACTCCCATGCCCTGCAGATCGATGCGGACGGCCAGCATGACGTGGCGGACGTGCCGCGATTCCTGGCCGAGGGCCGCGCCCGGCCCAAGGCACTGATCTGCGGCCAGCCGATCTACGACGACAGCGTACCGCGCGCCCGGCTATATGGACGCTACGTCACGCATGTATGCGTGTGGCTGGAAACGCTGTCGTTCATGCTGCGTGATTCGATGTGCGGCTACCGTCTGTACCCGCTGGAAGCAACGTGTGCCGAGATCGATCGCGCGCCCCTGCCCGCGCGCATGGATTTCGATACCGAGGTGGCGGTACGCCTCATCTGGCGTGGTGTACCAGTGCGCAATCTGCCAACCCGGGTGGTGTACCCGGAAAACGGCCTGTCCCATTTCCACATGCTGCACGACAATCTGCGCATTTCCGCCATGCATACACGGCTATTGCTGGGGATGCTGCTGCGGGCGCCGGTGCTGTTGTGGCGTAAGCGGAAGAGGAGCGCTGCATGTCCTGCATGACTCACCATCCCCGCGGCCTGCTGAACAGGTTCGCCGGATGCGCCCTACTCGTGTTGCTGCTTGTTTGCTGTAGCGCCCATGCGCAAAACACGGATCTGCTCCACTCGATCATCGATCGGCTCAGCCAGCACAGCGCCGTCCGCGCCAGTTTCACCCAGCAACGCCAAAGCCCGGCCCTGACCCAGGCGCAATCCAGCAGCGGCCAGCTGCTGTTCGTCACCGGCCACGGCATGCTCTGGCAAGTAAAGCAGCCGTATCAGCAAACGCTAGCGCTGACTGGATCGCGCACGATGCGCATTGATGCCGACGGTCATATGCAGCCGGTGCGGAGCGAACGCGGTATCAACCAGATCTCGCAGATGCTGCAGGGCATGCTGACCGGGCAGCTCGACGCCGTGACGCGTCAGTTCGACGTGCAGGCGGATGGCAGCGCAGCGCAGTGGAGTCTGCACTTCACGCCCAGGCAATCGCGGATGGCGCAAGTATTGCGCGGCATCCAGCTCGACGGTGGCAACTACCTGCAACGCATCCGCATCATCATGCAGGATGGCACGCAAACCGATATCCAGATGACCGATACCCACGACGCCGGCCCGTTGAGCGCGCTGGAAAAGCACGCGCTCGACGTGCCATGACGCAACGGAACCTGTGGCTACGCGCGGTGGGATTCATGCTGGCGACGCTGCTGCTCGCCGTGGCTTGCGCGTGGTTGCTGTTTGGGCGTGGGCGCTCGCCGGTGCAGACCGACCTGCTGGCCATGCTGCCGGCCACCGAGCGCAATCCGCTGGCCGAAGTCGCTGCGCAACGATTGGCCCATGCCAATGGCAATCGCGTGATCCTGCTGGCGGCGAACAAGGATGACGAACAAGCGAAAGCAGCCGCACGCGAACTCGGGCAGTTGCTGGCCAAAGACAAGGTGTTTGCTTCGGTCACCGCCGAGTTGCCACCGTTCGATCTGCAGCAGCTGTTTGCGCCGTATCTGCAGCACCGCTTTAGCCTGCTGACTGAAGCGGATCGCCAGGCGCTCGCACAGCCCGGCTACGATCCCAGGCAAGCCCTGGCACAGCACATCAATGAGCCTTTCGTCACCGGCGTCGGCACGCGCCTGCAGGATGATCCTTTCGGCTGGCTGCAGCACTGGCTGGAACAGCAGCCGTGGAGCCGCTCGCCCTTGTTGCCGGAAGACAATCTGCTGACTGCGCATCGCGATGACGGCAGCTATGTACTGGTGACGGCGACGTTGAGCGGATCGGCGTACGACGATGGCATCCAACGCCGTGCCTTGGCGGTACTGGATCAGGCCGAACACAGCATCGAGCACGATCACCCAGGTACTCGCGTACTGCGCACCGGCGCCTTGTTCTACGCCGCCACCGCACGGGGCGATGCGGAGCGCGACGTGCACCGGGTAGGCCTGATTTCCACGCTAGGCATCGCGCTGTTGCTGCTGCTGGTGTTCCGCTCGCCTCGCCCACTGCTGTTGGCATTTCTTTCCACCGCCATCGGTATCGTGGCGGCCACCACGGTGAGCGTGCTGGTGTTCGGCCAGATCTACCTGCTCACCCTGGTGTTCGGCGCGGCGCTGCTCGGCGAAGCGGTGGACTATTCGATTCAATATCTGACCGCACGCGCCAATGCCGGCAGCAATTGGAACCCGGGCCAGGGCTTGCGGCAGGTACGCCCTGCGCTGCTGTTGGCCTTGGGCACGTCGCTGCTGGGTTACGCCTTGTTGGGGCTGGTGCCGTTCCCGGCGCTACGGCAAATGGCGTGTTTCGCCATGGTGGGCATGGTAGTGGCCTGCTTGAGCGTGTTCTTCTTGCTGCCAGCGTTGCTACAAACACCGGCCAAGCCGCTTACCCATGTCTCGGTTCGCGGCGCCCTGGTGTTGCAAAGTGCGATTTCCCGCTGCGTTGCTGGGCGCCGGGGTATTTTGCTGGGTGCGATGTCCTTGCTGCTGGCCCTACCGGGCTGGCTGCAAATGCATCATGACGATGATGTGCACTTGCTGATCTCGCCACCCAGCACACTGGTCGCTCAAGAGAAGCAGATTCGCGACGTGACCGGCCTCGGCAACAGTACACAGTTCTATCTGGTGCAGGGCGCGAACGAAGAGCAGGTGCTGCAACGCGAAGAAGCGCTGGAGCAGCGCCTGCAAGCCATGACGGATGCGGGACAGCTGCAAGGCTGGGTGGGGCTAGCGGGCATGGTGCCGTCGCTGCAGCGCCAGCAGGCCAATCAGGCGCTGATAGCGCCGCTGTTCGCTCAAGCCGGGCGCACTCACCAATGGCTGCATGAGGCCGGCTTTCGCGATGCGGATATCGACCGCTTGCTGCAGGCATGGCCCGGCACACCCCTGCATTTGCAGGCTTGGTTGAAAACGCCGGCCGCCACGCCGTTTCGTTATCTATGGATGGGTGATGAAGCATCCGGCGGTGCTGCATCGCTGGTGTTGCCGCAGGGCGACGCTTCGAACACGGCGCTGCAACAAGCCGCGGCGAATCTACCGGGCGTGACGCTGGTGGATAAAGCCGCCGGCGTATCGCAACTGTTTGGCCGCTACCGCCGCTACGCCAGTCTCTGGCTGCTGGCCGCCGTGCTGTTGATCGTACCGGTATTCGGCTGGCGTTATGGCTGGCGCAGCATGCCTAGCGTGCTTGCGCCGCCGGTGCTGGGTATCGGTTTTACGTTGGCGGTGCTGGGCTATCTGCATCATGCCCTCACACTGTTCCACTGGATGGCCTTGATGCTGGTGCTGGGCGTCGGTGCGAATTACGCCGTGTTCCTGCGCGAAGGCGAACCGCACGTCACGCATCGCCCGGGCGCGATGTATGCCAGCGTGCTGCTGTCCGCCGCCACCGCCCTGTTATCGTTCGGCCTGCTGGCGTTCAGTTCGATGCCCGCGCTGCAGGATTTCGGCCTTACGCTGTTGCTGGGCATCGGCTTCACCGCCTTGCTGGTGCCAGCCAGTACCGCATCACGGATTTCTTTGTCATGAACTTAGCTTTCGCACGGAGCACGCGCCGATGAAGCGTGTCGTCATCACCGGCATGGGCGGCATCACCCCGCTAGGGCACGATTGGTCGCAGATCGAGCCGCGCCTGCGTCAGGGCCGTAACGCCGTGCGCAAGATGCCGGAGTGGAATTTCTTTGAATCGCTGAACAGCCGGCTGGGCTGCCCGGTGGACGATTTCCAGATCCCCGACTGGCCACGCAAGCACCTGCGCTCGATGGGCCGCGTGGCGCAATTGGCCGTTGCGGCAAGCGAACGTGCGCTGCGCGATGCCGGCTTGCGGGATGATCCAAGCATCGGCGATGGACGCATGGGCGTGGCCTACGGCTCTTCCGGTGGCAGCGTGGAACCGATCCGCGTGATGGGCCGCATGCTGGCAACCGGTTCCATGCAGGGAGTGACGGCCACCAGCTACGTGCAGATGATGGCGCACACTACCGCGGTGAATATCGGTGTGTTTTTTGGCCTGAAGGGCCGCATCCTGCCGACCTCCAGCGCCTGCACTTCGGGCAGCCAGGCCATCGGCTACGCTTATGAGAGCATCCAGCAAGGCAAGCAGAAGCTGATGCTGTGCGGTGGCGCGGAAGAACTCTCCGGCCCCAGCGTGGCGGTCTTCGATACGCTGTTCGCTACCAGTACGCGCAACGACGAATCCACCTTGACGCCGCGTCCATTCGACAAAGCGCGCGACGGCCTGGTGGTAGGCGAAGGCGCCGCCACCCTGGTTTTGGAAGAATACGAACACGCCCTGGCACGCGGTGCACGCATCTATGCGGAGGTCGTCGGCTTCGGCTGCAACTCCGACGGCAACCACGTGACCCAACCCACCAGCGAAACCATGGCCATGGCCATGCAGTTGGCGCTGCAGGATGCGCAGCTTGCGCCCGATGCGATCGATTACGTCAGCGCCCACGGCACCGCCACGGATCGTGGCGATGTGGCGGAAAGTCATGCCACCTCGCAGGTGCTTGGCAAGCGGGTGCCGATCAGCTCGATGAAGAGTTACGTAGGCCATACGTTAGGCGCCTGCGGCGCACTGGAATCGTGGTGGGCGCTGCAGATGATGCGCGACGGCTGGTTTGCGCCGACCATCAACCTGGTCGAGCCGGATACGGCGTGTGCGGAGCTGGATTACATCGTGAATGGGGGGCGCACGATGAGCGCGGAGTATGTGATGAACAATAACTTCGCGTTTGGCGGCATCAATACTTCGTTGATCTTCAGGGCAATGGTTTGATGCCTGCGCTGATCGCCAGTGACCTGGAACGGCGCCCTCCCCTGCTTGGCAGGGGAGGGCTGGGGTGGGGTTGCCCGCGCTTGCCACACAGTTGGAGTTCACCGCGAGATTGTTCCACCCCCTCCCAACCTCCTCCTGCAAGCAGGGGGAGGAGCCCAGTCTCATGAAATTCCGCATCGACCAACTGCATGCCTGGGCTCCCGGCTTAAACACCGACGAAGCCTGGCAAGCATGGGCGCATCATCCCGTTCGCCTGCCCGACAACGGCGAGCAACCCGGCTGCGAATTCCTGCCACCGATGCAACGCCGTCGCCTCAGCCGGCTGGCGCGCATGACCATGCATGCCGCATGGCCGTTATGCGGCGAGCAGGAACAATTGCCTTTCGTGTTCGCCTCACGCCACGGTGAAACACCTCGCACGTTTGCGCTGCTCAGCGAAGTAGCCGACGGGCAACCGCTTTCGCCCACCCAGTTCGGCCTGTCGGTGCACAACGCCATCGCCGGGCAATGGTCGATCCTGCGCGGGCAGCACGGCGAATCGGTGGCGCTTGCCGGCGAGGCGGATACGTTCGAGCACGCCATGGTGGAAGCGGCGGCCTTGTTGGGCGAGGGCGCACCGGCGGTGCTGGTGGTGATAGCCGAGGAGCGCCCGCCCAGCGCCTATGACGGCTGGATCGACGATGTGCCGTTTTCGTATGCTGTCGCATTGAGAGTTGGGGGAATCGATTCGAATCCGGCCGCGCCTGCCGATCAAGGCTGGGAGCTGTGCCTGGAACCGCAGCAAGGGACGTCCACGACCGCTACCTGGCCGCACGCCCTGGATTTCGTTCGCGCCCTGCATGGCGGCGAAGACAGACTCGAACATGCATGGAAAACACGTCGATGGACATGGCATCGCATCCGCTAAAGCGCTCCAGCGGCGCTAACTATCTCTGGCGGCTATTGGCCACCGGCGCGAGTTTCGTGCTGTTCGGCCTGGGCGGCCTGGTGCTGCGGCTGTTCATTCTGCCGTTGCTCGGCTTGTTGCCCGGCGATGCGGCAACGCGCCGCCGCAGGGTACGCAATGCGATAAGCAGGGCGTTCTACTTGCACGTGCAGTTCATGTACCGCAGCGGGGTGCTGGAGTTCGAATTCCAGGGTGCGGAGCGGCTTGGCCGCCCTGGGCAGATGATCATTGCCAATCATCCGTCGCTGATCGACGTGGTGTTCCTGATCGCGCATATCCGCGATGCCAATTGCATCGTCAAGCAAAGCCTGTGGCGCAATCCGTTTACGCGCGGTCCGGTACGCAGCGCGCAATACATCAGCAACAATGGCAGCCCGGATATGCTCGAAGAGGCGGCCGACGCGCTACGCGAAGGGCAAACCCTGATCGTCTTTCCCGAAGGCACCCGTACGGCACCGAACCGGGCACCGGTCTTTCATCGTGGCGCCGCAGCAATCGCGCTACGCGGCGCGCGTGTGATTACGCCGGTTTTCATTACGGTGCGGCCCACCACGCTGACCAAAGCCGAGCCTTGGTACCGCATTCCGGAACGGCGCGTACGCGTCACCCTGCGCGTGGGTCCGGACATCGCGCCGGAAACCTTCCATGCAACGGCGCCACTGCCGATCGCTTCGCGTCGGCTCAATGAGCATTTGCAACATGTCTATCGGGACGCCTTGCAACTGGCTAACGCAGAGCATGGTTGGCCCAATGCGGAGCACTTGCCAAGCGCGAATGATCCGCTGCAGACGAGCCCGGACCTGGGCCTGGCTGGTCGAATGGAAAAACGGCAGGACCGCCCTTTTTCCGTCTACGAATAAAGATCTTGAAGGAATACTCGGCATGAACGCACTGCAACAGGATATCGCGCAACTGATCATCGACACCCTCAATCTGGAGGATGTCACGGTGGACGATATTCCGCCGGATCTGCCGCTGTTCGGCGAAGGCCTCGGCCTCGATTCGGTGGATGCGCTGGAATTGGCGCTGGCGCTGCAGAAGCGCTACGACATTCGCATCGCCTCCGACTCGAAGGACGCGCGCCAACATTTCACCACCGTCGCCACTCTTGCCGCCTTCGTGCAGGCCCAGCAGGACGCATGCGCAAGCTGACCTCGATCCTTCTGCCACTGGCCGGGGTGCTCTACCCCTTCGTGGTGTATTTCGGCATGGACCGGGTGCCACCGCCGATGTTCGCGCTGGTGCTGGGTGCGATCTGGCTGATCCGCGCGCCCAGCCTGCTGAAGCAGCCGGGCGGGCGCTGGATGCTGGGTGCGGCTTTGGTCTATTGCGCCCTGCTCGCATTGAGCGGCGAAGCGACCTTGTTGCGTTGGTATCCCACGCTGATCAGCGCGCTGCTGTTGTGCGCCTTCGGCCTCAGCTTGAAGTTCGGGCCACCGCTGGTGGAACGCATCGCGCGCGTGCGCGAGCCCGACCTGCCGGATGCTGCAATACCCTATACACGCAAGGTCACTTGGGTATGGGTCGGCTTCTTCGTGTTCAACGGCGTGGTGTCCGCGGCACTCACGGTATGGGCGCCGCTGAAATGGTGGACGCTGTACAACGGCCTGCTGGTGTATTTCATCATGGGCACGCTGTTTATCGGCGAATGGCTGCTGCGGCGGCGCCTGCGAGGTGCAACATGACCGCGGCGCGCGATCCGGTGGTGCTGGACGAACAGCAGCAGGACGGCGTGTGGGCCTTGGAGCTGCTGATTCCACCTGAGCTGGTCTATTTCGCCGGCCACTTTCCACAGGCTCCGGTGCTGCCTGGCGCGGTGCAGATCGCCTGGGCGCTGGCGCTGGCGGCGCAGCGCTTTGGCACACCCGTACGATGCAAGCTGATGGAAGCGCTCAAGTTCCAGCGCCTGCTGCGCCCCGGCGATCGGGTCGAGTTGAGCCTTCGTTACGATACGGCGCGACACAAACTGTATTTCGCCTATCGTCGCGGCAATACCGCCTATTCTTCCGGCCGGCTCGCATGGAGTGTCGAAGCATGAGTGCGCAAGGACTGCAGGAGCGCCACTGGTCTACCCACAAGGAGCGCGGCAGCTTTGTGCTGATGTGGCTGACCGCCCTCAGCGTGCGGGTTTTCGGCCGTCGCTTGCTGGCGCCGGTGCTGTATCTGATCGTGTTGTATTTCTTCGCCTCCGCGCGCGCCGCGCGGCGCAATATCCGGCAATACCAAAGCTATCTGGCCGAATGGAGCGGCAAGCCGACATTGCAGCCGACGCTGGGCAGCGTATTCAAACAATTCATCGCTTTCGCCGACAACCTGTTGGACCGGCTCGACGTATGGCGCGGCCGGCTGCGCTACGAACAAGTGCAATTGGTCGATCCTTCCGGCGTACGTTCGCGCCTGCTGCGCAGCCGCCAAGGTGGCCGTGGCGAGATGCTGGTGGTCACACACCTTGGCAATCCCGACGTGTGCCGGGCAATGGCCGAACTAAGCGAACAGGTCCCGCTGAACGTGCTGGTGCACAACCGCCACGTTGCGCAGTTCAACCGCCTGCTAGGCGAAGCCGGCGACCGCAGCATGCGGCTGATCCAGGTGAGCGAGCTGGATACGGCGATGATGATGGATCTGTCACAACGGCTGGAACGCGGCGAATGGCTGGCGATTGCCGGTGACCGGGTGCCGCTGAACGATGGACGGCGGGTGACGGTGGATTTTCTCGGCCACGCGGCGGCTTTTCCGCAAGGCCCCTGGCTGATGGCCGGCCTGCTGCGCTGCCCGGTGAATCTGTTGTGTTGCCTGAAGGTCGAGGGCCGCTACCGCATCTATCTGGATGGGTTCCTCGATCAGGCGCAATGGGAACGCGGACGGCGCGACGCGACCATTCGCGACTGGGTGGGACGCTACGCGGAGCATCTGGCCCAGCAATGCTTGATCGCGCCGCAGCAGTGGTTCAATTTCTACGCTTACTGGCAGTCGGCCGAACGGCCTGAACCGAAGGAGGCCGCCGATGCGCACTAGCGGCGTGCTGCATAAAGACGTGGAAATCCTGGTGCCGTTCTTCGACGTCGATTCGATGGACGTGGTCTGGCACGGCCACTACGTGAAGTATCTTGAAGTGGCGCGCTGCGCGCTGCTCGACGAAATCGGCCACAACTATGTGCAGATGAAGGCATCCGGCTATGCCTGGCCGGTGATCGATCTGCAGTTGCGCTATGTGCAAGCGGCCCGCTTTGGGCAACGACTCGTGGTGCGCGCCGATTTGATCGAATGGCAGAACCGTCTGTTGATCCATTATCTGATTCGGGATGCGTCCACCGGCCAGCGTGTCACGCGTGCAAGCAGCGTGCAGGTGGCAGTCAACATCGCCAACGGCGAGATGCAGCTCCAATCCCCCCGGGTTTTCATCGATGCGGTCGAACAGCGACTGCGCCGTGATCCGCAACAATCCCCTTCCCTCGCATCATGAACTACGCCAGCCCAACCTACGTCGAAGAAACCCGCATCGGTTTCCAATTCCTGCGTACTCACACGTGGCAGCATCACGTGCTGCGCGTGGCGATCAATGACCTGAAGCGACTGTTCGGGGAACCCTTGCCACAAGGCGGCTTGCTGCTGGACGTCGGCTGCGGCCAGGGCAAATCCTTCCGCCTGCTGCGCGAGGCGTTCCAGCCCACGCATATGCTGGGCCTGGATGCCGACCCGCACAGCATCGAGCTTGCGCAAGCAGAGGCCGCGCGCGAAGGCATCTCGGTCGAACTCCATGCAGCCGATTGCGCCCAAATGCCGCTGCCCGATCGCAGCGTGGATATCGTGTTCTGCCATCAGACCTTCCATCACCTGGTGGAGCAGGAGCGCGCGCTGGCCGAGTTCTGGCGCGTGTTGAAACCAGGCGGCTGGCTGTTGTTCGCCGAATCGACCAAGGCCTATATCGACACCTGGGTGATCCGCTGGTTTTTCCGGCATCCCATGGAAGTGCAGAAGAGCGCCGAGGAATACCTCGAGATGCTGCGCGGACAGGGCTTCGAATTCGACGCGAGCAACGTGTCCTTGCCCTATCTGTGGTGGAGCCGTTCCAAGGACTTCGGCCTGCTGGAACGCTGGGGCCTGCGGGCGCCGCCTCCGCCCGGGCAAAGGGAGGAGACGCTGGTGAACGTGGCGGCGCGGAAACCGCTGGCATGAGGAAAAAGGCCAAACTCACCGCGCGCCCCGTAAGCTGGGATGCCAATCCCAGCACGGCCGTGCACGCATGCCGCGCGATGCTGGGATTGGCATCCCAGCCTACGGGTTTGCCATGAACACTTACCTCAACGCCCTTGGTGTGGTCTGCAACCTTGGCGCCGGCAAGACCACGGTCGCCGAAGCCATGTTCGCGGGCAACGACAGCGGTATCCGTGCGGAGCAAGGCTGGATTCCAGGCCACCAGCCGCCACTGGGCAGCGTGCGCGTGGAACTTCCACCCGTGCCCGACAGGCTGGGCTATCGCGACAATCGCAACAATCGCCTGTTGCTCGCCGCGGCGCTGGAAATTGAAGCCGACATCCGCGCAGCGATCGCGCGCTATGGGGCAGCGCGTGTCGGCGTGATACTTGGCACCAGCACCACCGGCATCGAAGAAGCAACGCACGGCATTGCCGCCTATCGCCGCGACGGCAAGTGGCCGGCCGAATATCACTACTCACAGCAGGAGCTGGGCGCACCGGCGGAATTTCTCGCCGAGTGGCTGGAAATCTCCGGGCCATGCTATGGCATCTCCACCGCATGCACATCCGGTGCGCGCGCGCTGATGAGTGCGCAGCGTCTGCTGCGGATCGGCTTGTGCGATGCCGTGGTTTGCGGCGGCGTGGATACGCTATGCCGTCTGGCCATCAACGGCTTTCACGCCCTGGAAGCGATCGATCTGCAACGCTGCGATCCGTTCTCCAAGCACCGCCGCGGCATCAATATCGGCGAAGCGGCGGCATTGTTCCTGATGACGCGCGAGCCCGGCCCGGTGCAGCTGCTCGGCAGCGGTGCCAGTTCCGATGCCTACCACATGTCTTCACCGGATCCGCAAGGCGCCGGGGCAACCAAGGCGATGCAGCAGGCTTTGCAGCATGCAGGACTGGACGCCACGCAAATCGACTACATCAATCTGCACGGCACGGCCACCGAGCATAACGACAGCATGGAAGCCCAGGCCGTGGCAGGCATGTTCGGGACATCCATTCCCTGTTCGTCGACCAAATCGCTGACTGGCCACACGCTTGCCGCGGCCGGTGCGCTGGAGGCGGCCTTCTGCTGGTTGAGCTTGAGCGATGCGCGTGCCGAACGCCGCCTACCACCCCACAGATGGGATGGCCAAGCCGATCCTGCGTTTCCCGCCTTGAACTTCACCCACGTCGACAGCCATCTGCCCGCGGGTGGGCGGCGTTATCTGATGAGCAATTCCTTCGCCTTCGGTGGCAACAACGCAGCACTGATCCTGGGAGATGGCGCATGACGCCGTGGCCCATCGCCGAGGTGGTACCGCATGCCGGGGAGATGATCCTGCTCGACGGCATCGAGCAAGTGGAAGGCGAGCGTATCGTTTGCACGCGGACGGTCCACTCAGGCGGCCTGTTCGTGGATGAGGATGGCAGCATGCCATCATGGGTGGGCGTGGAGTTGATGGCGCAGGCCATCGCCGCCTGGGCCGGCTGTCGCGCCCGCGCGCAACAGTGTCCAGTACAGCTGGGGTTTCTGCTAGGTACCCGGCACTATTCGTGCAACGTCGATAGCTTTCCTGCCGGCACCCGTCTGCGGGTGGAAGCAGTGCGTGAGTTCCATGACGAGCAGGGCATGGCTGTTTTTCTTTGCCACATCGAAGGCCCCGGCATCCACGCCGAGGCACGCCTGAACGTGTTCAGCCCACCGGATGTGAACGCGTTCTTCGAACAGGAATCCAAGGAGTAGCCGCATGGCTGAAACAGTATTGGTCACCGGTTCCAGTCGTGGCATCGGCCGCGCTATCGCCTTGAAGCTGGCGCAAGCGGGCCATGACATCGTCCTGCATTGCCGCAGCCGCCGCGAGGAAGCCGAACAGGTCGGCGCGATGATTCGGGCATTGGGTCGTACGGCACGGGTTCTGCAATTCGACGTAGCCGACCGGGCTGCCTGTGCAACGGCGCTGGAAGCGGACGTCGAAGCGCATGGCGCTTATTACGGTGTCGTATGCAACGCCGGGCTTACGCGCGATGGCGCCTTCCCCGCGCTCAGCGACGATGACTGGGACCAGGTACTGCGTACGAATCTGGACGGCTTCTACAACGTGCTGCACCCGATCATCATGCCGATGATTCGCCGCCGCCAGGCCGGGCGCATCGTATGCATCACTTCTGTCTCGGGCTTGATCGGCAATCGCGGCCAAGTCAATTACAGCGCATCGAAGGCGGGTGTCATCGGCGCGGCCAAGGCGCTGGCGGTGGAGCTGGCCAAGCGCAAGATCACCGTCAACTGCGTGGCGCCGGGTTTGATCGATACCGACATGACCAGCGAAGAGCTGCCCCTGGAAGAGATTCTCAAGGTCATTCCGATGCAACGCGCCGGCACGGCAGATGAAGTCGCCGCGGCGGTGCGGTTTCTGATCAGCCCGGAAGCGGGCTACATCACGCGACAGGTGTTGGCGGTGAATGGTGGGTTGTGCTGAAAATTTACCAATCAAGGAGAACAGGGTATGAAAACTAAAGTTGGAATGTTGCTGGCCGCCGCGCTGGCGCTGACGGTTCCCGCGCTAGCATCGGCCAAGGACAAGATCACGCACTACCCGTTCGCCAATGCCGTGGCGGAGGCGACCCAGTCCGGCAAGCTGGATGGCACGGTGAAGTTCTATCTGGCCGGCAGTGGTCCGCAAGGCCAGGTCACCGTGCTCAAGGAGGACGTCAGCGTCAACCGCAAGACCAATGCCTTCGGCAAGGCCGACCAGAAGACCTGCGATTGGGCCTTGCAGTCGGTGTTGATCGCGCTGCAGGACCAGGCGAAGGCGGCCGGCGCCAATGCGGTGGTCGATATCGTCAGCGATTACGACAACGAATACCGCGACAGCGAAAAGTACGAGTGCCACGTGGGCTTCTTGATGTCCGGCGTGGTCTTGAAGGGCAAGCTGGCGAAGGTGCAGCCGTAAGCCTTTCAATACCCTCTCCCTGCCAGGGAGAGGGTAGCGGCACGCTGCGCCGCGTCAGAGCCGGGAAGGACCCCTGCGCTACAATTGCAGGCCTCATACCCCCTTCCCCAGGAGTTCGTCATGCGCCCGTTTCCGCTCGGTGAAGAGATCGACCTGCTGCGCGAAAGCGTCTGCGCCTTCGCGGAAAAGGAGATCGCGCCGCGCGCTGACCATATCGACCGCGACAATCTGTTTCCGCACGACCTGTGGCGCAAGATGGGCGACCTGGGCCTGCTCGGCATCACCGTGCCGGAGGAATACGGCGGCAGCGGCATGGGTTTCCTGGCACACATGGTGGCGATGGAGGAAGTCTCGCGCGCGTCCGGTTCGGTGGGGCTTTCCTACGGCGCGCATTCCAATCTGTGCGTGCAGAACATTTTCCACAACGGCAACGAAGCGCAACGGCGCAAGTACATCCATAAGCTGTGCTCCGGCGAATACGTCGGCGCGCTGGCGATGAGCGAACCGGGCGCCGGCTCCGACGTGGTCGGCTCGATGACCTGCCGCGCCGAGCAGCGTGGCGACGTATGGGTGGCCAACGGTTCGAAGATGTGGATTACCAACGGGCCCGATGCGGACGTGTTGCTGGTCTACATGCGCACCGCGCCGCGAATCGCGGGCAGTCGTTGCATGACCGCCTTCATCGTCGAAAAAGGCATGCCTGGTTTCAGCACGGCGCAGAAGCTGGACAAGCTAGGCATGCGTGGCTCCAATACCTGCGAACTGGTGTTCGACAACTGCGAGATTCCCGCCGAGAACATCGTGGGCGAAGTGAACGAAGGCGTGCGGGTGCTGATGAGCGGCCTGGATACCGAACGCCTGGTGCTCTCCGGCGGCCCGATCGGCTTGATGCAGGCGGCAATGGATATCGCCCTGCCCTATGCGCGCGAGCGCAAGCAGTTCAACGCCCCGATCGGCACCTTCGGGGTGATGCAGGCAAAGATCGCCGACATGTACACCAAGCTGCAAAGCTCACGCGGCTTCGCCTACATGGTGGCGAAGGAATTCGACGCCGGCGTGAAATCGCGCATCGATCCGGCCGCGTGTTTGCTCAATGCTTCGCAGAACGCCGTGCAGGTGGCGCTGGAAGCGATCCAGACGCTGGGCGGTAACGGCTATATCAACGAATACCCCACCGGGCGCTTGCTGCGCGATGCGAAGCTGTATGAGATCGGCGCGGGGACGAATGAAATCCGTCGCATGTTGATCGGGCGTGAGTTGTTTCACGGTAGAGAGTAACGCGCCACCCCACGTATCGCGGTCATGCCGGCGCAACCCTCTGCATGGCCGTCATTCCCGCGGAAGCGGGAATCCACTTTGCTCTGATGCAAAAAGCCAACAAGATGGATTCCCGCTTTCGCGGGAATGACGGTTTTAAGGGATTACAGACTTTTTCGCGAGGTTGCTTCACCCCACCCCAACCCTCCCCTACTACACGTAGGGGAGGGAGCTGGTCACGGCAAGCTCAGAACCGCAGGCTGTAATTGAGGGTTCCCATCGTCGCGTGTTCGCGCTGCGCGTTGTATTGATCCGCACCGAGCGACAACTGCGAACGCGCCGAGAAACGCCAGTTCAACGACACGCCGGCGATGCTGCCGTAACGCGACAATCCGATGCCGTTGATCGGCATGAACTGCTGCAAGGCCGTGAAGCTGGCCGAGGGCATCACGCCGTGCATGGCGAAGGCATCCTGCCACTGGAACCGGGCTTGCAGGCTGAGGCTACTGCCATCGGGCATTTGCCACTGGCGCGAACCGCGCAAGCCGATGCCCGCCTGCCAGCGCTGGACGTTCTGCGCGCTAGAACTTAAGCCAAAGCCGGCGCCGCCCAGTTCATTGAAACCGTCGCGTTCGACATTGGCATATTCCATGTCGGCGTACGGAGTGAGTTTCCATTTGCCCGCGTTGAAGCGGTAACCGCTTTCGCTATAGGCCACCTGGTAGTGGCCGTTGCTGAAACTTCCCACCCCGGCGTACTGGCTGCCCAACAGCAGTTCGCGGCGGGTGTTCTGCCAGTCACTACCTACACCGAAGCGGCCCATCGTGTACCAGTTGCCGTGCACGATGCCGCCGTACACCATGCCTTCCAGCGCGCGACTGAAGCCCTGATCGGCACTCTGCTGCAGATTGCCGAGCCCCTGGCTGTGGCTGATGGCGTAACCGATCACGGCGCCATTGCCCAGCATGCGATCGCCGCCGACCATGCTGCCGTTGAGCTGGAAGCCCATATTGTCGTAGCCGCTGCGCGAGAAGCTGCCCTGGTAACCCAGGTTCTGCGACCAGCTCTGGAATTTACTGTTGCGCTCGAACGTTTGCGGGCTGTCGAGCAGGCTGTCGAAGCGGTCGGACAGCGCGCGGGTGTCGGCATCGATGGCTTCGAAGGTCATCGCTGCGCTGGTGGCATACATCTGGCCGGAAAGGCTGCTCAAGGATTTTTGCAGCTCGGCGGTGCTCTGCGATTGCTGGATGCTGGCGGCACCGCTGACGAAGCCGCTTGGCAGCGGCTGCGCGTTCGAACCACTCATCACGCTGTTGATGGTATTGAACGCGCTCTGCGTGCGCAGAGCCCCCACATACGCAGCGGAAGAATATGGCGAACCCGCGGCCTGGGTGAGGTTGACTTGCGTCACGTTGAGCCAGGCATCGTTGGCGTCGTAGCCCAAGGTGGCCTGCAGGGTGACCGTCGATGGCGTAGAAACGCTTGCGAACGTGCCGGTCAAGCCATTGCTCGCCGACAGCACCATGGTTTTGCTATTTGCTAGGTAGCCTTGATTGGCACCGTAGACGTACAAACCCGCGCTATTGGTGAGCGCGGCCGAACCCGTCACTTGCAGGGAAGTACCCAACGATACGGCCAGCTTGCCACCCGACTGGGAATAGTTGCCCGTCATGGTGAGATTGTTGCTGGGACTCACCACCAGCGTGCCTTGATTGCTGACATTGCCCTTGATCAACGGACCGGTTCCGGTTCCCGTAACCGCCAGTGTTCCCGCTGCTCCAACCTGGATCTGCTGGGTAGACGACAGCGTTCCGGCATTCAAAGTACCGCCGTTCACCGCGGTAACCATATCCGTGATCGAACCGGCGTTCAGCGCGCCACCGTTGACCGTGACAGCGTTGCTGTATGTCAACGACACCGCGTTCAAGGTACCGCCCTTGACCGTTGTATTGCCGTTGTACGTGGAGGGCTTGGTCAGGTTGAGCGTACCGGGCCCATCCAGGATCAAGCCGCCATTTCCGGAAATCGGGTTGTTCCAGCTCGACGTTCCGCTGAAGCCCACCTCCACATCGCCCCAATTGAACTGCTGCGGGCCGTTCACCGCCGCCCCCACATTCAACGCACCGTAACCGAAGGTGGGATTGGGTTGCGAACCACCCAGTGGCGTGGCCGTGCCCAGCAAGGTCTGGCGCACCAGGTCATTGCTGAAATACGGATACGCCTGCCATACCAGCGCCGCCGCGCCGGAAACGATGGGGGCGGCGAAGGACGTGCCTTCCACGATGTAGTAAGCGGGATTGCTGGAGCCGGCGGTGGCATTCTTGTCCAGCACGATCACGTCGCCCGGTGCGGCGAGGCAATAATTCTTCGCAACGCCACACTGGTTCGAATAGGTTTCGAGCTGCGTGGGGTTGTTGCTGTTCAACGCCACCGCGACCAGCCAACCCTTTTGCAGGTTCGGATCGGACACGTAGCTGGGCAACGAAGCGATCGTGCTCGGGTTGGCCTGCGAGTCGTTGCCGGCCGCGAATACGACCAGGCCGCCATGGGTTTCGACAAAAGGTGCGTACGCAGCGTCAAACGCGGCATTGAGCGTGCTATTGGTGGTATCCCAGGTGATCCCGCCCCAGGAGTTGTTCATTACCTTTACATTGGCAGTGATCAGGTCGGAGTTGACCTGCTGAAAGAACTGCGCATCGCTGGTCGTCACCGTCGAAGGCGGGGTGGAGCCGTTATCGTCCGGCGCGCTGTCGGCGATAATGCGCGCGGATACAAGGTTCGCACCCGGCGCGACGCCGCCAGCATAGTTGGGAAATTGCGACGAAGCGGCGCCAGCCGCCATTTCGGACACCCAGGTGCCGTGTCCGACCACGTCATCGATCCTGGTGTTGTTCTGCGTCGGATCGACGTAGATCAGCTCTTGCGTTACCCGTCCGCCAACGGTTGGATTGGAGCGCATGATGCCGCTGTCCACCACACCGATGGTGATGCCGGCGCCGGTGTAACCCGCCTTCTGCGCCGCATAGGTATTGGTCAGGGACAGCTGCGCGTCGAGCGGCGGTGTCGGCACATTCGAGCTGGGCGTCGGCGAAGGAGCCGGCGAGGGCGCAGGCGAAGGTGCCGGCGCGGGCGAAGGCGGCAGGCTCGGCGACGGTCCGGGCGGAAACGTCGCTTTTACAGCGCTGTTGCTCCCTCCCCCACAACCACTCAAACCCACGGCAAGACTGACCAGTAGCGCGACTTCACGGCGGCGCAATGCCTGCATCCCAGTTGCCATAACCCTCACCCTTTGAATGATGTTATTCCCAAGGTAATGCCGCCACTCCCAGACAGCGGCATCCGTCCATAGCTTATTCGTTAAGTCTGGCGGAAGGCGAGTGGAGGGAATGCGTTGTTTCTCACGAAAAAGCTCCGATTTGCTGCAAAGCAGTGTGGGCTGCGATAATTCGCTTATCCCTTCCTCGGCGCGACGCGCCTAAAAGCTCCCCCGGAGATCCCCATGTCGGATATCGTCATCGCCGCTGCCAAGCGTACGGCCATCGGCTCCTTCCTCGGCCAATTCACCGGCGTCCCCTCCCCCACCCTAGGCGCCACCGCCATCCGCGCCGTGCTTGAGCAGTCCGGTATCGCCGCCAAGGACGTGAGCGAAGTGATCATGGGCTGCGTGCTGCCGGCCAACCTCGGCCAGGCACCCGCCCGCCAAGCCGCCCTCAACGCCGGCCTGCCCCCGGCCACCGGTTGCACCACCATCAACAAGGTGTGCGGTTCGGGCATGAAGGCGATCATGCTCGGCCATGACCTGATCAAGGCCGGTTCGGCCAGCGTGGTGGTGGCCGGCGGCATGGAGTCGATGACCAATGCCCCGCACATGGTCAACGCCCGCGGCGGCATTCGCTACGGCGAAGGCAAGATGATCGACCACATGGCCTGGGACGGCCTGACCAACCCCTACGACGGCAAGGCGATGGGCGTGTTCGGCGAGCTGTGCGCTGACAAATACCATTTCAGCCGCGAGGAACAGGACGCCTTCGCCATCGAATCGGTCAAGCGCTCGCAGGCCGCGCAGGCCTCCGGCGCGTTCGCCGATGAAATCGTTGCGGTGACCGTCGCCGGCCGCAAGGGCGACGTGCAGGTGGATACCGACGAGCAGCCCAGCCGCTCGGACATCGGCAAGGTCCCGACATTGAAGCCCGCCTTCCGCAAGGACAACGGCACCATCACCGCGGCCAGCTCCTCCAGCATCTCCGACGGCGCCGCGGCGCTGGTCCTGCTGTCGGCTGACGACGCCAAGGCCCGCGGCGTGAAGCCGCTGGCGCGCATCGTGGCCCACGCCACGCATTCGCAGGAACCGGAATGGTTCACCACCGCCCCGGTCGGCGCGATCAGCAAGGTACTGGACAAGGCCGGCTGGAAGGTGGACGACGTGGACCTGTTCGAGGTCAACGAAGCCTTCGCCGTGGTGGCGATGGCGCCGATGCGCGAACTGGGCGTTGCGCATGACAAGCTCAACGTCAATGGTGGCGCCTGCGCCCTTGGCCATCCGATCGGCGCCAGCGGTGCGCGCATCGTGGTGACCCTGCTCAATGCCTTGAAAACCCGCGGCTTGCGTCGCGGCGTAGCCGCCCTATGCATCGGCGGCGGCGAAGCGACCGCCCTGGCGGTGGAACGTTTGGACTAAACTCAAGCGCGCTTTCTCAGCGCCAGACCGGGGTGCAAACCCCGGCCTGGTTTAATGCGGCATAAAAGTTGTTAGTAAAAACCGGTAGCGCCGTTAACGTGAAAGCGCTATTAATAATCCGCCAATTGGCATTCCACGGCTAAGGAGATCCACCATGAAGTTCACGCGTACCCTTCTCGCCTCCGCGCTCGTCGCGCTGCTGGCGGCTTGCAGCAACGGCGCACAGGAAGGCGCGCAGGACGCGCAGAAGTCGGCTGACACGGCCCAGCAAGCTGCCACGCAGGCTGCTGACCAGGCTCAGAAGGCTGCCGCTGCTTCCACCGCTGCTGCTCCGGCCACTCCGGCTGCTGCTCCGGCTTCCACCGCTGCTGCTCCGGCTGCTGCTCCGGCTTCCACCGCCGCCGCTCCGGCTGCTGGCGATGCGATGAAGAGCGCCGCCACCGACGCTTCGAAGGCTGCCGACAAGGCCGCCGACGCTGCGAAGGATGCCTCCAAGGATGCTTCGAAGCAGAAGTAATTCTGCGTTCGAGCTTCCATCCAACCGGCCGCCTTCGGGCGGCCGGTTTTTTTTGGGGGGCTGGGATGGCAATCCCGGCAGCGGGATGCGGGAGGAATGCCGGGATTGTCATCCCAGCCTGCGTGCGACCGGCGTTTTTTTATGAGAGGCCGGTAACCGCTATCATCTGTGGTTTGCCCAGGCGATCTTTGCACGTCCCATGAGCGTCCTTACTTCTGAGATCGATTCCCGTTCCCCCGACTTCCAGGCCAGCAGTGCGAGCCTGCGCGACCAGGTGGAGAAGCTGCACCAGCAGCTTGCACGCAGCGCCGAAGGCGGTGGCGCCAAGGCACGCGAGAAGCACACCGCGCGCGGCAAGCTGTTACCGCGCGAACGCATCCGCGCCCTGCTCGACCCCGGCTCGCCGTTCCTGGAACTCTCGCCGCTTGCCGCGCATGGCATGTATGACGACGCGGCACCTGCCGCCGGCATCATCACCGGCATTGGCCGAGTGCATGGCATCGAGGTGGTGGTCGTCGCCAACGACGCCACCGTCAAGGGCGGCACCTATTTCCCGATGACGGTGAAAAAGCATCTGCGTGCGCAGGAAGTGGCGCTGGAGAACCGCCTGCCGTGCATCTACCTGGTCGATTCCGGCGGCGCGTTCCTGCCCATGCAGGACGAGGTGTTTCCGGACAAGGAGCATTTCGGCCGCATCTTCTACAACCAGGCGCGCATGTCGGGCTTGGGGATTGCGCAGATCGCGGTGGTGATGGGCTCATGCACCGCGGGCGGCGCCTACGTACCAGCGATGAGCGATGAAACCATCATCGTGCGCGAACAAGGCACGATCTTCCTCGGCGGCCCGCCGCTGGTGAAGGCAGCCACCGGCGAAGTGGTGGACGCCGAAGCCTTGGGCGGCGCCGACGTGCATACCGCCACTTCGGGCGTGGCCGATCACTTCGCCGAGAACGACGCGCACGCGCTGTCGATCGCACGTGACATCGTCGCCAGCCTCAACCGCAGCAAGGCGATGCCGTTGGCGGTGAAGCCGCCGGCGGAGCCGCGCTATGCGGCCGAAGAGCTGTACGGGGTGATTCCGCAGGACACGCGCCGCCCCTTCGACATCCGCGAGGTCATCGCGCGCATCGTCGACGGCTCGGAATTCCACGAGTTCAAGGCGCGCTACGGCAAGACCCTGGTGTGCGGCTTCGCGCATATCCACGGCTACCCGGTGGGCATCGTCGCCAACAACGGCATCCTGTTTTCCGAGTCCGCGCTCAAGGGCGCACACTTCATCGAGCTGTGCAACCAGCGCAACGTGCCACTGGTGTTCCTGCAGAACATCACCGGCTTCATGGTCGGCAAGAAATACGAGAACGCCGGCATCGCCAAGGACGGCGCCAAGATGGTGACCGCGGTGGCCTGCTCGCACGTACCGAAATTCACGGTGGTGATCGGCGGCAGCTTCGGTGCCGGCAACTACGCCATGTGCGGCCGCGCTTATGGCGCACGCTTCCTGTGGATGTGGCCGAATGCGCGCATCAGCGTGATGGGCGGCGAACAGGCCGCAAGCGTGCTGGCGACGGTGAAGCGCGACGGCCTGGAAGCGGCCGGCCAAAGCTGGGGCAAGGATGAGGAAGAGGCGTTCAAGGCGCCGATCCGCGATCAGTACGAGCGGCAAGGCCATCCCTATTACGCCACCGCACGGCTGTGGGACGACGGCATCATCGATCCTGCCGATACCCGCCGCGTGCTGGGGCTGGCCATTTCGGCGTCGATGAATGCGCCGATCGAGCCACAGCGCTACGGAGTGTTCCGCATGTAACGCGCTGCGCGGGTTGGGTGCCAATCCCGATCCGCGCCTCGTCGCATGTCTTTCAAGGAAGTACAGGGGAAAGCAACAGCATGATCGTCGGCATCGATCTGGGCACCACGCACTCGCTGATCGGATACTACGGTGAGCAAGGACCGCAACTATTCCGCAACGCGCTGGGGGACTACCTCACGCCTTCGGTGGTCAGCGTCGACGAAGCCGGCCACATCCTGGTCGGCGCCGCCGCCCGCGACCGGCTGATCAGCCACCCCAACAGCAGCGTCGCGGCGTTCAAGCGCTGGATGGGCACCGCGCGTGAGGTGCAGCTGGGGCAACGCAGTTTCCGCCCGGAAGAATTGTCCGCCCTGGTACTGCGTTCGCTGTTGGCCGATGCCGAGGCCGCCTTGGGCGAGAAAGTGCAGGAAGCCGTGATCAGCGTGCCCGCCTATTTCTCGGACGCGCAACGCAAGGCCACGCGCGCCGCCGGTGAATTGGCTGGCATCAAGGTGGAGCGGCTAATCAACGAGCCGACCGCCGCAGCGCTCGCCTATGGGCTACAGGAGCGCAGGGAAGGCAGCCGCTTCCTGGTCTTCGATCTCGGTGGCGGCACTTTCGACGTGTCGGTGCTGGAAATGTTCGAAGGCGTGGTCGAGGTGCATGCTAGCGCCGGCGACAATTATCTGGGCGGCGAGGATTTCCTCGACGTCCTTGAGACCGCCTGCGTGGGCGACCTGAAACTGCGCACCGACGATTTCTCCCCGGTCGAACGCGGCCTGCTACGCCGCCGCCTTGAACTGGCCAAGCGCAGCCTGAGCCAGCAGCCCGAGGTGAGCGTGACCGGTCTCATTGGCAAGCACGACATTCAATGGCGCGTCGACCAGGATCGCTTTCTCCATCTGGCCGAACCCTTGCTGCAGCGCATGCGCATGCCGCTGGAGCGCGCCTTGCGCGACGCTCGCTTGCGCCCGGAGCAACTCGACGAAATCGTGCTGGTGGGTGGCGCCAGCCGCATGCCGCTGGTCTCCCGGCTGATTGCGCGCATGTTCGGCAAGTTGCCACTGCGCCACGTCAGCCCCGATGAAGCCATCGCATTGGGTGCCTGCGTCGCTGCGGGCTTGAAGAGCCGCAACGCCAAGCTGGAAGAAGTCATTCTCACCGACGTGTGTCCTTACACGCTCGGCGTTGAAATAGGTCAACGCAATACGCAGGGACAGGTGCAGAACGGCTTGTTCTCGCCGATCATCGAGCGCAACAGCGTTGTGCCGATCAGCCGCGAAAGCAGCTACTGGCCGATGACGGAGCGGCAGGCCAGGCTGTCGCTGAAAATCTACCAGGGCGAAAACCCGATGGTGGAGAACAATATCAAGCTAGGCGAACTGGAGATTGCGCTCAACCCCACGCTCTCCATCGCCGCCAACGAGGTCGTCGTGCGCTTTACCTACGACATCAATGGTGTGCTGCAAGTGGAAGCGACGCCCAAAGCCAATGGCCTGCGCCATGAACTGCTGCTGCAGCAAAATCCCGGCATGCTCAGCGAGGAGGAAATCCACGCTCGCCTGGCCGCCTTGTCCGAGCTGAAAATTCATCCGCGCGCCAAGCAGGAAAACCTCGCCCTGCTCGCACGTGCCGAACGCTTGTTCGAGGAATATCTCTCGGCGCGCCAGGTACTGCAGCAGTGGATAGGCCATTTCCGGCAAGTCCTGGAATCGCAGGACGAGCGCCTGATCCAGGAGCACCGCAAAACCTTCAGTGATGCGCTGGATTCGCTGGAAACGCAGCTTTGAATTGGGCGTTCGAGCTATTGGGACTTGCGCCGGATGCGGATGTCGCCAGCGTCAAGCGGGCGTATGCGCGATTGTTGCGTACAACGCGCCCGGATGAAGACCCGGAAGCTTTTCAGCGACTGCATGCGGCCTACAAGATGGTGCTGGCGCATGTGAATACGCGGCCTGCCGCCACGGCCCATCCGATAGCCACGCAAGCGGCCCTCGCACAGAATTCCGAAGCTGTGCAGGTGCAATCGCCATCGCCGCAGCCAATGCCTGCACAGGCGAACATCGTGACGATGGCCGTGTCGGCCATCAACTTCGACGCATTGACGAACGAAATCATCCGCGCAGCGACGGAAGCGAGCAACGGGCAAGTCTTGTCCAACTGGCTGCACGCACGCGAAGAATTCTGGTCGATCCAAGTCAAGCAGCAGAGCGGACACCGTGTATTGCAGCGTCTGTTCCAGCAACCCAAGACGATTTCGGCCGATTGCATGGATGCTCTGCTCCACTTCTTCGATCTGGATCATGTGCTGTCCGGTATTGAACCGGTAGCGCTGAAGAACCTGCGTGAGCGGCAAACGACATTGTGGGAGCTGCTTCCGTCCAACCATCGCGTGCTTGCGCAGCGGATAGGAAAGCAATACGGCAAGTATCCCGAACTGGGTATTCTGCAAAAAAACATTGCGCTGCTGCAAAGCCCTTTCAGCTGGCTGCGTGCATGTGTCGTGGCTGCGTCCGTCGGACGAGTCCGCGGAATCGCGCATCTGGTGCAAGCCCTGCTCGGCCACGGCAATTTTCAGCAGCTCCCTCCGTCCATCGATCGGCAACATGCGCTGTTCTGGTTTCGCGCAGCTACGCGCGGCCCAATGACCTGGCCACGCTTCGCATTGCGTTCGTTCCAGATGGGATTGGCTGCATTCGGAGTCGCGCTGGCGGTAACCGCGATTTATTTCCTGCGCCTTTTCTTCCCGGTGGACGCTTCGGCTCCCGGGCGGATCGACCTATCCGCAACGACCAAGGCCTTTGCAATAAGCTGGAGCGCCACCTTTGGCTTTTGGCTGCTCTTTGCGGGATCCGTGTGGTTCGACCAATGGCAAGGCTTGCCCGAATCCGTACCATCCCGATGGCCATGGCTGCGCAGGCTCGCAATCCCGATGGCGTGCATAAGCTGTCTTGTCGTGCAGGAAACGGGAGCCGTGCCCTACGTGGAGTGGCTGATCGCGCTTTGTTTCATCTTTGCAATACGTAGATCCCGGCGACGTGGCACGATCAAGAATGATTTCTTCGCACGCATCAGTGATTCGAAGCCTGGCTTCATCTGGGTTGGCGTGATGGTCCTGAGCGCCTTCTCGCGCATGCATGATCTTTCCGATTTTCCGTTCATCCCCTTGCTGGCAGCTCTTACGCTTGGCATCTCGATCGCCGATCTTTGGCGTCATCGCGCCTACCTTCATCCCAAGCTTGCGCGTAGCTGACTCTTACGCATAGCTGTTTAAAGCGCTCGCACATCGACAGATGTGCACAAGATGTGCGCGGCACGACATTTCTATCGATCTCATTTTCGACTCATTCACTCCGTGATGACGAAATCGCACGGTGCATGAACGCACGCGTTGTCTGCCACATCAACGAAAGATTCCTGTCATTGTCACCCGTTGAGATGCGCCCCTTCGGCTGTAGTGCAGCACGCACTGTTTGATAGGGGAAAGCCCGGCATCGCCGGCCAGCCGAACAAACCGCGTAGGGAGCGCGGTAGCGGAACAGCGCAGGGAATGCGTGTCCATCTCACTAGACATAAGGATCAAGTCATGAACTTTCGCAGTAACCGTTCCAGCTTCGTGAAAGCCGCGGCGCTCGCCGCCTGTGCGTTCGGCTTCGCGCTGCCCGCCTTTGCGCAGCAGACGCTGATCACCGAGCCCGACCAGGGCTTTACCCCGCTCTACAATCTGATCAACTCCGCGCAGTCGACCATCGACATGACGATGTACGAGCTGCAGGACACCACGGCACAGAACGATCTGTGCAACGCAGCTGCGCGCGGCGTTACGGTTCGCGTAATCCTGGACGTGAACCTGGAGCAGAGGAACAACACCACGGCGTACAACCAGCTCAGCGGCTGCGGCGTGCAGGTCAATTGGGCGTGGACCACGTATGCGGCCACTCACCAGAAGAGCATCCTGATCGACTACGGTAGCGCGAACGCGCAGGTCGCCATCATGTCGATGAACTTCACCAGCCGCTACTACAGCACCAGCCGCGACTTCGGTGTGATCGAGAACGACGCCAACGACATGGCGGCGATCGAAACCACCTTCAACGCGGATTTCGCGCAGACCTCGGTGACACCGCCGACCGGCGATGACCTGATCTGGAGCCCGACCAACTCGCGCAGCTCCCTGCTCAGCATCATCAATAACGCCACCACCAGCCTGGTGGTGGAAAACGAGGAGATGGGCGACAGCGGCATCGTGAGTGCGCTAGAGAACGCCGCTACGCGCGGTGTGAGCCTGACCATCGTGATGACCGACAACAGCAAGTACTACAGCAACCTGGATGCACTGAAGTCGGCTGGCGCGAGCATCGCCACCTATCCGAACGACAACACCTCGCTGTACATCCACGCGAAGGCGATCGTGGCCGACTATGGCACTGCCAATGCGGTGGCCTTCGTGGGCTCGGAAAATTTCTCGTCGTACTCGCTGGACCGGAACCGCGAACTCGGCCTGACCACGACCGATTCGAACGTAATGAGCCAACTCAACAGCACGATCAACAACGACTATTCGGGTGCCAACCCGTACTGATTTGCCACTTCGCTACCGCCCCTCTCCCTCCGGGAGAGGGGCTTCGTGCGTAGGCTGGGATAGCAATCCCAGCAGCGAGGTATCGCATGACAAGCTGGGATCGTCATCCCAGCCTACATGCGCGCAACCATTTCGCACTATGGGATCAATGCTGCCGCGGCCGAAATTCCAGCGGCATGGCATCGCTACGCATATTGGCCGGCGGCTTCGGACCGCACGCACCACAAGTACTGCAACCATCGCTGCAGCTACCGGTAGCCTGCTTGGGCTGCAGACGACGTCCGATGGTGCGCACCCACGCCGCATGTCCCGGCTGGCTGAAATGGATCGACGCCGACGCGAGCCAGCGATTGGTGAGCTGCGGGGCGAGCTTGCGGAACGCGTACAACGCACTGGCAAACACGGCCAGGCCGATCACCACGTACTGGATCAGCAAACCCGTATTCACGAAAACAACCTCGCCACCTGATAGGTGATGAACGATGCCGCGTAGGCCACCGCGAACATGTAGCTGAAGGAAATCACCACATTGCGCCAGGACTGCGTTTCACGGCGGATCACCGCCAGCGTGGACATGCACTGCGGCGCAAAGGCGAACCACACCAGCAGCGACAGCGCGCTGGCCAACGGGAAATTGCTGGTGAGTGCATGGGCAAGCCCGCCGCCTTGCGCGTCGCCGCTGACCGCATAGACAGTTGCCAGCGTGGCCACCGCCGTCTCACGCGCGGCAAAAGCGGGAATCAGCGATAGGCTGATCTGCCAATTGAAACCCAGCGGCGCGAACAGATGCTGCAGGAAACGGCCAACATAACCCGCAAAGCTGTAATTGATGGCCGGCCCGGTGGCGCCTGCCGGCGGAGCCGGAAAAGTGGAGATGAACCACATCAACACGGTCAGCGCCAGGATCACGCCGGTGAGGCGCTTCAGGAAGATGGCGCCACGCTCATACAAGCCGATGGCAACATCGCGTGCTCTGGGCAAGCGATACGAAGGCAGCTCCATCAGCAACGCATGTTCGCTCTTGTCGCGACGAATGCGCTTGATCACCCAGCCTACGGTCATCGCACCGGCAATGCCGGCGACATACAGCGCGAACAGCACCACGCCCTGCAGGTTGAAAATGCCCAGCACACGGCGAGCCGGAATGAATGCGCCGATCAGCAAGGCGTACACCGGCAACCGAGCCGAACAGGTCATCAGCGGCGCGACCAGAATGGTGGCCAGGCGATCGCGCGGGTCGGTGATGCTGCGCGTACCCATGATGCCGGGAATGGCGCAGGCAAAGCTCGACAGCAAGGGAATGAAGGAACGCCCGGTCAGCCCCACCGAAACCATCAGGCGATCGAGCAGGAACGCTGCGCGCGGCAGGTAGCCCGACTCCTCCAGCATGAGGATGAAGAAGAACAGCACCAGGATCACCGGCAGGAAGCCAAGCACCGTGCCCAGGCCGCCGAAGATGCCGCTCACCACCAGGTCGTGGACGGGGCCGGCCGGCAGCACCGCAGCCGTATGTTGGCCGAGCCATGCGAAACCATTGCCGATCAGGTCGCTCATCGGCTTGCCCGAGGCGTAAACCGCCTGGAACACGAGGAACATCACCACCGCCAGCGTCAGCACGCCGAAGACGGGATGCAGCACCCAGCGATCGAGCATGTCGTCGACCACGGCGGTGGCGCGCGGCATGCTCACAGTGGCTGCCATCAACTGGCGCACTTCATCGTGCAGGCTGGCGCGGCTAGCCGGGTCGTCGGGCAATGCGGGCGGGGCATCGGGCAGCTCACCATCCACACGCTCGACCAGCGCCCGCGTACCACCACGTTTCACGGCAATGGTTTCCACCACGGGTATGCCCAGGCGCCGCTGCAATTGCGGTACGTCGATCGTGATGCCGCGATGGCGCGCCGCGTCCATCATGTTCAAGGCCAGCACCACCGGGCGGCCAAGCCGCTTCACTTCCAGTACGAAGCGCAGATGCAGGCGCAGGTTGGTGGCATCGGCTACGCAAATGATGAGGTCGGGCGCTGCCTCGCCGGGATAGTTACCTTCCAGTACGTCGCGGGTGATCTGCTCGTCCGGGCTGGCGGCATCGAAACTGTAGGTGCCGGGCAGGTCCAGGACCTGCAGCACGCGGCCGGACGGCGCGGTGAAGCGCCCTTCCTTGCGCTCCACAGTGACCCCGGCGTAGTTGGCCACTTTCTGGCGCCCGCCGGTGAGCTGGTTGAACAGGGCTGTCTTGCCGCAGTTGGGATTGCCGACCAAAGCGATGCGCAGCGTACCGGCGCTCATGCAACCTCCCGCACCGTAACGCGCGCCGCTTCGGCGCGACGCAAGGCGAAGCGGGTCGAACCAATCTGGATCAGCAGGGGATCGGCGCCCACCGGACCGCGCGCCACCAGCCTGACCTGCTCGCCCGCCACAAAGCCCAGGTCGCGCAGGCGCTGCGCAATCAGGTCATCGGCATGGGCATCTTCGACTTGTTCAACCACGGCGTTAGCACCTTTGGGCAAATCGGACAGGCGCACAGTTGTCATGCTTCTAAATAAGAATGGTTCGCATTGTATCCTTTTTTCGCATTTGGTGTAGGTCCGCTCAAGCGACCCGTCCCAGCTTGATGGTCAGCGGCCAGCTCACCGCGCGCTCCGACTGATCGCCCCAGGCGCGAGCGAATTGCTCCCGCAGGGGCTCTACCGGGTCCTGGCCGGTGGCCGCGCGGTAGCTGGCCACCGCCGACCAGCTTTGGAAGTAGCCCAGCAGGCGCGACAAATCCCAACTCGCCCTGAGGCCGAAGGCGGGCGTCGCCACGCGCTCGAAGGGAAAGGGCAGTGTTTCGTAACCGGTCTCCACGTACCTGCGCTCAGCCGCCCAGTAAGCCCCGACTACATCGTGGTAGAGGTGCCGCACCAGGGCGTCGAGTTCCGGCGTGATGTCCAGCAGGTTGTAGGAGACCACCGCCAGCAGCGCATTGGCGCGCGAGACACGGCGGACCTCCTCATAGAAGCGCGGCAGGTCGAACCAGTGCAGGGCCTGGGCGACCAGGGTGAGGTCGACGCTCTCAGGCTGCAATGAAGTGTGTTCCGCCGGTTAGCAGAGGTAGTGGACATTGTCCAGGCACGGCGCCTTGTCCAGCTGGGATGCACTGATGTCGGTGGCCACGACCTGCTCGAAGTGCCGCGCCAGGTCCTCGGTCACCTGGCCCGAGCCGCAGCCGCAGTCCCAGGCCCGCGTGGTGCTGGGAGCGGACCGGGCCAACCAGGCGAAGAAGGCGGGGTCGTAGGTGGCGCGATTGGTGCGGTAGGCGTCGGACTGCGCGGTGAACAGCGAACGGGTATCAGTGGACATGCTGGGAGCGGTGCGGCAGGAGGGGCTCCATCTTGCGTCGCCCGCCGCGATCCGGCCAATACGACTTGTCTTCTAGCAGCCTGGCTTGTTTTACGCTTTGCACCCTCCTCTCCCTCGCATGAGCGCCCCATGACTTCTTCCATCCAAGTGGCCGACCACGCCGGTGTGCGCGAACTTCGCCTCAACCGCCCGGATGTCCACAACGCCTTCGACGACCGGCTGATCGCCGAACTGACCACCGCCTTGCATGCTGCCGGCAGCGACCCGGCCGTGCGCGTAGTGGTGCTGACCGGCGAGGGCGCCAGCTTTTCCGCCGGCGCGGATCTGAACTGGATGCGCGGCATGGCCAAGGCCGGCGAGGCGGAAAACCGCGAAGACTCGTTGCGCCTGGCCGCCTTGATGCGCACGCTGCAATTCCTGCCCAAGCCCACCGTGGCGCGTGTCAATGGCGCCGCTTATGGCGGCGGCGTGGGCTTGATCGCCTGTTGCGACATCGCCATCGGCGTGGACAGCGCGAAGTTCGGCCTGACCGAGGTGCGGCTCGGCCTGGTGCCCGCGGTGATCTCGCCTTATGTGATGGCCGCGATCGGTGTCCGGCAGGCGCGACGCCTGTTTCTGACCGGCGAAATCTTTGATGCCGAAACCGCCGCACGCATCGGCTTGCTGCACGAGGCGGTGGCCGCGGAATACCTGGACGACGCCGTGCACACGGTGCTCAAACACTTGGCCAAGGCCGGCCCTTCGGCGCAACGCGAAGCCAAGCAGCTCGCCTTCAACATGCATGGCTTGACCGAGGCCGCCGCCGAACGCCTCGATCTGGAAAACGCCGCTCTGATTGCGCGGCTGCGCGTATCCGAAGAAGGCCAGGAAGGGCTAGGCGCCTTCCTCGACAAACGCACCCCCGCCTGGATGTAGGCTGGGATGCCAATCCCAGCATAACCCCCTTCCCGAACGAGGCTTGCCATGAAACGCATCGTCAACATCGCCGATATCGAGCTGCAAGCTTTTCCGCCCGGCTTCGGGCCCACCGGCGACGCCGCGCAACGCTTCGAGGCACGCATGGGGCGCGTTTCCGCGCAGCTGGGCGCGCAGAAGCTCGGCTACAACATCACCGCCGTTCCTCCAGGCAAGCGCGCCTTTCCGCTGCACAACCATCGCGTCAATGAAGAGATGTTCTTCATCCTGGAAGGCCAAGGTGAAGTTCGCGTCGGCACCGAGTGCTACCCGATCCGCCAGGGCGACATCCTCGCCTGCCCACCGGGCGGACCCGAGAGCGCCCACCAGATCATCAATACTGGATCGGTCGAAATGCGTTATCTGGCGGTGAGCAGCAAGCTATCGCCGGAGATCTGCGAATACCCCGACTCCAGCAAGTACGGCATCCTGGGCGAGTTCGGGCCCGATGCGGAAGGCAAGCCGCAGATGATCCGCATCGTGATGCGCCAGGGCGATACCGCCGACTACTGGGAAGGCGAATAGTTGTTGCGCTGCGCATCGGCGCGGTTGGCTAAATCTGCTAATTTTGTACGCTTTGCATTCTGCGAACCGGTCAAGGAACCCGCATGTTCGAGCGCGTACTGATTGCCAATCGCGGCGAGATCGCCTGCCGCGTGATCCGCACCTGCCGGCGGCTGGGCATCCATACTATTGCGGTGTATTCGGAGGCGGACCGCGACGCGCAGCACGTACGGCTGGCCGACGAAGCCTGGCCGATCGGCGGCCCGCGCCCGGCCGAATCGTACCTGCGCAGCGATGCGATTCTGGAGGTCGCAAAAAAATCCGGCGCGCAGGCGATTCATCCCGGCTATGGCTTTCTTTCCGAGAACACGGCGTTCGCTCGCGCATGCACGGAAGCTGGCATCGCTTTCATCGGCCCGCGCCCGGAAAGCATCGACGCCATGGGTTCGAAGGCGGCCGCCAAGGCGCTGATGGAACAGCACCAGGTACCGTTGGTGCCGGGCTACCACGGCGACAATCAGGACACCGATGTGCTTGCC
Source organism: Dyella flagellata (assembly GCF_030160275.1). Lineage (GTDB taxonomy): Bacteria > Pseudomonadota > Gammaproteobacteria > Xanthomonadales > Rhodanobacteraceae > Dyella_B > Dyella_B flagellata. Next base: position 159,429 of record NZ_BSOA01000048.1, read on the forward strand.
GAGCAAGCACGCAAGACCGGCTTTCCGCTAATGATCAAGGCCGCGGCCGGCGGCGGCGGCAAGGGCATGCGCATCGTGCGCACGGAAAAGGAATTCATCGATGCGCTAGCCTCCGCGCAACGCGAAGCGGCCAGTTCGTTCGGCGACACGCGAGTGATCCTGGAACGCTACGTGGAGCACCCGCGCCATATCGAGTTCCAGGTGTTCGGCGACACCCATGGCGAGGTGATTCACCTCAACGAGCGTGAATGCTCGGCCCAGCGCCGTTACCAGAAGGTGCTGGAGGAAACGCCCTCGCCGTTCCTCACCGCCGAACGCCGCAAGGCGATGGGCGAAGCGGCGGTCGCCGCGGCCAAGGCGGTCGATTACGTCGGCGCCGGCACGGTCGAATTCATCGTCGGCCAGGACGGCACGTTTTATTTCATGGAAATGAATACGCGCCTGCAGGTGGAGCATCCCGTCACCGAGGAAACGCTGGGGCTGGACCTGGTCGAATGGCAATTGCGCATCGCCGCCGGTGAACCGCTGCCGCTGCGACAGGAACAGGTCCAGGCACATGGGCATGCCATCGAAGTGCGCCTGTACGCCGAAGATCCGGAGCAGAACTTCCTGCCCGGCTCAGGCAAGCTGCGCCAGCTACGCCTGCCCGCCCCGTCGCGCCATGTACGGCTGGATGGCGGTGTGATCGAAGGCGACACGGTGACCATTTTCTACGATCCGATGATCGCCAAGCTGATCGTTTATGACACTGATCGCACGCAAGCGCTGCAACGCCTGCGTGAGGCCCTGGCCGAATGCGAGATCGTCGGGCCGAAATCGAACATCGGCTTTCTCGAACGGCTGGCGCGCCATCCGGTCGTGGTCGAAGGCCGCATCGACACCGGTTACCTGGATCGCCACCTTGATGAATTTCTAACCGGCGATGCGGCACCCTCTGAACATGTCCTGTTCGCAGCCGCCACCGTCGCCCTGCTTCACGACGAACGCACGCTCGTCGCCGCGTCGGTGCACGGCAATGACCCTTACTCCCCTTGGTCACGTGCTGACGCATGGCGCGTCGGGCATGCGGGCAAACGCATCATCGCGCTGGGTCTGCGCGAGCAACGCTACGAAGTCGAGGCCTATGGCCACGACGGCGATTACCGCTTGCAGCACGGCACGTCGCAATGTGAAGTACGCGGCGCGCGCCTGGATCGCGAGGTGCTCAGCGCACGCTTCGGCGATGAAGGCATGCGACTGCGCATGCATGCCGACCAGGAGCGCATCACCTTGCACGATTCGAACGGCCAGCGTCATGCGTTCGTGCGCGCGGCGGCGTTTGCCTGGGAATCCAAGCAAGGCAGCGGCGGCAACCAGATTGCCGCCCCCATGCCGGGACGCATCGTGCTGGTGAAAGCCAAGGCGGGGGACACCGTCGAAGAGGGACAGGAATTGCTGGTCATGGAGGCCATGAAAATGGAGCTGGCCTTGAAGGCACCGCGCGCAGGAACCATTGATAGCGTAAGTGCAACGCAAGGTGAGTTTGTGGAAGCCGACACCGTACTCGTTCGCTTCGCCTCGTGAGTATCGCCTTAGCTTGCTGGAGCCCGGCATGAATACAGACTCTCAAGTTCGGATCGTCGAAGTCGGCCCGCGGGACGGTTTGCAGAACGAAAAGACCCTGCTGCCGCCGGACATCAAGATCGCGCTGATCGATCGCCTGTCCTCCACCGGCCTGAAGACCATCGAAACGACCAGCTTCGTCAGCCCGCGCTGGGTGCCGCAGCTGGCCGACGCGGCGGAAGTGTTCCACCGTATCCGCAAGGTGCCTGGCGTCGGCTATCCCGTGCTGGTACCGAACGAACAGGGTTACCGCATTGCTCGCGAAGCCGGTGCGTCCGAGGTTTCGGTGTTCACGGCCGCGTCCGAAGCTTTCAATCGCGCCAACATCAATGCGTCGATCGCCGAATCGCTGCAACGCTTCCAGCCGGTACTGGAGGAAGCCAAGGCCGAAGGCGTAAAAGTGCGCGGCTACGTCTCCACCGCCCTGGGTTGCCCGTATCAGGGTGAAGTACCCATCGCCGACGTGGTCAAGGTTGCCAAGCAATTGTACGAGATGGGCTGCTACGAGGTGTCCGTGGCCGACACGATCGGCGTCGGCACGCCCGCCAAGGCGCGCGCCATGTTGCACGCGGTCGCGCAGGAAATTCCCATGCACGCCCTGGCGGTGCATTTCCATGACACCTACGGCCAGGCCCTCGCCAACATCCTCGCCTGCCTGGAAGAAGGTGTGCGCGTCGTCGACAGCGCCGTCTCCGGCACGGGTGGCTGCCCGTATGCAAAGGGCGCCACCGGCAATGTAGCCAGCGAAGACGTGGTGTACATGCTGCATGGCATGGGCCTGACGACCGGCATCGACCTGGACATGCTGGTGGCGACCGGCGCGTGGCTCTCGGCACAGCTCAACAAGCCCTCGGCGAGCCGGGTGACAAAGGCGCGGACCACGGCAGACACGTAAGCATCGGGATTCCAAGAAAGAAAGCTGGGATTAGCATCCCAGCCTACGCGCTGGTAAGTTGGCGCTCATGCCTGAGTTCACCATCCGCCCCATCGAGCCGCGCGATAGCGCCGCCGTAGCCAACATCATCCGTACCGTCATGCCCGAATTCGGCGCCGACGGTCCGGGCTTCGCCATCCACGACCCCGAAGTCGACGACATGCATGCCGCCTATGCGCGTCCCGGCGGTGCGTATTTCGTGGTGGAGCGCGGTGGCAGCATAGTCGGCGGCGGTGGCGTCGCTCCGCTGGATGGCGGCGAGACGGATGTGTGCGAATTGCGCAAGATGTACTTCCTGCCCGAGGCGCGTGGCATCGGTGCGGGCCCAGCCATGCTGCAACGCTGCCTGGATGCGGCACGCGGTTTTGGCTTCAAGCGCTGCTACATCGAAACGCTGACCGGGATGGATGCGGCGCAATCGCTGTATCGCAAACACGGCTTTACGCAGTTGTGCGCCCCCATGGGCGGCACCGGCCACTTCGGCTGCGATCGCTTCTTTATCCGAGAGCTATAGCAGCGAAGCAGATCATGGTCAGCCACGATCCCCGCATCGACGCCTATATCGCGAAATCGCCTGACTTCGCCCAGCCTATTCTCGAATACCTGCGTGTCATCGTGCACAGCGCTTTTCCCGAAGTGGAAGAAAGCATCAAGTGGGGCTGCCCGCATTTCCTGCATGAAGGCAAGCTGCTGTGTTCCATGGCCGCATTCAAGCAGCACTGCAGCTTTCATTTCTGGCATGGCAAGAACGTGGTCGGCGCGACGGACAAGGAAGGCATGGGCCAGTTCGGCAAGCTCACCTCCATCAAGGAGTTGCCGAGCAAGCAGGCATTGATCGCCTACGTTCGCAAAGCCGTCACGCTAAGGGAGGCCGGCGTGACGAGGAAACCTGCCCCTGCGGCGCGCAAACCACCGCCCAAGTTGCCCGACGATTTCGCCACCCTGCTGAAGCGGCATGCCGCCGCACGCAAGACATACGAGGCGTTCAGTCCCAGCGCGCAGCGCGAATACGTCGAGTGGATAAGCGAAGCCAAGACCGACGCCACGCGCCAAAAGCGCATCGCCACCGCGCTGGAATGGCTGGCGCAAGGCAAGCAACGCAACTGGAAATATCAGTCATGATCCGTATTGCCCGCGCGGCCGACGCCGAGGCCATTCATTCGATTTACGCACCCACCATCATCGATACCGCGATCACCTTTGAAACCGGGCTGCCCGGTGCGGAAGCGATGCGCCAGCGCATCCTCACACGCTTGCAGCACTACCCGTGGCTGGTGTGGGAAGCCGGTGGCGAAGTACTGGCTTATGCCTACGCCACACGCTTTCGCGAACGTGCGGCTTACGACTGGATCGCGGAAACATCCATCTACGTGCATGAGAACGCACGCCGCCGTGGCATTGCGCGCAAGCTTTACGCCGCGCTGCTGGATGTGATGCGCCTGCAAGGCATCAATCAGGCGGTGGGGGTGATCACGCTGCCGGGTGAAGTCAGCGTGGCATTGCACGAGGCCATGGGTTTTGCGCCTGCCGGGGTCTGGCGCCAGGCCGGCTACAAACTTGACCGATGGTGGGACGTAGGGGTGTGGCAGAAGGAACTGCAGCTTGCCGCCAATCCGCCACAGCCAGTGGCTGCTTTTCCGGCGTTAATCGAATCGCAGGCACTGCACGAGATCTTTCGCCGCCACGCCTGAAAGAGGGCGTAGGCTGGGATGAAATCCCAGCTTTCTTGCGGGTTTGCAGAAGCGGGGATTTCATCCCAGCCTACGCGGCTTCGCCAGGGGGCCGAGGCGTTCGGCAAGCTGTCGACCCACTGCGTTACCATTGCGTTTTTCGCTTGACGGGATTTCCCATGCAGCTCAATCAAGTCAAAGCCATCGTCACCGGCGGCGCCTCCGGCCTCGGTCATGCCGTGGCCCAGCATCTGGCCGCGAACGGCGGCCACGTCGCCCTGTTCGACGTCAACGAGGAAAAGGGCCAGGCCGCGGCCCAGGCGCTGAACGGGCATTTCTTCCGCACCGACGTCACTTCCGAAGAAGGCGTCGCCGCCAACGTCAAGGCGGCCAAGGAGGCCCTGGGCGGCCTGAACGTGGTGGTGAACTGCGCCGGCATCCTGGGCGCCGGACGCATGCTGGGCAAGGAAGGGCCGATGGCGCTGAGCACCTTCAGCAGCACCGTGATGGTGAACCTGGTGGGCAGCTTCAATGTCGCCAAGGCCGGTGCCGCGCTGATGCAGCACAACGAAGCGGGCGAGGATGGCGAGCGCGGCGTGATCATCAACACCGCCAGCGTAGCCGCCTACGAAGGCCAGATCGGCCAGGCCGCCTACTCGGCCTCCAAGGGTGGCGTAGTGGCCATGACGCTGCCGATGGCGCGTGAGCTGTCCCGCTTCGGCATTCGCGTGGCGACGATTGCGCCGGGCATCTTCTGGACGCCGATGGTGGATGGCATGCCGCCGCAGGTGCAGGAGTCGCTGGCAGCGTCCATTCCCTTCCCTTCACGCCTGGGCAAGCCGGACGAATTCGCCAACACCGTGGCGTTCATCCTGGGCAATCGCTACATCAACGGCGAAACGATCCGCCTGGATGGCGCGGTGCGCCTGCAGCCGAAGTAAAGTCCAGCGCCCTGGCCAATAACCTTTCATTCCTAAACCATCGGCTCACTCATGAAAGCTTCCGACGTCAAAAAAGGTAACGTGGTCGAACACGAAGGCACCGTTTACCAGGTGCGCGACATCGAACGCAGTTCGCCTACCGCGCGTGGCGGCAATGTCACTTTCCGCTTCACGCTGTATTCCATTCCCGGCGGTCGCAAGTTCGATCTCAGCCTGCGTGCCGACGATGACTTGAAGGAAATGGAACTGGTGCGGCGCGCGGCCAACTTCTCGTACATGGACGGTGACGCCTACGTTTTCATGGACAACGAGGACTACACGCAATACACACTCGGCCCGGAATTGGTCGGCGACAACGCCGGCTACATCGTGGAAAGCGTGGAGGGCTATTACGTGCAGCTCATCGACGATGCGCCGGTGGGCCTGCAGGTACCGACCAGCGTGCTGCTTATCGTGGCGGACACCGCCCCGGAACTGAAGGGCGCCAGCGCCACCAAGCGCACCAAGCCGGCCAAGCTCAACACCGGCATCGAGATCCAGGTGCCGGAGTACATCACCACTGACGAAAAGGTCTGGGTGAACACCCTCACTGGCGAATTTGCCGGACGTGGCTCGGAAAAGACGTTCTAAGCGGAGTACCCGCATTGAACTCTGACAGAACGGCGCTCTTCGGGGCGCCGTTTTTTCGTGCGATCGCCACGCGACAGGGCGGTGCCGGTAGGGCAAAATCCTTGGCAATCCGGCAGCTTTCCCCGCCATGTCCACCCGAGCCTACTCGCTAAGCGCCAGCGTGCTGCAAAGCCTGACTGCAACCAAGCGTCCGGACGTACCGGTGTGGGTGGTAATCCGCAATACCGCCGCGGTGGTCTTGCCGCTGGCAGTCGGCATGCTCACTGGCCACGGGGAAGCGGGCCTCGCGATCGGCGCCGGCGCCCTCGATACCATGTTTTCCGATCAGCCCGGCCCTTATCGGCAGCGCCTGCAGCAGTTGCTGCTGGCTTCGCTGGCGGCGGGGCTCGCTTCCCTATGCGGCTTTCTGGTCGGAGGGAATCTACCGTTAATCCTCACCGCGACCGCAGCATTCGGCTTCTTCGGCGGCCTGCTGGTGGTGTTCGGGGTGGACATCGCGCGCGTGGGCATGACCAGCATGATCCTGCTGGTGATCACAGCGGCCACGCCAACCACGCTTGCAGACGCCTTGATCGGCGCCGCGCTGATATTCGCCGGCGGTCTGCTGCTGACCTTGTTCTCCGTTGCCGCCTGGCCATTGCAGCGCTACGGCCCGGAGCGGCATGCGCTGGCCACCGTCTACCGCGGCCTGGCGACCCTGGCCAGGGACAACAAGCAAAACGAAGAGGAAGTACCGGCGCTTGCCGATGCGATGACAATGCTGCAGCAGACGCTGCTTGGCCGCCATCGTGCACACGGGCGTGCAATGGAAGCCTTTGCCGTGCTGCTGGAGCTGGCCGAACGCATGCGCCTGGAACTGGTCGCGATGGCGGAGCTGCATGGCGCGGCAAGCATCCTTGCGATGTTCCGTGCCGATGCCGCGCGCGTGCTGACAGCACTGGTCGCGGCCCTGGAAAGCGGCGATTCGCCGGAGCAGGCCGCGCGCGCCTTGCAAACCCTGCAAGCCAGCGAACGCGCCCTGCTGGACAACCATAGCCGCAGCGACAGCGTTGCCGCGCATATCCACGCACTTTCCGGCCAGCTCGCCGCGGCCGTGCGCAATGCCAATTGGGCCGGCGCAAGCGGCGAGCAGCGCGCGGCCGCGGCAGAAACGCGCCTGCCGAGCGCACTGCGAGGCACTTCGGCCTTGGCCACCCTGCGCGCGAATCTCACCACGCATTCGGTGGCATTCCGGCATGCGCTACGCTGCGCGGTGTGCCTGAGCATCGCGCTGCTGGTCTCGCGGCTATGGCATTTGCCGCACGGCTACTGGCTGCCGATGACGGTGGCGATCGTGCTGCGCTCGGATTTTGCGGCCACGCTGAATTTCGGCCTGTTGCGCGTTGCGGGCACCATTCTCGGCCTGGTGCTGACGACCGCCTTGCTGTACGTCACGCCGCACGACCCATGGGCGCATCTCGCCTTGATGGCTGTGCTGTGCATGGCGTTCCGCTACCTGGCGACCGCGCACTACGGCATTGCCGTTGCGACGCTGACCGGCACGGTGGTGATCCTGTTGTCGTTCGAGGGCGTGAATTCGGACACCGCCGTGATGGATCGTGTGCTCAACACCGTGCTTGGCAGCGGCATGGCCCTGCTCGCCTACGTGATCTGGCCCACCTGGGAACGGAAGCGCGCCCGTCCCGCGTTGTCGGACATGCTGGATGCCTATGCCGATTACCTGCATGCGCTGGCGCGGCCGGAACAACGCCACCCGCATCGTGAAACCCGCACCGCCGTGCGCACCGCGCGCACCAATGCGCAGGCCTCGATCGATCGCATGCAGGCCGAACCGGCCACCCCGCTGATCCTGCTGGAACTGGCCAATGCGCTGTTCCTCAACGGCAACCGCCTGGCGCGCACGGGGATGACATTGGAAGCCTTGCTGCACGACTGCGACAGCCTGCCCGAGCAGGTGGAAGTGACGCATTTTGTGGAACGGGCCGCTTCCCAGCTGCACGCCCTGGCGGTGGCGCTGCGTAACAACCAGGTCTCGGGACCGGCCCCGGAACTGCGCCAGCTGCAGCGCAGCCTGGCCACCCTGCTGGCCATGGCGGACGACCGTCCGCGCGCGGAACAACTGGTCCGTATCAGCGACCGCCTGGTCGACAACATCGACACGCTGGCCCACGTGGTCAGTCGCGGGCCGCTCGAAGCCGCGGCGGCGCAAGGCGAACGTCCCGTGCATCCATGAGTAGCCACGCGCTCCTCACGGCCGGCAGCCCCGGCAGGCGCTACACTTGGCGGCATGCTGAAAATCGATACCCATGCCCACATCCTCCCGCGTGACTGGCCCAACCTTGCCGCCAAATACGGCAACGATGCCTTTCCAGTAATGACGCACAGCGATGGTCGGCATCGCATCTACAAGGACGGCAAGTTCTTCCGCGAGGTATGGGATTCTTCGTTCGATCCGCAGTACCGCGTTGACGATTACGCCCGCTTCGGTGTGAACGTGCAGGTGATCTCCACCGTGCCGGTGCTGTTCTCGTACTGGGCACCGGGTTACCAGGCGCTGGAACTGCACCGCCATCTCAACGATCACATGGGCGGCATCTGCCGGGATTTTCCCAGGCATTACGCAGGCATCGGCACGGTGCCGCTGCAGGCGCCGGAACTGGCCATTCGCGAACTGGAGCGCTGCATCGACGAACTGGGCCTGTGCGGCGTACAGATCGGCTCGCATTGCAACGACTGGAACCTGGACGCGCCGGAACTGTTCCCCTTCTTCGAGGCCGCGGCGGATCTGGGCGCGGCGCTGATGGTGCACCCGTGGGACATGATGGGCGCGGCCAGCATGCCCAAGTACTGGATGCCGTGGCTGGTGGGAATGCCGGCCGAACAGTCACGTGCCGGATGCTGCCTGGCCTTCGGCGGCGTGCTGGAGCGGCTGCCCAAACTGCGCGTGATGCTGGCCCATGGCGGCGGCAGCTTTCCATGGAGCATCGGCCGTATCGAGCACGGTTTCCGCATGCGCCCGGACCTGGTCGCCACCGACAACCCGCGCAATCCGCGCGAATACCTCAAGCGCCTGTATTTCGATTCCTGCGTGCACGACACCCGGGCACTGCAATATCTCCTGGATGTGACCGGCTTCGACCGCGTGATGCTCGGCACCGACTATCCTTTCCCGCTGGGGGAGCAGGAGCCCGGCAGCGGCATCGAATCGCTTGAACTGGATGAACCGGCCCGCGCCCGCCTGTTTCACGGCACCGCGCTGGAATGGCTGGGGCTGCCGTTACGCCGTTTTGTACCCAATACGCTTCCCGAGGAACACGCATGAAATTCAGCCGCTACATCGTCGTGACAGTCTTGCTTGCCATGAGCAGCATCGCGATGGCCAATGCAGACGATGTCACCATGGCGTCCGGCAATGTGCACTTCAGCACTCCGTCCAACTGGGTCGGCATCATGCAGGTGGACGGCGATCCGGAAGTGCGCGTGTTCCAGGTACCCGATCCTTCTCCCAGCGCCGGCAGCACGCTCGCACGCGTCAGCGTGACCGTGAAGCAGGAAGCCGATGCCCAGGCCTTTGGTGACTACGTCAATGGTGCAATGGCCAAGGCGAAAAACCTGAAGGACTACCAGCCCAGCGCCCGCTCATCCGGCGACCAGAACAGTTTCATCTATACCGCGAGCGAAAGCGGTACGCCGTATACCTATATTGAACGCTATTGGTTCCGCAACGGCCACGCCATCCAGTTGCGCTGCGCGCGCCCGTCGGCCAGCCAGGCCGGGCAATCCTGGGCCGCAAGCTTCGACCAGGGCTGCAAGGCTATCGCCGCCAATTTGAACACCTGATTGCGTGATCTGGCGCCGCCGCTGTCATCCTCCTTTCACGAGCATGACGGCACAGCCGGCTGAAGTTCCTTAAAATGCGCCCCACGCCCTGCCCGGATGCATTGATGCCCATTTCCTACGAAGCCACCATCGAGTGGGCCCAGGCCCGTGACGCCGCCGATCCGCTGCGCGATTTTCGCAACGAATTCCTGATCCCGCCGCACGAGCACGGCGACAGTCATTATTTTTGCGGCAATTCGCTCGGCCTGCAGCCGCGTGCGGTGCGCGATGCCATCAATACGGAACTCGATTATTGGGGCGAGCTGGCGGTCGAGGGCCACTTCAAGGGCCGCCTGCCCTGGATGGATTATCACGAGTTCGTGCGCGATCACCTCGCCGAAGTGGTCGGCGCGCAGCCTGATGAAGTCGTGGCAATGAATACGCTGGGCGTGAACCTGCACCTGATGATGGTGAGCTTCTACCGCCCCACGCCGGACCGGCACGCCATCCTGATCGAAGCCGGCGCCTTCCCCACCGATCGCTACGCGGTCGAATCGCAGATCCGCTATCACGGCTTCAGTCCCAATCTGTCGCTGATCGAACTGGAAGGCGACGAACCCAACGGCACGCTATCGATGGCAGCCATTGAACGCGCGCTTGCCGAACACGGCTCGCGCATCGCCTTGGTACTGTTGCCCGGCGTGCAATACCGCACCGGCCAGGTGTTCGACTTGAAGGCGATCACCGAGCTCGCGCACCGGCAAGGCTGCCAAGTAGGCTTCGATCTCGCCCATGCGGTGGGCAACTTGCCGCTGCAATTGCACGACAGCGGCATGGATTTCGCGATCTGGTGCAGCTACAAATACCTCAACGGCGGCCCTGGCGCGGTGGGCGGCGCATTCGTGCATGAGCGCCATGCACGCGCCACGCTGCCACGTTTCGCCGGCTGGTGGGGCCACGACAAGACCACACGCTTCCAGATGGGGCCGGAATTCGTGCCCACGCCCGGCGCGGACGGCTGGCAGCTTTCCAATCCGCCGATCCTCGCGCTGGCCCCCCTGCGCGTATCGCTGGACGTCTTCCATCGCGCCGGCATGCAACGCCTGCGCGAGAAATCGCTGCAACTCACCGGCTACCTGCAATGGCTGGTGGAAACGCAGCTACCCGATGTGCTGGAAGTGGTTACGCCCAAAGATCCCGCGCGCCGCGGCTCGCAACTCTCCATCCGTGTGCTGGGCGGCCGCGCGCAAGGGCGCACCCTGTTCGAATATCTGATCGAGCACGGCATCATCGGCGACTGGCGCGAACCGGATGTAATCCGGATTTCGCCGGTGCCGTTGTATAACCGGTTTGCTGATTGCTTGGCGTTTGCGCAAGCGGTACGGCGCTGGAAAGAGCAGGCTTAATGCGATCTACTCTCGCCCTAAGCCAACGCTGCGCCGCAATGCATTAGATGCGCAGGCTGGATGCCAGTCCCAGCACTCCCATGCTTCAGATAGCTGAGAATGACATCCCAGCCTGCTTGCCTGTTCGCTACGAACCGTGCCCGCAAGCTGCAGTTAGGCTCGACTCCACTCCGACTCAAGTGTTGATAGTCCGGCCCACACCGACTTCATAGCCGACGATCGAATGGATCTCGCCAAGACTTCCCGGCGCCCTCTTTTCCGACGTCAGGGCTTGGCGGCTTGGCTGGCCTTTTTGGCCTTATCAAGCTCATGCGCTTTCATATCATCCATCATCTGCGCAAAGATCTGACGAGCCTGAGGAATCGCAGCCTGCGTCAATCTCTGTCCGGCCTCTCCGCCTTCCTGCTGGAGCACCGGCATTTTTGCAATCAATGCCCGTCCCGTCGGCGACCTATAGAACACCAGCATGTCGTTGACTTCCTGTTGCGACAGATTTTTGCGATAGATTTCCACCATGATCGGCTCAAATTTGTCCCACGCGAGCTGGTTCTGAAAAGTATCCATCACCTTGCCTATCCCGCTGCTCAAAATTTGCTGTTCCTGCACATCCAGCGGATGCCCCACGGATTGCAATGCCGATTTCTGCATTGTCGTTCGCATCTGCGACATGATGCCATCCAGCATGGTGCGAGCATTGGTAATTTCCAGCAGCTGACGAATCGATGCGTCGCTAGCCGGCGCTGCGTCCGTCCCCCAGGCTGAGCCTGCCGCGAAAATACCGGCCATCGCCATTGCGCAAATAAATGCCTTCACGTCCCGCTCCCCTTGTGTCCTTATGGAGCGCCCAGCCTATCCCACAGCCAGGCGCCGCTCAACGCTGGAGCATGGACATCCGGGACAGATCTGCATGCAAGCTTAGTCAACGACCCGGCTCTGCGGGTGACGCACCTGTCCATCGCCACGCACGACGAATCGCTCCACCGTCAACGCCTCCGCGCCCATCGGGCCGTACGCATGCAGGCGCGTGGTGGAAATGCCGATCTCCGCCCCCAGTCCCAATTCCCCACCATCGGAAAAACGTGACGAAGCATTGACCATCACCACCGCCGAGCGAATCGCTTGTACAAAACGGCGAGCGGATTCGTCGTTGCGCGTGGCAATGACCTCGGTGTGGTCGGAACCGAAGCGCTGGATATGGCCGATGGCCATGCCCAGGTCGTCGACCACGCGGACCGCGAGAATCAAGTCGAGAAATTCGGCGGCATAATCTTCATCCGTGGCTGGCCGCAAACCATCCACCAGCGCGCGCGAACGATCGCAGCCGCGTAGTTCAACGCCGCGCTCCTGCAATGCCTGCACAGCCTTCGGCAAGAAGGTCGCGGCGATGTCTCGATGGACCAACACCGTTTCCAACGCATTGCACACGCCGGGGCGAGACGTCTTGCCGTCGACCAGCAGGTTCAGGGCCAGCGCCTCGTCCGCCGAAGCATCGACGTAGAGATGGCAGACGCCCTTATAGTGCTTGATCACCGGCACGCGGGCGTGCTCGGCGACGAATTGGATCAGGCCTTCGCCGCCGCGTGGAATGGCCAGGTCCACGATGTCGCTGAGCTGCAGCAGCTCGATCATCGTTTCACGACGCAAGTCCTCGATCAGGGTGACTGCGGCAACGGGAATGTCGTGCTTTTCCAGCGCGGCATGCAAGGCCGAAGCAATCGCCTGGTTGGAATGCAATGCTTCGGAACCGCCGCGCAGGATCACAGCGTTGCCAGCCATCAGGCACAGGGCTGCAGCGTCGGCGGTGACGTTGGGGCGCGCCTCGTAGATCATCGCGATGACGCCGAGCGGAATGCGCACGCGCTCTATTTCCAGGCCGTTCGGGCGCGTGTCGCGCCGGGTGACCAGGCCGACCGGGTCGGGCAAGGCGGCGATTTCACGCACGGCGTTGGCGATGCCGGTGATGCGCGCTCCGTCCAGTCGCAACCGGTCCAGCATGGCGCCCTGGATGCCTTTGGCGGTGGCGTGCTGCAGGTCGCGCGCATTGGCTGCGAGTATGGCATCGCGTTGGTTTTCCAGCGCGGACGCCATGTCGTGCAGCAGCCTGCGCTTGCTCTCGCTGTCGAGTGCAAACATGGCTTGCGCGGCGTCCTTGCAAGCCAGGGCCAGGGTACGAATCTCGCTCATGCTTCCGATTCTCCTGCGATGATGGCCAGGTCATCGCGGTGGACGACCTCTGCGCCGTAGCTATAGCCCAACAGGGACGCAATATCACGACTATGCCTGCCAGCCAGGCGGCGTACCTCGGCCGCGCCGTACTGGCATAGTCCGCGAGCCACCGGGCGATCGTTGGCGTCGACGATTTCCACCAGGTCGCCGCGGTGGAATTCGCCGGCTACATCAACAATGCCGCCGGGCAACAGCGAGGCGCGCCCGCCGGTCAAGGCACGCACCGCCCCCGCATCGATGCTGACGTGACCGTTGCCGGCTGGCGCGTGGCGCAACCAGTATTTGCGTGCCTGCAGGCGATTGCCGGCAACATCGACCAGCGTGCCGCGCAAACAGTCGGCTTCCAGTGCTTTCACCGTAGTGGGCTCGCGACCACTGAACAGTGCGGTGGGGATGCCTGCAGCGGCTGCCTTCTCAGCCGCCTGCAGCTTGGTGCGCATGCCGCCGGTACCCACGCCAGTACCGCTGCCGCCAGCCATGGCAATGATTTGCGCCGTCAATTGCGGCACATGGCCAATAGGTTGCGCTGCCGGATCATGACGGGGATCGGCGTTGTAGAGCGCATCCACGTCGGAGGCAATCAGCAGCAGGTCGGCATCGACCAGGGCGGCGACGATGGCGGCGAGATTGTCATTGTCGCCCAGCTTGAGTTCGTCCACGGCCACGGTGTCGTTTTCGTTGACGACCGGCAATACGCGCAGCATCAGCAATTCGCGCAAGGTGGCACGCGCGTTGAGGTAGCGACGGCGATTGCGCAGATCGTCGTGAGTCAACAGCACCTGCGCCACTGGGCGCTCCGTCAGGCTCTGCCACAACGCGATCATCGGCGCCTGGCCCAGGGCGGCAAGCGCCTGCTTTGCCGCAAGCTCCGGCCCAGGCAAGGCGCGCGTACGCAACAGTGCACGGCCGGCGGCAACGGCACCGGAAGAAACCAGCACCACTTCGCGCCCTGCACGTTGGCTTGCGTCGATAAATCCAGCCAATGCTTGCGCATAGCGCGAGGTGAGGCCGCCGCCGTCGGCGGCCAGCAAATTGCTGCCGACCTTTAGCACCGCGCGGCGCCATGGCGGCAAGGCGTGTTCGGGCAGACTGACGATGCTCATTACCGATACGCTAGGCCGAAAGATTTTCCAGACGTTGTCTCAATGTATCCAGTTGCAGATCATTGCCCGAACCTGGCGAGGTGCGTGCGGCAAGACTGGATTCGGGCGTACGCCCCTCCCCAGCTGCCTGAGCCGCTTGCGCTGCCGCTCGATACGCCTCACGAAACGGCACCCCTGCGGCAGCTTGTTCGATCGCCACGTCGGTGGCGTACATCGCCGGCTCGATGGCGGCACGCATGCTCGCTTCGTTCCATTGCATGCGCGCGAGCAGATCGGGCAACAGTTCCAGCGCAGCCAGACCATGGGTCACGCCATGGAACAACGATCCCTTGGAGAATTGCAGATCACGCTGATAGCCCGATGGCAGCGATAGCAGTTGCTCGATCTCGCAACGTGCCGCGGCAACCGTGGCATAGGATGCGCGCAGCAGCTCCACTACGTCCGGATTGCGCTTGTTGGGCATGATCGAGCTGCCGGTGGTGTATTCGGCCGGCAGCGTTACAAAGTTGAATTCGGCGGTGGTGAACAGCGACAGGTCCCAAGCCAGGCGGCGTGCGTCCAGCATGGCGCTGCTCAAGGCTTCCATCGCGGCCATTTCGAACTTGCCACGGGACAACTGCGCGTAGATGGGCGATACCTGCATGCGGCCGAAGCCCAGCGCCTGCGTGGTATGCGCGCGATCCAACGGCAGATTCACGCCGTAGCCGGCGGCGGTACCCAAGGGATTGGTGTCGATCCACGCGGCGGTTTGTCGCGCGCGCCAGGCGTTGTCGACGAAGCCTTCCGCGAAACCGGCAAACCACATCGCGGTGGACGACACCACGGCTCGCTGTAGGTGCGTGTAACCAGGCAAGGGCAATGCCGGCTGGGCCGCACGCTGCAAGCACACATCGGCGATAGCGCGGCAATGGGTTTCCAGCAGCCCAAGCTTTTCCTTCAGCCACAAGCGCGTGGCAACGAGAATCTGGTCGTTGCGGCTACGGCCCGTATGCACGCGGCGGCCAGCATCACCAAGGCGCTCGGTCAAGCGAGCCTCGATGGCGGAATGGCCATCTTCGTAGGACTCATCCAGCACGAACCGTCCGGCGCGAAAATCCTCGGCCAACACCTCCAGCTCGCGCCTGAGATCTTCGCTTTCCTTCGCGCTGACCACGCCGATGTTGGCCAGCCCTTCCACATGGGCCTTGCTGGCCACGATGTCATGCAGGAAAAATTCCCGGTCCAGCAACACGTCGTCGCCAGCCAGAAACTTCATGATCTTCGCGTTGGTTTCGACGCCGGCTTTTTGCCAAAGGAGGTCGCTCATGCGTGAGCCTCTTGTCCGGTGGGAATCGAGGTGTATTCGTCCACACCGATCGCACGGTTGATGTTCTGCATGGCCTGCGTCGCAGCGCCTTTGAGCAGGTTGTCCAGCGTGGAAACCACCACCACGCGCTTGCCATCCGCCGACAGGGCAAAGCCGCCGATCTCGGCGTGATGCCGGCCGGCGATCTTGCTGACCCAAGGCGCCTCGTCGAGCACGCGTACCAGCTTTTCGCCTGCATAGGCTTGCTGGAAGCGCGCCAGCACGTCCTCGCGCTTCAAGGCGCGCGACAGGTAGAGATTGGTGGTAACGGTCAAGCCGCGGAAATGCGGCGCCACGTGCGGCATGAATTCCACCGGCAGCCCAAGATGCCGGCTCGCTTCCTTCTCGTGCATATGACCGGTGAGCGAGTACGGCATCAGGTTATCGCGCAGCTTTTCCGGATCGTTCTTGTCCGAGGGCGTGGTACCGGCGCCGGAATAGCCCGATACGCCGAAGCATACCGGCGGCGCGGCGAGCAGATCCTTCAGCGGCGCGACAGCTAGCTGGATGGCGGTGGCATAGCAGCCGGGATTGCTGATGCGTTTTTCGCCGCGCCATTTGTGGCGGGTGAGTTCGGGCAAGCCGTAATACCAGCGATCGTCAAAGCGATAGTCGGCCGACAGATCCACGATCAGTGGGTCCTGGCCCGCTGCGTCGAAGGCTTCCACGCAGGCTGATGCCTTGCCGTTAGGCAGGGCCAGCACCACCACGTCCGCCGCCAGCGCCGGCAGTTCCTCATGCGCAGGCGAGCTGTAGCGCAGATCGCCGCGATAGGCCTCGACATGGTCCTCAACTCGTTGGCCGTTAAGCTCGCGCGACGAAACATAGGCCAGCTCAAGCGAGGGGTGCGCCGCCACGAGCCGGATCAGTTCCGCGCCAGTGTGACCGCGCGCGCCGACAATGCCGATGCGTTTGTTGGAAATAACCATATTCGTCAGTCGATCAAGGTGGGTTGGCGCGCGGCGCAATGTTCCACGCAACGCGCGATCGTGTCGAAGCCATCGAGGCCATACCAGAACACTTTCCAGCGTTCCTGCTTGTAACAGCCATCCGACTCCGCGTAATAGAAATGGTTGATGTTGTTGCCGTGCCGCGAACGCCAGAACAGGCTGGGGTTCTCCTCACGCATCACCAGCCATACGGCGCGGCCCAAGCCTTCGCCCTGCGCATCGTCCAGCACGGCGAACTTGTCGAGGTAGACCAGGCCGTCTTCGCGGGTCAGGATCATCGCGGCGCGATAGTTTTCGCTGACATAGACGCGATACGGCCTGGTGCGTTCGAAATAGTCCTCGACCACTTTGCGGCCGAAGCTGGATTCGATCAGTCCGCGCAGGCGAACCTGGTCGACGCCATCCCAGCTTTCGAAGCAGAACACTTTCTCGCCGCGGCGCACCAGCGTACCCGAGCCCTTGTGCGTGAACAGTTCCTTGGCCAGTTCCGACGGACGCGTGATCGATACCGACGAGGTCAGCGGCAGGCTCTGCAGCAAGTCGGCAATCTGTTCGATCTTCACCCGCATGCCGCCACTGATCCAGGGCTGCTGAATCAGGTGCTCGTACTCGGTGCTCAGGTTGATCGAATCGATGACCTGCCCCTGGTCATCGAGCAGGCCGCCGGTGCCGGTGAGGAAAATGATCTTGTACGGTTGCAGCACGCGCACCAGTTCATTGGCGGCGAAATCGGCGTTGATGTTGAGGAACTGGCCTTCGTCCGTTTCGCCCAGGCTGGCGATGACCGGAATGGAACCTGCGCGCAGGCTCGCTTCGATCGGCGCAAGATTGATGCTGTCGACCTTGCCGACCATGCCGTAGACGTCCCGGTCGAGAAAGCTGGACATGAACACGCCCGAAGGCACCGACGTGGCGCGGGTATCCATCGCCTGCAGCGCTTCCACCAGCCGCAGGTTCTGCTGCTGGAAAACGCGACGCACGATGCCCAACGCCTTGGGCGAAGTAACACGCAGGCCACTTACGGTCTGCTTGGTGATGCCGGCCGCTTCCAGCTCCGCGTCGAGCTGTGGTCCCGCGCCATGCAGCACGATCGGGGTGAGCCCCACCTGCTGCAGGAAGGTCAGCGAGGAAGTAAGGTCGTTGAGTTCGTCGCGCAGCACCGCGCCGCCCACTTTCACCACCGCGAAGCGCTTGGCGTCCAGTTGCGAAAAACGCTTGAGGTACTGCTGGATTTCCTTGGCGCTGCCCATGGCGGAGAGCAGGCGCACGATGGTCTGGCGAGTGTTCTTATGCGCTTCCACGGTTCACGATCTCGTAGATGGTTTGGGCGTACTGCTGCAATTGATCCAGCGCGACCCATTCGTCGGCGGTGTGCGCTTGGGCGATGTCGCCAGGGCCGTAAACGAAAGAGACATAGCCGCCTTCGGAAAACAGCGCCGCTTCGGTCCAGAAATTCACCGCGTTGCCCACGGGAATACCGAGTTCATCGGCGATGTCGCGTGCGGCAAGGCGCCGTGCCTCGGCGTTGGGGACATCGCCCGCCGGCAAAGACATCCCGCGGAACAGCTCTTCATAACTGATCGGCACGGGTTCCACCAAGCTGCGAAAGGTTTCCAGCAGCTGATCCGGGTCCATGCTCGGCAACGGACGGAAGCCGAAGCGCACATCGGCGGTGGGCGCGATCATGTTGGCCTTGATGCCACCCTCCACTCGACCGATGTTGAAGCGCAAGCCGGTAAGACCGCCGAAGCGCTCGTGCGCCAGGCTGTCCACATGATCCAGCGCTGCAGCACCCCAACGTATCGCCTGGTGGACGGCGCTGTCGGTGGCCTTGATCTCGCCCGAAGCGTGACCAGCCTGCCCGCTGAAACGCATCTGCACCGAATGGATGCCACGATGCGCGAGCACCGCTTCGCCACGCGTCGGCTCGGCCACGATCACCGCCTCGTAGGGGTGCCCTTGCTTGAGAAAGGCCGCAATGCAGCGCGGATCATTGGCTTCTTCGTCGGTGGAGAACAGCAAGGCCAGATCACCGTCACAGGCGTTCGCCACGGCAACCAGCGCAGCGGCGGCGCCCTTGATGTCGCAGGCGCCCAGGCCGATCGCGCGATCCGCCGTCACTTCCAGCACGTGCGGATCGCGCGTCCAGTGCGGCGAATCCGGCACCGTGTCCAGGTGCACGTTGAACAGATACTTCGGCTTGCCGCGCACGGCGTACAGGGTTACCGCGCCGGCGCCTTGATCGGTCACCTGCACGTCGAAACCCGGCAACTGTTCGCGCAGGTAATCGAAGATGCCGCCGGTACCAATCGAACGCGGCGGATTGCGCGTGTCGAATGACACCAGTGCGCGCAAATGCTGCAGGGTGGCATCCAGCAAGGTGGAGCTGCCGAGCGCAGCGCTCATCGATTCACCTCGGCCCACAGCGTGCTGCTCATGCCGAACAGCTTGATGAAGCCTTCAGCTTCGGCCACGCCCCAGTCCGCCGCCTGCGCATAGGTGGCTCCCTTGGCGTTGAGTATGTGTCCAGACTCCAACGCGACCGCGGTGATGAGGCCGCCGTTGGTTTCCAGCGTGACCTCGCCGTTGACGGTGGCCTGGCTGGAAGCAAGGAAGGCTTCCAGATCGGTCTTCAGCGGATCGTGGAAGAAGCCTTCATACACCAGCTCCACCCATTTGCGCGCCACGTCCGGCTTGAAGCGGTTCTGCTGCTTGGTGAGCACGGCTTCTTCGAGCGCACGATGTGCGGCGAGCAAGGCGGTCAAGCCTGGCGCCTCGAAAATGATGCGACCCTTGAGGCCAATGGTGGTATCACCGGTGTAGATGCCGCGGCCCACGCCATACTGCGCCAGCAGCGTGTTGAGCTTGGCCAGCAGCTGGTGGCCGGCCATCTTCTCGCCATCCAGCGCCACCGCTTCGCCGTTGACGAAGCTCAGCTTCAGGCGCAGCGGTTTGGCCGGCCATTCGGAGCGCGGCTTGCACCAGCCGATCGCGCCTTCGCCGGGTACCAGCCAGCGATCGATCTCACCACCGGACATGGTCACACCGAGCAGGTTCTCGTTGATGGTATAGGCCTTCTGCTTGGCGCGCACGCCGAAGCCCTTGGCTTCCAGGTACTTCTGCTCGTAGGCGCGCACTTCGGTGTGCTCTTTCTGGATCTCGCGGATCGGCGCCACGATCTCGTAGTCGCCCTGCGCCTTCACCGCCAGGTCGAAACGCACCTGGTCGTTGCCCATGCCGGTGCAACCGTGGGCGATCGCCTTGGTGCCCAGCTCCGCGCAACGCTTGAGCGCGGCGTCCACGATCAGGTAGCGATCGGACACCAGCAGCGGATACTGCCCCTGGTAGCCCTCGCCCGCCCAGACGAAGGGTTTTACGAAACCGTTCCAGATCGCCGGGCCGCCATCGACGGTGACGTGGCTGGCTACGCCCAGTTCCTTGGCGCGCGCCTCGATATACGCGCGTTCCTCCGCGTCCACGCCGCCGGTATCGGCGAACACGGTATGCACGGCCCAGCCACGCTCTTGTAGGTAGGGAACACAGAAGCTGGTGTCGAGACCGCCGGAAAAGGCCAGAACGATGTCTTTGCTCATGATGCAAGATCCAAAAAAGGTGGGTTACACGGATTCGATGACAATGCGCGGTTCGCAGCGCACCGGAAAATTGACGGAATTGGCGATGAAGCAGGCATGGTGCGCATCGTCGTGCACCCGCTTGGCGGCTTCGGGATCGCTGTCTTTGCTGATGCTTACGCTCGGACGCAACACGACCTCGGTAAAGCGGCCATCGTTGCCATGTTCCACCAGCGTACCGACAGCTTCGTCGACGTAAGCGGTGACCACCACGCCCGCCACCGCCGCCAGATGCAGGTACCACAGCATGTGACAGCTCGACAGCGCCGCCACCAGCATGTCTTCGGGGTTGTGCTTGCTGCCGTCGCCGCGGAAGGCGGCATCCGACGAACCGGCGATCACCGGCTTGCCGGCCACATGCACTTCGTGCTCGCGGCCGTAGCCCTGGTAGGTTTTCGTGCCAGTGCCGTGATTGCCGGTCCACACGACCTGCACCGGGTATTGGTGCTGCTTATCTCCCATTTCCACGTTCCTCGGCTTGTTGCATCAGATCGGACAGTTCGGCATCGCGCCGGCCCTCGCGTTCGGCCAGGCCTTGCAGCACGCCCGCACGATTGCCGTCAGGATGGTTCTGGCTCAGCTTGAACTTGCCTTCGATACGCTCGATCGCGATATCGAGGCCCACGATCAGGCTCAGCATTTTCTCGATGTGGTCGGCCGGCGCATCGCTGACGTGCCAGGGCTTGGGCTGCGAAGCTTCATGGCGATCGGTCAACCGCTCCAGCAACTGGCGCAGCCATGCCGGATCTTCCACCACCCGCAGTCGACCATGGACCTGTACCACCGCGTAGTTCCAGGTAGGTACCTCGCGGCCGGTTTCGTGTTTGCTCGGATACCAGTTGGGACTGACGTAGCCATCGGCGCCGTGGAAGATCACCAGCACCGACACGCCATCGGCCTTGGCCAGTTCATTGCCACGCGCGACGTGTCCGTGCAGCGCGGTGTCACTGACCAGTTCCAACGGCAAGTGATTTGCCACCAGGCCGTCGGCACCGTGCATGACGACCGTGGCAAACGGGTAATCGCGCATAAGCGCATGCAATATGTCGACGCGCGTTTCGTGAAAGCTCTTGGGCAGGTACATGATGGACTCGCAGTGATCAGCGTTGCGCAATCAGCGATGCCATCACCGCCTTTTGCACGTGCAAGCGGTTTTCGGCTTCATCGATGGCGATGCAGGCCGGCGAATCCATCACGGCGTCGGTGGCCTTGATGTTCCGGCGCAGCGGCAGGCAGTGGCTGAACACACCGTTGTTGGTGAGCGCCATCTTTGCTTCATCGACGATGAAGTGCTTGTGCGCGTCGCGGATCGGCTTTTCCGCTTCCCAGCGGCCGAAGTACGGCAGCGCACCCCAGCTCTTGGCATACACCACATCGGCGCCACGGTAGGCCTCTTCGATGTTGTGGCTGACCGTGAGCGTGCCGCCGTTTTCCCTGGCGTTTTGTTCGCCGTAGGCCATGTAGCGCTCATCCAGCACGTAGTCGGGCGTGGGGCACAACAGCGTGACGTCCATGCCCAGCTTGGTCGCGATCAGCAGCGCCGAGTTGGCGACGGCGGTGTTCAGCGGCTTGGGATGATAGGTCCAGGTGAGTACGTACTTGCGGCCAGTGAGGTCGCCGAAGCGCTCCTTCAGCGCCAGCGCATGCGCCAGTTCCTGGCAAGGATGGGTGATAGTTTCCATGTTGATCACCGGCACCGTTGCGTGCTGCGCGAAGGCCTTGATCACCGCATCCTCGCGATCCACCGACCAATCCTGGAATTTGGGAAAAGCGCGCACCGCGATCAGATCGACATAGCGACTGAGCACGCGCGCCACTTCGGCGATGTGCTCTTCGGCTTCGCCGTCCATCACCACGCCGGGACGGAATTCGATCGGCCATGCATCCTTGCCTGGCGCAAGCACGATGGCATGGCCACCGAGATGGAATGCGCCCAGCTCGAAGCTCGTGCGCGTGCGCATCGAGGGATTGAAGAACAGCAGCGCCACGGATTTGCCGGCAAGCTGCTGGCCACGCGGGGAACGCTTGAAGACCGCAGCCTGCTCAAGCAAGGCATCGATTTCAGCGCGGCTGTAATCCTGGGTGGTGAGGAAGTGACGAAGCGACATCGTTGACTCCAGTCCAAAAAACAAAAAACCCGGCGCTAGGGCCGGGTTTAGTCGTCGTATTACACATGCAACGAAAGCGACAGCCTACCCGGCCAATTGTCGGTTCAGCGGTCGACGCGCACGCGAGGTCATGCCAGCGGCCATGCGGGCACTGGTAAGCACGGTAGCGGTATAGACGGCTGAAGACATGAGAGGTCCGGGTGGTTGAAGGGCCATCATGACGGGAATTTCGCTGCCATGCAACAGAAAAAATTCGCGCCGCAAAAAGAAAAGCGGCCGCGCTAGGGAGCCTCTGATCTCACTGCAACACCCGGCATGACGTCCAGAAGGCCCGCAGGCAGTGCCGCGCGGCACAGGGCAGACTGGCCGTCTGTTCAAGCCGCGGGGCACTCCCTGCGGGCCTTCTGGACGTCACCCCGTCATCAAAATTTAAAATGTTGGGGCCGCACTGTATGCGCGTCTGGCGGCGCCCCAGCGTCTAGACAGACGGCCAGTCTGCCTTCGCCACTGGGGCGCCGCCAGACGCGCATACAGTGCGGTGACGGGTGCTGCAGTGAGATCAGAGGCTCCCTAGGCGAGGCCGCCTTCAGTGGGCGCAGGTGCCGGTCAGTCGGCCGGCGAAACGCTTACCCGCACCCGCAGGCGTTCGCCCGGGTCGTAGCTGAGGCGCGAAATATAGACGTCGCCGTGATAACGATATTCCACGTCGTAGCCGATGATCTGGCGCTGCTCGCTGACCTGGTTCACCGGCTGGCACACCGTCTGGTTGCTGGTGTAGGTCTGTCCGCCGCTGGAGACGGAATTACCCACCGCGCCACCCGCCACCGCACCGCCCACGATCGCCGCAGTGTTGCCGCGGCCATGGCCAATGGTGCTGCCGAGCACGCCGCCGACCACGGCGCCAAGCACGGTGCCGACACCCTTGTTGCCCGGGGTCTGCTGCACCACCTGCTGGTCATAGCACTGGGTGCTGGGAGCGGAGGTGCGCGCCACGCCGTAGACCGGGTCGACGCGCAGCACGTCGGCCCAGGCATAGTGCGCGTTATCGGCGCCGGCACCGCCCGGCGGAGGGGGCGGCGGGGGGTAGTAGCCGCCTTGCTGGGCCATCGTGCCGGTGGCCGTCACGGCGAGCGCGAGCAGAACGATCAACCGCATCTTGTTATTCATAAATTCCTCCGGAAGAGGGCTTGAGGGCGCCTTTGGCGCATAGTCAAATTGCAACAAATTCACTCTGAATCCACGCTTAGAACGGGCGCAATTTGGTGCCACGCTGCGTGCCGGTTGCCGGAACTTTTTCGAGCTTCCGGCGGCGGCGCCGCAAGAGCTTGATAAGATGGCGGGCTTCGCCCCGACCGCGCCGCCCGCCATGCCGATCTCGCTCTACAACAGCCTCAGCCGCCGTCTCGAGCCCTTTGCGCCGCTCGATCCGAACCGGGTGACGCTGTACCTGTGCGGACCCACGGTCTACAACTACGTGCATATCGGCAATGCGCGTGGCCCGGTGGTGTTCGACGTACTGGTGAAGCTGCTGCGACGGCATTACCCCCAGGTCGTGTATGCCCGCAACATCACCGACGTGGACGACAAGATCAACGCCGCCGCCCTTGAACAGGGTGTGGCGATCGGCAGCATCACCAGCCGCTTCGCCCAGGCCTATCGCGAGGACATGGCCGGCCTGGGCATTGCCCCGCCGGACGTGGAACCCCATGCCACCGCGCACATCGGCCAGATCATCGAAATGATCCAGGCGCTGATCCGTGGCGGTCATGCTTACGAGGCACAAGGCCATGTCCTGTTCGACGTGGCCGCCTACCCGACCTACGGCGCACTGTCCGGCCGCGACACCGACGAGCTGATCGCCGGCGCGCGGGTGGAAGTGGCGCCCTACAAGCGCAATCCCACCGATTTCGTGCTGTGGAAGCCGTCCACGCCGGAACTTCCCGGCTGGGACAGCCCCTGGGGCCGCGGGCGGCCCGGCTGGCACATCGAATGCTCGGCCATGAGCGCCGCCCACCTGGGTGAAACCATCGACATCCATGCCGGTGGCGTGGACCTGCTGTTCCCGCATCACGAAAACGAAATCGCCCAGTCCACCTGCGCGCACGGCGGCAAGGTGTTCGCGCGCTGGTGGATGCACAACGGCATGCTTACCTTCGATGGACGCAAGATGTCCAAGTCGCTGGGCAACGTGCTGCACGTGCATGCCCTGCTCAAAATGCATCCGCATGAGGCGTTGCGCTTGCTGCTGCTGCGCGGCCATTACCGGCAGCCGCTGGACTGGTCGGATGCGGCCATCGCCCAGGCCATCAGCACACTGGATGGCTGGTACCGCGTGCTGCGCGAGTTGAGCGGCATCGAGCTTGACGGCACCCAGCCGCTGCCCGTGCCGGAGCGCCTGGAAGCCGCCCTTTGCGATGACCTCAACACGCCGCAAGCCCTGGCCGAATTGTCGGTGCTAGCCGATGCCGCGCGGCAGGCGCCCAGCCCGGCCACCAAGGCCGCCTTGCTGGGCGGCGGCGCGGTGCTGGGCCTGCTGCAGCAGGATCCTGAAGCCTGGTTCAAGCAGGCCGGTGGTAGCGAGGTGGATGCCGGGCAAGTCGAGGCCCTGCTGGAAGAACGCCGCGCCGCCCGCGCCGCGCGCGACTTCGCCCGGGCGGACGCGATCCGTAACGAGCTGACGTCCATGGGCGTGGTGATCGAGGATGGCGCCCAGGGCACGCGCTGGAGCGTGGCCAAGCATTGACAAGCATTGAAATGGAGCGGTTCGGCCCGAGTTAGGACGGACCGCGCGATAATAGGTCCATGAATACTCTCGCCCCCGCCAGCGCCGCCCAGGCTCAACACGATATCGTCGATGAATTCGCCTTCTTCGGCGACTGGACCGAGCGCTACCAATACCTGATCGACCTCGGCAAGCAGCTTGCGCCGTTCCCGGACGATTGCAAGACTGAGGATTACCGCGTACACGGCTGCCAGTCGATGGTGTGGCTGGTGCCCAGCGGCGACGCCGCGAACATGCACTTCGAGGCGATCAGCGACTCGGCCATCGTTTCGGGCCTGATCGCGCTGGTGCTGCGCGTGTATTCGGATCGCCCGGCGGCCGAGATCGTCGCCACCGAGCCTGCCTTCATCCAGGATATCGGGCTGGCCAAGCATTTGTCGCCGACGCGTTCGAACGGCCTGGCGGCGATGTTGGCGAAGCTGAAGGCGTACGCAGCCGCGGCTCTGTAGGCTGGGATGACAATCCCAGCTTCTTGGCCACTTCCCGATGCTGGGATTGGCATCCCAGCCTACGAAAAACCCCGCTCTTAGGCGGGGCTTTCGTTATATCGATCGGACGAACGTCAATCGCCCATCTGCTTCTGCAAATGCTCGCGACGCTCCTGCGCATCCAGCGACAAGGTGGCGATGGGGCGGGCGTCGAGGCGCTCGAGGCCGATTTCTTCATCGGTCTCTTCGCAATAGCCATAGCGGCCTTCCTCGATGCGGCGCAACGCTTTGTCGATCTTGGAGATCAGCTTGCGGTAGCGATCGCGGGTGCGCAGTTCCAGCGAGTTTTCCGTCTCGCGGGTAGCGCGCTCGGCTTCGTCGCCCACGTCGCGGACCTCGTCGCGCAGGTTTTCCATGG
This sequence comes from Dyella flagellata, assembly GCF_030160275.1. GTDB lineage: Bacteria > Pseudomonadota > Gammaproteobacteria > Xanthomonadales > Rhodanobacteraceae > Dyella_B > Dyella_B flagellata. Next base: position 185,423 of record NZ_BSOA01000048.1, read on the forward strand.
TCTGGCGCGACTCTTCCACCAGCTGCTCGCGCCAGGCGCGCAGTTTGTTGCGGAAGTAGGCCAGGTGACGGGGATTCATGTACTCCTCGTCGGACGAAGGACGATAGCCCTGAGGCAGATCGATGTTCGTGGTGATGGGCAGGGCGTAACGGCCGTCTTCGCGGGTTACACCGTTATCTAGCGTTGTGGCGGAGCTATTCATTGATGACTGCGTGCTTTTCTGCTTCTTGCTGGAGGAATTATGCGCAGTGGCATTTGCTACGCGCTGCGCCGTGGGGCCCACGGCGCTGGCTACCTTGCCCGTCAGGGGCCGGGTGGCGGGTGATGATACGGCCTCAGGTGTTGCAGTTTGTGTAGGTTCCGCCCGCGACTTGGGCGTTGCCGAAGCCGCGACAGGAGCATGGGCCGGCGGCTTGGCGACGGTTTTTTCGACCGCCTTCTTGGCTGGTACCGGTGCCGGCTTGGCGGCAGGCGCGGCATGCTTGGGCTCGGGCTTCTTCACTTCGGGCTTGGCTGCCTTTTTCACTACCTTGACTGGCTCGGCCTTCTTCGGTTGCGGCTTGGGGGCCGGCTTGGCCACGACCTTCTTGGCCGGCGCCGGCTTGGCCGCTGTCTTGGCTGGCGCCTTCTTCACCTCGGCCTTCTTGGCCGGGGCCGCCTTTTTCACGGACTTGGGCGCAGCGACCTTGGCCTTGGTGGCCTTGGTTTCGTTGCCCTTGCCCGCTGCCTTTCCTTTGGCAGCTTGCTTGGCGGCGGTCGGATTATGCGTCGTTTTCGCCATTTACCTTCACCGTTTTGGCCTTGGCGGCCGGGTGTTATAGCCCAATACCCTTCACACCGGCAACCATCCTTCTGGAATACTTGCGTCCTTGGGTCTCAAAGCGGTTTCGGCCGTGTGAACACCGTGAGTCGATTGATCATCTTCCTGCTCAACCTCTACAAACGCTACGTGAGTCCGCTGTTGGGACAGCGTTGTCGCTTTTACCCCAGTTGCTCCGATTATGCACGCATCGCCGTGTCCCGCTTCGGTCCATGGCGGGGCGGCGTGCTGGCCGGCTGGCGGATACTGCGCTGCCAGCCGCTGTGCTCGGGCGGCAACGATCCGGTGCCGGAGCGCTTTCACCTGGCAAGCTGCCGCGCCCCCCACAGGGAACCGGAACATGGGGCCTCCTGAGCACAGCGCAAGTCCCGAACCTTTTGGATTTTCTTTGATTGAGGAGTTTCCGTGTCCACCGATTGGCTGATCAAGAACGCCGAACTGGTCAACGAAGGGCGCCGTTGGCATGCCGACCTGCGCGTAAAGCACGGCCGCATCGACGCCATAAGCGACAGCTTGAACGCACGCCCCGGCGAACCGGTGATCGACGCCACTGGCCTATGGCTGTTGCCGGGCATGATCGATGACCAGGTGCACTTCCGCGAACCGGGGCTCACGCACAAGGCCGATATCGCCCACGAATCACGCGCCTGCGCAGCCGGCGGCATCACCAGCTTCATGGAGATGCCCAATACCAAGCCGCCGGCCTTGGATCGCGACTCGTTGGAGGCCAAGTACGCGCGCGCGGCAGAAACCTCGGCCACCAACTATGCCTTCTATCTCGGCGCCAGCAATGACAATCTCCAGGCGATCCGCGCGCTGGATCCAAAAGCCGCGCCGGGCATCAAGGTGTTCATGGGCGCCTCCACCGGCAACATGCTGGTGGACAACCCGGATACGCTGGACGGCATCTTCCGCGAAGCGCCCACGCCGATCATCACGCACTGCGAAGATACCCCGATGATCGACGCCCTGCACGCCAAGGCGCGGGAGCAATACGGCGAAAACATCCCCGCGCGCGAGCATCCGCTGATCCGTTCGCGCGAGGCGTGCATCAAATCCACCCGGTTGGCGATCGCGCTGGCGCGCAAGCACGGTACGCGCTTGCATGTGCTGCACATTTCCACCGCCGATGAGTTGGCGCTGTTCCAGCCCGGTCCGATCAAGGGCAAGCAGATCACGGCCGAGACCTGCGTGCACTTCCTGCATTTCAGCGATGCCGATTACGAACAGCTGGGCTTCCTGATCAAGTGCAACCCCGCGATCAAGACCGCCGCGGATCGCGAAGCGATCATCAAGGCCGTGGCGGAAAGCCGCATCGACGTACTGGCCACCGATCACGCGCCGCATCTGCTGGAAGAAAAAGCGCAGGCGTACGACAAGGCACCCTCCGGCCTGCCGCTGGTGCAATTCGCGCTGCAAGCGGCTTTGCAGCGCGTTACCGAGGGCAAGCTCACGCTGGAACGTGTGGTGGAGGCCGTCAGCCACGCGCCGGCTACGCTATTTAGCGTGCACGAACGCGGCTTCCTGCGCGAAGGCTACGCCGCCGACCTGGTGCTGGTCGATCCGCGCAAACCGCATAGCGTGCGCCGCGAAGAGGTGCTGTCCAAGTGCGGTTGGTCCCCGTTCGAGGGCCATACCTTCCAGCACTCCATTGCCGCTACGTTCGTCAACGGACAGCATGTGTGGGATGGCTTGCGCGTCGACGAAAGCGTGCGCGGCGAGCGCTTGACGTTCGACCGCTGAAAGACGGCATTCAGTGATAGTCGTCTTCGCGCTGATGGCGAATAGCTACGATGGTGATCGTATGATCGCCATCGATTTTGAACAACGCGACATAGCCCGAGTTGCCGAATGAGATCAGCAACTCGCGCAGGAAAGGATCGTCCGGATCCGCCTTGCGGCAGGTAAACGGGAAGGATTCAAGCACACCGGTGGCCTTGCGGATGGCATCCAGAGCCCGCTCGGCGGCATTCGGGTCCTTTTGCAGTAAAAAGCGATAAAGCCGGATCAGATCGAGGCGCGCTGCGTCCGTGTAACGAACCTGATAGATCAACGATGGCCTCCCTTTGCTTGCGCATCCCGCAACATGCCGTCCAATTCAGCCAGCACTTCGTCTGAAGAAAAGTAGACTCCAGTCCGCTGTGCCTCTTCATAGGAAGCCAAACCGCGCGCAATGAACTCGCGCTGCATTTGGCGCCGCGCAATGTTCGCCCGCAACGACTCTTCCATGAAGGATGAGAGACTCTCTCCCTTGTTCAACACGCTTTCCGCGGCCTCCCGCAGTCCGGGATCGACACGCAGGGAAGGAATAGTGGCTGTTTTCATTGGCGCCGGCCCATGCATTGCATTTGCGATGCAAATCGTAGCATAGCTGCCGAGCGCGCATGTATTTGCTTGGGCGCAAGGGCAAACAGGCGCGAGCATCCTCTATAGAAACTTGTTTTTACTTGAGTTTCCCACAGGGGGCTGAAAAACAGGTCCAGTGGGCGCTAGTGCGATTCGGAAACCACCACCTGCACCGGCCCATGGTTGCCGGAATTGCCCAGCACCCTCGCCTGCGCATCGTTGGCGGCCAGGGTGCGGTCGCCCTGCTTGATGGAGGCCGACACGGTGAAATCGGTGCCGCCGGCCAGGCTGTCCGGTTCATAGCTCAGCACGAACGATACCGGCGACGGGCCAATCGGTGCGACGTGATCGCTGGCAATGACACGCGCGGGCGCATCACGCTTGCTGATGTCCGACAGCGTGACCTCCAGATAGGCATCGGGCGGCAGCTCGTGCGCAAGCTGATAGTCGACTTCGCCACTTAAGGATTTCATCAGCGTCTGCTGCTGCGGCGCTTTGTGGTGCCCGAACGGCATCCAGCTGCAGCCGGCGAGAGCGAGCAAACCTGCCAGCAGCAGTCCGTGGCAAACTTTCATGGGAACTCCTTAGCGGCAAATGCGCGAGATGATAGCAACCGCAGCTGCCGGCTATAGCATCAGCTGCGGCCGTTCCCGTAACCGCCGGGCACACCCTTGCTGGCATAGGCCACCGCATCATGCGGATGCAGGCTTTCCTGATGTTCCAGCCGCACATGGAAGTCGGCGATATGGTCGTCGGCATCGAGCGCACGCTGGATGCGGCGGGCGGCATCCTCGCAGAACATCAGGTTGCCGCCGTTGGCCAGAGCGAAGGCCTGCTCGTCTTCGCGCTTCACCGCGGTCTGCACCGGCGTACCCAGCGCTTGTTCGACGCGGTCGAGCAGGCCGATCAGGTCCAGCGATGCGTCCTCGGCAAAACGCACCAGCAGGCGCGCCACGCTGCGTTGTGCATGCGGCGTGGCGATGATGCCCTTCTCGCTGCCCAGCCAGGCCAGTACGGCGGCGTGGTCCAGCGGTTTGCCGGCGCCAAAGTCCTTGGCGAACTGCTCCTGGATCAGCTGCCGCGACAGGGCCGCCGAGGCGGGACAGGTGGAGGAATAGACCACTTCCGTACCCAGTTCCAGGCGAAAACCCTCCTCGCACAGGCTGGCTTCGATGGAAACCGGGTACGCACGCCAGCCGCTGTTGCTGCTACGCAGCGCGGCGCGGCGCACCAGTTGATCGAAGCGGATGCTGATGCGCGCGCGATCGGCCAGATCCTTGTGCGAATCGAGGAAGGCGCGCAACAGACCATGCAGCATGGCCGCATCGACCGGCGTGGCGCTCAGGTGTTCGTCGACCAGCAAGTAAAGACGCGACATATGGATGCCGCGCTTGTCTGGCCGAGTAAGGTTCACGAACGCGCCGACCTGAGCGCTGGAGCGCTGGACGGTGCCATCCCCCGCATCGAACAGCACTGGCACTTCGATGCCGTCCATGCCAACCCAATCCAGCGCGCCGGCCAGATGCGGCTGTGCCTGGCTGGCGACGTCGGGCATCAGGCGTACGGTATTTTCATGGCTATGCATGGGGATTCCCTGGAGCGAGGCTTGCTCGGCTTATGTTGGGGCAGCTCGCCGCGTCGCAACAGGGGGCGCGCGGGAAACAGTGCGTTTATGACCGCCTACCGGGGCTGTCCGGCCACTCGTTGCTGCCAGCGCTGGGCCGCCCGCCACGCGCGCAGAGTCGCCAGCAAGCCACTGTTCGGCGTGCCAGTCTGCAGCACCTTCAATGGCTCGGCGGCGCGAGCCGCCTTGCGCAGCAGCCGCTCGCCCTCGCCAGCCTCCAGCGCGCGGAACACGCTGAGCGGGCCGTCGAGCCGGGCAGCTTCCGCCCAGGCCGAACGCAAGTCATCCAGCTGGGCCTTGATCGCCTGGTCGCGTGTCCCGCTGGGCTGACGCAAACTGGCGCGACTCAGGCCAAAACGGGCCAGCCGCGCCATCGGCAGCGGCAGGCGGTCCCGCTCCGCATCGTCCTGCAGGCGACGCAAGGCAAAGAGCAGGTGACTCAACGTGGCCATCCGCGTGGCGCGCACGGGCGATGCGGCTTCGCCATACCACCATGCGGTTTCCAGCGCGGCCAGGGCGCCATGCAAGGCGGAGGTAGCGGCGAGCTGGGCGGAAAAATCCACCGCCGTGCCCTCCTCCAGCTGCGCCATGGCCGCCAGCACCGGTGCCAGCCAGCGTTCCGGCGCTATCGCATGCGCCCGCTCGTCGTCGAACAGCACCCGGGTCAGCGGGTGCCGGCCGCCGCTGGCCGCCGCACCACTGAGTTCTTCGGCCCACCAGTTGAGCTTGGTGGCCGCCACGTGCGGCTCACGGATGCCGTAAGCCGCAGACAGCAGCTCTTGCTCCCATGCCGCCAACGCGACATGGCCCGGATACTTGGCCGGGTCGACGAACACCAGCGCCGTACGCTGCTGCGGCTGCACGGCCAGCCATTTGTCGACGTAGCTTTGCAGGGCACCGTGGAGGGAAACCTCTTCGCTCACGCGGGGACCTTCAACTTGAGCAGTTCGGTCAATCCGCGTGGATGTTCGATCACCGCATCAGCGCCCCAGGCATGCGGATCGCCACCATCCAGATAGCCCCACTGCACCGCGACGGTGTAGAGCCCGGCAGCATGACCGGCCTGCACGTCGCGGCGATCGTCGCCGACGAAAAGGCTGCGCGCGGGATCGAGCCCGGCGCGTTCGCACGCCAGCAGTACCGGCGCGGGATCGGGCTTGCGTACCGGCAAGGTGTCGCCGGATATCACCGCGCACACGCGCTCAGCCCAACCGATCTGCCGCACCAGGTCGTCGGTGAGATAGCCCGGCTTGTTGGTGACGATGCCCCAGGCGATGCCGCTGCGTTCGAGTGCATCGAGCAGCGGTTCGACGCCTTCGAACGGACGCGTGTGGCGCGACATCATGCTGTGATACAGCTCCAGATAGCGCGGCATGCGCTCAAGCAGGGCTTCGTCGCTTTCATCGAAAGCACAGCGCAGGATGGCGCGCGAACCACGCGACACCACGGTGCGCACCGCTGCATACGGAGGCACGGTGGCACCCACTTCAGCACAGTAAATGCCCAAGGCGGCGTGCAGATCGGGGGCGCTGTCGAGCAAGGTGCCGTCCAGATCGAACAAAACGCCTTGGGCAGATGCGGGTAACGGCTTCATGCGGGTTTGCGGGCTGAGAGCAGATAGTTGACGGCAGTGATGCGGCTCAGCCACGCCTTGCGCGTGAGCGGGTTGTAGCCCAGGCCGCTGATGTCTTCCAGTTCCAGCCCTTCCTGCCGGAGCAGGCGCGCCAGTTCCGAAGGCTTGAGGAATTGCGCGTAGTGATGGGTGCCGCGTGGCAGCAGCCGCGCGATGTATTCCGCCCCGATGATCGCGGCACCGAACGAAGCCGGCGTGCGATTGAGGGTGGACATGAACAGTCGCGCGCCGGGCTTGAGCATCGCCGCCAGATCGCGCACCAGGGCAGCCGGATCGGGGACGTGCTCGATCAGCTCCATGCAGCACACGGCATCAAAGCTGGCCGGTTCGGCCACGGCCAGTTCCGCTGACGATTGCTTGCGGTAATCGACCTCAAGCTTCGATTCGTGCAGATGCAAGCGCGCGATCTCGATTACCTTCAGGCCCATGTCGATGCCGACGACATCCGCGCCGGCATGGGCCAGTGCCTCGCTCAACAAGCCGCCACCGCAACCCACGTCGGCAACGCGCGCGCCACGCAGCGCCACGCGCGCAGCAACATAGTCCAGGCGCACTGGATTGAGATCGTGCAACGGCCGCGATTCACCGTCCGGATCCCACCAGCGCGAGGCCAGCTTGTCGAAGCGCGCGATTTCCTTGTGGCTGACGTTTTGCGTGGCTTGCATGGCGAAACACTCCTTCACACTGCTAATGCGTATTCCACTCGTAGACCGTGACGTTCCAACAACCACTAGTATGCGCCGGGTCGCGATGAGCGATGGCCAGCGCCTCTTGCATGGACTGGGCACGCAGCAGATAGGCGCCGCCGGACTGATCGGCGAAACCGCCGGACATTTCATTACGCCCCTGCTCGCGCAGCGAGGCCAGGAACTGCTGGTGCAGAGGGATGACCGCCGGGTCGATCGGCGGCTTGCGCATCAGCATGACCAGAAAGCGTTTCATGCCGGATCCAGGGCCGCGATACGCTCGCGCCAGGCATGGGTCCGCGACAGGATGCCTTCGAGATCCATGTCCACCAGCTCGCGCGCGGCCAGCTTGCGCTTGCCGGCAATCCACACGTCGGTAACCTGGTGGCGGCCGGTCGCATAGACCAGTTGCGACACGATGTGGAACAAGGGCTGGGTTTCCAGATCGCTCAAGCGGACCGCCGCGAGATCTGCCTGCTTGCCGGCTTCGATCGAACCGATTTCTGCCTCCAGGCCGAGCGCCTTGGCGGCCTGGATGGTGGCGGTGCGCAAGGCAAAGCCAGCGTCGAAAGCTGCGGCATCCTCGGCTACCGCCTTGGCCAGCAGCGCGGCGGTGCGCATTTCGCCGAACATGTCCAGGTCGTTATTGGACGCGGTGCCGTCCGTGCCCAATGCCACGTTGACGCCCGCGTTGCGCAGCTTTTCCACCGGACAAAAACCGGAAGCCAGCTTGAGGTTGGATTCCGGGCAATGCACCACCGACACGCCGGCCTCGGCACAGGCGGCGATCTCGCCATCGGTGAGTTGGGTCATGTGCACGGCGATCAGCCGGTCGTTGACCAGGCCCAATTTCTGCAACCGCTGGAATGGGCGCAGGCCGCTTTTCTTGCGCTCCTCGTCCACTTCGTGCGCGGTTTCGTGCAGATGCAGATGCACGGGAATATCCAGCTGGTCGGCCAATACACGAATGCGCTCGAACGACTCGTCGGACACCGTATAAGGCGCATGCGGCCCAAACGCGGTGCTGATCAGCGAATCGTTGCGGAACTGGTCATGCGTTTCGCCGGCGCGCTCGAAGTATTCGTCCTGCGTGCGCGCCCACGCCGTCGGAAACTGGATCACCGGCAAGGCGATGACGGCACGGAATCCATGCTTGCGGTAGGTCGCGCCGATCGCATCGGGAAAGAAATAGTTTTCGTTGGCGCAAGTGGTACCGCCACGCAGCATCTCGGCAATGGCCAGTTCCACGCCATCGCGTACGAACTCCGGACCGATCACCTTCGCTTCCACCGGCCAGATGTGCTGCTGCAGCCAGACCATCAGCGGCAGGTCGTCGGCGAGGCCGCGCATCAGCGTCATCGGATTGTGGGCGTGGGTGTTGATCAGGCCGGGAATCAGCACATGCTCACCCAGCTCCACGCGCTCGCGCGGAGCATAGGCGCTGCGTGCCTGGACAATCGGCAAGATGCCGACGATGCGATCGGCCTGGATGGCCACCGCATGGTGCTCCAGCACCACGCCATGCGGTTGGACCGGCACGACCCAGCGGGCTTCGATGAGTACATCTACGGACTGCGGCGAGGTTGGGCTCGTCATGATGTCTTCTATCGGGGATATGAGACGGGGCGGCACATCTTACGATGCCCGCCCCGATTCGTTCATGAGCTGGGATGACCAGCCCAGCTTTCTTTGCGGTTTCCTGATGCTGGGATTGGCATCCCAGCCTACGCCGCGGGCCGATGCATCACTTGCCGACGCGGCTGACGTACTCGCCGGTACGGGTGTCGACCTTGATCATTTCTTCGGTGTTGACGAACAGCGGTACGCGCACCACGGCGCCGGTTTCCAGCGTGGCCGGCTTGCCACCGCCGCCGGAGGTGTCGCCGCGCAGGCCCGGATCGGTTTCGGTGATCTTCAGTTCCACGAAGTTCGGCGGCTGCACCGCAATGATCTCGCCATTGAACAGCGTCACCACGCACTCTTCCTCGCCCTTGAGCCACTTGGCCGCCTCGCCCATGCCGACCTTGCTGGCCTGGTGCTGCTCGAAGCTCTCCTGGTGCATGAAGTGCCAGAACTCGCCGTCGGAGTACAGGTACTGCATGTCGGTATCGACGACGTCGGCGACTTCGAAGCTGTCGCTGGACTTCATCGTCTGCTCGGTGGTGCGCCCGTTCTTCAGGTTGCGGATGAAGATGCGGGTGAACGCCTGGCCTTTGCCGGGCTTGATGAAGTCGGCGTCGGTGATGACCCACGGGTCGTTGTTGTGAAGGATCTTCATACCCTTCTTGACGTCGTTGAGACCGACGGTGGCCATGCGCTTTGTGCTCCAGATGTGATGACGCCAACAGGCGGCTAGAATAGGGATTTCCCGGGCACTGACCCCGGTTCAAGACTCACTATGATAACCGCAAGCCACGCCGCACGCCTATCACTGCCTGGAGCCGACTGGCGCACGCTATGGCGCGAAGCCATTACCGATGCCCGCGAATTATTGACGTTGCTGGGCCTGGAACAGCTTGCCCATGAGTTGCCTACGGAGGATGCCGGCTTCAGCTTGCGGGTGCCGCGCGGCTTCGTTGCCCGCATGCGCCATGGCGACGCCCGCGACCCGCTGCTGCTGCAGGTACTGCCGCAACTGGCTGAGACGCAGCAGCTGGCCGGCTTCAGCATGGATGCCGTGGGTGACATGGCCGCTCGCTCGGCCAAGGGCGTGCTGCACAAATATCAGGGGCGCGCCTTGCTGATCGCCAGCGGCAGCTGCGCCGTGAATTGCCGCTACTGCTTCCGCCGCCATTTCCCTTACGGCGAGGAAATGGCGGCGGCCGGCCAATGGTGCGAGGCGCTGGAGCATGTCCGGCAGGACGCCTCCATCAGCGAACTGATCCTGTCCGGGGGCGACCCGTTGGCCCTGGCCACCGGCAAGCTGGAAGAACTCAGTCGTGGCCTGCTGGAGATTCCCCACGTCGCCCGCCTGCGTATCCATACCCGCCTGCCGGTGGTGTTGCCCGAGCGCATCGACACGGCTTTCATCGACTGGCTCAAGGCGTTGCCGCTGCAAAAGGTGGTGGTCCTGCACGCCAATCACGCCCATGAATTCGATTCGGGCGTGGACGAGGCCTGCGCACGCTTGCGCGAAGCTGGCGCCACCTTGCTCAACCAGGCGGTGCTGCTAAAGGGAATCAATGACGATGCCGATAAGTTGATCGCCTTGTCCGAGCGCATGTTCGCCGCGGGCGTGCTGCCGTATTACCTGCATCAGCTCGACCGCGTGCAGGGCGCGGCGCATTTCGAGGTGAGCGATGCCCAGGCGCAGTCGCTGATCGAGCAGCTGCGCGGCCGCCTGCCCGGCTACCTGGTACCCAAGCTGGTGCGCGAGGTGGGCGGCGATCCGTCCAAACGGCCGCTCTGACCGGCCAGTCCGGCCGCATGGCCGACCACCGCGGATCCCCCAATGCCTGCGCTTCGTCACCAAATGCATGCATGAACCCTGGCAGGTACGCAAGGAATCCGTTACAACACTCATCCTGTGCCGGCTAGTCCTCGGATACCTTCCGCGCCAGCAGCCTGATCGTAAGGAAAGCACGACACGCCCATGAAGACAGACTCCGTCATCAAGATCCTCTTCATCGAAAACTCGGTCGAGGACGCGGAACAGATCATCACCTTGTTGCGCAACGCGGGTACCGCTGTCCGCCCGGCGCGGGCCACGACGATCGAACAGGTGCATGCGGCACTGGAGGAACTCGGTCCCGACCTGGTCCTGTACAACCCGGCCGTGAAGGACCTGTCGTTGCGTAGCGTTGCCCAGCAGATCGACGCCAGTGCCCGCGACATCGCCCTGATCGCCTGCGTGGCGAAGATCGACGAGCAAAGCGTGGCCGACATGTTCCAGGATGGCGTGGTGCATGGTGTGGGTGCACGCAGCCAGCCCAAGCAGCTGATTACCGTGATGCGGCGTGAATTCGAGTCGCTGCACGCGCGCCGCCAGGTGCGGCGGCTGGAAGCGGCCCTGCGCGAATCGGAGCGCCGCTGCGACGCCCTGTTGGACTCTTCGAACGACCCTATCGCCTACGTGCACGAAGGCATGCACGTGCGCGCCAATCGCTCCTACCTGGATACCTTCGGCTACACCGATTTTGACGACCTGCTCGGCCTGCCGGTGCTGGACCTGATCGGCCCAGCCGACGCAGACGCCTTCAAGAACTTGTTGCGCGCCCTGTCCAAAGGCGAGAAGGCCGAATACCGCCTGGAACTGCATGCCCGCCGCGCCGACGGCAGTACGTTCCCGGCCACGGCCGAATTCGCGCACGCCACCTTCGAGGGCGAACCGTGCCTGCAGATCGTGTTCCGCCGCCAGCAGGTCGACCCGACCCTGGTGGAACAGCTGCAGCGCGATCCGGTCACCGGCCTGTTCAACCGCGCCCGTACGCTGGAATACATCGATAACGCCGTGGCGGCCGCCAGTGAGGGGCATAAAGGCCAGACCATGCTGCTGATCGAGCCGGACAATTGGGCACCGATCGTCAACAACATCGGCCTCGGCAAGGCCGACGAATTGCTGACGCTCTTTGCGCATCGCGTCAGCGCGCAACTGGGCCCGAAAGACATTGCCGGCCTGCTCGCCGAACACACCCTCGGCGTAATCCTGCATACCGACACCGACGAAGCGATCAGGGCCTGGATCGACGGCTTGCACAAAGCCATTTCCAATGGAATTTTCGATCTGGGCACGCAGTCGATCACGCTGACCGCAAGCATCGGCGGCAGCCTGCTGGGCGAAAAGAACGCCAATTCGGAAATGCTGCTGAACCAGGCCAGCCTGGCCTTGCGCAGCGCGCAGGGCCAGGGCGGCAACCGCAGCGAGCTGCATGATCCGGCCGCCAGGGAAAAAGCCGATGCGGAACGCGAGCGCAACTGGTTGGACCTGCTGCGCCGCGCGCTTACGCAAAACGAATTCATGCTCTATCACCAGCAGACCATCAGCCTGCAGGATGCCGAGGGCGACTATTCGGAAATCCTGCTGCGCATGAACGGCCCGCAAGGGGAAGTCTCGCCAGGCTTCTTCATGCCGATTGCGGAGAAATACGGGCTCAATGCCGAGATCGATCGCTGGGTGCTCAACCAGGCCATCAACGCACTGAAGGCGCGCGACCGGCACGGTATCCCGACCACGTTCTTCGTGAAGCTCACTCCCGATTCCATGCAGCAGCAGGCCAACCTGCTGAGCTGGCTGGACCGCACACTGAAACAGGCCGCCCTCAAGCATGGCCGCCTGGTGCTGGAGATGACCGAGAGCAAAGTGGTGACGATGCTGCGTCCCGCGCAGGAATTCATCAACGCCTGGAAAAAGCTCGGCGGATTCTTCGCCCTGGAGCAATTCGGCTCCGGCCTCAACTCCTTCCAGTTGCTCAACCACATCGACGCGGATTATCTGAAGATCGATCGCAGCTTCATGGCCGACCTGCCGCAGCACCCGGAAAACCAGAAGAAGATCACCGAGATCTGCGCGCAGGCGCACGAGATGAAACGCCTGAGCGTGGCCGAATGGGTGGAGGATGCCGCCAGCACCTCGCTGCTGTTCGCCTGCGGGGTGGATTTCGTGCAGGGCAACTTCCTGCAGGAACCGCAGCCGCTGGCGGTCACCGCGTAGGCCGAACACGTAGGCTGGGATGACCATCCCAGCTTTTTTTACAGCTTGCCGGGATGGTCATCCCAGCCACAAAAAAGCCCCGCGGATCGCTCCGCAGGGCTTTTTGCTTGAGGCGGTCGCCGCCTTAAATCAGTCGGCCGAGGTCGAAGCGCCGATGTCTTCCTTGATGCGCGCTGCCTTGCCTTCCAGGTTGCGCAGGTAGTACAGCTTGGCGCCGCGCACCTTGCCCTTGCGCTTCACCTGCACCGATTCGATGCTCGGGCTGTGTGCCTGGAACACGCGCTCCACGCCGGTGCCGTGCGAAATCTTGCGCACGGTGAAGGCCGAATGCAGGCCGCGGCTGCGCTTGGCGATCACGACACCCTCGAACGCCTGCACGCGCTCACGGTTGCCTTCCTTCACCTTGACGTTGACCACCACGGTGTCGCCAGGGCCGAACTCCGGCAGCTGGCGGGTGATCTGCTCGGCTTCGAACTGTTCGATGATCTTGTTCATGACAACACCTGTCTTTTTCAATGATTGCGGTCTTCATCGGCCGCATCGTTTTGCCGCTGTTGCGCCATCGCATGCTCGCGGCGGAATTCATCCAACAGCGCACGGGATTTCGCATCCAGCGCGCGCTGCGCCAATAAGTCGGGACGCCTCAACCAGGTTCGTCCCAGCGCCTGCTTCAGACGCCAGCGGTGGATCGCCGCGTGGTCGCCGGAAAGCAGCACCTCCGGTACGTCACCCAGTGCATCGTGCACCGGTTTTGCATAGTGCGGACAATCCAGCAAACCGTTCGAGAAGGAATCCTGCTCGGCCGATTGTGCATCGTTCAACGCGCCTTGCTGCAAGCGGCCCACCGCGTCAATGATCACCGCGGCACCCAGCTCGCCGCCGGACAACACATAATCGCCGATGGAAAGCTCCTCGTCGACCTCGTGCGCCAGCAGACGCTCATCCACACCCTCATAACGCCCGCAAAGCAAGGCGATGCGCGGCAATTTCGCCAGCGCTTCCACCCGGCCCTGCGTCAGCCGCGCTCCTTGCGGACTGAGGTAAATCACATGCACCGGTTCGGGTGCCGCCCCCCGCATCGCCGCCAGGGCTTTGCGCAAGGGCTCGATCAGCATCACCATGCCGGGACCACCGCCGCAGGTGCGGCCATCCACGGTACGGTAATTGTCGGTGGCGTAATCGCGCGGGTTCCAGGTTTCCACCTGCAACAGCTCGCGCTGCTGCGCGCGCCCTACGACGCCGACGGCGGCGCACTGGCGCATGAAGTCCGGAAACAGCGTGACGACATCGATGCGCATCGGACCCTCAGAACTCGGGATCCCAGTCCACCACCATGCGCCCGCCGGAAAGATCCACCGAACGCACGTACACACCCTGGACGAAAGGAACCAGCCGCTCGCGCTCGCCATCCCTTACGACCACCACGTCGTTGGCACCGGTCGCGAACACATGACTCACGCGTCCCAACGCCACGCCTTCGGTGGTGACGACCTCGAGGCCTTCGAGATCGACCCAGTAATACTCATCCTTACCGGGCGGCGGCAGCAGCTCGCGGGCGACGTAGATGTCCTGCCCTACCAGTGCCGCGGCGCCATCCCGATCGTCCACCCCCGGCAGCTTGGCGATTAGGCCCTTGCCCTGGGGTCGACCGATAACAGCCTTGACCTCTGTTTCCCCGCCCGGCGCGGTGAGCTGCCAGGGCTGGTACTTGAAGATCTGCGCGCGGGGCTCGGTCCAGGATTCGAGCTTGACCCAGCCCTGCACGCCGTGCAATCCGACGATGCGTCCGACCAGGACGCGCCGACCGGCTGCAGTCATGCTCAGGCAGCCTGCTTGGCGGCTTCCTTCACCAGCGAGGCGACCTTGTCGCTCAGCTGGGCGCCCTTGGCCACCCACTCCTGCACGCGCGCCACGTTCAGCTCAAGGCGCTTGTCCTTGCCCGCAGCGACGGGGTTGTAGAAACCCACATTCTCGATATTGCGGCCATCACGCGCACTGCGCGAGTCGGTCACAACGACGTGGTAGAACGGACGGCCCTTGGCGCCGCCGCGCGAAAGACGAATCTTGACCATAGTTGAAAGCTCCAGAGTTGCCGGCAGACCCGGCAAGCACGCCCTAGGCCGGACGCGGTAAACGCGATAGTTTAATGAAATTGGTGGAAAAAGGAAGGGGTTGGCGCTCAGCGCATCGGCGGGAACCCGCCGCCCATGCCGCCCATGCCCTTCATGGCGCCCCGCATCTGCCGCAGCAGGCCCTTGGTGCCGCCCTTGGACAGCTTGGACATCATCTTTTCCATCTGCATGTACTGCTTCAGCAGACGGTTGACGTCCGCCGGCTGCGTGCCGGAGCCGCGCGCCACGCGGGCGCGGCGGGAACCATTGAGCAGGTCCGGATGGCGGCGCTCCTTCTTGGTCATCGAACCGATGATCGCGATCATGCGCTTGATCTCGCCATCGTTGACCTTGGATTTCACATTCTCCGGCAAGGCGGAGACACCAGGCAGCTTGTCCATCAGGCCGGCCAGGCCGCCCATGTTGTTCATCTGCTCGAGCTGGTCGCGCATGTCGTTGAGGTCGAAGCGCTTGCCCTTGATGACCTTCTCGGCCAGTTTCTGCGCCTTCTCCTGGTCGACCTTGCGCTCTACTTCCTCGACCAGCGACAGCACGTCGCCCATGCCGAGGATGCGCTGGGCGACACGATCCGGGTAGAACGGCTCCAGCGCGTCGGTCTTCTCGCCGGCGCCGAGGAACTTGATCGGACGCCCGGTCACGTAGCGCACCGAAAGCGCCGCACCGCCGCGAGCGTCACCGTCGGTCTTGGTCAGCACCACGCCGGTAAGCGGCAGCGCCTCGGCGAAGGCCTTGGCGGTGTTGGCCGCATCCTGGCCGGTCATCGAATCGACCACGAACAAGGTTTCGACCGGGGTGATCGCGGCGTGCAGCGCCTTGATCTCGGCCATCATCGCTTCATCGATGTGCAGGCGGCCGGCGGTATCCACCAGCAGCACGTCCATCACTTCCTTGCGCGCGGCGCTGATCGCGGCCTTGGCGATGTCGACCGGGTTCTGGCCGCCCTCCGACGGAAAGAAGTTCACGCCAACCTGTTCGGCCAGCGTACGCAGCTGCTCGATGGCGGCCGGACGATACACGTCGCAGCTCACCACCATCACGCGCTTTTTCTTGCGCTCGGTAAGGAAGCGCGCCAGCTTGGCCACCGTGGTGGTCTTGCCCGCGCCCTGCAGGCCGGCCATCAGCACCACGGCCGGCGGCTGCTGAGCGAGATTCAATTCGGCGTTGGCGGTGCCCATCACCGCGGTCAGCTCGTCGCTGACCACCTTCACCAGCGCCTGGCCGGGCGACAGGCTCTTGAGCACTTCCTGGCCGACCGCACGCACCTTCACTCGCTCGATCAGGGCCTGCACCACCGGCAGTGCCACGTCGGCTTCCAACAGCGCGATACGCACTTCGCGCAGCGATTCGCGGATGTTTTCCTCGGTCAGCCGGCCGCGGCCGCGCAGGCGGGTGACGGTGGCGGAGAGGCGTTGGCTGAGCGACTCAAACATGGTGAGGGCTGATGACCTGAGAAACGAGCAAATATACCAGAAAAGTCCGCGACTTATCCGTTGGCGATTTGCTGCTGACCGCACCGGCCATGGAGGGCTGGCCGCCTAGGAAAATCCCAGTGGCGCGACTACGTGCACCACGATATCCGCACTGAAGTGCGCCAGCATGGCGTGCTCCAAACCATGCCTCCAGAACAGCCAGCCAAATACGCAACCGACCATTGCGTTAAGCAGTACGATGCGCGCGATTTGCATGGGCGCATGCATTCCCAGTGCAGCGGCGAATGACAAATGGCCGCCCCCGAAGAGCAGGGCTGCGAACAAAGCTGCCGCAACATACATCCATGCCTTAGCTTGCCCATGACGCAACTTGGACAATAGCCATACAAACAGCGTCATGAGCATCAGTCGACACAAGGTCTCTTCGACGACACCACCATACAGAGAGGCCAGTGCTCCACGCCAGGCTTGGCTGACTGCACTCGCGATGTAGCCGGCTTGACCGGCTGACTCCGGCCACAGCGCAGATGCCCCAACCACAACCATCCCCGCCAACAAGCCAAACAGCACGGCTAATCGCCAGCGCGCTGGCGACTCGCCCTGGACAGGACGCCGATACACAAAAGCACGCAGCCACGGCGCATCAAGACCGAGGGATGCTCCCAGATAAAGCCCAAGCCAGGCAAACGCAAAGCACAGCAGGCCCGTCTCAAGCGACGCCAGCGAAACGACAAGCCATAGCGGCTTGTGCAGCGCGGAGAACTTCTGCGGCGTAAGCTGGATGACATAGGGGAAAAGTGCCACCGTTGCAAGCAGACCGGCAGCGCCAAGCCATAGTGCAAGCTTGCAATGCGGACTATTTGGTGTTGATACGCTCATGTGCCCTCTCCATGTAGCAAGCCAAAGGAACCCAAACGAAAGACAACGCTCCACCAACCCGACTAATGTCGGGAATGCATGCAGTCGATGTTGCGTTCAGCGGTCGCGTTCGACGCGTCGATAGATGACGTAGGAATACACAAAAGGAATGAATACAGCCGCCAAGATCACGCTGATGGACAGAGTGATCGGCGCATCGACCAGGGTCGCGACAACCACGATCAGCCCGGCCAGCATGAACAGCCATCCGGCAACGCGATGCGTGCGTTCCCACACCTCATCGCTTGCAAGCGTCCACGGCGTTCGGATTCCGACGAAGAAATTCTTGCGCAGCTTGCCCATGTAGTTGCCGACGATCATCAACAGCACACCTAGCGGCAGCATTCTGAGCACGAAGGTACCGGCCGGATGGCCTGCCGCATTCAACAAAATGCCCAAGCTGACCATCAATAGGCAAGCCTGGCCCGCCAGCATCACGATCACGAACGCCGTCATGAACGGCCTGATTTCAAAGCCGCGCGGCGAGATGGCCGGCAATACGACGGTAAGCAACGCCATGACCGCCATGATGGCCAATGGCAGGGCAACGGCCTTGAGCGGACTCGCATAGCCGTTGACCTGGCCATGTGCGTTCCAATGCACGGGGACGAGCGCAGGCATGTGCGGATACAGCCAAAAAAAGGCAGCCAGCAAGATCAGCAGAAAAAGCGCGGACAAAAACAGACTGTGTACGGGTTTCATCGCTTGCCTCCTCGCCCCCCGGCCGGCGGAATCAGGTCCAGCATCAACCTCATGAGGTCCTCCATCACGGTGCTGTTAAGGGAATACACGATGTATTGGCCACGCCGCTCGGTGCGCACCAGATCGGCCTGCTTGAGAATGGCGAAGTGATGCGAAAGCGACGCACCGGTGATATCGAAAGCCTCACCAATTTCGCCCGCACTCATGGCCCCACCATGCAGCCGCTTGAGAATCGCGCGGCGCGTGGGATCGGCCAGGGCTCGAAATACGGCTTGCTGCTTCACGACCCACCATCGACTTGAACGACCCATAGATATTTAGACAAATATCTAAATATTGCAAGTGCCGCCATCTGCCGCGTTCACCGTATGCCCACCCTGTGCCACACTTGCACGCCATGCTCGCGACCCTGTCCATCTTCGCCATCCTTTGCTACCTGCTCGCCAGCGGGCTGCTGGCATGGCCGCTTTTCGGCCGCGCTACCGTTGCGCCAGCCAAGGTAGCGCGGCCTGCCCTGGCCATTGCCACCCTTGCCGTGCTGGCGCATGCCGGCTGGCTGCTGGCGGCGCATCGGGGCGCACTCGACCTGCATTTCTTCGCCGCGCTTTCATTGGTGGCCTGCGTAGTGTCGGCGTTGACGCTGCTGGTTAATCTCACCCGCCCCGTGGTCGCACTCGGCGTGATCGTGTTTCCGCTAAGTGCCCTGCTGCTGTTCGTCGACAGCTTTTTCGCGCCACCTACCGCGCCCATGTCGATGGACTGGCATATCAAGCTGCATGTGACCTTGGCGCTGCTCGCCTTCGGCGTGCTCTCGATTGCCGCGGCGATGGCGATACTGCTCGCCATCCAGGAGCAGGCCCTGCGGCACCGTCATATCGGCCCATGGCTAAGCGCGCTTCCGCCGTTGACGCTGACCGAATCCCTGCTGTTTCGCCTGATCAGCGCCGGTTTCTCGTTGCTCACGGTGGCGCTGCTTACCGGCGCCCTGTTCGTAAACAACCTGTTCGGCCAGCACCTGGTGCACAAGACCGTGCTCTCGATCATCGCCTGGCTGGTGTTTGGCGCCCTGGTCTACGGCCGCTGGCGGCACGGTTGGCGCGGACGCAGCGCGGTGAACCTCACGCTGATCGGCATGAGCGTGTTGGCACTGGCGTTTTTCGGCTCGAAATTCGTGCTGGAACTGATCCTGCACCGCGCCGTCGATTAAGCAACACGTAGGCCGGGATGATAATCCCAGCCTAGCGGCAAGCGTCGATCGCTTGCGCCAGACGCTCCACCCCCACCACTTCCATCTCGCCCACCCGTCCCTGCTTGGGCGCATTGGCCTTCGGTACGATGGCGCGCCGAAAGCCATGATGGGCCGCTTCCTTCATGCGTTCTTCGCCGTTGGGAACCGGACGGATTTCCCCGGAAAGCCCCACTTCGCCGAAGGCAATGGTTTTCTCCGGGAGTGGGCGGTCGCGCAAGGACGAGAGTACGGCCAGCAGCACCGGAAGGTCGGCGGCAGTCTCCTGCACACGGATGCCGCCTACAACATTGACGAACACATCCTGATCGTAGGCCGCCACACCACCATGCCGGTGCAAGACGGCCAACAGCATGGCCAGGCGATTCTGTTCAAGGCCCAATGCCACACGTCGCGGGTTGCCCAACGAGGACTGATCCACCAGGGCTTGCACTTCCACCAGCAAGGGACGTGTGCCTTCGCGCGTAACCATTACGGCGCTGCCCGAGGTAGGACCGCTGTGGGCGGAAAGAAAAATCGCCGAAGGATTGGGCACTTCGCGCAAGCCCTTTTCCGACATGGCGAACACGCCCAGTTCGTTCACTGCGCCAAAACGGTTCTTGAAGGCGCGCAACACACGGAAGCGGCTGCCGGATTCACCTTCGAAGTAAAGCACAGCGTCGACCATGTGTTCGAGCACGCGCGGACCGGCGATGCCGCCCTCCTTGGTGACATGGCCAACGAGGAACACCGAGGTGCCGGTTTCCTTCGCAAAACGGGTGAGCTTGGCGGCCGACTCGCGTACCTGGCTGACGGAACCGGGGGCCGCTGTCAGCAGGTCGGTCCAGATCGTCTGGATCGAATCGATCACCAGCACGCGTGGCCGCGTAGCGGAAACCTGTTCGAGAATACGCTCGATGCCGGTTTCGGCGAGGGCGTGCAACGGCTGCAAGGGCAGATCCAAGCGCTGCGCGCGTGCCGCAACCTGGGCCAGCGATTCTTCGCCGGTCACGTACACGCTGGGCAGCTTTTCGCCCAGCGTGCCGAGCATCTGCAACAACAGCGTCGATTTGCCGATGCCGGGGTCGCCACCGATCAACACGACCGAGCCATCGACCAGGCCGCCGCCAAGCACCCGATCCAGTTCGCCGATGCCGGTCAGGCTGCGCGATTCGGCCGTGACCAGCACGTCGGTGAGCGGCGTAACCCGCGCCACGCCATTGACCGCGCCGGCATAGCCGCCTTGCCTTGCGGCGCCCACGGACTTCTGCGCCGGCTGTACCACGAATTCCGACAGCGTGTTCCATGCGCCGCATTCGATGCACTGGCCTTGCCATTTGGTGTGTTCGGCGCCGCAATCGGCGCAGACATAGGCAGTTTTGGCTTTGGCCATGACGTAGTAGAAATAGTTCAAGTTGGAGCGAGCATAGCGCGTGGCAATCGCAGACCGCGAGACGACGATTGCTATAGCGCGACCGGAGACTGCACCGCCGATCCGTGGCGATTCAGGCACTGCACTTCGTGCCGCGTCAGCACGACCTGTATTTATTGCGAAGCTGAGTGACAATCTCGTCTAGCGGAGTGGTGCGCCCAGATTCCAGATCTTTTTGCGCCATCGCCAACAATTTGAGCAACGCCAGAGTCTCCTGCGTTCTCTCATAAGAAGCGATATCTTGGATAACCGCCCTTGCCTCGCCATTCTGGGCAATGACCATAGGCTCGCGGGTCTCCGCGAGTTGCTTCAGGACTGCGGCCGCATTGGCTTTCAGATAGCTGATTGGTTTAATTCGCGACGCAAGACCCATGGCGTACTCCGACGGCTGGATGGGAACTGAATATAGAACTCAAAGCCTTCCTTCAATTCTCATCTTCTACGAAAAGTACGCGCCGGGTCATTCCGCACGTCAGGTCATAACTGATCGTGCCAGCCTGCGCAGCGACGATCTCCACCGGCAACTCCGGCCCCCACAACACTACGCGATCGCCGACTTTGGCTTCCGGCGCTTCGCGCAAATCGAGCGTGATGAGATCCATCGAGACGCGCCCGATCAGCGGGACGCGCCGGTTTCCGACCAGCACCGGCGTCCCGGCGACAGCGCTGCGCGGATAACCATCGCCGTAGCCGATAGCGGCGACGCCAACCGGCATGTCTTGCGGGCACTCCCACAGGCCGTTGTAGCCGATGCGCTCACCCCGTTTGATCGAGTTGATGGCGATCAGTCGCGTGGACAGGGTCATGGCCGGCTGGAAGCCGAAATCGCCGCCACTCCCCCCCTCCACTACAGAAAGGCCGTAGAGCAAACCGCCGGTGCGCACCCAATCGCCGCGTGCGTCGGGCCAACCGAGCACGGCGGCGGAATTGGAAAGCGAGCGCGGGCCGGACAAGCCTTCGGTCGCCGCCTGGAATCGTAGAATCTGCTGGCGCGTGCGCGCGCCGTCGAAAACCTCCGATTCGGCGAAATGTGTCATCAGGCCGATATCGGGGTCGATGCCGGCCATGCCTGCCAACTGAGCATGCACGGTCGCTGCACGCTCGGGTGCAAAACCGAGGCGATGCATGCCACTGTCCACCTTCACCCATACTCGCAGACGCCCGCGCGTCGGGGATGCTTCTGACAGCCATCGCAACTGGCTTTCATGATGAATCGCCGCATCCAGCCCCAGCCGCTGCATTTCCGCGATATCGCCGGCCTGATCCGGCCCCGACAACACCACGATGCGTTGGCGATGACCCGCCGCACGCAGGCGCAAACCATCGCCCAGCGACGCCACCGCGAACGCGTCAGCGTCACCATCCAACGCGCGCGCGACACGCTCCAGGCCATGTCCGTACGCATCCGCCTTGACTACCGCCATCACCTTGGCGGGCGCGGCCAGTTGCCGGATGCGCGCGAGATTGTGGCGCAATGCGCCCAGATGGATGGTAGCGACGGTGGTGCGGCTCATGATCCTGGCTGTAGTGGCGTTGGCAGCTTCAAGGGAACAAGACGCGCAAACAATAAAGTCTGCCGCTCCTGCCCGCTGCAGCATAGGTTACCGGCAAGCACCCTCTCTGATCGGGGCAAGGAGATGGCAATGAGCGGGCAGACGTCGCTCAAAAGTGCCCGGTATATGAGTCGGGGCTGTAGTTCTCGAACTTGGTGTAGTGCCCGAGGAAGGTCAGCTTGACCGTATCCGTGGGGCCGTTACGCTGCTTGCCGATGATGATCTCGGCCAGGCCTTTGTCCGGGGATTCCTTGTTGTAGTACTCGTCGCGGTAGATGAACATGATCACGTCCGCGTCCTGCTCGATAGCGCCCGATTCACGCAAGTCCGACATCATCGGCCGCTTGTCCGCGCGCTGCTCCAGCGAGCGGTTCAACTGCGACAGTGCGATCACCGGCACGTTGAGTTCCTTCGCCAGGCCTTTCAGCGAGCGCGAGATTTCGGAAATTTCCGTAGCACGGTTTTCCTTGTTGCCGGGCACCTGCATCAGCTGCAGGTAGTCGATCACGATCAAGCCCAGGCCGCCATGCTCGCGCGCCAGGCGTCGCGAGCGTGAACGCATTTCCACCGGCGAAAGACCCGGCGTGTCATCGATGAAGATCTTCGCCTCGGACAACAGCGCGATAGCGTTGGTGACGCGCGGCCAATCTTCCTCAGCCAGGTCGCCCGTGCGCAGGTGCTGTGCGTGAATGCGGCCTACCGAAGAAATCAGACGGAAGGCCAGCTGCGAAGCGGACATTTCCATCGAGAAAATCGCTACCGGCTTCTTGGCGCGCAGAGCACAGGCTTCGGCAATGTTGACCGAGAAGGCGGTGTTATGAGTCACCACATAGTCGTCAGTCAGGTACAGTCGCGAAGCATGCGAGACCGATATGCACTGCGTCGCAGCCTGCCGCGTCGGCTCGATCGAGACGATGACCGGTTGCTTGCGACGAACGCGCCCTTTCTCCAGGCGCTCGCGCTTACCTTCGAACAGGAACAAGTTTTGCGGATCGGGGTGGCTGATCGTGCATACGTAGGCCAACGCGCCATTCCGACGTTCGCCCTCATGGGTGAAGGAAGTCTGCTTCTCGGCCATCGAGCACCAGCCACCCAGCGAGCGCACCAGTTCGCACACGTCGCGCGCCAGCTCGATGCTGACTGTGCAAAAACGCACGCTACCCCAGGACTCCACCCAGCCATCCGTATCAAGCAAGCCACGTAGCACGTCCAGCCGCACATCCTTGGCGGCATCCAGATAAACCCGCGGGATAAACTTGTCGTAGCTGGTTCGGCCCCACAGACCCAGTTGTTCAAGCCCCTGTTTGACCGGATTGACCCGTGCCCGCTTCGCGCCTTCGCTGGTGCAACGCTTGATGCGCCAGTCGTACTGGCCGGCATACTGCAGCTCCAGCTCCGCGCCGACACGGGCGCGCATGCGGTTCAGAGTTTCCTCGGCCTTGACGCTGAAACGCACGGCAGTGCCTCCAAGCGAGCCGTCGCCCAGCAAGGCACCCAACAACCAGCCATCAAGCGGCAGTTTTTCGCTGTGGCCAAAGTCGCCGCTGGGGAGATCGATCCACAGGCGTTTCTGATAGCGTCGGCGCTGCAGCAAGCTGCGGATTTCGCCCGTGGTTATGGTTCGCGGACGATCCCACTGACGATAGTGAACCGTCCAAAGATGCTCGTCGCAACATTCAGCCGAACGGCCATCCGAGAAGCGGACGCGATAAACCTGGCGCTCGCCCTGCGGATAAACACCAGTCACCATGGATGGCGCGCCATCGACGGAAGCCAGCGCATCGCCGACCTCCAGTTCGCCCATGCGCTTCCATCCGGTCAGCGTCTTGATTCGCGCATCCAGCGGCTGGGCCTTCCCCATCGACGGTCGCGCCGCCACGATGATCAGGTCCGACGGCTGCAAACCCGACGTGAGGTTGTCCAGATCGCTGAATCCGGTGGAGATGCCGGTGAGCTGGCCGCGGTTCTGGTACCGCTCGTGCAACTGGCGGAAGGCGTCCTTCACCGCCTCGCGCATGGATACGGTGTCTTTCTTGCCGCGTGCACCGGACTCGGCGATGTGGAACACGCGCTGCTCGGCGGACTCCAGCACCTCGTGCACGGTCTTGCCTTCCGGGCGGTAGCCGTCTTCGGTGATCGCGGTGCCTGCGTCGATCAGCTGGCGCAGCACGGATTTCTCGCGCACGATTTCGGCATAGGCGATGATGTTCGCCGCGCTCGGCGTCGCGTTGGCCAGCTCCACCAGGTAGCTCGCACCGCCCACCATTTCGGCCAGGCCGTTGGCCTCGAACCAGTCACCCAGCGTGATCGCGTCGCAAGGCATGCCTTTGTTGGCAAGCTCGCTGATCGCGCGCCAGATCAACCGGTGATCCTTGCGATAGAAATCCTGCTCGCCGAGCTTGTCGGCGACGCGGTCCAATGCATCGGCCGCCAGCATCAAGCCGCCCAGCACAGCCTGCTCGGCGTCGATGGAGTGCGGCGGTACCCGCAACGCTTCGACGGAGTTATGGGCGGGTTTGCGTTCGGGAGCAAAGGACATGGACATTCCCTGTAGCAGGGTAGACGCGCAAAGCCGCGTAGGCAGGCATAAGCTGCGAGCATACGCGGTGCTGTCTCACGGTGTAAGACAATAAGTCTGTGGATATCTTGTGGGCTGGCGGGGATAAGTGCGCCCACGTAGAAAACAAAAGGCACTCGCGTTGACGCGAATGCCTTTGTCGGTTGCTTAGGTCCAGATCGAACGGCGGCGCCATGCGCACCGCGATCCGTAGGGTCGCCGAGGCTTACTGCTTCTCGGGAACCACTACCACCTTGACCGAGCCCTGCACGTCGGCGTGCAGGCTGACCACCACTTCGAACTCGCCGATGTGGCGAATCGGGCCTTCGCCCTGGATCACTTCACCTTTGTGGATGTCATGACCGGCCGCCTGCAAGGCGTCGGCGATCTCGCGCGGGCCGACCGAGCCGTACAGCTTGCCTTCGGGGCTAGCGTTGGCGCTGATGGTCACCGTCACGTCGGCCAGCTTGGCCTGGCGTGTGTGGGCGTTGCTCAGCAGATTGTTGGCCTTGGCCTCGTATTCGGCGCGACGGGCTTCGAACGCGGCAAGGTTATCGGCGTTCACGCGCACGGCCTTGCCCTGCGGCAGCAGGTAGTTACGGCCGTAACCCGGCTTTACATTGACCTTGTCGCCAAGGTTGCCGAGGTTGCGCACCTTTTCAAGCAGAATGAGTTCCATGATTGATTCCTCGATTCGTTAGCACCGGAGTGGCCCGATGCAGCCGTGGACGGTTGTCCGAAGGGATGAAAACCGCCCCGCCCTTCAAGGGCGAGGCGGGTATAGCGATCAAACGTCGTGGTTGTCGGTGTACGGCAACAGCGCGAGGAAGCGTGCACGCTTGATGGCCGTGGCCAGCTGGCGCTGGTAACGCGCCTTGGTGCCGGTGATGCGGCTGGGCACGATCTTGCCGTTTTCGGTGACGTACTGGCGCAAGGTGTTGAGATCCTTGTAGTCGATCTCTTTGACTTTTTCGGCCGTGAAGCGGCAGAACTTGCGGCGGCGGAAGAACTTGGACATGGCGGCTGGCTCCTGGATCAGTCTTCGTTGTCGGCGTCGTCGCTATCGGCACGACCCACGCGGCGGTCATCGCCTTCGGCGTCGTCGTCACGGCGGCGCGAGGACTTGGCGTCATCCTTTTCCTTGCTCTTGAGGATGAAGGACTGCTCGGTATCAGCCTCGTCGCGCTTGATCACCAGGTGGCGCAGCACGGCGTCGTTGAAGCGGAAGCCCGACTCCAGCTCGTTCAGCACGTTCTGGCTCACTTCGATGTTGAGCAGCACGTAGTGAGCCTTGGCCAGGTTCACGATCGGGTACGCCAGCTGGCGGCGGCCCCAGTCTTCCAGGCGGTGGATCTTGCCGCCGTCGGAGCTGATCAGCGTCTTGTAGCGCTCGATCATCGCCGGAACCTGCTCGCTCTGGTCGGGATGGACCAGGAATACAACTTCGTAATGACGCAAGGTCATTGGGAAAACTCCTTATGGATGGGACCCTTACGGGCCTCGTAGCCTCCCGCGACAGGCGGTGAGGCAAGGGCTGTCCAACACCTTCACGGCGCGGACAGAAGCGGAATTGTAAGCGGGATGAGCGAAACGGCGCAAGTCGCTGAATTGGCTGGGATGCCGACGCTCGCGCCGAAGCGGGATCTGCGCGGGATCGTCCCCTGGCCGACGCTCAGCCGACCGTGAAGCTCTCGCCACAGCCACATTCGCCGGTGGCATTGGGGTTATGGAACACGAAGCTGGCGTTGAGCCCCTGGCGCTGGAAGTCGATTTCGGTGCCTTCCACCAGCGGCAGGCTCTTGGCGTCGACGATCACCGGCACGCCCTCGATCTGGAAGGTCTGGTCTTCCTCGCCCACCTGCTGGGCCAGATCCACCACATAGGCGAAACCTGAACAGCCGGTGCGCTTCACGCCAAAGCGGACACCTGCGGCGGACGGCGCCTGCGCGAGGAACTGGCGCATGCGTTGCTGGGCGGAGGGGGTGATCGAGATGGTCATAAGGACTTGCGGTCTTGAATCGGGCACTTGAGCGCATGCAGCGTGTCGCAGTGCGGCAAGGGCTACATTATCATGCCCGCTTGCCTTCACGCCCATGAACAGATGGGCGCCTTCCCTAGGAGTTTCAATCCATGACGGTGGTCAGCGTCAAACAGGCCCTTTCCGGCAAGCTTCAAGCCGGCAGCACAGTGACTGTACGCGGCTGGGTGCGCACTCGCCGCGACTCCAAGGCCGGCCTGTCGTTTGTGAATGTCAGTGATGGTTCCTGCTTCGATCCGATCCAGGCCGTGGTGCCGGCCACCCTGGACAACTACGAAAGCGAGGTGAAACACCTCACCGCAGGTGCCGGCGTGATCGTCAGCGGCACGCTCGTGCCTTCGCAGGGCAAGGGCCAGGCGTTCGAGCTGCAAGCCGACCGCGTGGAAGTCACCGGCCTGGTCGACGATCCGGAAACCTATCCGATCCAGCCCAAACAGCACTCGATGGAATTCCTGCGCGAGGTGGCGCACCTGCGCCCGCGCACCAACCTGTTTGGCGCCGTCACGCGCGTACGCCACACGATGATGACGGCGATCCACCGCCACCTGACCGAACAGGGCTTCTTCTGGATCAACACCCCGATCATCACCACCTCCGATGCCGAGGGCGCGGGCGACATGTTCCGCCTGTCCACGCTGGACCTGGCCAACCTGCCGCGCGACGAGAAAGGCAAGATCGATTTCCGCAAGGATTTCTTCGGCCGCGAGGCTTTCCTCACCGTGTCAGGCCAGCTCAACGTCGAGGCCTACGCGTTGGCGATGAGCAAGGTCTACACCTTCGGCCCGACCTTCCGCGCGGAAAACTCCAACACGCCGCGCCACCTGGCCGAGTTCTGGATGGTGGAGCCGGAGATCGCCTTTGCCGATCTGACCGCCAACGCCGACTGCGCGGAAGCCTTCCTGAAGGCGATCTTCAAGGCGGTGCTGGAGGAGCGCGCGGACGACATGGCGTTCTTCGCCGAGCGCGTGCTGCCGGAAGCCATCACGCGCCTGGAGAAATTCATCAGCCAGCCGTTCGAGCGCATCGACTACACCGATGCCATCGAGATCCTCAAGAACTCCGGCCAGAAGTTCGAATTCCCGGTGGTGTGGGGCGTGGACCTGCAGACCGAGCATGAGCGCTACCTGGCCGAAAAGCACGTCGGCCGCCCGGTCGTGGTCATGAACTACCCGGAGCAGATCAAGGCCTTCTACATGCGCCTGAACGACGACGAAAAAACCGTCGCCGCGATGGACGTGCTGGCCCCCGGCATCGGCGAAATCATCGGCGGCAGCCAGCGCGAGGAGCGCCTGGACTACCTGGATCGCCGCATGGCCAAGTTCAGTCTCGATCCTGCCACCTACGGCTGGTACCGTGACCTGCGCCGTTACGGCAGCGTACCGCATGCTGGCTTCGGCCTCGGCTTCGAGCGCCTGCTTGTATACGTGTGCGGCCTGACCAATATCCGTGATGCCATTCCCTACCCACGCGCGGCAGGGAGCGCCGAATTTTAATTCCTCGGGCAATACTCATGCGTTTCAAACTGCTACTCGTCCTCGCATCCGTCCTGGCGCTTGCCGCTTGCCATAGCGTCAAGCTGCCGCGACCTACCGACCTGCTGCCGCAGAGCCAGCCGATCCGGCCCTTGGCAGACGCCAAGAAAGCACTCAGCGACGCGACGCCCTGTTGCACGACTTTCGCGGACTTCTCCTATCAAACGCGCCTGCCCTGGCGGCCGCAGCGCTTTGAACTCGGCCCAGGCAGCCAGGTGGCCGCGATCAACGGTTCGCGCAGCTACTTCCTTAGCTTCGCGCTGCCGCAGGACGTGAAGCTGCCGTACAAGGTCGGCCTGAAATCGGAGCTGGTCGGGCGCTCCGTCACCAGCAGCAGCTATCTGTTCGCGCCTACCATCGTGCAGCTCGATGAAGCCTTCCAGCCGATCGACTCGCAGGACGTGAAGCTGTGCGAATACATGGGCTGGACCAACAGCGACAGCGGTGCGTTCGGCAGCGTTGAAATCACCAGCGACCGTGCGCGCTACCTGGTGGTGTACAGCTCGTCCAAGCAGCAAACGGACAACACCTACTGGGAGCAATCGGCCAGCACGTTCTCCACTGCCAGCAGCACCACGCCCAGCACCGCGCCCACCACCACCACCATGGGCGGCAGCTATAAAATCCAGCACGGGCCGGAAGGCGTAGTCTGGATTGGCCTGATGGACAACTCCTACAAGCGCGCAGTGAGCGGCGCGGTCTGCGGCAAGGCCCCGCAGGGCGACGGCCTGCTCAATTCCCTTGGCGCGGATCTTGGCCTGCCGCGGAGAAGCCCTTGATTCTTGTGGTGGTCTACATCGGCTTGCTGGTGATCGGCCTCGCCTGCTTCATCACCCATGCCGTGCTGCCCTTTCGCATCGCCAAGCATTTGCGCGAAGACTATCCGCAACACTGGAAAGTGATCGTGGATACCGGCAGCGCGCAGGCTGCGCATGGACCGCAATTATGGTTGCGCATGCAAAGCGTGCTGCGCTCGCCGGCGATCGCCGCCATCGACGATGCCGCGATCACGCGCTTATGGCGACGCTGGCGCTACAGTCAATGGCTGGCCTGGGCCTGCTGGGTCGCCGCGCTGGCCATGCAATGGTTCAGCCGTTCCTGACCGGGAGATCCCCATGGATTTGAATCTGAGCGGACGTCACGCCCTGGTGTGTGGCGCGTCGCAGGGCATCGGCCGGGCGACGGCGATCGAACTTGCCGAACTGGGCGCCGACGTCACCCTGCTGGCGCGTTCGGCCGAACGCCTCGCCGCACTCGCGGACAGCTTGCCGCGCAAACACGCCTCGCAACAGCATGCATGGCGCAGTGTGGACATGTCCGACAGCGACGGACTGAAAGCCGCAGCTTTCGGTATCGTCCAAACCCATCCGGTCCATATCCTGGTCAACAACACTGGTGGCCCGCCGGGCGGCCCGATTCATGGCGCCGAAACCACCGCTTTCGAAGATACCTTTCGCCAACACGTGCTGGCTGCGCACACGCTACTGCAAACGGTATTGCCTGGCATGCGCGACAGTAGCTACGGACGCGTGGTGAACGTGATTTCCACCTCGGTGAAAGAACCGATCCCGGGCCTGGGCGTTTCCAACACGGTGCGCGCCGCCATGGCCGCCTGGGCCAAGACGCTGGCCGGCGAGGTGGCTGTCGATGGCATCACCGTCAACAACGTGCTGCCCGGCTATACGCGCACGGCGCGACTGGACGGCTTACTGGCCGTGCAAGCCCAGAAAACCGGTCGCAGCGAACAGGAGCTGGCCAAGGAAATGGCCGCCGCCGTCCCCGCGCGGCGCTTTGCTGAGCCCGGAGAGGTCGCGGCGGTCATCGCCTTCCTGTGCACGCCGGCAGCCGCTTACGTCAATGGTGTGAGTATTGCGGTAGATGGTGGGCGCACCAAAGCGCTTAGTTGATCGCGCAGGCTGGGATGGTCATCCCAGCCTACGAATTCGACGTAGCAAACACCTCAAAATCACGCACAAATCACATTCGCCCCGCACGGGGACCATCGCGCTTAAAAACTACCGGCCAGGTCATTTCAATGTCATGGCTGCTCGGTAGCGTGCCCGGCGCGCGGCCGATCGCGCGAAGCATGGTCATTGTCAATCACACACACTTGAGGGGTTACGAATGAGACACACAGTGAAGTGGATATTCGCCCTGTTTGCCGCTGCCACGGCGCAAATCGCGTTGGCGGCACCGCCCAAATACGATCACGTCGTCATCGTAGTGATGGAGAACAAGGAAAACGTCCAGGTCCTGGGCAGCGGCGCCGCGCCGTATATGGACAGCCTCGCCGCGCAAGGCGTGATCTTCAACCAGGCCTTTGCGATCACCCACCCGAGCCAGCCCAATTACCTGGCGCTGTTCTCAGGCGATACGCAGGGCGTGACGGACGACTCCTGTCCGCAGGATCTGGGCAATATCGCGAACCTGGGCGCGGCCTTGATCACGGCCGGCTACAGCTTCACCGGTTACGCGGAAAATCTGCCCTCTGACGGCGCCACCGATTGCTGGAGCAGCGATCGCCTGTACGCGCGCAAGCACGCCCCATGGGTGGACTTCTCGAACGTGCCAACCACCAGCAGCCTGATGTTCAGCGAGTTCCCCACTGACTTCACGCAACTGCCCACGGTCTCGTTCGTAATCCCCAACATGTGCGACGACATGCACGACTGCGACGTGGGTACCGGCGACAGCTGGCTGCAGAACAACATGGACGCCTACGCGCAGTGGGCTCAAACCCACAATAGCCTGCTGATCGTAACGTTCGACGAAGACGACTCGGCAACTTCGGCCAACCAGATACCGATGTTCTGGGTCGGTCAAGGCATTGCGCCCGGCACGCAGAGCAATACCCCGGCCAATCACTACAACGTGTTGCGCACTTTGCTCGACATGTACGGCCTTGCGCCCTTCGCCAATGCCGCCAATGTGAGTGCCATCAGCGATCCGTGGAGCGCCACGCCAAGCCCGACTCCTTGAGATAAAGACATACGGACGCGTCCGGTGCATTCCACCCGGACAGGCTCTAAGCTTGGGCGGATGCCAAGCACCCGCCTCGCCAATCTGATCGACGGTCGCCTGCAGGCTTCTGCGGGCGGCCAATGGCTCGACGTCCACGAGCCGGCCACCGGCGCGGTGTTCGCGCAATGCCCCGACTCCACCGCCGAGGATGTCGATGCAGCGGCCAAGGCCGCGCAACAAGCGGCGCCGGGATGGGCGGCAACGCCCGCCGAAACACGTGCGCGCTTGCTGCACAAGCTTGCCGATCTGATCGAAGCCCGGCTCGAAGAATTCGCGGCGCTGGAGTCGCGCGACAGCGGCAAGCCCGTCGCGCTGGCCAAGCGTTTGGACATCCCACGTGCCGTAGCCAACCTGCGCTTTTTCGCCGCCGCCATCATGGGTTGGGAAAGCGAATCGCATGCGATGGAAAGCGGCGCGATCAACTACACGTTGCGACGTCCGCTTGGCGTGGTCGGCTGCATCAGCCCGTGGAACCTGCCGCTGTATCTGTTCACCTGGAAGATTGCACCGGCCCTGGCGAGCGGCAACGCCGTGGTGGCCAAGCCTTCGGAAATCACACCCTGCACCGCCGCCCTGCTCGGCGAGCTGAGCCTTGAAGCGGGCTTTCCACCCGGCGTGTTGAACATCGTGCAAGGGCGCGGCCCCAGTACCGGCCAGGCGATCATCGAGCATCCGGCAATCAAGGCCATTTCCTTTACCGGCAGCACACGCACCGGCGCAAGCATCGCCGCCACGGCCGCGCCGCAATTCAAGAAAGTGTCGCTGGAAATGGGCGGCAAGAACCCCGCCATCGTGTTTGCCGATGCCGATCTGAGCGACGCGAACCTCGACACCATCGTGCGCTCGGGCTTTGCCAACCAGGGCGAGATCTGCCTGTGCGGCTCGCGCCTGCTGGTGCAGCGCTCGATCTTTGACAGCTTCCGCGAACGTTATCTCGCGAAGGTGCAAGCACTGCGCGTGGGCGACCCTGAGCTGGCTTCAACCGATCTTGGCGCGATGGTTTCGCGCGAGCATTTCGACAAGGTTATGCGCTGCATCGAACAGGCGCGCGAGGAAGGCGGCAACATTCTCTGCGGCGGCGAAGCGCTGCGACTCGACGGACGCTGCACCGACGGCTGGTTCATCGCCCCCACCGTGGTTGAGGGACTGGCCAACGACACGCTTACCAACCAGCAGGAAATCTTCGGTCCGCTCGTCACGCTGATTCCTTTCGAGGATGAGGAGCAAGCCATTGCCATCGCCAACGGCTCAGGCTACGGACTGGCGGCC
Organism: Dyella flagellata; assembly: GCF_030160275.1. Taxonomy (GTDB): domain Bacteria; phylum Pseudomonadota; class Gammaproteobacteria; order Xanthomonadales; family Rhodanobacteraceae; genus Dyella_B; species Dyella_B flagellata. The sequence goes on from NZ_BSOA01000048.1 coordinate 217,991, forward strand.
TCATTGTGGACACAGGACCTGTCACGCGCGCATCGCATGGGCGCCCAGCTTGAATTCGGCATCGTGTGGATCAATTGCTGGCTGCTGCGCGATCTGCGCACGCCATTCGGCGGCAGCAAGCAATCCGGCCTCGGCCGGGAAGGCGGCGCCGAAGCGCTGCGCTTCTTCACCGAGCCGCGCAATATCTGCATTCGTTACTAAGGAAAAATCATGAGCAGCCCTTTGCAGGATCTGATCGACAGCAATCGCCGCTGGTCGGCGTCGGTGACGCAGGCCGATCCGAGCTTCTTCGAGCGCCTGGCCAAGCAGCAGTCGCCCAAATACCTGTGGATAGGCTGCTCCGATTCGCGCGTGCCCGCCACGCAGATCGTGGATCTGCCGCCCGGCGAGATCTTCGTCCAACGCAATGTCGCCAACGTGGTATCGCACACGGACCTCAACTGCCTCAGCACCATCCAGTTCGCGGTGGATGCGTTGAAAGTGGAGCACATCATCGTGGTGGGTCACTACGGCTGCGGCGGCGTGCAGGCGGTGCTGGACGAGCGTCGGCTAGGCCTGGTCGACAACTGGCTGCGTCACGTCGGCGACGTGGCTTACAAGCACGTGGACAAGCTGGGCACGCTGGACTCGATGCCGTTGCGCAATATGCGTCTGTGCGAACTCAATGCGATCGAGCAGGTGGTCAACGTGTGCCAGACCACCATCGTGATGGATGCCTGGGAGCGTGGCCAGCCGCTGTCCGTGCACGCATGGTGCTACAGCCTTGCCAATGGCCATATGCATGACCTAGGGATGCATGTTTCGTCGCGCGAAACCTTGCGGCCCCATTACGAGCAGGCGCTTGAGCTGCTGATGGCCCGCTCAGGGGAGTTGCGATGAGCGGCGTGGTGCGCACAGACACCGCCCCTGCCCCGGTTGGCGCGTATCCGCATGCGCGCCGCGTGGGCGGCCTGCTGTTTCTCTCCGGCGTCGGGCCGCGCGAACCGGGCAGCAACAAGATCCCGGGCAACGTGCATGACGCCGATGGCAAGCTGATCGGCTACGACATCGAGCAGCAGTGCCGACAGGTGTTCGCCAACGTGCGCGCAGTTCTCGAAGCCAGCGGCGCGCGCTGGGAGGACCTGGTCGACGTCACCGTGTTCCTCACCGACATGGCGCGCGACTTCCCCGTCTACAACCGCCTCTACGCGGAATACTTCCAGGGCGTGGATGCCTGCCGCACCACGCTGGGCATCACTGCCTTGCCGACGCCGATCGCGATCGAACTGAAGTGCATCGCCGCTGTAGGGGTGCTCTGATCTATTCCACGTGCCCGGCACCGCACTGTATGCACGTCTGGCTGCACGTAGGCTGGGATGGCAATCCCAGCATCGGGATGCTACGTAGAAAGCTGGGACTATCATCCCAGCCTACATGCATCGCAGCGTTGGCGCGCCCATAAAAAAACCCGGGGGCCTGCGCCCACCGGGTCTTTGCATCCGCAACGGATGAAGGGAATTACTTGCCAGCGGTGCTGCTGGAGGCCGGCTCGGTGGTGCCGCTGCTGGCCTTCTTCGCCTTGTGGGTCTTGTGCGTCGAGGACTTGTGGTGGGCGGCGTGCTTGGCCGTGGTGGCCGACGTCGACGCGGATGCCGGAGCAGCCGACGTATCCTGAGCCAGCACCGAACCGGAAAGAGCGACACCTGCCACGAGCAGGGAAGCAATCGCAAGTTTACGCATCATGATCATGAGCCTCGAGATTTTGGTTGCCACGGACCCGGCCGGAACCCGGCTATCGCGGGCGGCGTGACGGCCCTAACAATGCATCCACCTCGGCATACCGAAACTGAACGGACGTAGGAAAATTTCGAGGTCGCCGCTAGCTATTTAAACAAAACCCGCGCTACCACCCCGCTACCTGTCAGTCTTTGGCCAGGCAACAAAGCAACAGCTCACGTATGGTCGCCTGCACCCCCGCCGCCTTGGCCTGATCCCAGGCAAAGCTCTCTTCGTCCATGTATTGGCACTGCGCCAGCTCGAGCTGCACCGCCTGCACCCCCTCCCCCGGCTGGCCGTAGTGACGCGTAATGTAGCCGCCCTTGAAACGCCCGTTGACCACAAAGTCGTAACGGCGCTGGGCTTCCAGCACCCGGGTCAGGCTCCACTGCAGGTCCGCGTCGCAGCTCGCGCCATCGGCGGTGCCCAGGTTGAAATCCGGCAGGCGCCCTTCAAACAGCATGGGCACCCGGCTCTTGATGGAATGGCCGTCCCACAGCACCGCCCGGCCATGCTGAGCCAGCAGCCGCGCCAGCTCCCCGGCCAGCGCTTCGTGGTAGGGGCGCCACCAGGTCTCGACGCGCCGCTGGATGTCATCCGCATCCGGCTCCTGCCCACTCAGGTACAAGGGCTCGCCATCAAAGCCGATGGTGGACACCAACCCCGTCTCGCGCCTGCCCGGATACAGGGCGTGGCCATCGGCCGGGCGGTTCAAATCGACGAGGTAGCGCGAGGCCACCGGCTTGATCAGGCTGGCCCCCAGTTCCTGCGCCAGCGGCTCGTACAGTCGGGCAACGTGCCAGTCGGTATCGGGCGCGCAGCGCGCAGCGGGCTGCATCCGCGCGGCCAGTTCTTCGGGAAGCCAGCTGCCGTCATGCGGCAGGCTGATCAGTAGTGGCGCGTGGCCGCGGGTCAGGGTGAAGGTATCCATCCGCCCAGTTTCGCCCGTCCGCGCTCAATGCAGCAACAGCAGCTCCTCCGCCGCGGTGGGATGGATCGCGATGGTCGACTTCAGGTCCCGCCAGTACAGGCCTTTGCGCATGGCCACGGCAAAGCCTTGCAGCAACTCGTCGCTGCCCGGCCCCAGGACGTGGATGCCGACCACTTTGCGCTCCTCGCCCACGCTCAGCAGCTTGACCATGCTCTGCTCGGAGCGCCCGGCCACCATCCACAGCAAGGGCGTGTAGCGGCCGGTATGCACGTTCACGGCATCGCCGTAGCGGGCGTGTGCCTGTTGCTCGGTAAGGCCGATTGCCCCCAACGGCGGCTCGGAGAACACCACACTGGGAATGTCCTGGTCTTCGAATGGCTCCTCGCCATGGCCTGCGAACAGCCGCTCGGCCAAGGCTCGCCCTGCGGCAACCGCCACCGGCGTGAGCGCCCTGCGATCGGTTACGTCGCCCACGGCGTAGATGCCAGGCACGCTGGTAACCTGGGACGCGTCGACCAGTATGTGGCCGGCTTCGTCGCGCTCCACACCAAGGGCCTCCAGGCCCAGGTCATGGCTATTGGGAACACGTCCTATGGCCCATAGCACGGCATCGTATACGCCATGCTCGACACCATCGTTCGCTTCCAGCGTGATCTTGCCAGGCTCGCCGCGCGCACGCTTGAGCCGTGTGTTGCGCACGATGCGGATGCCGTGCGCCTGCATCTGCATTGCCAGCGCCTCGACCAGCTCGCGATCGAAACCGGTCAGCAGATGTTCGCGAACCAGCAAGTCCACCCGGCAGCCGAGTCCACGCATCAGGCAAGCGAACTCCACCGCTACGTAACCGCCGCCCACGATCGCAATGTGTTGCGGCGGCGCATCCAGCATAAAGATCTGGTCCGACAACATGCCGAGCTGGAAGCCCGGCATGTCGAGCCGGCGCGGGCTTGCGCCAGTGGCGATCACGATATGTGGTGCACTGGCCTCGATACCCTGGGCCGTAAGCACCGTGTCGCTAGCAACAAGTCGCGCCGCTTGCGTGATCACACGGATGCCGGCCGTGTCCAGTCGCGTTGCATAACGATGGCGAATGCCGGCGATGTATTGATCGCGCAGAGTGCGAAAGCGCGCCCAGTCCAGCCGTAGCGGCGAGCTTTCGAAACCGATCTCGGCGCCAAGCCGGTGCATGTCGGCGATTTGCGCGGCAAACCACATCGCTTTCTTCGGTACGCAGCCGCGATTGACACAAGTGCCACCCAGTGCGTCCGGATCGAACAAGGCCACGCGCGCACCCAGTCGGGCCGCGCGCTGTGCTGCGCTCAAGCCGCCGGAACCCGCTCCCAGCACGATCAGGTCGAAACGCTCGCTCATGCATCACTCCTGCGATGGATATTCAAAGCGTATGGCTCATTGCGTGGGTCGTACGCGTATTCACAGATGGAAGCGCGACGGCGCATACGGCGCGGGATCGATCGCCGGCGCAGCGCCAAGCATCTGCGCGGCGACCAGCTCCCCTGTCGCCGCGGACATGCTGACGCCGAGCATGCCATGGCCGGTGGCCAGATGCAGATTCGACCAGCGTGCGCTGGGACCGATGATCGGTATTTCGTCCACGCTCATCGGCCGCCAGCCCCACCATTCCTCTTGCAATTGCGGGCCTTCCGGTTCACGCAGGCATTCGGCCGCGCCACGCCGGAGTGCGTCGATGCGCGTGCGATTGATTCCTTCCGCGTAACCGGAGAATTCCATCGTGCTGCCCAGGCGGAAACCGCTGTTCCAGGTGGTCACGCAAACCTTGGCTTCGCGCAGCACCAGCGCATGCCGCGGAGCCTGTGCCGGGCGCGTGTAGGTAAGCGAATAGCCTTTGCCCGGCTGCATTGGCAGGCGCAAGCCCAGTTGCTTGCCGAGCAACGGCGACCACGCACCCAATGCCAGCACCACCCGATCGCCGGTGAAATCGCCAAGTGCCGTCGCCACGCTGACGATGCCTTTTCCATCGGTGGCAATACGCTCGATTTTCGCGCCTGTTTCGATGATGCCGCCCCGCTCGCGCACCAGCCGCGCCAGTTCGGCGGCATAGCGGTCCGGCCGCAGGCGCGCATCGCCGGGATGAAACATCCCGCCCTGCACGCCCGCCTTAAGCGACGGCTCAATGGCCTCTACTTCGCCGCCACGCAGGCGTTGCACGGCAATCCCCAAGCGGTCGAGCAACTGCGCGTGGTGATGCTCGTCATCGGCCATCTGCGCGCTGCTGCGATAGACGTACAGCAAGCCTTCTTCGACGAATTCGCAATCCAGCCGCTCGCTGCGGACCAACTCGGCAAGCAGCCGGTACGAGCGCTGCAAAATGGCCGCCCGTGCTTGCGCGGCGCGCTCGAAGTCGCGCCACGTGCAGCGCCGCGCGAAACCCATCAGCCAGCGCAAGCGGGGCCCATCCAGGCGCGGGTTGAGGTAAAGCGGCGCATCGGCGCGTAGCAGCGAGCGCAAAGCCACGCCCAAGGTACCCGGCATGGTCATCGGCGCGGCATGACTGGGCGTGATCGTGCCGCAATTTCCGTGCGAACTGCCGCAACCGGGCGTGCCTTGCTCCAACACGCGCACCCTTGCTCCGCCCTTGAGCAGATGCAGCGCACAGGCAAGGCCGATCACTCCGCCACCAAGGATCAGTACGTCACTGCGGGAAGCATTCATCGGACCATTGTAGCGGGGAGCGAACGGGCTGTTGAAAAACTGCGGGCCGCCGGGCCACCGATGGCCTGCCGCGTTTCGAACCCATTGGTACTTGATTTTGCGCGGTCCAATCCGGCTCCTCGGCGAGCTCGACATCACCCACAGAAAAGTACTTGCGTGCTACCTGTCTTAGGGTGCAGGCTGATGCCGCATCCACGACATCGTCCCCACGCCCATGCGTCTGATGAACGTGCTGTGCCTGCTTTGTCCGACCGTGCTGATGCTCTCGATCAGCGCGTATGGACAGCCTTCGCCCCCCTCCGCCCGCGAAGTAGTGACCCGCTTCGGCAGCGCCCCCAATGGGCTGGCGCGGCACGAATACGTCGCTTCAGTGATCCCTTTGCTGAGTGGCGACGACAGGTCGCTCGCGCAGCAATTGCTGGCCACGGTGGACAGCGAGCTAGGTCTCTACAACGAAGCGGTAATGGTCTTCCCGTTCGACAACCGTATCGCGCCGCCCAGGTCCTTGCCGCTGCCCGATTCCAGCCAATGGCAGGAGGTGGACGCCGCCACCGCAGTGGCCGAGCTCGCCGCCAAGCGCCACATCGTGATGGTGAACGAGGCGCACCATGATGCCCATACCCGCGAACTCACGCTGGCCCTGCTTCCGCGCCTGCGTGCACTGGGCTTCCAGTATTTTGCGGTGGAGGCGTTGAGCACCAAGGACACCGACCTGATGCACCGCGGCTATGTGACCGATACATCGGGCAGCGAATACCTGCTTGAACCCCTGTATGGCGAGATCGTGCGCCAGGCGATCCGGCTCGGCTACACCATCGTGGCCTATGATCCGGACAACGTACCCGTCGACGACCGCGATACTGCTGAAGCGAATAGCCTCTACGAAAAAGTGTTCGCCAAGGACCCGCAGGCCAAATTGTTCGTGCATGCCGGCTATGCCCATATCGACAAGCGAGCGGGCAACCTCGGTGGGTCCATCCAGCCCATGGCGGCGCAGCTCAAACGCCTCAGTGGTTACGATCCGCTGAGCGTGGACCAGGTGCAATTCCGCGATGTTGCGGTGGGTGGCCTGGACTTCGGGTTCTACAACACGATTGCCGGCAAATTCTCCTCGCCGGTGCCTTACGTGCTGCGCCAGCATGGCGCAGACACGATCTGGAGTTCAGATCCGAGCCAGCATGACGTCACGGTCATCGTGCCGCCTGCCTTCGAACGCGACCTGGATGTGCAAGGCATCATGCGCAGCGACGTATTGCGCCGCGAAGTGATGATGCCACGCATGCCGCTCGATCCCACCCAACGACCATCGTGGCTTACGCTGGGCGGCAAACGCGTGCCTTACCGGATCAGCAGCGACCTGTGCGCAGGAACGATACCCTGCGTCATCGACGCCCATTATCCGAGCGAACCGGATAACGCCACGCCGGCCGATCGCTACACCTTCCTGCGCAATCACTCGCATAACCAGCTTTATCTCTACCCAGGCCACTACCGCCTGGTCGCCTGGGATGCCGCCGGCAAAACCCTGCAGCAACAGGACATCGAAGTGCCTGCTCAATGATGGACCCCGCTCGCACAAGCTCCTCCAATTCCTAAAAACTTTTCTGCAAGCCATTGATTTGTTATAACCTCGGCGCATCGACACCGCCGAGGTTTGCGCATGGCCCAAGCCAGCCCAGGGGATACGGACAAACACCGATCAAGCGTCCGTGTGCTGCGCCTTGGTGTGCTCGTCGGCATGCTGTCCTTGCTGGCCGCCTGTGCCAGCTCGCCTCGCCATGAGGCCACTTACAAAGCATCCAATTCCGCGCTCGCCGATGAACCGGCGCGCGCGCCGGAAAATGCGGTCGGGACCGCCAATGACGTCCTGTTTCGCGCTATGGCCCTGGTCGGCACACCCTATCGCTGGGGCGGCAATACGCCGACCAGCGGCTTCGATTGCAGCGGCCTGGTGGATTACATCTACCGCAATGCCGCCAACATCGACTTGCCGCATAGCTCGCGCGACATGGCCGCCATCAGCGGAACCAAGATCAAGCACATGGACGACCTGGTCAGCGGCGACCTGGTGTTTTTCGGTAGCGGCCGCGGCATCAGCCATGTCGGCGTGTACGTGGGCAAGGGGCGCTTCGTGCATGCGCCGAACAGCGGCGGCACCGTGCGGCTCGATGATATCGACGGACCCTATTGGCGCGATCATTTCGAGTACGGAAAGCGATTGCTGGACTAACGACCTGAAGGCGCCTTGCACGGCTTCACGAAAATTATATTGTGCACAATTAAATTTGATGCTACTGTTTTCGTCATGAAGAAGCCCCTGTCCCCCTCCCTGCTGCTGGACGAACAGCTCTGCTTCGCGCTGTACGCGGCCTCGCGCCGGATGACAGCGGTCTATCGCCCCCTGCTGGAGGCATTGGACCTCACCTACCCGCAATACCTGGTGATGCTGGTGCTATGGGAGCGCGACGGCGTGACCGTGCGCGAACTAGGCGAGCGCTTGCAGCTGGACTCGGGCACCCTCACGCCATTGCTCAAGCGCCTGGAGCAAGCCGGGCTACTGGGCCGGCGCCGCCGTCAAAGTGACGAGCGCGAGGTGGAAATCACCCTGACCGATGCTGGCCATACGCTGCGCGTACGCGCGGCCGAGGTGCCACGCTGCCTGGCCGAAAAACTTTGCATGTCCGTCGACGCCTTCACGCGTCTGCGCGATGAGTTGAAAAACCTGGCGACCCAGCTCGCCTCTCCCACCGACCCAACCCCCATTGACCCAGGAGAGTAAATGCCATGAGCAATCCGACCAAAGTCCTCTATACCGCCACCGCTACCGCCAAGGGCGGCCGCGAGGGCCACATCCACAGCAGCGACGGCGTGCTGGATTTCGATTTGAAGGTGCCCAAGGAACTCGGCGGCCCCGGCGGCCACGGCAGCAATCCGGAGCAGTTGTTCGCTGCTGGCTACGCCGCTTGCTTTGAGGGTGCCGTGCGTTACGTGGCGCGCGAGAAGAAGGTCACGCTGAAAGAAGCTTCGGTGACCGGCCACGTCGGCATCGGTCCGCGCGAGCCCGCCGGCTTTGCCATCGCGGTGAAGCTGGAAGTGAGCCTGCCGGGCATCGATCACGCCGTGGCGCAGGAACTGGTCGACGTCGCCCATCGCGACATCTGCCCCTACTCGCATGCCACCCGCGGCAATGTAGACGTGCAGATCAGCCTGGTTTGACGCCTAGGGCGAATAGAACAACGGCGCCGCAAGGCGCCGTTGTCACATCTGAGCTTAATGCGCCGCTGCACCCGGCGGATGCGCATGTCCGTGCTGGATTTCCTCTTCGGTCGCCTCGCGCACTTCCTGGATCGCGACATCGAAATTCAGCGTCTTGCCGGCCATCGGGTGGTTGAGATCCACATCCACCGTGCTCATGCCGACCTTGTGCACCGTCACCGCGCGCTGGCCGCCCTGCTTGAGCGACAGCACGGTCACCATGCCGGGCTTCAGGCGGTTGCCCTGCTGGAAGTACTTCTTCGGCACCCGCTGGATCTGGTCTTCCTGGCGCTCGCCATAGCCTTCGGCCGGCGGGATTTCCACCTGCAGGGTGTCACCGGCGCCATGCTCTTCCAGCGCCTTCTCCAGGCCCGGAATCAGCTGGCCGTGGCCCAGCAGTATCCACAGCGGCTCGCCGCCGTCGTGCGAGCTTTCCACCTTCTCGCCGTCCACGCTAAGCGTGTAGTGGAACGCGATGACCTTGTCCTTGCCAGCCTTCATTGCCTGTCTCTTTGGGGTACCAAAGAGGGCGATTCTATCAGCTACCGAAGCGCACGCCGCGGGCCTCCGGACCCAGCCACACCAGCAGCGCCAGCAGTATCGCCACGGCGGCGATCCACAACGACATCACCAGCGGCAGTCCCGCCCCCTGCGCCGCCAGCCAGGACTGCGCGGTAGCAGTGCCGGCTGCGATCAGGTTGCCCATCTGATAGGCGAAGCCGGGCAAGGTGCCGCGTACGGCGTCCGGCGACAGCTCGTTCAGATGCGTGGGCACCACGCCCCAGGCGCCCTGCACCATCACCTGGATCAGGAACGCGCCCAGGCCCAACAGCAAGAGCGAGCCGCCATACGTCCACAGCGGAATCACTGGGATGGCCAGCAGGGCGGCGACGATCATGGCGCGGCGGCGCCCAATTTTTTCCGACCAGCCGCCGAAGAAAATGCCGCCGGCCAGGGCGCCCAGGTTGAGCAAGGCCACCAGCAGAAAGGCCGAGCCCGAACCGGTGGGAAGGTGCAGGTTGACCTCTTCGAAGGTGTGATACATGTCCTGCGAGCCGTGGCTGAACATGTTGAACGCGGCCATCAGGCACATCAGGTAGATCGCCAGCTTCCAGTGGCCGCGCATGGCCTCGCCCAGGCTGCGCCTGCCATGTGCCGCCTGGCTCGCTTCCCACGCCGGCGATTCAGGCACCTTGCGCCGGATATACAGCACCAGCAGCGCCGGCAGCGTGCCCACCACGAACAGGCCACGCCAGCCGACATGGTCGATCAATAGCCAATTGGCCAGGGCGCCCAGGAAAAAGCCGCAGGGGTAGCCGCTTTGCAGCAGGCCGGAAACCAGGCCGCGCGACTTGGGCGGAATCGACTCCATCGCCAGCGAAGCACCAATGCCCCACTCGCCGCCCATCGCCACGCCAAACAGGAAACGCAAGGCCAGCAGCATCGTCAACGAAGTGGAAAACGCGGTGGCCAGTTCGAACAGCGAAAACAGCAGCACGTCGATCATCAGCACCGGCCGGCGACCGAAACGATCCGCCAGGCGACCGAACAGCAAGGCGCCGACCGGCCGCGCCGCCAGCGTGAGAAACACGCCCAGGGTGACCTCGGTGCGATCGGCATGGAATTCCCGCGCAATGCCGACGATCACGAAGGTGTAGAGAAAATAATCGAACGCATCCAGCGTCCAGCCCAGGAAACTCGCCAGCACGGTATGCCGCTGCTCGTGATTCAACTCGCGGAGGGCAGACAGGACGGACATGCGGATTTCCCTGGTGGGCGGCCGCGCGAGGCTAGCACGACAAGGCAGGCGTCCCGTCATTCATGTATAATGGGCATTCGAATCACGCCCATCCGGCGTCGCATTCCCCCCAAATACCCATATATGGCAACGCGGTTCTGCTTGAAGGCTCCGGGTTGCAACAGGAGCACTTCCATGTCTTTCGAATCGCTGGGCCTAGCCCCTGCGTTGCTGCGCGCGCTTGCCGAACAGGGCTACACCGATCCCACCCCGATCCAGGCCGGAGCCATTCCGGTGGCGCTGGAAGGCCACGACCTGCTCGCCGCCGCACAGACCGGCACCGGCAAGACCGCCGCGTTCTCGCTGCCCTTGCTGCAGCGCCTGTCCACCACTCAGGCCTCAGGCAAGCATCGTCCGCGAGCACTCGTGCTAACGCCCACGCGCGAGCTGGCGGCACAGATCAACGACAACGTTCGCGCCTATGCAAAACATCTGCGCGTGAGCAGCACGGTGATCTTCGGCGGCGTGGGCATGGGGCCGCAGATCCAGGCATTGCGTCGCGGCACCGATATCGTCATCGCCACGCCGGGCCGGCTGGTGGATCACATGCAGCAACGCACGATCGACCTCTCCGGCGTGGAAGTACTGGTGCTGGACGAAGCCGATCGCATGCTGGACATGGGCTTTCTCCCCTCGCTCAAGCGCGTCATCGGCGCGCTGCCGAAGCAGCGCCAGACGCTGTTGTTCTCCGCCACCTTCGCGCCGGAGATCAAGTCGCTGGCGATGCAGTTCATGCAGTCGCCACAAGAAGTGTCGGTGACGCCGGCCAACAGCGTGGCTACCACCGTAAGCCACCAGGTGCACCCGGTCGACGGCACCCGCAAGCGCGATCTGTTGCTGCACGTTCTCAGCCAGGACAGCCGACGCCAGACGTTGGTGTTCAGCCGTACCAAGCACGGCGCCGACAAGCTGGTGCGCTACCTGGAGCAGTCCGGCTTGCGCGCGGCGGCCATCCACGGCAACAAGAGCCAGAATGCACGCACCCGCGCGCTGGCCGATTTTAAAAGCGGCCGCATCACCGTACTGGTGGCGACGGATATCGCCGCGCGCGGCATCGACATCGACCAGTTGCCGATCGTGATCAACTTCGACCTGCCAATGGTGGCGGAAGACTACGTGCACCGCATCGGCCGCACCGGCCGCGCCGGCGCCAGCGGCATCGCCATGTCGCTGGTCTGCCATGAGGAATCGGGCCTGTTGCGCGATATCCGCAAGCTGTTGAAGCAGGAAGTGGCGATCAACGAAGTACCGGGTTTCGAGCCGTCCTCGCCGTTGCGGCTGGATGCCAATGCGCCGCGCCCGAAGCAGGGGCAACGCCAGCCGCGTCCGCAACGGCAAGGCAGCAACTCACACCGGCCGCACGGACATGCGCAACAGAACAATGGCGGCGGCGAGCACGCGATGGGAAATCGCCAGCGCCGTTCGTCGCGTGGCCGCCGGCCTGCGGCGAAGGCGTAACGCTTTTGGCTCCCGCTCCCCGTCGGGGAGCGGGAACCGGCTTTCGCCGGTATCACCCGCCCGGACAGGTCAACGCCGTGAGCACGTGATCTTCCCACTCACCGGCGATCTGCAAATACCGCTTCGCATAGCCTTCCCGCTCGAACCCCAGCGACGTCAACAGCTTCGCACTGCGCTCATTGCGTGGCAGGTAGTTGGCCATGATGCGATGCAAACGCAGCTCGCCGAACGCCCAGGCGATGCCCACTGGCAATACCTCGCGCATCAAACCCTGTCCTTGCATGTGCGCGGCCACGCCGTAGCCCAGGTGGCATGCCTGGAACGCACCCCGCACGATATTGGCGAAGGTGAAGCTGCCAATGATCGCCTGCTCTTGCCGGTCGAACACCATCAACGGATAACCACGATCCTGCCGGGCATTTTGGCGACTCTCCGCAATCGTGCGGATGCAGTGCTCCACCGTGTAGTACTCCGTTTCACGCAACGGTTCCCACGCTGAGAGGTGTGCACGATTTTGTACTCGATAGCGCAGCAACTTGCTCGCATCCGTCACTTCCGCAACACGAATGCGCGCGCGTGGCGTTTCCAGTTGAGGTAGGTCAGCCACTCAGCGTTCCTGATCCGTCGGGCGCATCAGCACTTCGTTGATGCACACGTAATCGGGGCGCGTGACGCAAAACAGCACGGTGTCGGCGATATCCTCGGCTTGCAGCTGGCGCATTTCGCCGGCGCGCGCGTTGACCGCACGCCGGCTGGCTTCATGCCCGATGTGCTCGCGTAGTTCGGTATCCACCATGCCCGGCTCGATCACGCTGACGCGGATGTTGTCCTTGTAGACCTCGCGCCGCAGCGATTCGGAAAAACCGACCACACCAAACTTGGTGGCCGCATAGGCCGCGGCGTTGGGATTGGCCACGCGCCCGGCTACTGAGGAGATATTGACGATATGCCCGTCACGCCGCGCACGCATCCCGGCCAGTGCCGCCTGCGTTGACGCGATCAGGCTGAGGACATTCAATTCCAGCATCCGGCGCCAGCGACCCAGGTCCGCTTCGGCGACCGGCTCCAGGTACATCACGCCGGCATTGTTGACGAGGATGTCAAGCCGGCCATAGTGCGCTTGGGTTTCCTTCACGACGCGCTGCGCCTCAGCCTCCGAAGCCAGGTCGGCCACCAGCAGCAGCGGCTCGGCCCCCAACTCCGCGAGCTTGGCGGCCAGCTGCTCCAACCGGTCCTTGCGCCGGGCGGCAATGGCCACCTTGGCCCCCTGCTCGGCCAAGGCTAGTGCGGTCGCCTCGCCTATCCCCGAGGACGCCCCGGTGACCAGGGCGACGCGGTCCTTCAGTCGGTTCTTCATGACGGCTCCGGATGGTTATGCAATCTTTCAAGAGTATGCCCGCCATGGGCTGTTACAATAGTGGCCTTACTCCCGCATGCCGCGTGCATGCCACGTCGAGGTTTCCCCATGTCGTCCCCGTCTTCCGACTCCGCTCCGGCCACCGCCGGCTTCTCTGCGCTTGCCCTTACGCCGGAAGTGCTGCGCGCGCTGGCCGACGTAGGCTACGAATCGCCGTCGCCGATCCAGGCCGCGACGATCCCGTCGCTGCTGGACGGCCGGGACGTGCTGGGCCAGGCGCAAACCGGCACCGGCAAGACGGCGGCTTTCGCGCTGCCGATCCTTTCACGCATCGAGATGCGTCCCGGCAAGCCGCAGGCCTTGGTGCTGGCGCCTACGCGCGAACTGGCGATCCAGGTGGCCGAAGCCTTTCAGCGCTACGCGGCGCGCATGCCGGGCTTCCAGGTGCTGCCGATCTACGGCGGCCAAAGCTACGGCCCGCAATTGCACGCATTGCGTCGCGGCGTGCACATCGTGGTCGGGACGCCCGGCCGCGTGATCGACCATCTGGAACGCGGCACGCTCGACCTTTCCCAATTGCGCTTCATCGTGCTGGATGAAGCAGACGAAATGCTGCGCATGGGCTTTATCGACGATGTCGAGAAAGTGCTCCAGGCCACCCCGCCGGAACGCCAGGTGGCGCTGTTCTCCGCCACCATGCCGCCGCCGATCCGCAAGATCGCCCAGCAGCACCTCAAGGACCCGGTGGAAGTCACCATCAAGGCCGCCACGACCACGGCGGCGAACATCCGCCAGCGCTACTGGTGGGTGAGCGGCATGCACAAGCTGGATGCGATGACGCGCATCCTGGAAGCCGAACCGTTCGACGCGATGATCATCTTCGCGCGCACCAAGCAGGCCACCGAGGAACTCGCAGAAAAGTTGCAGGCGCGTGGTCTGGCCGCTGCCGCCATCAACGGCGACATCGCGCAACCGCAACGCGAGCGCGTCATCCAGCAGCTCAAGGACGGCAAGCTGGATATCCTGGTCGCCACCGACGTCGCCGCTCGCGGCCTGGACGTGGAGCGCATCAGCCACGTGCTGAACTACGACATCCCCTACGACACGGAAAGCTACGTGCACCGCATCGGCCGCACCGGTCGCGCCGGACGCAGCGGTGAAGCGATCCTGTTTGTGACGCCACGCGAAAAAGGCATGCTGCGTGCGATCGAACGCGCCACGCGCCAGCCGATCGAGGAAATGAAGCTGCCCACGGTAGAAGCGGTGAACGACCGCCGCATCGCGCGCTTCAAGCAGAACATCAGCGACACCTTGGCGATCGGCGGCCTGGAGCAGTTCCAGCAGTTGATCGAGCAATTCGAGCAGGAACACGACATCCCTGCGATCGAAATCGCCGCGGCTCTGGCCCGCATTGCGCAAGGCGACCGCCCCCTGCTGCTGGAGGCGCCACCCAAGCGCGAACGCGCGCCGGAACGCGAAGCACGCCCTGCCCGCGCGCACCAGGAGGGAGATACCCGCCGCCCGCAGCGCGAAGTGCGCCATCGCGACGAGAGCCCGCGCGACTTCGCGCCGCGCCAGCAGCGTCCGCATGCCACCGAAACCGGCAAGCGCACCTATCGCATCGAAGTGGGGCATGAGCATGGTGTGAAGCCCGGCAACATCATCGGCGCCATCGCCAACGAGGCCGGCCTGGAAAGCCAGTACATCGGCCGCCTGAGCATCCGTGGCGACTACAGCCTGATCGACCTGCCCGACGGCATGCCGAAGGAAGTTTTCCAGCACCTGCAGAAGGTGTGGGTGAACCAGCAGCAGTTGCGCATTGTCGAGTGGGACGGGAGCGAGGAAGAAGGCGGTGCGCGTGCGCCGCGCAAGCCTGGGTTCAAACCCGCGCATGGGCGCAGCCATGCCGGCAAGCCGAAGCATGGACGCAGCGGCGACAAGCCCCCCCGCCGCAAATAACCCGTAGGCTGGGATGACAATCCCAGCATTGCCATGCATGTCGTCCGAGCGATGCTGGGATTGTCATCCCAGCCTACGTTCGTGGCCGCATCGTTCCACCAAGGCAACAGTCCGTTCCCCATAGCGGCCGCTGCAAACCCCGTTCATCCGGCCATACTTGTATCGCCATGAACATGTTGCCCAGCCTTTACATCTCGCACGGCTCACCGATGACCGCCCTGCACCCAGGCCAGGTCGGCAAGCGCCTGACCGAGATCGCCGCCCAGCTGCCTCGTCCCACCGCCATCGTGATCGCCACCGCGCACTGGCTGGCGCGCCAGCCGAGCGTTGGCGGCGCTGCACAGCCGGAAACCATTCACGACTTCTACGGCTTCCCACGCGCGCTGTTCGAGCTGCAGTACCCGGCGCCAGGCGCGCCCGAGATCGCCGCACAGGCGATGTCGCTGCTCGATCGGGTAGGGCTCGCACCCCTGCTTGATTCCCGGCAGGGGCTCGACCACGGTGCCTGGGTGCCGCTACGCCTGCTCTACCCGCAGGCCGATATCCCCGTCGTCCCCTTGTCCATCCAACCGCATCTTGGGCCGGCGCACCATTACGCCGTAGGCCGCGCTTTGGCACCGCTGCGCGAACAGGGCGTGCTGGTGATCGGTTCCGGCAGCATCACCCACAACCTGCATGACTTCCGCGCCGGCTACAGCGAAACCAACGAAGCGCCCTATGTGCGGCCGTTCATCGGCTGGATCGAGCAGAAGATCCAGGCCGGCGACGTCGAGGCCTTGCTCGACTATCGCCGCCAGGCGCCCGGTGCCGAACGCGCCCATCCCAGTGACGAGCATTTGCTGCCGCTGTACATAGCGCTTGGCGCCGCCGGCGAGCATTTCCAAGGCGAACGTATCGATGCCGGCATCGACCTGGGCTTCCTCGCCATGGACAGCTATCGCTTCGATAGTGCGTTCACTGCACGATGATCGTGCCCACCATCATGGGATGGATCGAACAGTAATAGGTGTACGTGCCCGGTTTGGAAAACGTCACCGCATACGTGTCGCCACCATCCAGCGCCTTCGATGAAGCAAACATCGCACCGGCACTGGTGATGACGTGCGGCTCGTCGTCGCGATTGGTCCACACCACGCGAGTGCCGGCCGGCACGGAGAGGGTTTTCGGAGCGAAGGCGAAGTTCTGGATCGCTACCTGATAAGGCCTCGGCCCATTCGCTGCCGCACACGCCATGGCCATGCCGCCAAGTGCGATCACGCAGGCCGCCCGGATCGTTCGTTTCATGTCAGCACCTCATCAGTCACCGCCAGTGGTCCGCCGGTTCGTACATGCCGTACATCGCGAATGCCCAGGTAGCGATGCAGCGCCTCCGGCTTCACGCTCTGCAGCGGCCCGGGTCCCGGCCCCTCTCCTGGCGCGGGTTGCGGATAAGCAGTGGAACGCGCCGTGTAGAAGGTGATGTTGCCTTCCACCTTCTGCTGGATCTGGTGAATGTGTCCGTTGAGCACGGTGACCGAACCGAAACGCCGCAGATAGCTCAACGCTTCACCGCTGTCGTCGGTGCCCCAGCCCCATGGCGGATACAGCGGCCACAGCGGCATATGGGCAAACACCACCACCGGCGTTTCGGCCGAACGGGCCGCCAGATCTTTCTTCAACCACGCCAACTGGTCCGCGCCGAGCGAACCCAAGCCCCCGGCCTTGAGGTTGAGTACGTTGACCAGGCCGACGAAATGCGCGCCGTTGTGGTCGAAGCTGTACCAGCCGCCGTCGTGCTGTTTCTCGCCGAAACGGCGAAAGAATTCGGCGCCGTTGTCGCCAATCACATCGTGTTCGCCCGGCACATAGAAGCTGCGGCCGACCCGAGCCTCCTGCATCAATCCTGCCAGGGTGTCGAATTCCTCGGGCTTGGACAGGTGCGTAAGATCGCCCGTGTGCAAGAGAAAGGCCGGCCGCGTTTTTTGCGCACCGATCATCGCCAGCGAACGGCGCAACGTACCGGCCACATCCGGATTGGGGGCTTTGTGAAAGCCGATATGGGAATCGCTGATCTGCACGAAACTGAAACTGGCGTCCGTGGCGGTCGCCGCTTCGTCCAGCGCTTGCGCATGCAGCACCCCGCCCTTCATCAGCCAAAGGGTGCCAGCCCCGGCCCAGGCCATGCATTTGAGAAATTGCCGCCGGCCATCGCCGCGGCTGTCGTCGTTATCCATCGCCAGCTCCGCTCGTCATGGGCCGCCCAGCGCGGCCCTTATCCGCATCTACCGGCTGCCTGGCAGACCTATTCCGCGTTTTCGAGCCATGGAATAAAGTCGTCTAGACTGCGGTAAGAGGTTTTATGCCTTCCGACGTCCGCCACCCCCGATCCGCCTACGGCAACGCAAGTTTCGAGGCTTGCGTAGTGCCGTATCTGGACGCCGCCTATAACCTGGCCCGCTGGCTGGCGCGCGACGATGCCGATGCCCAGGACGTCGTGCAGGAGTCGATGCTGCGTGCGTTTCGCTACTTTCATAGCTTCCATGGCGGCGATGCCCGCGTTTGGCTGCTCGCGATCGTGCGCAACACCTTTTATTCGCTGCGGGCCAAAACCGCTGCCGATGCCGCGCATGAAACCTTCGACGAGGAGGCCCACGCCCTGGTCGACGAGCAGTCTTCCCCGGAAGCGCGCGCCTTGCTGTCTGTCGACATCGAGGCATTGCAAGCCGCGCTGGAAAATCTTCCGCATCCGTTGCGCGAAACCATCGTGCTGCGTGAGCTGGAGGAATGCTCCTATAAGGAGATCGCCGCGATCACCGGCCAGAAAATCGGCACGGTGATGTCGCGGCTCGCACGCGCGCGCGAACGTCTGAAAGCCGAACTATCACGCTATCCTACGGAGGCACGCCGTCATGATGTGCGATGACGCCAGGCTGCTTCTGCATGCCTATCTCGACAACGAACTGGATGCCGCGCAAAGCGTGACGATCGCACGGCATATGCAAAACTGTGCGGATTGCGCAGCCAGCTATGCCGATTGCACGCGACTTCGCGAGGGCATCGTTCGTGCATCCCTGTATCGCCGCGCGCCGGATGCCTTGCGCAAGCAGTGGTCCGCCGATAAAGCTTCCGCGCCTCAAGCCAGGAGGCGCCCCGCAGCACTCGCCATCGCCGCAGGTTTTGCCGCCGCGCTGATCGTTACCACCCCGCTATGGCTTTACGTTACACATCGCGCCAACGACGCAAACTCATGGGCGGCGGAGGCCATTTCCAGCCATATCCGCTCGATGCAGCCGCAGCATCTGATGGACGTGGTTTCGACCGACCAACACACGGTCAAGCCCTGGTTCGCCGGCAAGCTGGATTTTTCCCCACGCGTGGAAGACCTGGCGAACGAGGGCTTTCCGCTGGTGGGCGGCCGGCTGGACGCGCTCGATGGGCACAGCGTTGCCGCGCTCATCTACAAACGGCATCTACATGTCATCAACCTTTACCAATGGCCGATTTCGTCCGCGGATGCCAAGCAGCAAGCCACGCAGTGGAACGGCTATACGGCGATCCAGTGGACCGCCGGCGATATGCACTTCGTGGCTGTTTCCGATGTCAGCGAAAACGAGCTTCAGCAATTCGTGCAGACATTCCGCAACGATGCCGCTACGCCTTAGTAGGCTGGGATGCCAATCCCAGCATCCGTGTGCCGCAAAGCAAGCTGGGATTGACATCCCAGCCTACAAAAATGGCATTACGCCTGTGCGCTGGCTTCCCGGTAACGAACCCAGTCTTCCAGTGTCAGCGGCGGCAAGCCGTGTGTTACACGGCCTTTGTCGCATTGCGGACTGGGCTCGCCGAATTCCCACGACGGCGGCACGTCGCGACACACTGAGGGGCGCTGCGGGTGGATGCCGCAACGCGCGGCGACGCCGATGGTGCCTTCCAACGCTACACAGCGTGGCTGATAAGCCTGCGTGCCGCGCATCACCAGGCGGTGCGGATCCAGCTTTTCGGTAAGCTCCGGCGGCACCTGGCCGCCCAGGGAGGCATCGGCTTCCATCCAATGGAAGGCGACCCGGAAACAGGCGCAGCACGCGCCACAACGTAGGCATGGATGAATCATGTTCGCGCTCACAATGCCCCGCTAAACGTGTTGCATGCTTGGATATCCCCGCTTTCCAGGCCGGTCTTGAACCACTTCACGCGCTGCGCGGAGGTGCCGTGCGTGAATGAATCGGGCACCACCGTGCCACGCGCCTCGCGCTGCAAGGTATCGTCGCCGATCTGACTGGCGGCATTGAGCGCGGATTCCACGTCGCCTGGATGCAGCCATTGCAGACGCTGCTGCGTGCGGTTGGCCCATACGCCCGCGAAGCAATCCGCCTGCAGCTCCTGCCGCACCGACAAGCCATCGGCGCCTTCCATCGGCACGCCTTGCCGTTGCAACTGGCTGGTCTTGGCAAAAATGCCTAGCTGATTCTGCACGTGATGCCCTACCTCGTGCGCAATCACATAGGCGCGCGCGAAATCGCCGCTGCTGTGAAAACGCGTTTGCAGTTCGCGGAAGAAATCCAGATCCAGGTAAACCTTCTGGTCGCCGGGGCAGTAGAACGGCCCGACTGCCGTGGACGCCGCGCCACAGGCGGTGTTCACGCCACCACGGAACAAATGCAGCTTGGGATCGACATAGCTGCGCCCCATGCCGGCAAAAATGTCGGTCCAGGTCCGCTCGGTGGAGCCGAGCACCCTGCTGACGAATTCTTTCTGCTGGGGATCCACCTGCACCGGCTGGCTGCTCGGCGCGTAGGCTCCAGGCTGCGCGCCGCCCTGCTGCAGCAAGGCCAGCGGATTCTTGAAAAAGATCCAGCCCAGCAGGGCCAGGATCAGCAGGCCGCCGAGGCTCATCCGCCCGCCGCCGAAGCCGCGGCCACCGCCTCCGCCCTGATCGACTTCGACGTTCTGGCTTTCTTCGCCCTTCTGCCAATCCATAAACCTTCCCCAACTAAAGCCACCCTCCAAGCTTCGCACCAAACCGCTACAGTGGCACCACCTTTCCCACCTTCACCAGCCATGACGCAAAACCTGCCCGCCCTAGTTGCCCTGCTGACCATCCTTTTGCAATTCGGCACGATGTTCGCGACCGGCTGGGCCAGGGGCAAATACCGCATCGAAGCACCGGCAACGACCGGGCACCCGGCGTTCGAGCGCGCCTATCGCGTGCAGATGAATACCCTGGAAAGCAGCATGATGTTCCTGCCCACGCTGTGGCTGGCGGTGCATTACGGCTACGTGCTGTGGGCCGGCATCGCCGGGCTGGTGTGGATCCTTGGGCGCGTCTGGTATGCCTTGGCCTATCTGGGTAACGCCAGCAAACGCGGCCCTGGCTATATGGTAGGCATGTTCGGCTGGGCAGCCTTGCTGGTCATGGGCGTGATCGGCCTGGGCCGCGCGCTGCTGACGGGTTGATACACGCTTCGATGACATTCTCGATGTTCAAGCCGGGCTCGCCGGCGGCCGCGCCGACCCTGGCCAAAGCCCCGGGCCTGCTGCAAGCCCTGGGCCTGGTGTTGCTGTATTTCCTGCTGCAAGTGGGCGCCGGCATGCTGATGGGTTTCGCGCTCGGCGTGCGGGAAAAAATGCGGCACCCGCAACTCCCGTTTGCCGATGTGCGCAAGCATGTGCTGAGCGTGCTGCAGCAACCCGACAGCAACGCCATGCTGATGGTGATCGCGCTACCTTCGATCGCGTTGCTGCTGTTCTGGCTGGTGCGTCGCTGGTGGCCCGTGCTGTGGCTGCAAGCGGAACCGCCCGGCCTCGGTTTCAGCGCACCAAGCACGTCGCGTTGGTACTACTCGGCACTGCTGGTCGGTGTAGTGATGCCACCCTTGGGCGCACTGCTCACCCAGTTGCTGGCACACGGCCACGAAGTCACGCAGAACGTGCAGGAACTCAGCCAGCACGCGTCGGGCTACCTGCGGCTACCGCTGGCGATCGTGGCCGTGAGCGTGGGGCCGATGATCGAAGAGCTGATGTTTCGCGGGGTACTGCTTTCGGCCTTGCTGCACCGCATGTCCACCGGGCTGTCGATCGCGCTATGCGCGGCCCTGTTCGGCGTCATGCACCTGGTGGGGCTGGATTTCCAGTGGTATGCGTTACCGAACCTAATGCTGTTCGCGGCGGCCTTGTGTTGGCTGCGATTGAAATCCGGATCGCTATGGCCGGCGATCCTGGCCCATGGAATGTATAACCTGTTTGCGCTGGTGGCGTTGTTCGCGGCAGCGTAAGCCGCTCAAACCGCCAGCCCGAACTCGCGCAACAACTTGGCCGTTTCGAACAAGGGCAGCCCCATCACTCCGGAGTAGCTCCCCTCCAGATACTCGACCAAGGTCGCGCCTTTACCCTGGATGGCATACGCACCCGCCTTTCCGAACGGCTCGCCGGTCGCCACATAGGCGGCCAGCTCCGCTTCGCCCGATTCGGCAAAACGCACGCGCGAGATGCAAACATCGCCGTGTTCCCGCTGGGCCGAAGCCACCCATACTGCCGAGATCACCTCATGCGTACGCCCGCACAAAGCCTGCAGCATTTGCGCGGCATCATCGGCGTCCTTGGGCTTACCGAAGATCCGCTCATCCAGCACCACTTCGGTATCCGAGGCGAGCACCAGCGCATGGGCCCGCGCTGCGCGCTCCAGCGATTCCCAGCCTGCCCGCGCTTTGTCGCGGGCCACGCGCTGCACGTAATCGACCGGCACTTCTTCCGGCATCGGCACTTCCGCCACGTCCACGTCGAGTATGGAAAAACTCACGCCCAGCTGGCCTAGCAATTCGCGCCGGCGTGGGGATCGGGAAGCTAGATAGAGCATGAGTCATCGGTTCCTTACGAGGAATTGAGCCCACACCTTACTGCAATAGCCAGGGTGACGAAGTGGTCCAGAAAATAATGCTCGCACCCAGGTAGTTTCGCCCGAAGTCGTCGAATTGCTCCCTGGTAAAATGCTTGCCCGTGTTTGGATCCCGGTAAGTCAGGGTGGGTTCCTGCACCGCCATCGCAATCAGCGCAAGCCGATCCTTGTAACGATGAAAGAACGGGTACGAATTATGCATCTGCGCCTTGCGATACGGCACGATGTCCGGACCGCCTAGGCCAACGCCGTGCTTGAATGCGGCATCGAACAGGCGTTCCATATAGCGGTGGTCATTGTCCCATTCGCATGGCCAGAAGTTGACGTATTGCACAACCGTCGATTGCTTGAACACCTTGCGCGCGAACAGCATGTTCTCCAGTTCGGCGGCAAAGTATTTGTCACAGGTAAAGGCCTTGTCATGCTTGTCGTCGACGCCGATAGCGGTTTCCGGCAAATTGATCCCTTCCACCCGCCCATCAAAAGCCTTGGCAAGTGCCTGCAGCAGCTGCTGATAGCGCTCGCGGACGTTTGGATTCCATTGCCGAGCCACCCAGCCCTGCGTCTGTGGCCCTTCGCCCGGATCATCATCGCTCTGCGCTACCAGGCCACCGCCGTATCCGTTTCCGGCAAGCAGATAGTTTGGAACACGCCGGGCCTCTTTGGTGAAGAAACGGTCTTGAATCTGAATGAACAGCTGTTTGTGCAAGGCGCTGACGCGCACGAGATCCTGCTCTATGGACGAGAAATCGTACTGGCCTTTTTGCGGCTCCAACTGCCGCCAGGTGTAGATGATCTGAACCCCATCGATATCCGGGCGCTGCAGCAGATGCGCATATTGATCGACCTCGCCCTGCCCCAGGAGCAGAAAATTGCGGGCTTCCTCGGCGGGGGCGGCGAGCGGCAGCGATAGCGTTGCCAGCAGCAAATACCTCAGCCTGCGCATAGTCATCATCCTCATCCATGCTGAAACGCCCGAAATTAACCGTCAGGCACTGACTCGGCTACAAACAAGCGCATTGGAAAAGTCTGAAAAGGTCAGGGCACCCCTAAAGCGACAGCGCATAATCGCAAAATTCGTGATCGCGTTGCCAGCCGAGCGATGCATAAAGCGCTTGCGCGGGCGCGTTGTCCAGCGCTGTCTGCAGCCACAAGCTCGCCGCGCCGAGTGCCCGCGCATGCTCGGCCGCAGCCGTAAGCAAGGCGCTCGCCACGCCATGCCGGCGCGCAGCCGGTGCCACGTAGAGATCGTTCAGCAGATAGATACGCATGGTGCGCACCGATGAAAACAGCGGGAACAGCTGCACGAAGCCGAGGCCTGCGCCCTCTTCGTCGCTGGCCAGCACGATCACCGATTCAAGATGGGCAAAACGTTCCGCCAGAAAGGCGCGCGCACGCGCCGGATCGGACGCCTGCCGATAAAACTGCCGATAACCGTCAAACAGCGGCACCAGCGTATCGAGATCGCGAATGCTCGCCTGCCGAACCTGAAAGCGCATGACTACTCCCGTGACAATGAAGTGACGCGGGCTCGCGCCAGCGCCTTCACGCGCGATGGTACGGGTGCCCGGCCAGCAAGGTGGTCGCGCGGTAAAGCTGCTCCACCAGCACCAGCCGCACCAGCATATGCGGGAGAGTGAGCGGTCCCAATGACCACTTTTGATTGGCGCGGGCCAACACTTCCGCGGCGTGACCGTCAGGGCCGCCAATCCGAAAGGCCAGGTCACGTCCCGCCTGACTACTCGGCCAGCTCCTCGCCGGACCAGGTACTGCTGCGCACGCCGATTTCCCTGACATCCCTGGTCATGAGGTCCTAAAAGGGGGCAGTTGCGCATACATGGGTGAGGCCACGCATGGGCAAGCCGGCTTTGCGTCGGCACCGGTAAACCCGATTCTGCTCCTCGGCGTCACTACACTTGACCTCCCTGAAGCCAGGTACCGGCCCTTTCCGCCGGTGGCCTTCTTTGTGGCAAATCCGGTGCCGCCCCATCATCACCAGACGGCATGAGTAAGCACGACACCGTCCTTGATGAAATCGAATCCCGCATGAAATAGTTGGCTGCTGTGGAAATCTCCGCTCAAGGTTTCCGTCAGGACGAATGTCAAACGGCGTGCTTGCACATTCAGTTCCACCACACGCACCGCGGAAAAATCAAAGAAGCGGCGAACACTCCCATAAGCGGCCTTATAGAAACTTTCCTTGGCGGAGAAAACGATGGTGAGCGCCACCGGCAGCGCAAGCTCGCGCGTAGCCTGCAGACAGTGGAGTTCGCTGCGATCGAGCACCGTCATGACGACAGCTTCGCAAGCTTGCTCGTTCATCACACACTCCACATCGATGCCGATGCCGCGACGTCGGCCGGCCCACTCGACAGCCACTGCGGCCAGACCGTGCGTATGGGTCATGCTGCCGATCACGCCATTAGGCCAAATCGGCTGCCGCTCCGCGCCAATGGGCACCGTTTCATTCTTGATCCCCAAAGCGGAGAGCGCTGTGCGGGCCGCAAGGCGGCCAAAGAAAAATTCCGCTTGCCGCTTGCCGACGCTGCGCTGGATGGATTCGGGGCACGCAATGCCGGCTTGCGCGAAAAAGGCTGAACTAAAGTGCTCAGGCTCGAATTCGACAAGGTGCAAAATGATGGGAGCCGCATCGCAGGCAAGGTGCACCTGCCGGCGCATCGCTCCGGCATGCTCCGGCATTTCTGCCATCAAGGTCTGGATGTCGGGAGTAGACATGGAGACTCCGAAGGGTACGATCCAATCACTGCGCAGGCAATCATCCATAGCCGATTCATTGCCGGATGATTGCCCACGACACGCCTGGCTCGCGGAAAGCCCCACGGAGGGAGCCCATTCCGACCTACGCGGACGTCTCCGCCGGAGCAAGGCGCGCTAACGAACCCATGGCTCGATGTTCCCCGCAATCAAGCGCCATTCTGCATTGGTGAGCGGCAGTTTTGCGCGGGTAATGCTATCAGTGTATGCCGGCGTTGAGGCGTTGAAATCGGAGCCCAATAGAAAACGATGCAATCCTATCTGGCGCATCTGGGCGACCAGGCGAGCAGCCTGTTCCGGCGTGGTTTCGGGTGTAACTACGGCGGAGAGGTCGAACAACACATGACGGGTAGAGGGATCATCCGCCTTGATGTGATCGGCGAACACCTGCAGGACAACGGCCTGAGCCTGATCGGTGCCGCCCCAGCCGCCACAATGGGCAATCTGCACGACCGAGTCGCCGGCGCTTGGCAATACGTCACGAATGAAGATGCCCGCCTCGCGGGCACCAAAAATATCGGACGCGCGCAAGTGGATGACTATCGGCAGGTGTGCGGAAGCCGCAGCATGAATGACCTTGACCAGCTGCTGGACATGCTGTGGATTGGTGAGCCGGACGCGCGAATTGGCCAAATGCAGTTTCAAGCCTTTTAGACGGCCATCGTGTATCCAGAAATTCACTTCGTCCACGGCGGACGGCTGCAGTGGATCCACCGAGAAAAAGCCGACCAGCCGCTGCGGGGCTTCAGCCACCTGGTTAGCCACGTACTCGTTTTCCAGGCGCGTCATCTTTGACACATCGTAGTGCATGGAACTGACGTAGGGCGAACCAAAGAAATAGGCAGACGACAGAACGACTGCCTTGCGCGCCTTTACCGGCGCCAGCATGGCCAGGACATCCGTGGTCCCGATCGCCTTCTTCGGCCCCAGCATGCCGCAGACTTCATCGTAGTGAAAGTCTTCGCACATGGCTTCGAAGGCCCCATAGAGACTTGCAGACCGCATGTGCAAATGGTAGTCGGCGTACCAAGGGACGAATTTCAAGGGCGCATTTGTCAAACGCGCAGCATCGCTACCAGCAAAGCTTGCGCACAACCCGCTCGCCCATAGTGTCATGCAAGTGAGCAACGCCATTTGCGTACCGCGACCCCACCTTCGAGGCAGTGACCGGGAAACGTTTCTCATGGATGTGCATTCCCGTCGCAGTTCGAATCGGCAGGGTTTTCGAGCATGCTCGACAACGCATCTGCCAGTGCGCCGATATTCGGTGCGATCATCATCGAATGGTGGTCGCCCGGAACGTGCAGGACGCTTATTCGAGCTTCTCCAGCCACCCGCTCCCAGCCCAGGCAAGGCATTTTGATTGCGCTGTCTTGCGCACGGAAAAGGTGAATGGGTATCGGTATCCGCGCCGCGCGATATCGAACCTGAGCTTTCAAATAGCCATGCCTGCGCCATAACGACTGCCCGAGCTGCTCGATCGACAGATGGCAAAGATCCGCAGGCAGCAGTGACTCCTCATTGCCGACCCGGACCAGCTCGGCGAACGTTAGCTGGTCGAGCTTCGCCGCAAGCGCGCGCAAGCGCGCGATATCGAGCGTGCGGAACTTTTCACCGGTTTGCATCCATTGCAGCAAGGACGATTTCTCGTCGAAGGTATCGACCGCCCGTTCGAATGCCGCTTGAGCCGTTGCACTCAAGCCTGCGGCATAGACGGCATCGAACAGCCCCAGGAAGCTTACTTCTTCGCCTACACCCAGTAGCTGGCTGGCAATTTCGTAAGCTATGACACCACCGGTACTCCAGCCTGCCAGGCGATACGGACCCTCCGGTTGAATGTCACGGATCATGCCTACCATGCGACTGGCCAATGCCTCGACGCCCGGTATCGGGGTCTCGTCGAGGGCCGATGACGGCAGGCCGTAAATCGGGGTGCCGGCAGGAAGCGCAGCGGCCAGGGTATGCAAATAGTTCAAGCTGCCAGTGCCATCATGCGGCAGGAACAACGGCGGCTGCGAACGACCCTGCCGCATGCATACGGCGTGATCACGCGCATCCGGTCGCACTTCAACCAGATGCGCCGCCAGATCATAAAGTCGTGGCCGGAGGAAAAGGTCTCCCGGTTCAATCGGGGGGAGATTTCTTTCACGCGCCATGGCGATCAGGCGCATCACCAGCAGCGAGTGGCCACCCAGCGCGAAGAAGTGGTCCCGCCGACCGATCGGCTC
>NZ_BSOA01000049.1 GCF_030160275.1 Dyella flagellata
AATCCTGCTCCAGGACCGAGCAGGATTTGCGAAACCCAGCTGAGACTCGACGCTAATCAGGTCCGGGGGAGGGATGGGATCAGGCCGGATGTGGCCTCGGCTTTGAGCAGCATCTGGCGCCGTTGAAGCGCCCCCTGCGGCCGCCCTCTCGCGGCACTTAAGACCAAAACCCTAAAACTGGCACAATGTTCCCCGCCGCCGCCCCCGCCCAGGCAGCCACGCGGCATAAAGGGAACCTCCTTGGACCGGCTTACTGCACGACAACTCTTCGACGATATCCACGAGCGCATGGCGCTGCGCTGGGTGGCCGGCATGCGCGGCGAAACGCGCGTGCTCGAATACGGCTCCACCCCGGCCCGCCGCCCCTCGCTGGTGGGCTATCTCAATGTGATCTACCCCAACAAGATCCAGATCGTCGGCACCGAGGAGCTGAGCTATCTCGATGGCCTGGACTCCCGCCAGCGCTGGGAAGTGATCCACAAGGCCGCCGCCACCCACCCGGTGGCCTTCATCGTCACCAAGGACCAGGCGATACCGGCCGACCTGCGCGAAGTGGCGGAAGAAACCGATACGCCGCTGTGGATCAGCGCCAAGCGCGGCCATGAACTGCTCACCTGGATGCAGTACCACCTGGCGCGCACC
This sequence comes from Dyella flagellata, assembly GCF_030160275.1. GTDB lineage: Bacteria > Pseudomonadota > Gammaproteobacteria > Xanthomonadales > Rhodanobacteraceae > Dyella_B > Dyella_B flagellata. The sequence continues at coordinate 643 of NZ_BSOA01000049.1, forward strand.
ATGGCGCCACGTCTCACCCTGCACGGCGTACTGCTGGAAGTGTTCTCCATCGGCGTACTGATCACCGGCGAAGCCGGCTCAGGCAAAAGCGAGCTGGCGCTGGAGCTGATCAGCCGCGGGCATCGCCTGGTCGCCGACGATGCCCCGGAATTCACCCTGATCGCCCCGGACGTGATCGACGGCGCCTGCCCCGAGCTGTTGCAGGATCTGCTCGAAGTACGGGGCCTGGGTGTGCTCAATGTACGGGAGATGTTCGGCCACACCTCGGTCAAGACGTCCAAGTATCTGCGCCTGGTGATCCATCTCAAGCCCTTGCGCGACGGCGAGAACGTCGACGCGCTCACCCGCCTCACCGGCGACGTGGGCCATCGCGAAATCTTCGATGTGAACGTGCCGATGATCACCTTGCCCGTCGCCCCCGGCCGCAACCTGGCGGTACTGGTGGAAGCGGCGGTGCGCAGCCATATGTTGAAGAGCAAGGGCATCGATCCGGCGCAAAGCTTCATGGACCGCCAGGCCCACCAGATGCGCAGGCTGCCCCCATGGTGACCCGTGACCCGAATCTTATGAACCAATACGAAGGCCTGCTTGCCCACGACGACTCGGACGCCATCCACCTGGTGGTGCTGACCGGCATGTCCGGCGGCGGCAAGACTGTCGCCCTGCGGGCGCTGGAAGACCTGGACTTCTACTGCGTCGACAACCTGCCCAGCGCACTGTTGCCGCAATTGGTGCAAGCGGCTACGCGCGGCGACAGCCACCGCCGTCGCATCGCGGTGGGCGTGGACGTACGCAGCCGGGACGACGATTTCCAGCACATGCCGCAGGTCCTTTCCTCGCTGGCGGCGACGGTGCAGGTGCATCTGATCTTTCTGGACTGCAACGACGCCGCACTGATCAAGCGTTATTCGGAGACGCGCCGCCGTCACCCGCTGGCCGTGCGCGGGGTATCGCTCGCCGACGCCATTGCGGAGGAACGCCGCCTGCTGCGTCCACTGATGGCGATCGCCGAACGCGTGATCGAATCCAGCGACTTGAACGTGCATCAATTGCGCCGCCTGATCGCTACCGGTTACGCGCAAACCACCACCGGCCTTACGCTGATGTTTCAATCGTTCGCGTTCCGGCGCGGACTGCCGCTGGATTCGGACTTCGTGTTCGACGCGCGCTGCCTGCCCAACCCCCATTGGGAACCGACGCTGCGACCACTGTCCGGCAAGGACGCGCCGGTGCGCGAATTCCTGGAGCGCCAGCCCGTGGTGGGTGAATTCTTTGCCGACACCGCCCGCTGGTTGGATGCATGGCTGCCCCGCTTCGAGGCGGACGACCGCAGCTACGTCACCATTTCCATCGGCTGCACCGGTGGCCGCCACCGCTCGGTCTATCTGGTCGAGAAACTCGCCGCGCACTATCGCACCACGCGCGAAGGGGTTCTCACTTTCCATCGCGAACTTGAGTGATGTTTATGTTGTCTTTCACCCATCCCAACGAAGCCGCCGCGCCATGAGCGTCGGCGTGCTTCTGATGACCCACGAGTCGGTTGGCCAGGCGCTGGTGAAGGCAGCACGTCACGTGTTGCCGAAATTGCCGCTGCGAGTCGCCACCGTGGAAGTGCCCGCACTGGCCGATCCGGATGTCATGCGCACGCTCACCGCCAAGCATGCGCGCGAACTGGATCAAGGTGAGGGCGTGCTGGTACTGGCCGATCTGTATGGCGCGACTCCCTGCAACATCGGACTGTCGCTGGCTACGGTAGGCGTAAGGCTGCGCTGTGTTTCTGGGTTGAACCTGCCCATGCTGCTGCGCGTACTGAACTACGCCGACAAGCCGCTGGACGAACTTGCTGAAATCGCGGCCAGTGGCGGTCGCGGGGGAATCTTCATCGATCATGCTTGAAAAAGAAATCGTCGTCTCCAACAAATTGGGCTTGCATGCCCGCGCATCGGCAAAGCTGGTGCAACTGGTGCAGAGTTTCAAATCCACGGTGTGGTTGATCAGCAAGGGCCGCGAAGTGAATGCACAAAGCATCATGGGCGTCATGATGCTGGCCGCCGGGATCGGCACGCCATTGACCATTCGCGTGGACGGTCCGGACGAATCGGCCGCGATCTCGGCGGTGGTGGATCTGTTCGACCGCAAATTCGACGAAGGGATGTGAATGAAGCAAGGCACGGCAAACGGGGAACGGGGAACATCACGTCCGCGGCGTGACGTACGCTCGTGCGTCGCTCACGCTCCCTGTTGCTTGTTACTCGTCCCGTGCAGCTCCACCGGGAGGTGCCGCCCATGAGGCAAATCCTTGCCGGTGCCATGGCTTCGCGCGGCATGACCCTGGGCCGTGCCCGGCTGGTGCAGCCCAGCCGCTACCTGGTCGATACACGCCCGTTGGCCGAGGAGGAAATTCCTTCCGAACTCGAACACCTGCATACCGCGCTGGAAACCGCGCGGCAGGAGCTGCGCGAGTTGCGCGGCAAGCTGCATGGCGCGCTGGCGCGTGAAGTCAACGAGTTCATCGACGCACACAGCCTCCTGCTGGACGACGCCGAGCTGCTGCGCGGCCTGGACGAAATGATCACCATCGGCCGCTATCGCGCCGGCGCCGCGTTGAAGAAACAGCGCGATCGCCTGGCCGGCGTGTTCAGTGCGATGGACGATCCGTATCTGCGCAGCCGCATGGAAGACGTCGACCAGGTGATCGGCAGGGTTATTTCAGCGCTGCAACGCCAGACCAGCGTGGAGGAGCGCAAGCTCGCCTCGCGCGTCGGCGAAATTCTCGTCGCCGACACCATCGCGCCGGCCGACATGGCGCACTTGGCCGGCAATGGCCTGCTGGGCGTCATCACCAGTTCCGGCAGTCCGTATTCGCACAGCGCGATTCTCGCGCGCAGCCTCAACCTGCCGATGCTGGTGGGTACGCGCGATGCGCTGTCGACCATCCACGACGATGATTTGATCCTGCTCGATACCGAGCGCGGCGAAGCCGTGGTGCATCCGACCGCGCAAGACCTCGCTCGTTACCGTGCGTGGCAGCGCGAAGCCGTGCAGGAGGGCCGCCGCCTCGCCAGTCTGGCGAACGCACCCACACGTACGCGCGATGGCGTGGACGTTCGCCTGCTGGCCAATGCCGAATCGCCCGGCGATGTCGCGCTCGCCCGCGCGCGCGGCGCCGATGGCGTGGGCCTGTATCGCACGGAATTCCTGTTCCTGCGCCACAAGGGCCTGCCCTCGGAAGACGAGCAGTTCATCGCCTATCGCGACGTAGTGTTGGGCATGGGCGGTGCGCCGGTGACGATTCGCACACTCGACCTTGGCGCCGACAAGGCCGACGCCGCGGGGCTGGTCATCCGCGGCGAGGAAAATCCCGCCCTGGGCGTGCGGGGCGTGCGTTTGTCGCTGCGCCATCCGGCCGTATTCACAACGCAGATTCGCGCCATTCTGCGCGCTGCCTGCTACGGGCCTGTACGCGTGCTAGTGCCGATGGTTACGCAGCCCGATGAACTCATAGCCGTGCGTACGCTGTTCAAGCTTGCGCGCCAGGAACTCAAGCGCGAGAACATCGACCTGCCGGAAAAACTTCCGCTGGGCGCCATGATCGAAGTGCCTGCCGCCGCGATCAACGTGCGTGCCTTGCTCGAACACTCCGATTTCCTCGCCATTGGCACCAACGATCTTGCCCAGTACGTGCTTGCCGCCGACCGCGGCAACGATGCGCTGGAAAACATCTACAACCCGTTGCAGCCCGCACTGCTGCGCTTGCTCTCGCACGTCATCTCCGCCGGTCGCCGCGCGGGCAAACCGGTGAGCCTGTGCGGCGAGATCGGCGGCGACGAGAATTTCACCGCCCTGTTGCTCGCCCTGGGCTTGTGCGAATTCAGCATGCACCCCAGCCGCATCCTGCATGTGCGAGATCGTCTCGCCACGCTCGATCACGCCAGGTTGCGCGCCTTCGCACCGCGCCTGATCCGTGCGCATACGCATGAAGAGGCGGAGTCGATGCTGGCGGCGATCACCAACAATTGCCACGCGTCCTAGAGGGATGACAATCCCAGCATCGGAATGCAGCGTGCATGGCAATGCTGGGATTGTCATCCCAGCCTACGTAACAGTGCGCAAAAACGCTTCCAGCGCCGCACCACGATATTTCTCCCGGTGCAGCAGAATCGAGAGTTTTCGCCGTAAATCGAGAAACGGTGTTTTCAGCGCCACCAATCGCCCCGTCGCCAGCGCATCGGCTACCGCCACTTCCGGCAGACAGGCAATGCCCAGTCCGGCTGCGACCGCCTGCTTGATCGCTTCGATCTGATCCAGCTCCATCACGATTTCGCCCGGCGGCAACTGCCCCAACGCCCGCTCGCTGATGGCTCGCGTGGCGGAGCCGGGTTCGCGCAAAACCCAACGGGCGCCAGCGAAATGTTCGGGCTTCAGGCCGTGCTTCTTGGCGAGCGGATCTTCAGGCGGTGCACAGACCACCAGCGTGTCGTCGCGCCAGGAATGCGCCTCCAGCAAGGGATGCGCGACAGGTCCTTCCACACAACCGACGTCGAGGCTGTGATCGAGCACGGCCGAGGCGATGCTATCGGTGTTGGCCACGCGTAGGCGGATGGCTACCTGCGGATGGCTGCGCGCGAACTCGCCCAGTAATTCACCCACGCGGTAGTTGCCGACCGTATTGCTGGTACCGATGCGCAACTCGCCCGCCAGCGCGGCGGTTTTACCGGCGGCGCGGCGACCGAATTCGGCGTGGCGCTCCAGCAGCTCCTGCGCCAAGGGCAACAGTTCGCGGCCGCGCGCGTTCAGCCGCAGCCTGCCTCGCTCACGATCGAACACCGGGGCATCAAGCTGCCGCTCCATTTCCGCCAACGCCATGCTGGCGGCCGGCTGGGTGAGATGCAGCTGTTCGGCAGCGGCACGCACGCTGCCGTGCAGGGCGATCTGCACGAATACATCCAGCTGACGCAAGCTGACATTAAGCATCAGCATATTTTATACAATTGATCAGATATTTCAATTTTTCCTAATACATGACGAATTGGAAAATACCCCCGTCCCCAACGGCCATCCGTCATGAATGCCATATCGCTCCCCCTCCCCTCCTCCAGTCTGCGCGTTCGCGCTTCAGGCTTGTTGCTGGCCATTGGCATTGCCATGGCGGCGTGGTGGCTGGGACGCCTGGTGCCGCTGATCGGTGGCCCGGTGTTCGGCATCGTGATCGGCATTGCCGTACGCAACCTGCTCTCGCCGGGGGATAGCTTCAACCCGGGCATCCAGTTCGCCAGCAAGCAGATCCTGCAGTGGTCGATCATCGCGCTGGGATTCGGGCTGAGCCTCACCCAGGTCGCCAAGACCGGGCTGGAATCGCTCTCCGTGACCTTGGTGACCATGACCGTGGCATTCGTGTCGGCATGGCTGCTGGGCCGGACGATGAAAGTGCATGACAAGCTCCAGGTGCTGATCGGCGTGGGCACCGCGATCTGCGGCGGCTCGGCGATCGCCGCGGTCACGCCAATCATCAAGCCGGATGACCACGACACCGCCTTTGCGATCTCCACCATCTTCCTGTTCAACATCGTCGCTGTGCTGCTGTTTCCCTTGCTGGGGCACGCGCTGCACCTGTCGGATCTTGGCTTCGGGCTGTGGGCCGGCACGGCGATCAACGACACCTCCTCGGTGGTGGCCGCCGGTTACAGCTACAGCACGGCGGCGGGCGATTACGCCACCATCGTGAAACTGACGCGCGCCACGCTCATCATCCCGATCTGCCTGGTGCTTGCCATCGTGGTAGCGATGCGCCACAAGCGCGCTGCAAAGCAGGATGGCGTAACCGGCGATTTCAGCCTGCGCCGCATCTTTCCGTGGTTCATCCTGTGGTTCCTGGTCGCCTCGGCCGTGCGCACGGCGGGCCTGGTGCCGACCGCGATCCAGCCGGCCATTCACCTGAGCGCGGAGTTCATGATCATCGTGGCGCTCACCGCGATCGGCCTGTCGGCCAACCTGCGCAAGATGGCCTCGACCGGCGTGCGGCCGATCCTGCTCGGACTGGGTGTGTGGGCGGCGGTGTCGATCAGCAGCCTGCTGGTTCAGTTGGTGATCGGGCAGCTGTAGTTCCAGTTGCCCCGCAACCTGCGCTCAGGATCCGCGGACCTTCCCCTGCTCCGCCAGCGTCAGTGCCACCTTGTCGCGCAAATACACCGGCAAGGCCTGCTCCGGCGCCACCGCGCGACCAGCGCGGAATTCAGCTACCGCCAGCGTCGCTACATGGCGCGCCTGCGGGTAGCAGCTGCCGTCGGCCGAACGAGGCTGCATGCCCAATCGGGCAAACAACGCTTCACGATATGTCGCCCAACCGGTGCCCGCCACATTCCATGCATCTGCCGGCGGCAACACCAGCGTATCGGGTGTGCATACGCGCTCTTCGTCCAGGGCAAGCAAGCCGCCTTCACCATCGCGCCGGTAGCTGGCGGCATAGATCTCGCCCATGCGCGCATCGATCACCGCCAGGATCGCGGCATCGTCCTCCGGTGCCTCCAACGCCAGCGCCGCCAGCGAGGAAACGGGAACTACCGGCCGATCCAATGCCATCGCCATGCCTTGCGCCAATGACATCGCCAAACGCACGCCGGTGAAGCCACCGGGGCCGCGCCCTACCGCGATGGCATCCAACGCATGCTTGCCGATGCCCGCTTCTGCCAGCAGTTCGTCGGCCATCGGCAGCACGCGCTCAGCGTGACGACGTGGCGCCAGCTCGGTGCGGGCGATGATGGTTTCGCCGTGCACGAGCGCGACGGAACAGGCTTCGGTGGCGGTTTCCAGGGCTAGCAGATTCATAGGCGCATTCTCGCACGGCGTCCATGCTGCTTGTGCGTAGGTTGGGATACCAATCCCAGCCTACACGCCCCCAGGTCATTACCTCCCAAGTAATCGCCGCGCCGCGGAACCGGCTGCAAGCTTTCTCCACCAACCCAAGGAGATCAGCCATGACCGAAGCACACACCCTCGCCACTCGTTATATCCGCAGCTGGAACGAAACCGATTCGCTGCGCCGCCTCGCCCTGCTGGAAGAGATCTACACGGAACATGCCCGCTATACCGACCCGATGATTACGTCCACGGGATGGGAAGCGATCAATGCCACCATCAGCGCGGTGCAGAAGATGTTTCCCGGGCATGTCTTCGGCCTGCTCGGCGAAGTGGACGCGCATCACGACATGATGCGTTTTCGCTGGCAGCTCAGCGAACCGGGCGCGAACGAGCCCTTGGTGATCGGCTTCGACGTCGCCGTGCTGGAAGACGGCCGCATCAGCCACGTCTGCGGTTTCCTCGACAAAGTGCCGGTAGCCGCCTGACCCATTTCCGCCGCGCGCCAGGAGCGCGCGGCTCCTTCGAGGAGTACCTGACCATGCCGATGTTCGAAACCAGCGACCGCACTGGTATCAACTATGAAGACCGGGGTACCGCATGGCCTTTATCACACGCATCGGGAACGTCTGTTCGCCACTGCCTCGCCGAACAATGCCAAACGGCCCAGGACAGCCTCATCTTTCGCACGGCATGATCGGATATATGCATGCCATCCACATCCCACACCAACGTCCAGTCGGCGACCTGCTGCGCGAATGGCGCCGGCATCGCCGACTGAGCCAGCTAGATCTTGCCACTCACGCCGAGATTTCCACGCGGCATCTGAGCTTCGTGGAATCGGGCCGCGCCCAACCCAGCCGCGACATGATCCTGCACCTGGCCCAGTACCTGGAAATTCCCTTGCGCGAACGCAACGCCCTGCTGGTTGCCGCAGGTTTCGCACCAGCCTATCCGCAACGGCCGCTGGAAGACGCCTCGATGCAAGCGGCGCGTCGCTTGATCGATCAATTGCTGCAAGGCTTCGAGCCTTATCCGGCCCTCACCATCGACCGACATTGGCAATTGGTGGCGAGCAACCGGGCGACGCTGCGCCTGCTCGACGGCATTGCAGCGGAGCTGCTGCAAGCGCCAATCAATGTGCTGCGACTGAGCCTTCATCCGGCCGGCCTGGCTCCGCGCATCCACAACCTGGGCGAATGGCGTGCTCACCTGCTGCATCGCCTGCAACAGCAGATCGAGGCCACCCACGATCCGCAATTGCTCGCCTTGCAGCGCGAAGTGCAGGCGTTTCCCACCCCCGTTGACACGCCGGTACGCAGCCCCGCTTCTGCGATCGCCGTGCCGATGCAACTTGAAGTGCGTGGCCAGCTATTGTCGATGATCAGTACCACCACCGTATTCGGCAGCCCAGTGGACATCACCTTGTCGGAACTTGCGCTGGAAGCCTTCGTACCTGCCGATGAGCAAACGGCTCAGGCTTTGCGGCAAATGGAGTAACCGGCCACCGCGATCCTTGCGAAGCTCATCGCAATCTTGCTGCGGTTAACTCTTCATAGTGCAACAGCCTTGCAGCCACCCATCAACGTTTCGTAAGGATGAAGAAACCATGCTCACGTCCCCGATGATACGGGCGATGGCCCTGTTGTCGCTTTTCGCCGCGACCGCAACCCCAGCGCTCGCGCAAACCGCCAACACCTACGTCGACTTCGGCACGCCGCTGCCGCAGGCGCTCGCCCCCGATCCTTTCTCCAGTTCGATTTCCACCTATGGCCAGAACGGCGGCTCGATCATTGCCAGTGCGACGCAACGCAGCAATCTTGCCGGCCTCGGCCTTGGACTGTATCGGGTTCCCCTGCAGTGGAACGGCGGCAACATCATTTCCGGCGCTGCCTATGGACCTACCAATATTTCCGGCGACCAATGGGTCAGCGGCATCAAAAACCTGGGCGCGCAGCCGATGATTGTGGTGGCAGGATCGAGCAACAACAACTTCTCTCCCGATGATGCCGCGGCGCTGGTGCAGCACTTCAATCCCGGCAATCCGGTCGCCTACTGGGTAATCGGCAACGAGCCCGACAACGATCACATGAGCATGGCTGCGTATTGCACGCTGTTCAACGCCACTGTGGACAAGATGAAAGCGGTCGATCCCACCATCAAGGTCGCGGGGCCGGCATGGTCGCACTACAACCAAAGCGACCTGCAGGCCTTTCTCGATTGCGCGGGATCGAAGGTGGATGTGATCGACTATCACCACTACGCCATGGGTAGCAGCTATCTCGACAATGCGACAGCGCTGGCGCAGACGTCGGACTGGGAAAACGAAATCACCCAGCTGCGGCAGATGATCAACGCCACCGTGCCGCAGCGGGCTGCGGCGATCGAGATTCAGGTCGGCGAGTACAACTGGTCATGGCGTACGGGCGACGGCTATCCCGGACGGAACGGTGACGACCGCTTCTATCAGGGCGTGGTCACGGTATGGTCGGCGTCCGTGGCCGGGCACATCATGCGTGCCGGCGGCCGTGGCCATCAGTACTCCGACCAGAACGGTGCGCTCGGCCTCACTTTCGAAAAACAAAGCGATGCCACCTACTACGGCCAGCAGATCGATGCGCCGATGCCGATCTACCAGGGCCTGCGCATGTTCAGCGGCGGCCATTTGTTCCGCCCCTTCGGCAGCATCGCCGTGTCGGCTTCCACCGCGCTCGCCAATGTCGAGGTATTCGCCTCGACGAACGGGCAGAACATCGTGATGATCAACAAGGACCCCGCCACCACGCAAACCGCGATTGTGCAAGCCAGCGGAACCACGGCAAGCACCGTCGATGTATGGCAGACGGACAACAACGCGCCGTTCCAGGCGCCGCAGCTCGTGGCGAGTCTCGCGCTGAGCAATGGCCTCAGCTATGCGTTGCCGCCCTATTCGGTGACTACGTTTGTCTTTCGATGATGTTCGGTAGGTCGGGGTGAGGCCCAGCAGGGCGGGGGCGGGCCGCTCCCCCGACCCTGCTCCCGGTCCGGGGCGGGCTTCGCAGCACCCGGAGGGGGCGCAAAAGCCGCCAACGCTTGGGCTGCCTCGCCCGCGCCCCTTACAATGCAGGTTTGTATGCCTGTCCACGCGCGCCGGCAGCCGGCGCGCCATTGAAGAGTCCCCGATGGAAAAGAGTTTCGAGCCCCGCCCGATCGAGTCGAAGTGGTATGCCCGCTGGGAACGCAGCGGCGTATTCCAGCCATCCGGCCGCGGCGAGCCGTACTGCATCCAGCTGCCGCCGCCGAACGTCACCGGCACCTTGCACATGGGCCATGCGTTCCAGCAGACGGTGATGGACATGCTGATCCGCTACCAGCGCATGCGCGGCATGAACACGCTGTGGCAGGTCGGCACCGACCACGCCGGCATCGCCACGCAGAAAATCGTGGAAAACCAGCTCGCCGTCGAAAACAAGACTCGCCACGACCTGGGTCGTGAGCCCTTCGTGGAACGCGTATGGCAATGGAAGGAGGAATCCGGCTCCACCATCACCAATCAGATGCGCCGCCTCGGCGTGGCCGCCGACTGGACACGCGAACGCTTCACCATGGACGAAGGCCTGTCCGCCGCGGTGCGCAAGGTGTTCGTGGATTGGTATCGCGCGGGCCTGATCTATCGCGGCAATCGCCTGGTGAACTGGGACCCGGTGCTGGGCACCGCCGTGTCCGACCTGGAAGTGAACAACGTCGAGCGTGATGGACACATGTGGTCGATCCGCTATCCGGTCACCGATAGCAACGAAAGCCTCGTCGTCGCCACTACCCGTCCGGAAACCATGCTGGGCGACGTCGCCGTGGCCGTGCATCCGGAAGATGAGCGATATCAGCACCTGATCGGCAAGACGCTCACCCTGCCCCTCGCCAGCCGCCAGATTCCCGTGATCGCCGACGATTACGTCGACCGCGAGTTCGGTACCGGCTGCGTGAAGATCACACCAGCGCACGACTTCAACGACTACGCCATCGGCCAGCGTCACGCGCTCGTGCCGATCGATATCTTCACGCTCGACGCGAAGGTCAACGGCAACGCGCCGGCGAAGTATCAGGGCATGGATCGCTACGAAGCGCGCAAGCTCGTGCTCGCCGATCTCGAAGCGGCCGGACTGCTGGTGGAAACCAAACCGCACAAGCTACAGGTGCCGGTAAGCCAGCGCTCGGACGCGGTAATCGAACCGATGCTCACCGACCAGTGGTTCGTCGACCTTACCAGTGACACGCAAAAGGACGGACGCCCGGGCGGCCGCAAGGCCATCACCGAACCCGCGCTCGATGCGGTGCGTTCGGGCGCGGTCAAGTTCGTACCGGAGAACTGGACCACCACCTATACGCAATGGTTGGAGAACATCCAGGATTGGTGCATCAGCCGCCAGCTGTGGTGGGGCCATCGCATTCCCGCGTGGTACGACGAGGCCGGGAATATCTTCGTCGGTGAGGACGAGGCCGACGCGCGCAAGCATGCCGCCGTCGAGCCGGTCGGCAAGTTGAAACAGGATGAAGACGTGCTCGACACCTGGTTCAGCTCCGCCTTGTGGCCGTTCTCCACGCTGGGCTGGCCGTTCAACGGACCGGTGCAAAACGAGCGCGGCGAAGTGGTCGCCAACTGGGACCACGACAAGATCTTCCTGCCCAGCGCCGTGCTGGTCACCGGCTTCGACATCATCTTCTTCTGGGTCGCGCGCATGGTGATGGCGACCTTGTACTTCACCGGACAGGTGCCGTTCCGCGAGGTGTACATAAACGCCATCGTGCGCGATGCGGAAGGCCAGAAGATGTCCAAGTCCAAGGGCAATACGCTGGACCCGCTGGACCTGATCGACGGTATCGAGCTGGCGCCGCTGGTTGAAAAATCCACCAAGTCGCTGCTGATTCCGCAAGTGCGCGAGAAAGTCGAAAAGCGTATCCGCAAGGATTATCCGCAAGGCATTCCGGCCATCGGCACCGATGCGCTGCGCTTCACCTTTACCGCGCTGGCCAGCTACAGCCGCACGATCAATTTCGACATCAAGCGCGCAGAAGGCTACAAGGCGTTCTGCAACAAGCTGTGGAATGCGGCGCGCTTCGTGCTGATGAACCTGCCGGAAGGCGAGCTGCCGGCTCCGGCCAAAGGCCCTGTCACCGAGGCCGAACGCTGGATCCTGACGCGGCTGAAGCACACGCTGCTCGAAGTGGAACAGCACTTTGCGACCTACCGCTTCGACCTGCTGGCCCAGGCGTTGTACGAATTCGTGTGGAACGAATACTGCGATTGGTTCCTGGAACTGTCCAAGCCAGCCTTGAATGGCGATGACGCAGACGCGGCGGCGTCAACGCGCCATACCTTGCTGGTGGTGCTGGAAACGGTGCTACGCGCGCTGCACCCGATCGTGCCGTTCATCACCGAGGAAATCTGGCAATCGGTGGCGCCCAAGCTCGGCATCCAGGCTGACAGCATCCTGCAATGCACGTGGCCGGACGCCGGCGAAATCACAGCCGACGAAGCGGCCACCGCCGAGATCGAGTGGTTCAAGAATGTGCTCAGCGGCATTCGTCGCATTCGCGCGGAAATGAACATCGCCCCCGGCAAGACTATTCCGCTGCTGTTGGCCGACGGCGATGCCGGCGATCGCGCGCGCGCGGCAAAGTTCGCGGCGCAAATCAGCTTCCTCGCACGCGTGGAAGCGCCGCAGTGGATTGCTTCCGGTGCCGATGAACCCGCCGCCGCGGCAGCCGTGGTCGGTTCGTTGCGCGTGCTGATTCCGCTCGCCGGCTTGATCGATCTCACTGCCGAAAAAACGCGCCTCGGCAAGGAAATCGCGAAAATCGAAAGCGAGATCAGCAAGTGCGAGAACAAGCTGGGCAACGCCAACTTCGTGGCGAATGCACCGGCGGAAGTGGTGGCGCAGGAACGTCAGCGTATTGCCGATTGGAGCACGCAACTCGGCGCGTTGCGGGAGCAGATGCGCAAGCTTGGATAACCCGCAAAATTCCCTCCCTCTCCCCTCCGGGGAGAGGGTTGGGGTGAGGGGTAGACCTCGCGCGAAGCTGCTTACCGCAGCTCGAACTCCAACGCCATGACGATCGCATCCTCACGCCCCTCATGCGCCGGGTAATAGCGCGGCCGGCGCCCGATCTGGTGAAAACCCAGCGACGCATACAACGCTTGCGCATTGGGATTGGACGGCCGTACTTCCAGGAACACGCGCTCGGCGCCGTTCCAGCGCGCGATATCCAGCAGGCGTTTCATCAGATGGCGACCAAAGCCCTGTCCGCGCTGATTCGGGGCAATGCACACGTTCAGCACATGCGCCTCGCCGGCGCCGGTCGAAAGGATGCCGTAGCCGATGATGTCGCCATCCAGGCACAACACCCACGAAGGATGCCCGGCTTTCAGGCAATCGCCAAAAATGCCCTGGCTCCAGGGAAAATCGTAGGAAGCATGTTCCAGTTCGCTGACTCGCGGCAGGTCTTCCCGCCGCATCGCACGCATCTCCAGCGAGGGGCGCGCGACCGCAACCATTAGCGGCCTCCAGCCGCCAGTGCGCGGCGCAGAGCCCGCATGGCCTGCCACAACCGCCGCTTGGCGCTGGCCTGCGTCAGGATCTCCGCTGGCGCATCCGCCAGCACGATATGCGCATCACGCATCACCTGCGCCGGCAGGCCACGCCCCAGCGCATGCGCCTGGGCCTGGCCGAACACCAGATAGGCCGGAGCATGCGGCACCTGCATGGCCTCACCATCCAGCGCCTCGATACGCGGCGCACGTGTAAGCTGCGCACCAAAGGCAGACAGCGCGCGCCCCAGCAGGTCCAGTTCACGCACTGCGCAGCCGGGCGGCAGCACCACCACCACACCAGCGTTGGCTGGCGCCGGCTGAGTCTCGATCGGCTTGGCAGCTGGTTGCGCCGGCTCGGCCTCGGAAACCGCACGCCGTTGCCACGCCACCACGCCCAGCGCACGCAGCACGCGGGCTCGATGCGCGGGACTGGCAATGACTGCGTTCATGCCGCTCCACGACGCGGGCGCCTGCGGTGCGTGGCGAGGCCCCACATGGTCACGATCGGCCCCGACAGCAGGAACAGGGAAAACACCGCCAGCAGCACGTCCGGTGGATCGACAAAGAAAGGCACCAGGATCAGCACGGCCATCAAGATCCACAGGAACGGTACCTTGTCGCCCATCGGCAAGGACTTGAAGCTGTAGTAGCGGAAGCGGCTCACCATCAGCAAGCCTACGATCAACGCCATGAACGGCATGACATTGTTCAGCTCGTCACCGTGAAGGCCCCAGCGCTCCATGCTCCACACGAACGACATGCACACCGCCGCCGCCGCGGGGCTGGGCAAGCCTTGGAAGTAACGCTTGTCGGCCACGCCCACCTGGGTATTGAAGCGCGCCAGGCGCAGCGCGGCGCATACGGCATAGATGAATGCCGCCGCCCAACCGATGTTACCTGGCAGCGGCCCATATTCACGCAGGCTGGAGAGCGACCAGTTGTACATCACCAGCGATGGCGCCAGGCCAAAACTCACCAGGTCCGACAGCGAGTCATACTGCACGCCGAATTCGCTTTGCGTATGGGTAAGCCGCGCCACCCGGCCGTCGATTCCGTCCAGCAGGGCGGCCACGAACACGGCAATGGCAGCGTCCGTGAAACGTCCCCCGATGCTCACCACGATGGCGTAGAAGCCGGCGAACATCGCGCCGGTGGTGAACAGGTTCGGCAGTAGATAGATACCGCGATGCCGCGGCGCCCGTGCGGGGGTCGTCTCGCTCATGAAGCCATCCGTGATGGAATGGCCGGCAGTTTAGCAGGGTGGTGGCGAAGTCCAGGGATGGGAACGAAGCCCCTGTCCAGCGCATGGGGCGGGGGCGTCGGAATTGCTCCGGCCAGGCATCGGCCATGACCGGTTCCCGCTTGCCTGGTCCGGTCCATCTCGGCCCAAACGTGCTTACAAGCACGTTCCACACACTCCGTGCACGTCGCCCGCTTGAGTCCCGGCCGCGCCGGTTGTTAACTAGCCGTGTTTCCCTTCATCCCTTCCCGGAGTCTACCCATGCGTCGACTGTCCATCGCCCTGGCGCTGCTGCTGATCGCGCCCCTGGCCTGCGCCCAGGTTTACAAATGGACCGACGCCCACGGCACCGTCCATTACTCAGAAACGCCCCCGCCGACCGGCACCAAGTACAGCCAGGTCAGCGTGAACGCCGGCACTTCCGCGCCGGCCGCTCAGGAAAATTCACCCGCCGCCGCATCGAGCAGCAGTTCCAGCTCATCGGGTAGCGGCAGCAGCGCGCCGCAGGCACCCATGCAAGACACGCCGGAGAACCGCGCCAAGCTTTGCACCACGCTGAAAGCCAGCATCGGCACCCTGGAGGGCAAGGGCCCGGTGGTGATGAGCAATGGCGGACAGCAGCAGTTGCTCAACGCCGACCAGCGCAAGCAGCAACTGGACGCCAGCCAGTCGCAATACAGCCAGTTCTGCGCCAATCAGTAGGGCGAAAATCGGTGGACATAGGCTGGGATGGCAATCCCAGCGCTCTGATGACCTTACTGGGAGGGTCATCCCGACCTACCCAGCTTGCCTATTGCCTTCCCAGCTTGCCCCAAGCTGCCGGCTATAATCGTCCCTTTACTCCGACAGCCGACCAGCCTCTCATGCGCCTAAGCCAATTCCACCTGGGCACCGTCAAGGAAGTTCCCGCCGATGCGGAGATCTCCAGCCATCAGCTGATGATCCGCTCCGGCATGATCCGCAAGCTCGCCGCCGGCCTGTACACCTGGTCGCCGCTGGGCCTGCGCGTGCTGCGCAAGGTGGAAAACGTGGTGCGCGAGGAAATGAACCGCGCCGGCGCGATCGAAATGCTGATGCCCTCGGTGCAGCCGCGCGAGCTGTGGGAGGAAACCGGCCGCTGGGAAAAATTCGGCGGCCAGCTGCTGAAGATCAAGGACCGCAAGGAACAGGAGTTCTGCTACGGCCCTACGCATGAAGAGGTCGTCACCGATTTCGCGCGCAATGAGCTGAAGAGCTACAAGCAGCTGCCGGTGAACTTCTACCAGATCCAGACCAAGTTCCGCGACGAGATCCGCCCACGCTTCGGCGTGATGCGCGCGCGCGAATTCCTGATGAAGGATGCCTATTCCTTCCATCTCACGCAGGAATCGCTAGCTGAAACTTATGAGGTGATGTACCAGGCGTACGCGCGTATCTTCACGCGCCTGGGACTTAAGTTCCGCGCGGTGCAGGCCGATACCGGCGCCATTGGCGGCAACGCCAGCCATGAATTCCAGGTGCTGGCCGAATCTGGCGAAGACTTGCTGGCCTTCTCCGATGCCTCCGAATACGCCGCCAACCTTGAAAAAGCCGAGGCGATGGCGCCCGCCGGCACCCGCCCTGCGCCTGCGGCAACGCTGCAGCGCGTGGATACGCCACGCGTACGTACGGTGGAAGAAGTCACCCGGCATTTCGGCATCACAGCCGATCGCGTCGTGAAGACCGTGCTGGTGCGTGGTCAAGCAGGCCTGGTCGCCTTGTGCCTGCGCGGTGACCACGACATCAACGAAGTGAAAGCCAGCAAGCTGCCGGAGCTGCCCGGCGAATCCGTACTCGCCTCCGATGAGGAAATCCTCGCCGCGGTAGGTGTGCGTCCGGGCTTTATCGGACCGGCCGGACTGCCCGACTCCATTCCCGTGATCGTCGATCGCAGCGCTGCGGTGCTGGCCGATTTCGTATGCGGCGGCAATCTCAACGATACGCACTACACCGGCGCCAATTGGGAACGTGATGCGCGCATCACGCGCGTGGAAGACATTCGCCAGGTGGTGGTGGGCGATCCTTCGCCGGACGGCCACGGCAGCCTGCAGATCGCGCGTGGCATCGAAGTGGGCCATGTGTTCCAGCTTGGCAACAAATATGCGCAAGCGCTGGATGCCACCGTGCTCGACGACCAGGGCAAGAAGCAGGTGATGCTGATGGGCTGCTACGGCATCGGCGTCAGCCGTATCGTCGCCGCTGCCATCGAGCAGCGCCACGACGAAGCGGGCATCATCTGGCCCGAGCCGATGGCGCCGTGGCGCGTGGCCGTGTGCGTGATCAATCCCAAGAACGCGCCAGAAGTGAACGCTGCTGCCGAGTCGCTGTACAACGAACTCAGCGCGCGCGGCATCGAAAGCGTGCTGGACGATCGAGGCCTACGCCCCGGCGCAATGTTCGCCGACATGGAATTGATCGGCATTCCGCATCGCGTGGTGGTAAGCGAGCGTGGCCTGTCCGCCGGCACGCTGGAATATCGCGCCCGTACTGCCAGCGAAAGCAGCGCCATTACGCGCGACGAGCTATTTGAGATATTGAGCTAATCCCCGTTATGGATAAGGCCGCCTAGCGCGGCCTTTTTCTTAGCTTCGCAAGCGCTGAAAAGCATTTTCTTGACGCAAGCGCGCTTTACAATTTTGTCTTTAATGGGAGAGAATCAAAAATACATGCGGGCATTTATTTCCAAATCCAACAGCCCGCAATGTCCTATTCATTCTCTTTACCGGAGTCCGCTTCATGGCCATTGATATCAAGAGCCTCAACCATAACCAACTCAATGACCTGATCCAGAAGGCGCAGGCGCGCCAACAGGAATTGGAGAAGGAAAAAGTCACCCGCGTGCGCGAAAAGGTGCAAGCCTTGCTGAAGGCCGAAGGCATCAGCTTCGAGGAAGTATTCGGTG
This sequence comes from Dyella flagellata, assembly GCF_030160275.1. Lineage (GTDB taxonomy): Bacteria > Pseudomonadota > Gammaproteobacteria > Xanthomonadales > Rhodanobacteraceae > Dyella_B > Dyella_B flagellata. The sequence goes on from NZ_BSOA01000049.1 coordinate 18,226, forward strand.
GCGGTGCCGCCGTACGCGGCAAGCGCCGCGCCACGGGTTCGGTAGCGCCCAAATACCGCAACCCCGCCGATCCGGAACAGACCTGGTCCGGCCGTGGCAAGCGTCCGCGCTGGTTCAACGATGCATTGAAGGCCGGCAAGAAGGAAAAGGATCTGGCGATCTGAATTTATCCGGGTCGCACGCGCAACGCCGGCCTAGAGCCGGCGTTGTTGTTTTGCGTAGGCCGGGATGGTAATCCCAACCTATAACGACCTTCTCGGCGCAATCAGCAATTCGCCGAACATCAATCCCGCCACCAGCGAAATCAAGATCGTCACCAGCAGCACGGTGGAGTCGAAGCCCAGCGTCGCATTGCGATCAAGTAGATACGAAACGCTGCGAAAGCCCACGCTGCCTGGCACCAGCAGCAAGATGCCAGGCTCGCGGATGACCGCCCCGGGGCGCCCGGCGTAGCGCGCATACACATTCGCCAGCGCGCTGAGCAACAATCCGCCGAGGAACACGCCAAACGGGGCACCCGGCAACTTGACGAAAACGGTACCGCCCAGTCGCGTAGCGACATAGCCCACGATCACCGCGAAAATCACCGCCGGCCAATCGCGCCAAGCGGCGCGGAACAGCATCGCAAAGGCGATCGCCGCCACCAGCAGGGCGGGATAGTCCATCCACGACGGCAAGGCCGGCAAGGCGAAATCGCGGGGCTCGATGCCAAGCACGGCGCAGATCTGAGTGGCCGCCACCGTACCGAAAGTGAGCTTGAGCAGGGTCGACATCGCGCCACCCATGCGGGCCATGCCAGCCACCAGGTGCTGGCTGGATATCTCGCGTACCGCCGTAGTCAAGGACATCCCCGGCACCAGCACGATCAGGCCGGCCAGCACCACCGACTTGATCGCCAGCGGTATTACGAAGGCGCTGAAGACGATGGCGACCAGGGTGGCCACCATGGCGCAGATCGCATCGCTGGCCACCTGCAGGCGCGGGCGCGTGCCCGACAGGATGGTGATAGCGCCGATGATCAGGCCCACGAAAGCGGCCACGCATAGATCCACCCACGAGCTATGCAGGAACAAGGCGTCGATTGCCGCCGCGGACAAACCGTAGCTGATTATCACGCTGGCTTGCTGGCTTGGCGTATCCGGTAGCTCCAGTGCGCGTAGCAGGCGAAAGCCTTCGCGCAGGTCCAGTTCGCCGGCGATCACCCGATCGGCAATCTCGTCGGCCCGGCACAGCTTGTCCAGGTTCACGTCGCCCGGCAGCAGGCGGATCACCTGGGTGACCTGCGCCAGACGCGCATCTTCGCCATGCGCGAGATCGGCAAAGGAAATGATGATCGCCGTGGGACTGGACCATACGTCGGCGCTCAGGCCGATACGTTGCGCCGAACCGCTGATCGCCATCTCCAGGCGCGGCGAAGAGGCGCCGTATTTGTGCAGCCGGGTGGCCAATTCCACCAGGAAGGCGATGCGGGTATTGATCGCCGTGGTGGCGAAGGATGGCAAGGGCGATCGAATGGCGGATTGAGGCATGGCGCCATTCTTACCGGAAGCGCGTCGCTTGGGTATGTCGGTTTGGGCGCTTGGTGATGCCATCGGCGATGGCCGCAATGTGCGCCCTCCCTGAATGCCGAGCCAGAGGCCGCCATGCGCAGGTTGTGCTGCAACCCCCGAGCTACGACGTCGAGGGGCCCGGCTGCGGCAGCAACAGCGTCACGCGCAAGCCGCCATCTTCGCGATTGGCCAAGGCAATACGGCCGCCATGCGCCTCGCTGATCTCGCGCGCCAGAGCCAGGCCCAGCCCCGTGCCGGAACGCTTGGTGGAATAGAACGGCAGCAGCGCCTGCGCCAGCACCGCTTCGCTCATGCCTGGGCCGCGGTCGGCGACTTCGATCCGCAGTTCATGCCCGATGAGGCTTAGCCCCAAGGTAACGCCTTCCGGCGGGCTGCCCGACTCGTGCGCGTTCTTCACCAGGTTGATCAGCACCTGCTCGATCTGCACCGGATCGAACCAGCCTGGTTGCGGCGGTGCTTGGCCTTGCAGCTGGAACTGGCAATGCAAGGTGAGCGCATCCAGGAACGGCGGCCATTCCACCGTTACCGGCCGCGGCGCGGGCAGTTTGGCGAAACGCGCGTAACCGTCGATGAAACCATGCAGGTGTCGCGCACGCTCGCCGATCGTGGCGAACACGCCCGGCAGCCGCTCCAAGTCACCACGTCGCGCCAGCTCGGCACCCGAATGCGCCATGGACGAAATCGGCGCCAACGAATTGTTCAACTCATGGCTGACCACTCGGATCACTCGCTTCCACGCCGCGACTTCCTGGCGTGACAGTTCACGTGTCATGCGGCGGAACAATTGCAGTCGATGGGGCCGTCCCTGCAAGCGGAAAGCGCGCTGCGAAAGATGGAACGTCTCTTCGCTACCGTCCATTTCCACGCTGAACAAGGCGTCTTCGGCGCCTTCCGTCGCCTTGCGCAACGCCTCAGGCATGTCGGCTATCAGCGTGGCGAAATGCAGGCCGTTGAGACTGCGGCCTTCATGGAACAAATGCCGTGCCGCGATATTGGCATACGCAACGCGGCCGCTGGTATCGGTCAGCACCAAGGCCACCGGCGTGTTCTGCACCACGGTATCGAGCAACAGCTCGCGCTGGGTGAGATTCTGGCGCTGTTCGCGCAAGGTCCGCCCCAGTTCATTGTGCACACGCACCAGGTCACCCAGTTCATCGCGCCGGTTGAGCGCGATGGAAATGCTGAAATCGCCATCGCGATAACTCGCCACGGCGCTTTCCAGCGCGCGCAGCAGGCGTTTTACCGGATTCATCACGATATGCGCGAAGCACCACGATAGCGGGGCCAGGATGGCAGCACAGATCACCGCCGCCTCACTGCGATTGGGCGTGGCGACTTCAAGCCCCAGCTCGTGATGCAGCCACGCGAGGATTTCCGGCAAAGGCCAGTGCGTAACGCCAATGCAGACCAACGCCCCCGTCAACGCGGCCACGGCCAGCCAGAGGGTGAAGCGCGCCTCCAGCGATCTCAGGCGCATAGGGGGTTCCTGCTTGGACGTGCGCGCTGCGGCATGGCCGATCTCTTGATGGATTGCGGCTGTTCTACACGTTGTGAGTGTTGGACACCACTGCCGGAATACAGTCTGCGCGTGCTGGCACCTCCTCCCTGCTGCACGCAGCGCGTAGGCTGGGATGACAATCCCAGCTTTCTACGCAACATCCCGATGCTGGGATTGCCATCCCAGCCTACGCGCTGGACTGGCAAAGCGTGCGTTACGCCTGAGTCATCAAGCCATAGCGTTCCATGCGCCGATACAACGCCTGCCGGGACAAACCCAACGACTGCGCCGCGCGGCTGACCACACCCTCCGCCTTGTGCAGCGCCGCCTCCACCACTTCACGGCTGGGCTCGTCGAGGTTGCGTACCGCCGCGGGACCGGCTTGCTGCGGCAGGTTGAGCAGCTCGGGGGTGATGGCTTGGTTGCCGGCCAACAAGGCGGCACGTTCGATGGCATTTTTCAGCTCGCGCACGTTGCCCGGCCACGGATAAGCCAGCATGGCCTCGCGTGCGGCATCGCTGAGTTGCGCGCGGCCGGCCAGAAAATGCTCGGCCAGCAATAGGATGTCGTCAATGCGCTCGGCCAGTGGCGGCAGGTTCACGTCGATCACGTTGAGGCGGTAATACAGATCCTCGCGGAACGTACCGGCGCGTATCATGCCCTTCAGATCGGCATTGGTGGCACTGAGCACACGCACCTTCACCTTGCGCGTGCGACCGGAACCCAACCGTTCGAATTGCCCGGTCTCCAGCACGCGCAGCAGTTTCATCTGGCCGGGCAAAGGCAGGTTGCCGATTTCATCCAGGAACAGCGTGCCGCCATCGGCCAGTTCGAAGCGCCCCTCGCGCGCCTTGTTGGCGCCGGTGTAAGCCCCCGCGTCGGCACCGAACAGCTCAGCCTCGATCAGCTCGCCCGGCAAGGCGCCGCAGTTGACCGCCACGAAGGGGCCGTTCTTCACCGCGGAATTGGCATGCACGATGGCCGCGATACGCTCCTTGCCCGAGCCGTTGGGGCCGGTGATCAGCACCGGCACGTCAGAGCGCGCGACCTGGCAGGCCAGGTCGATCGTGCGCGCCATCGCTTCGGAGGCGAAGACCAGGCCATCCAGCTCGTAGCGGCGTTGCAGGTCTTCGCGACGCTTGCGGCGCTCCATCCGCGTACGGTTGACTTCACGCGTGGACTCGGACAACTCCAGCAGGTTTTCCACCGTCGCCAGCAGCTTGGCATCGTCCCAGGGCTTGGACAGATAGTCGGCTGCACCGGCCTTCACCAGCTCCACCGCGGTTTCCAGATGCGTCCATGCGGTCAGCAAAATGACCGGCAGATCGGTGTAGCGCTGGCGGATCGCGCGAAACAGCTCCACGCCCTCCTCGCCGGAGGTGGTGTCGGCCGTGAAATTCATGTCCTGGATCACCACGTCCACGCTCTGGCGCGCCAGCGTCGCCAACCCCTCCTCGGGCGTCAGGGTCACCAGGGGGCGCACGTCGTGCAGCGAAAGCAGCAGCGAAAGCGCCTCGCCCACGGCCGGATTGTCGTCGATGATCAGTACGGTACGCATTCGTCGTCTACACATGCAGGCATGGATGCCGCTCCCGCCGAAAAGGTTGCCATGCCGAGCGGCCTTAAGTAAAACCTGGCGTGGTCATCTGCCGTCGCCTACTCGCCAGCCGGGAGCTTGGGCCATCCCAGACGCTGACGTACTTGCTCGTACCGGCCACGCGGCATTTGCACCAGCAGGGGCGACTTCGCCGGATCGAACCACTCGAGCAGTTGCTGGATATCCTCCTTTGGCATGGCGGTGCAGCCAACCGTGCCCTGCCCGGCTCCGCGCCAGATATGCAGGAAGATGCACGAGCCGCCACCGGGCCTGGTCGGATGGGCGTTGTGGTTGACGTAAGCGCCCCAGTGATAGAGCTCGTCATCCCGCAGCATGTGTTCGGAGCTGTTCCAATCCGGCGCGCCGATGTTCCGACGGTCGACAATGCGGTTGTAGTACTGCGACTTGGCATCATCCACGCACTCTACCGATGAAGTTAGAGGCATGTACGACATCCGCGAACCGGCCAGCGGTTGCGGTTCGTACCCGAATGCCGTCCCCAGCGAGAACATACCCGCCGGCGCTTTGCCATCCCCTTCCTGCTTGACTGGATCACCGGCATCGGCGCCCAGCCGTTTGGCAGGGATCAAGCCGCTCCCCCATGCCAGCCCGGTCTTGCCCACCACGATGGGAAACGGTTGTCCGACGGCAGTCCACTTGTCGTTTGATCCATCGCGCGCAAACCGCTGCAGAGTGCCGCTAACACTGTTCCAGTCAGCGGTGGTGACGACCACGATCTGGCGCGCGGCCTCCGGCATGCCTTGTGCCCGCGCCGGTAACGAAGGGAGCACGCAGGCTGCGAAAATTGGCAACCAGGCAAGGCGAATCCATTTGCTCATGAGCTTTGGCCTCCTGAAGGATTGATCGCATGGTGCCGCCCTCGCATAACGGCAACCACGCCAGACGACCTGACTTATAGCAAAAAACGCCGAATCCCGGCCTGCACGTTCACCGGTCCCTCGCCACCTCGGCCGGCGCCGCGTCGCCCGCCTTTTGCGCCAACGGCAGCGCATCATCCACCAGGTGCATCAGGAAGCGGCCAGGCTGCTCCTCCATCACCATATGCGCGGAGTCGGCGAACATTACCAAGTGCTTCGACGGCGCCTGCAGCTTGTCGAACCACTGCTCAGCCAGCACATGTGAAGTGGTTTCGTCATGCGCCCCCACAAACAGGATGACCGGGCAGCCGAAGCGCGTGGCGTTGTCAAAATCGATATCGATCAGAGCAGACTTCAAATGCCGGATCGAAAACGCACCGCCCTTGTTGATCGCATCCAGTTCCTTCAGGCTGTAATCGGGCGACAACTCTTCGACATCGGATCGGTAGTCGAGATTCTGTCGTCCATAGGTCAGGCCGCCGTAATACATCTCCCATTTGCTGCGCACGCCCAGACGCTCGAGCGTAAGCGGCGCCGTCCCGGGATAAGGCGCGATGGCCTGCAATTCTTTCAGCGCGGCTGCGTTGCCGCTGGCTTTCGCCTGCTGCAACGCGAAGGCATATCCCAGCTCCTCGTTTCGGCGAACGTTCACCACCTGGCCCACTCCGATATAGGCATAGAACCAATCGGGATGCTGCTGTGCCAGCCGCGTTCCCAGTACGGTTCCCCATGAATGGCCCATCAGGAAAATTTTCTGCTTGTCAAAGCGTGTGCGCAGATATTGCACCACTTGGGCGGCGTCATCCGTCATGCCTTCGACGGTCATGCCGGGCGCCATCTGCTGCTCGGCATTCGCCGCATAGGTCTTGCCGGCGCCACGCTGGTCCCACTGCACTACCGTGAAATAGTCCTCCCACGGCGACTGATAGAGGTAATCGTCCGGTATGTTCGGCGAACCGGGACCACCGTGCAGTACCAGCAAAATCGGATTGCGGCGATCCCGGCCGCGAATCGAGAGCCACTGATCGATACCATTGATGGGTACTTTCACCAGCTCCTGGACGCCGTTGGGCGCCACGATACGGTTTGCATTGGCGATGATCCGCGTGACCTCCGTGCGGGTCATCGTCTCGCCCTTGTCTTGTGCCGGAACAACCTCAGATGTTGCGGCCATAGCGAGCAGCGGCACCAGTGCAACAATGGGCAACAGCCATGTGAATCGCATTCTTATTGCTTCCTCTTCAGTTTATGTCGTCCGGTCGTTCATACGGATCTCGTCGCCACAACCGGGGGTACCGCCGCTGCACGCAGGGCCGGGCCCAGTACGGCGAGCTGGCCGAGCAGCCACAGCACGATGGCGCTCGTCACCAGGTAAGCGGCTGGCAGATGGGTGACCTCGTAAGCCTTCATCAGCACCAGGTTCAAGGTATAGGCCAGCAAGACGCCGAACAGAATGCCCATCGTCACGATGAGGAAATTTTCGATCTGAAAGTAACGAAGTACGTCGCCACGCGTCGCACCAATGGCGCGGCGAATGCCAATCTGCTTGCGGCGCTGTTGCACCCAGAAACTTGCCAGGCCAACGATGCCCAATGCCGTCACCAGCATTAGTGCGGCAATCACGCCAAGCAGTATGCCGACCATGGCGCGATCGTTAAGGAAGTAGCGCTCACGCAAATCGCTGAGCAATCCACTACCGTCGTGGTCGACAACGACCTCCGGCGCGATTTTCGGGATCGCCAGCATCACCTCGCGGAAAACACGCGGCAGCTCACGTGGGTCGGCCTGGATCACGTAGCCGCCACCCATTTCGTTGCCTGGCGTGGCGGCAACGAAGGCCGAAAAATCGCGTCCGGCCGCTGCCCGGCTCTCCGGCTCCGGAATGGTGAGATGATCGACCACGCCAATCACCCGGAAATGAAAATCGATGCACCAGAAATCCTTGCCCAAGGGATTCTCTCCCGGCCACACGGAATCGGCCAGCGAACGGGTGATCAGCACCATCGAATCCCTTGGCACGAATCCGTTCGCTATCGACCGATAGTCATCGGTCGTCGGCATGCGACCTGCCACCAGGCGCAGGTTCAGCGCGCGCAAGCTTGCAGCGTCACCGATATAGGTGTTGATTTCGTGGCTGTAACGCTGACGCGCGGGATCGATGGTGATGCCGTTTATGCTGCTGTTATCGCCAAACGGTATGGTGTTGAGAACACCGACCCCCTTCACGCCTGGTATGGCTGAAAGACCCGCGATGATGCGCGCATTCAGATCGTTTGTGCGGCCGCGGTCGTAACCGTCCAGGACCAGATAGGCCAGCGACTTTTCGTCCACGCCGCTCACGACATGCATGGCGTGGATGCGATTGACGATCAAGAAGCAGGCATTGCACAACACCGCGCATGCCAGAGCGATCTCCAAGGCAATCAGGAACGTCGCAATGCGGTGGCGACGCAGGGCCGCCAGTATCGGTCGAATCTGCATCATGCCAACCTCATAGCGTCTTCAGTTGCAATGCGGGCGCAATGCGGCTTGCGCGCAATGCCGGCAAAGTGCCCGCGAACGCACTTACCAACACGGCAAGCAGGAACGTCAGGCCGAACATCGAAACGTCCAGATGCGCGAGGTCCGCATAAGCCACGGGCTGCCGGCGCACCAGCCCCAAACCAACCAGCGTAAGCAACCATCCACCGGCTCCACCGAATACGCCGATCACGCTTGCCTCGATCAGGCACTGGGCGAAAATCTGCCGACGCGAAGCACCCAATGCACGGCGTATGCCGATTTCGCCACTACGGCGCAGAAACTTCACCAGCAGCAAACCGACGGTGTTGCACAGGCAAATCACCAGGAAGGAAAGCGCCAGCCATGCCTGCAAGCGCACGTCGCTGGGCACTACCTGATTGAACTGAAGCCAGTCCATCAGATCGCGCAATCGCGTATTGTCCGCATAGCTGATCCGGCCCAATGCCTTCTGCTGTGCAGCGTAATTGGCAAGGAACGACCTATACGAGGTCACCTTGGCCTTTGAATCGAGCTCTACCCACAGGCCGATCCATTCGCAACCCGCACCCATCAGATGCCCAGGTACCTTGGGAGCGTCCCAGCAATTGAACTGTTCGAAATGGCCATCGTTGACCTCCAGTCCGGTATAGAAGGGCGTAAAAGCATCTTCGGGCTTCGCATAGTAGTCGGCCGTCTGCCCCTGGCTGAAGCGGCCGCCGGCCACGTCGTAGAACTGCGGCGCTGGACGCCACGGCTTGAGCACACCCACGATGCGAACATCGTCGTTACGCAGCCGCAGCGTTCGCCCCACACTGTTGACGCCGCCATAAAGCCTGTCGTTGAGCTCCGAGGAAATCACCGCGACCCGGCTTCGCCGTGCATCATCTTCGCCGGTCCACGAACCACCGTACTGAAACGGCACGTCGAACATGGTGAAGAAATCCGCCGTGGTGGACATCAACATCCCCATGGATGGAGGACGCTTGACGTCGGGGGCCGACAGCTTCACCGGGCTCTCCACGACCAATGCCTGGCGATCCGCGTTGTGTTTGCTCCACAAGTCGATAGCCGATTGATAATCCAGCTTGTCCGGCGGCTCCTGATGACGGCTGGCCGCACCGTTCGGGTTCGGATCGACCTGTGCATAGAAAAGAACGTCGCTCTTGCCGGGCAACGGATTGCCCGACAACAGATGCATGACCGTCAGCGTGGTCATGCTTGCCCCGATGCCGACGGCGATCGCCAGCACCATCAAGCCGGTAAGCACCTTGTTGTGCCTGAGGCTGCGTATCGCCAGGTGGAAGTAATAGGACAACATGGACGCTCCTTTTCGCCGGTCCCTTGGGTCCGCTACACCGAGCGCGTCGCCACCACCGGCGGCACGTTCGAAGCACGCCGCGCCGGCACGAACACCGCGATCTGCCCCAGCGCCACCACCACGGCCAGCCCGGCCAGTACGTAGTAGGCCGGCATGCTTTGCATTTCGAACTTGCTCATCAGTACCCGGTTCAAGGCGACCGCCAGGACTATGCCGACCAGAGCGCCGCCGCCGGCGATCATCAGGTTCTCCATCTGGAAGTAATGCAGGATGTCGATCTTGCGCGCTCCCAATGCGCGGCGCACACCGATCTGGCGATGGCGCTGGCCGACCCAGAAACTGGTGAGGCCCACAATGCCTGCCGCCGTGACGGCCAGCAGGATCAGGCAGATCACCCCCATCAGCACCGCCATGCCGATGTCCGCGCGATAGGCCTCGGCACGAATGTCCTTGAATGACTTGACGCTGTCGTCATCGAGCACGCGCATGGCATTGACGGCGTACAACTTTGACGGCACCGCACGCATCACCGCTTCGAGCCGCCCTGGCTTGGTACGCACCGCATAGCGCGAGAAATTGCTATTCATGCGAAGCGGTGCGATGGTGGAGTTCCATACGAAACTGCTGGCCCAACTGCCCACGGAGGGCACCTGCAGACGTTCCACTTCGCCGACGATGGTGCTCGGCGTATTGCTACCGTCGAGGTAAATGGCCTTGCCGAGCGCGTCACCCTGCGGAAACAACTTGTCCGCCAGCGGCTTGGTGACGATGATGACATTGGGCTCGCTAGAATCACGCAGCGCCTTGTGAGCCACGTCCGCCGCGGTGAAGTTACGCCCGGCAACCAGATGCAGGCCAAACGTCTTCAGCAGCTGCTCATCGCCAAAATAGAAGGTCGTGCGTGCGTTACCCGCGCGCATATCGGTGCCCGGCTTCAATGACTCCGAGCCATTCCAGCTCGATGGAAACAACGGCACCGAATTGACGGGCGTTACGGACTCGACGCCCGGCATCGAGCCTAGAGCATTGAGGTCCTCGCGCAACATCGTGTCCAGTTTCTCAAGGTCGGCCGGACTGTCGCCGCTCGGCGCCCCCACCCATTGCTGGGTGACCAGGAACAGATTGGTTTCATCCAGACCGGTCCGTCGCTGCACGTTCTGGATGCGCGCATAAATGATGAAGACCGCGTTGCAGACAATAGCCAGCGTCAAGGCAATCTGCAGCGCGATCAGCACCACGCCGGCCTTGTGCTTGCGCAATGCTGCGATCATGGGGGGCAAGGACATGACGGCGTCTCCTTAGTTCGTTTTCAGCTGCAACGCGGGCTGTACGCGCGAGGCACGGAAGGTGGGGTAAAGGCCGGCCAGCATCGTGGCAAGAACCGCGATCGCCAGGGTGAGCGCCAACAGGCTCAAATCAACGCGTGCCAGGGAAGCGATTTCCTTGGGCAGCACCCAGCTCACGCCATGGATGCCCACCCAGGTCAGCAATAGGCCGAGCAAGCCTCCGGACAGGCCGACCGTGCCGGCTTCGACCAGGAATTGCACATAGATGGCCATGCGCGGCGCGCCCAAAGCTCGGCGCACGCCGATTTCGGAACTGCGGCGCAGGAACTTCGCTAGCAGCAAGCCGGCCGTATTCACCAGGCAGGCAATCAGCAGACCCAAAGCCACCAGCAGCGATATCTTGGTGTCGCTCGGCACCACATGCTCGGACTCCAGCCACGCCGGCAGGTCGCGCAAGCGGTTGTTCAAGGCCCAATTGAAGCGTCCGGACGCCTTCTGATCGCGGAAATAGCCATCCAGGTAATCCTTGTAGGCGGACACCGCCGCCTTGTCGTCCAGTTGCACCATATACGCGATCCACACGCAGGACGACTGCTGCAGCCCGACGAAACCTGAGCCCGTGGGAACTTCCGCGCAATTGGTATTGCCATCGTTACCCATGCCGACATCGATGGCCCGGGTAAAGGGCAGGAACACATCCTCTTGCCCGGTAGTGAATCCGCCGGTGTTGACCACGTCGAAGAACGTCGGCTTGGGATTCCAATTGTCCAGCACGCCTACGACGCGATAGTCCTTGCTGTCGATGTTGACGGTCTTGCCCACGCTGTTGGCGCCGCCGAACAGCTTCTGGTTGAGCTTGCTATTGATCACCACCACCGAGGCGTGCTGCGCATCGCTATCGGCACCCCATGCACCGCCGAACTGGAACGGCACGTCGAGCATGCTGAAGAATTCGCTGTAGACCGCATGCCCGCCGACGTTGATCGGATGCATGTGCGGATCGGGCGGAACGACCGAGGGTGAAACGCGATACATCGCCGACTGGTATTTGCCGCGGTGATCGCGCATCAAAGCTACTGCATCGGTGTAGTCCAGCGCTTCCGGTGGCTCGTTGCCGCTGGATCCGTCCGAATGCCCTTTCGGCCCCCAGATGTCGATTTGCGGCACGAACAGCCGCGAGGACTTCCAGGGAATCGGATCGCCCGATACCGCGCGGAACACCGAATAGCTGGTCATGGAAGCGGCCACACCAAAACCGACGATCAGTATCATCAGCGCGGTAAGACCCGGGCTTCGTTTCAGACTGCGTACTGCAAGATCAAGGTAATAGCCCAGCATATGCTGCCTCCCCGTTTCAATTCATCGCTCTTGCGAGCGTGCCCTTCATACCCAACGTGTCGCCTCCACAGGCGCTACACGCTGTGCGCGTAGCGCAGGCGCCCACGGCCCCTTGCCCGAGCAGATGCATGTTCATGCCGGACGTGTCGCCTCGATGGGAGGGACGCGCGATGCGCGCAGCGCTGGAGCAAACACTGCTCCCTGCCCCAACAACAACAAGATGACGACGCCACCCAATACGTAAGTCAGCGGCAACATGGCCAGTGTGAAGCGGGTGACCAGCCAGAGATTGAGGCCGAACGCCAGTAGCACGCCGATCGCCAGGCCGCCCAGGCTGATCAGCAGGTTTTCCGTCATGAAGTAATTGAGGATATCGCGATGCGTGGCACCCAATGCCCGACGCACTCCGATCTGCCGGCGCCGCTGCCCCACCCAGAAGCTGGTGAGTCCGACAATGCCGGCCGCCGTAATGGCCAGCAGCACCACGCAAATGATGCCCATCAGGATTGCCATGCCACGATCTCTTTCAAACGCGCGATGACGCACTTGGGCGAAGCTGAGCAAACCGTCCTTGGGATCGATTATGCGCATGCGATTTTCCGCATACAGCGCCTTCGGCGCTTCACGCATTGCCGCGGCAAGTTGTCCGGACTTGGCGCGTACGATGTAGAAGAGCCCCGAGGGAACCGCCAACCGAATCGGCACCACCATCGATTCGCCCGCGTAGGGTGCGCTCCAGGTACTGACATCGCCCCGATGCAGCACGTCCACAATGCCGATTACGGTGATGGGCGTGCTGGTCATCGCATAGAACGTCTTGCCGAGCGCCTCACCTTTGGGAAACAGTTTGTCGGCCATCGCCTTGGTGATGATGGCGACGGGCGTAGCGACGTTCTGCCTCAAGCCCATGTTTTGCACTTCTTCCGGCCGGAAGTCACGTCCGGCGATCAGCTTGACGCCGAGCGTGCGCAAAAAGTTTTCGTCGCCGGTGAAATAGGCCGCGTCGCTGGTCGGGGCGCGCTGATCCGGTTGCATGGTGATGAAGTTATCCCAGCCTACGCCTCTCATCGGATAGCTATTGGCGGCGGAAGCTTCCTGGACACTTGGCAATTGCCGCAGCGTAGCGATGTCCTGCTGGATCCTTTCCACGGTCTCCTGTGTGGAGTACTGCGCTCCCCACTGGTTCGCGATCACAAACAGATCGGCCTCGTCCACACCGCTAGGCTCGCTGATGTGCGCGACGCGCTCATGGATAATGAACAGGGCATTGCAGACGATGGCCAGCGTCAAAGCGATCTGCAATGCGATCAGGACCGTACCCGCCTTGTGACGGCGCAGCGCGACGAGAATGGGCTGAATATGCATGAACTCTCCCCGCCTTAGTTGGATTTCAGTTGCCAGGCCGGCTGCACCTGCGCGGCGCGCCAAGCTGGATAGAACGCAGCCGCGATGGTGGCGAAGACGGCGGCCACCAGGGTTAGCCCGATCAGGGACACATCCAGATGCGCAAGCCGCGCAATCTCCGGTTCAAACAGCAGCCCCACCCCCGACATGCCCACTGCTGTGAGCAACAGCCCCAGCAGTCCTCCGGCCAGTCCGACTGCTGCGGCTTCGACCAGATATTGCGCATAGATTTCGTGCCGGGTCGCGCCCAACGCGCGACGCACACCGATCTCGCCGGCGCGGCGCATGAACTTTGCCAGCAGCAGGCCGATCGTGTTGACCAGGCAGATGGCAAAAAAGCTCATGGCCACGATCAGCGAAATACGGCTCTCCGGTGGAACGGAATGCTGGACCTCCTGCCACTGCATCACATCGGGCAAGCGCACGTTCGGCGCCCAGCCGAAACGGCCCGCGCGCTGCTGATCGGCCGAATAGCTTTCAAGGAAGCTGCGATAGCGAGCAACGTCACTGGAGGTGTCCAACTCCACCCATGGCATCAGCCACACGCAGTTGCTTTGCAGGAATTCGCCCCAGTTTTTGTAGGTAATCGCGCCGCGACAGCTGTTCCTGCCATCGTTGTCGATTTGCAGGTCGAGCGCACGGTTGAGCAATAGGTAGTAATCAGGCGGATTGTCGAATTCGGCCCCCATCCATGCAACGTAAAAACGCGGCGATGGGTCCCAGTGCCTGGTCACGCCAACGACGCGGTAGTCATGCCCGGAAAGGGTAATCTTCCGCCCGACGCTGTTGGCGCCCCCGAACATGCGTTGATTAAAGCCATCGCTAAGCACGATATCGGCTGCGCGGCTATCGTCATCGGCGGTACTCCAGCCGCTGCCGTAGAGAAACGACGCATCGAACATGGTGAAAAAGTCGGCCGTTACGGCATAACCCTCGGTAGCGATCGGCACGCTGTCGGCATCGCGGGGCAGCGTTGACAACCCGACCTGGTAAATGAGCGTCATGCGCGAAGCCTGATGCGCCCTTGTCAAGGCCATCGCGTCAACGTAGTTCAAGGCGCCCGGCGGATCGCCCTTTTCGTTCCGCCCCGGCCCCCAACTGTCGATCTGTGGTACGAACAGCCGTGAAGACTTGTCTGGTATCGGATTGCCGGATACGGCGCGAAACACCGAGTAGGTGATCATCGAAGCCGATACGCCAAACCCGATCGCCATGACCATCAGCGCCGTGAGCATGGGGTTGCGCCGGAGGCTGCGCAGACCAAGTTGGAGGTAATAGGCGAGCATGGTTAGAGGTGTCTCGTATCGCTGAAAGTTTTTACGCTGCCGATGTTCGGCGCGCGTTCCCCGTTCTTGCCGCGAACTGCCCCTCCCCTGCCAAGCAGGGGAGGGAGTTTTGGTTACCCACGCACTTGTCCGGCCGCTGCGGCGTACGCGGTGTGGAAACGCGGGTCCTCTGCCAGGTCCACTACCTGACCATCGATAACGTGCACGTTGCGCTGCGCACGCGCGGCCAGCTCCGGATCATGCGTGACCATCACGATGGTCGCGCCGTCGCGATGGATTTCTTCCAGCAGCTCCATCACGCCACGGGCCATCTGCGTATCCAGGTTGCCGGTGGGTTCGTCGGCGAGCAGCAAGCGCGGGCTGCCGGCAAGTGCACGTGCGATGGCGACGCGCTGCTGCTGACCGCCGGATAGTTCCGCCGGATAGTGTTTGGCGCGCGAGGCCAGACCCACGCGCTCCAGCGCGCCCATGATGCGCTCCTTGCGTTCCGGCGCCTTCATGCCGCGGTAGCGCAGCGGCACTTCCACGTTGTCGAACACATTCAGATCGGGAATCAGGTTGAAGGCCTGGAAGATGAAGCCGATCTTCTCGTTGCGGATCTTCGAGCGTGCGTTGTCGTCGAGATTGCTGACGTCAAGATTGTCCAGGTGATAGGTACCGCCGGTGAAGGTTTCCAGCAAGCCCGCGATCGTAAGAAAGGTGGTCTTGCCCGAGCCGGATGGACCGGTCACGGCTACAAACTCGCCTTCCTTCACGTCGATGTTGAAATCGCGAAGCGCATAGGTTTCCACCACTTCGGTGCGATAGACCTTGGAGAGATGCGTCATTTTCAGCATGGGTGTCATTCCTTCTGGGTTTGGCTGTCAACGGCTTATTACGACGCGCTGTGCGCCTTTGAAATTGTCGGTACCGGAAATCACGATGTTGTCGCCTTCCTTCAGTCCATCGAGAATCTCCACTTTGTCGATGCTGCTCTCGCCTGCGCGGATCGGCGTCTTGGTGGCAATGCCGTCACGTACCACATAGGCATAGCTGCCGCCGGATTCGTCCACGAACGAGCCACGCTGCACCGTCAGTACATTATCGCGATGGTCTAGCAGGATGCGTACGGACAGGCGCTGGTTCTGGCGTAGTTGCTTGGGCGTGCCGCCATCGAAGCGCACGCGCGCTGCCACTTCGCCATTGACCACTTCGGGCGAAATCGCACTGACGATACCCTTCCAGGTGCTGCCGTTGCCGCTGATTTCTCCGCCCATACCCACAGCGAGATCGCGAGCGAAGCTTTCCGGCACCTTCACTTCCACCTCCAGGGCGGAAAGATCGATCACGCTGACCAGTTGCGCATCCTTGGCGACCGTCGCACGTTCGGCGATGAACAACTGGCCGACCTGGCCATCCACCGGCGAACGCACATTGAGGTTATCGACCTGTCGCTGCAGGTCCTGCACCATCAGCACCTGACGATCGTGCGCGAGCTTCTTGGCCTTGACGTTGAAAGTACCGGTGTCGTTGCCGAGATTGAGATCGGCCTGCGCGTGCGCCAGGGTGATCTTCGCCTTGTTCAGCGTGTCCTTGGCCTTGTCCACGTCCATCTGTGGCACGCCGCCGAGTTGGTAGGCTTTTTCATAGCGGTCAAAATCGCGTGCCGCGGTTTCCTCGTCGATCTTGGCGTTGTCGTACGCCTTCTGCATTTGCGACTGGTTGGTGCGCGCGGCGATCTGGGCGCTCAGATAGTCCACTTCCATCGCATCGGCGTTGGATTGCTCCTGGGCGAGCTTGTTGACCAGTTCGGGGCTGTCGATCAGCGCCAGCACCTGGCCCTTCTTCACCGTATCGCCGGCGTGCACTTTCAGCGTGACGGCACCGCCATAAGTGGCGTACAGCGTAGGACTCACCGCCGCGACCACCTGCCCTTCGGCCGCGATGTCGCGCACGAACGGCCCGCGCTGCACGGTGGCGAACGCCAATCGCGAAGCGCTGACCGAGGAATCGGCGGAAAAAAGACGCGTGACAGCTGGCGCAAAGAAGGCCAGGACGATCACGGCGGCCACGGCCCCGCCGATCCACAAGAGTTTCTTCTTGGGACTGGGCTTGACCTGGATCAGGCGGTCCTGGGCGGAAGTGTCACGAATCATGGTGTGGTCCTTGGCCGCGGACAGTGCGGCCCCCACCCATGATCAGCAATCCGCGTGCCAGCCCGCGAATGCCAAATTAATTCAAGAGGATCAGTAACTTAAAGTTACAATCATGATCCTTGCGGCTGTCCGCGGACACTCGCCGGACAGCGGACAGACGCCGGCATTCGCTACGGCTGCAGGACGGCGGACTCGGCCTGTGCGATGCGCCCGGCGATGCGCTCGCCAAGCGGCGACAGCGCAACGGAAGCACCCCGCTCCAGCAACAGCAAGCCAGCAAACTCACGCAGCCGGAAATTCATCACCCTGGCGTACTGCGGCCTCAGAGGTTGCGTGTGGAAAACTGCATCGGCATTCGCCTTGCAGGATGCCGCCAGCGCGTCCCAGGCGAGGTAGTCCGTATCGGGCAACAGATGCCAGCGTGCCAGCGTGCGGCCGAGCGAATCGACGCAATCGCACCATTCACGCGGCCCATCATCGGTGACCGCGCTGATGGCGACCAGCCAGTGCACGTCCAGCAAGGGAGCGAAGCTGTGCTGCATCACCAGCAAGCCTGGCGGCAAGGCGGTCGGCATCGCCGTGTTCGATACAGCCTGGAGATAGAGCACGCTGCCGAGTCCGGGCAATATGTCGATCAATGCCCGAGGAGTGATGCGCCTTGCGCGCCGTGATACGACAGCGCGTGCTGCACGGCGGCAAGGGGAAGAGGAACGGGTGGCAAGCCAGCCGAACATGGCGATCTCCTGCATGAAGACCCGGCTGGCGTAAACGGGCTGGCGGAACGGGTGGTAAGACTTGGGCGGCGCGGGCGCCTTATTTGGTCAGGATCAGCTTGCCGTTGCGCGTGAGGCGCAGATGGTATTCGCTGCCCAAATGCTGGATCACCAGTTCGCGCTCGCCGGCCAGCAGTCGCTGGCTGGAAATGCGGCGCACCGGCGGGGTCATGGCGACGCCGTCCGGATGGGACAGCGTCGGCGGTGGCTGTAAGCGGGAAAGAGTAAGTAGCGTACCGCTCGTGGACATGGCTGAACTCCATCGTCAGGGGGACGCTTGAATGATAATGATTCTCATTTATCAGTCAAGCTCGCCACGCCGGGCGAAATCAGCCCCCCAGTAACGTAGGTTCAGGCCAGCGCCTGCTCGATCCGTTCCTTCAGCGCCAGATCGAAACGCGGCAACAATTCCAGCACACCCAGGTTCTGCTCCAGCTGCTCCCTTCGACTTGCGCCTAGCAGCACGGTCGAGACGTTCGGATTGGCCAGGCACCATGCAATCGCCAGCTGTGCTGGCGTAGCCCCGACTTCCGCGGCTATGGCCGGCAGGCGCTTCACTTTTTCCACGCGTTCGCCACCCTCGCCCAGCACCAGGTCGTGCAGCCATTCGTAACCCGGTTGCGTCAGGCGCGAGCCTTCCGGAACGCCCTGGTTGTACTTGCCGCTCAACAAGCCTGACGCCAGCGGCGACCAGATCGTGGTACCCATGCCGTAACTGGCGTACAGCGGTGCGTATTCCTGTTCTACGCGTTCGCGATGCAGCAAGTTGTATTGCGGCTGCTCCACTACCGGCGCGTACATGTGCATAGCTTGTGCGATGCGATGCGCTTCGTGAATGGCCGCGGCCGGCCATTCGCTGGTACCCCAGTACAGCACCTTGCCTTGGCGGATCAGCGTGTCCATGGCAGCCACTGTTTCCTCGATCGGCGTTTCCGGATCGGGACGATGGCAGAAATAAAGATCCAGATGCCCCACGCGCAAGCGCTCCAGCGCCTGGTGGCAGGCCTCGATCACATGCTTGCGCGACAAGCCGCGCTGCGTCGGCCGCGGTTTCTCTGCCGCGCCGAAATACACCTTGCTCGATACGCAGTAGCTATCGCGCGGAAAACGCAGGTCCGCCAGCACGTCGCCCATCAGGCGTTCGGCCTCGCCGTGGTTGTAGGTCTCGGCGTTGTCGAAGAAATTGACGCCCCGGTCCCAGGCCAGCGCCAACAGTTCGCGCGCATCCGATCGGCCCACCTGGCGACCGAAGGTAACCCAGGCGCCGAAGGACAGCGCGGACAGCTGCAAGCCAGTGCGACCAAGGCGGCGGTATTGCATGGTGAACTCCCATTACGCGTTAGGGCGAGCCGTCATTGAACCTTGAAATCAACGATGGTGCTATCCACCGTACGCTGACCATTATGGGCGCGCAGCGTTACAGCCACGGCATATTTATCAAGATAAGCCAGCGTGAGTTTGTCGGTTTCGATGCCGTTGCTGTCGATGACACGGCAATTGAGTTCAAGCGCCTGGCCTTGGATCGACGGATTCAGTTGCGAAGCGCTATAGCTCTTGCCGCTGTCGCACAGGAACTGCCCCGGATCCTGGAAGCTCGGCGACCCCGTGCTGCCGTATAGATAGACGAACGCTATGTGACCGCTAGTGCCGCTATCGAAGCGCAACACCTTGCGCGCTTCCTGCACCGGCGGAATGCTCTTGGCCTGCGGAGAAATGCCCTGCGAGAGGAACGAAAAGTAGCCACGGTAGCTAAGGTCCAGGCGCGTTGCGATCGTGCTGGCCTTGTTGTCTTGTATCGCTTGCACACGCCGCACCAAACCATGCCCGGCGTTTTCCAGCGCGATCTCAGTGGTGTAGCTCGAAGCTTTGGCCTGCTCCGGCGAGCTTACGGAGTCGCTCGTGCGCAGCGTGATTTTTGCGAACGGCACCGGCGCGAGATTCGCACGAGTGATCGCCGCCTGCACGTCGAGGTTGAGCGAGTCGAAACTGAAGTGCTGCGTAAGATAAGTCGAGCCATCTGCGCCACCGGCTTGCGATGCATTTTGTGCGTGCGCCGCATAAGTCAGTGCGAACAAAGATATCGCCGCCGAGGCCGCCAGCCCTTTCGTCCATGCCATGCCCATGGCGCTCACCCGTATGCTTTGTAGAGACCCCTACGATAACAAGGTCACGCGACCTTCAGTAAGCGGCAGCTCACCGGGCTCCGCTTGCCATGCCTCACACGTAGGCCAGCAGCAGCTTCAGCACGATGGCTGCGAAGATCCCGGCGACCACGTCGTCCATCATCACACCAAGCCCACGCTTCAGATGCTTGTCCAGGTAGCGAATCGGCCACGGCTTCCACACGTCGAACAGACGGAACAGCACGAAGCCGGCCGCCACCGCCCACCATGGCGCCAACAGCGCGGGCAGCAAGGCGATCCACTGGCCGATGAATTCGTCCCACACGAGGCTACGATGGTCGTCCACGCCCAATGCCCGACCTGCGACATCGCAGGCCCACACTCCGATGGCAAAGCCAATGACGATTACCAGCAGATTGAGCGACAACGAGCCCTGACGCAGCAGCAGCCACGGCCCAATCGCAGCGAGCGAGCCGAAGGTGCCTTGCGCGACGGGCGCAAGGCCGGAACCGAAACCACAGGCAAGCCAGCCGGTTGGCGTCGAAAGCAGCGCGCGCCGTTGCGTTTGAGTGAGAACCTTGCGTTCATTCATGCGCTGAAGTGATCCCAACCTTGGCGGCCCGGAGCCAACGGACGTCCTTCGCGATCTAGTATCTGGATACCCTTGCCTTCGACAATGCGGCCGATACACGTAGCGCTGCAACCCAGCCTGGCCAGATCCGCCTGCACGGCCGCCACCTGTTGCGGCGGCACGGTGAAGCACAACTCGTAATCGTCACCGCCGGCCAGTGCGAATTCGCACGAGGCAGCATCGCCGAACAGATCGAGCAAGGCCGGCGAACGCGGCAACAAGGCCGTCTCGATCTCCGCCCCGACCCGGCTGGATGTGCAAATGTGGCCAAGATCGGCGAGCAGGCCATCGGAAACGTCAATGCATGCGCTTGCGCGTTCACGCAGGGCAAGGCCCGCTGCAACTCGCGGCATGGGTCGGTTGAGGCGCTCAACCAGATAGGCTGTTTGCTCGTCGTCGCGACCGTGCTTTCGCTGTATCAATTCCAATCCGCCTGCTGCATCACCCAGTGTGCCGGTGACCAGCACCGTGTCACCCACTCGCGCACCTGCACGGGTGAGTGCTTTTCCAGGCGGCACGAACCCATGTACTGCCACACTGATCGTCAGCGCGCCGCGCGTAGTGTCGCCGCCTACCAGCGCAAGCCGATAATGCTGGGCGAGCTGCGCGAAACCGGTAGCAAGGCCATCGATAAAAACCGCATCCGCATTCGGCAAGCTCAACGCCAACAACGCCCAGGCCGGCGTAGCGCCCATGGCGGCGAGGTCGGAAAGATTGACCGCGAGCGCTTTCCAGCCGATGTCAGCCGCCGCAGTGCCGGATGGGAAATGCACGCCTTCGACCATGGTGTCGATGGCTGCGGCCAGTTCCTGGCCCGTGGGTACAGCTAGCAGCGCAGCGTCATCACCGATACCCAGGCGCACATCGTCACGCCCTTGCGCGGTGAGCTTGCGGATGCGGTCGATGAGGGAGAATTCCATCGGTTTCCCTACTGATTGCTACGGTAGGCGAAGGCGCGGATGCCAATGTTTCCATGCGGGGCGCAGCGGTGGCACCCCCGCCTACGAAACCATTGGCTCAACCCTTTTTCTCGACGTCCCTGACCTGCGCCGCCAGCTTGTCCAGCACGCCATTCACATAGCTGTGACCGTGATCCGCACCAAAGCGCTTGGTCACCTCGATCGCCTCGTTGATGATCACGCGATACGGCACATCCAACCGATGCTTCAGCTCGTAGGCCGCCAGTCGCAACGCCGCACGCTCCACCGGATCGATCTGCTCCACGTCGCGATCGATGTAGGGCGCCAGCGCTTCGTCCAGCTCGGCCAGATGCTGTTCCACGCCACGCAGCAGGTCCTCGAAGTACTCCAGGTCGGCCACTTCCATGTCCTGCTCGTGACGGAACTGATCGATCACTGATTTCATCGAGCTGCCGCTCATTTGCCATGCATACACAGCCTGCAGGGCGCGGCGGCGGGCGCGCGAGCGCGCGGCGAGATCGATGCCTTCGGGACGCGGGTGCATTACAGCTTTCCGTACAGATTGACCATCTCAAGGGCGACCATCGCAGCGTCGGCGCCCTTGTTGCCGGCCTTGGTGCCGGAACGCTCGATGGCTTGTTCGATGTTGTCGGTGGTGAGCACGCCGAACGCCACCGGCACGCCGGAACTCAGCGCCGCCTGCGCCAATGCCTTGGCGCATTCGCCGGCGACGTAATCGAAGTGCGGCGTACCGCCGCGTATCACTGCGCCAAGGGCGATTACCGCCGCGTACTTGCCCGAGTGCGCCAGTTTGTGCGCGGTCGAACCCAGTTCCCATGCACCGGGCACGCGGACCAGATCGATGGCATCCTCGCCTACGCCATGACGCACCAGCGTGTCGCGTGCGGCGGCCACCAGCGATTCGACCACAAAGCCGTTGAAGCGGGCGGCGACAATGGCAAAGCGGCCCTTGGGCGTGGCGAAATCGCCTTCGATGATGTTCATACGGCTTCAATTCCTGTGGATGGGCGGCGCTTGGCCCGCTGCAAGCGCGCTATTTTACGGGTTTGCGGGCGGAACTGCTCATCTTGCAGAGGACCTGGGGGCGTAGGCGGGAGCGAAAAAGCCCGTACGCAAACCGCCTGAGAGCTGGGGATGCCGTCCCAGCCCAGGAGGTTCAGGCCATGGAGGGCTCGTGGGCCTGGCGTAGATGGGGATAGCCGTGAAAGTCCAGGCTGGCCCGCCGCCCTACCACGCGCAAGCGCGCCGGTACGCCGAACGGCAGGGTGAACTTGTCCGCTTCGTGGCCGAACGGCATGCCCGAAAGCACCGGGATACCCGCGATGCTACGGATCTGCTTGAAGCCATCGGCCAGGTCATAGCCGTTGTCGTACGGGGCCGGGCGGCAGTGGCTAAAGTCGGCCAGGATCAGCGCCCGCTGCTGCTTCAGTACGCCCGAAAGATGGAGCTGGTAAAGCAGCCGCTCGATGCGGAACGGCGGCTCGCCGATGTCTTCCACGAACAAGATGCCGCCCTCGATGCGAGGGAAGTACGGTGTTTGCAGCAGGCTGCACAACATGGCGAGATTGCCGCCCCACAACGGCCCTTCCACGGCCAGCTCCTCGGTTTCCCCGCAATCCCAGCTCGCGTTGCCATGCGGCGCGCTGAGCGTGCGCCAGAAATGCCGCCAGGTCAGCGGACTCAGCCGGTGCGCGCCGAAATCCGGCCCCAACATCGGCCCACCGAAAGTGACCAGCCCGCTTTTCGCATACAGCGCCATCTGCAACGCGGTGAAGTCGCTGTGCCCGACCAGCACGCAAGGCTGGCCGGTCAGGCGCTCGCGCAAAGCGTCGTAGCGTAGATGCTCCAGCAAGCGCGTTGCCCCGTAACCGCCGCGGATCGACAGCGCGATATCCGGCAACGTATCCAGTGTTGCCAGGCTGTTGATGTCGGCCATGCGCTGAGCATCGCTACCGGCATAACGCAACTCGGTGCGATCGATCACCTCCAAGCCATCCATCGTGCAACCGGCATCGCGCAAGCGCTGCACGCCGCGCGTCATGGCTTCACGGTCGTGGGGGTAGCCGGAAGGCGCGATCAGGCGGATTTGACAGGACGGGGGAGCTGGCATGCACGTCTCGTTTCGGCATTCCGTTGGCAAGGGAAGCACTCTATATCATGCGACCCAAGCCAACGGGGAACAGCCATGACAAGGCTGAGGCGGGATCGTGACTCCATCCATCAGGGCGCAATCGTCGCCGCAGCGACCGTCGCTGCTGAGTTCAACGCGAAGTCTCGCGACGAATGGCCGACCTGGATCGGGTAGCTTCCGGCGGCAATTGTCCACCGATGCCCTGGCACATCGAACGTCGCCAGCAGGCGCGGATCGATCGTGACAGTTACTGTTCGGCTCTGTCCCGGTTTCAGCGCCAGCTTCTGGAAACCAGCAAGCCGGCGAGGTGCTTCGCCGCTTTCGCCCGGCAAGCTCACATAAACCTGCGGCGTATCCATGCCTTCGCGCTGGCCGGCATTGCTCACTTTGAAGCTGACCATGACGCGATCGCCCTGTGTGCTCACATGCAAGTCGCTGTAGTCGAAGTGACTATACGAAAGACCGAACCCGAACGGGAACAGCGGTTGCAGCTTGTTCTTGTCGAACCACTTGTAACCGACGGCAGCGCCATCGATGTTGTAGTCGACTTCCTGCGCCTGGGTGATCCGCGGGCGCGGCAGCTGCTGTTCGTCCTGCGGGAAGGTGACGGGCAGGCGGCCGGATGGGTTCACCTTGCCAGTGAGCACACCCGCTATAGCCTCACCTCCACGCGCGCCGGGGTACCAGGCTTCCACCACCGCGCCCACCTTCGACAGCCACGGCATTTTTACCGGCCCGCCATTTTCCAACACCACCACGCTATGCGAATTGGCGGAGGCGACAGCGTCGATCAGGGCGTCTTGCTTGTCAGGCAGCGCGAGATCCGCCAGATCGACGCCTTCGCAGGTCCACTGTGTGGCGAATACGATGGCCACGTCGGACGATTTTGCGAGAGCCGCGGCCCTGGCCGGATCGCTGCCGTCGTCATAGCTGATCTTGGCGTTCGGCAGCAATTTCTGAAGCGCCTTCATCGGCGAAGAGGGATCGTAGACTTTCCACTGCCAATCCGGGCCCTTGACCGCCGGGATGGCCGGGCCACCGATCGGCCATACCTGCGCGGAGCCGCCACCGGATAACACGCCGGCATCGGCGTGACCGCCAATGATCGCCACCGTCTTGACGTCTTTGTGCAGCGGCAGCTGATCGCGATCGTTCTTTAGCAGCACGATCGCCTGTTCGGCCGCATGCTGCGCCACCTGCGCGTCGGCTTCGGCATCGAGCGGCTTGGTCACCGGCGGATGCTCGAACAAGCCCACTGCATACATTGAGCGCAGGATGCGATGCGTCATGTCTTCCAGGCGGCTGCGCGGAATGTCGCCCTTCTGGATCGCCTTGAGTAGCGGCGCACCGAAGCTGCTCGACGTCTGCCCCAGGCTGAAGCCGCTGCCCGCATCGATGCCGGAGACCTGGTCGGTGCCGGCCATGGCATCCATCACGCCATGATCGGCGCCCCAGTCGGTCATCACCCAGCCCGGGTATTTCCAATCGTCCTTGAGGATGTCTTCCAGCAGGTGCTTGCTGGAGCAGTCCCACACGCCGTTGACCTTGTTGTAGCCGCACATCACCGAACCCGGATGGCCGTCTTCGATGGCCAGTTCGAACGCGAGCAGGTCCGATTCGCGCATGGCGCGTTCGTCGATGTTGGCGTTGACCGTAAGGCGGTTGGTTTCCTGGTCGTTCAAGGCGTAGTGCTTGATGGTGGAAATCACGTGCTGCGATTGGATCCCGCGAATTTCGCCACCGTCGATCCGCGCCGCGAGCAGCGGATCCTCGCCGAGGTATTCGAAGGTGCGTCCATCGCGAGGCTCGCGCGTAAGGTTGATACCACCGGCCAGCAACACGTTGATGCCCTGATCGTGCGCCTCGCCCGCAATCATGCGTCCACCGGCATAGGCGATCTCAGGATTCCAGGTAGCAGCAAGGGCAAGCGTCGAAGGCAGCGGTGTGGCGTTGCCCGCTTCGCCGCGTACGTGGGCCGGCTGCTTGCCCGGTCCCTGGTCGATCGGATAGTTGTGCACCCCGATGCTGGCGTCGTTCTCCTGCAAAGCGGGAATGCCAAGTTTCGGCAGTGCCGGCACGTAGCCCGCCGCACCGATGCCACCGGACGGTTGTTGCAGGGACATCATGTTGTTGTAGCTCTGCACCATATGGTGCATGTCTTCCAACGACATACGCTTGAGCAACTGGGCGGCGCGCTGGTCCGGGGATGAAGCGGCCTGCTGCGCGAGCGCCGGCGTCAGGCCGGTCAGCGAAAGCGCTGTGAACAAGGCGGTGCGGGCAAAAGCGGCGGTGCGCGGCAGGTGGGCGAGCTTCATCCTGATCCCTTCGTTTGGTTTTAACCGGACGAAGGATGCCACGAAGCAAAGCGTGTGGCAGTGATGAATATGGCCAGCCGGCCTTACGATCCTTGCGGCCGCCGGGTCGCCCCCTGAATGGCGCTTGGACTTCAACCCCTCTCCCGTGGGGAGAGGGGTTGGCGATCCACGCGCTATTCGGCGTATTCGGCGACTTCCAGCCCGAACCCCGCCAAGCCCACCAGCTTGCGCGGCGTGCCCAGCACGCGCAGGTGATGCACACCCAGGTCAGTGAGGATCTGCGCGCCAAGGCCGAGCTGGCGCCATTGCTGGTGCTGATCGCTAGGCTCCTGCGGAGCGGGCTGCCGATTGAGGCGACGCAACAACGCTTCGGGCGTGTCCTCGCCCGACAGCACCAGCAATACGCCACGATTCTCGTCC
Source organism: Dyella flagellata (assembly GCF_030160275.1). Taxonomy (GTDB): domain Bacteria; phylum Pseudomonadota; class Gammaproteobacteria; order Xanthomonadales; family Rhodanobacteraceae; genus Dyella_B; species Dyella_B flagellata. Next base: position 44,373 of record NZ_BSOA01000049.1, read on the forward strand.
GCAATGCGGCGCAAGGCGGACGTAACAGTCATGCCCAGGTCCTCGCGCTTCAGATGCAGCACGTCGGACAAGGTATTGCGCACATGCACGCGGCTGAGTACCGGCTGGCCGTCATTCACGCTGCCACGCACCAGGGCGAAATGCAGGCCGTGGCGGATCGCATCGCGATAGGCCACCAGGCGGAAGGCCCCAAACTCGGTCTGCACTTCTTCCTCATACACCCGCTGCACGGTCTTTTCCGTTTCCAGGCGATAGCGGATCAGGTCAGCGATGGAGCCGATCTTCAGTCCGTGCTTGTTCGCAAAGACCTCCAGCTCGGGACGGCGCGCCATCGAACCATCTTCATGCAGCACTTCGATCAGCACCGCCGCCGGCTCCAGCCCAGCCAGCGCAGCAAGGTCGCAGCCTGCTTCCGTGTGACCGGCACGCGTCAGCACACCACCGGGCTGCGCGGTGAGCGGAAAGATATGACCGGGCTGCGCGAGATCCTGCGGCTTGGCGTCCGATTTCACCGCCACCTGGATAGTGCGCGCGCGATCGTGCGCAGAGATGCCGGTGGTGACCCCTTCGGCCGCCTCGATCGAGACGGTGAAGTTGGTGTGGTACGGCGAGGTATTGTCGCTCACCATCGGGCGCAGGCCGAGCTGGCGTGTGCGCTGCTCGGTGAGTGTCAGGCACAACAGGCCACGCGCTTCGCGCACCATGAAGTTGATGTCTTCGGGCCGCACCATTTGCGCGGCCATGATCAGATCGCCTTCGTTCTCGCGATCTTCGTCATCGAGGATCACGACCATGCGGCCGGCGCGGATGTCTTCGAGGATTTCCGGAATGGTATTGAATGCCATGTGCTGCTCCTTGAGGACTCACGCAAAACCGTGTTGTTTGAGAAATGCCTCGTCGATCCGCGATGCTTCGCCGCCGATCAGACGCTCGACGTAACGGGCAATCACGTCGACCTCGATATTCACCACATCGCCCGTGCGCCTCGCATGGAACGCGGTATGTTCCACCGTGTGGGGAATGAGGTTGACCCCGAACCGATCGCCGTTCACTTCATTGACGGTAAGGCTGGTGCCGTCGATGCAGATGGATCCCTTTGATGCGATGTAGCGCGAAAGCTGTGCCGGCACTTCGAAGGTCCAACGCTGCGAACGCCCATCGGCCGTGATGGCAACTACCTTGCCCACGCCGTCGACGTGGCCGGACACCAGGTGGCCGCCCAGACGATCCGCTAGCCGCAGGGCTTTTTCCAGGTTCACCGGATCGCCACCCTGGTGCTTGCCCAGTGTGGTGAGCGACAGCGTCTCATTGGAAACATCGGCGGAAAAACCGCCCGAATGAAGTGTGACTACGGTGAGGCACACGCCAGACACCGCGATGCTGTCGCCCAGTTGCACGTCTGAAAGGTCAAGCTGCGCCGTATCGATGTGCAAGCGCACGTCGCCGCCGCGCGGCTCCAGCCGCGCGACGCGGCCAACACTTTGAATGATGCCGGTAAACATCAGCGCACCTCCGCCAGGAAGGTGCTTGGAACAGGATGGAAAGGCATGGACATGAACGTTCTCCACGAATACTCGGATGTGGGAACGCCCCAAGGCATAAGGCACGCGCACCGCTTGCGCGATGCATGCTGCCGTCTTCTCTCATCCGGACTATGACCGTCGGCCCCGGCATTGAACCGGATCTGCTGACCTTTCGCTGACCACGAAAGCGCTCGCGGGCTCAGGTCTTGCGACCCCTACCGCCGGTGGGGAATTACACCCCGCCCTGAAGACGTTTGTTGTAAGTGCCAAAATCGGCCGGGGGAGTTTAGCACCGATTGACCGGCTCCCCGTTATTCACCCGGGAGGAACACTGCGTCACTCGCCCGTAAGCGCGTGCACCAGAAAATCGATCAGGCTGCGCACGGCCGGGGCACGATCCGCCCCGGGTAGCCACAGCAGATGAATCGGCGAACTGCTGGGCGGCCAATCGGTGAGCACCTCGACCAGGCGTCCTTCTGCCACCAGGCCGTCCGCCATGTAATCGCCCTGGATGCCGATGCCGACCCCGGCCAGGATGGCGTCGCGCACGGCTTGTGAATCGTTGCAAGTCAGTATTGGCTCGATGCGCACCGAGCGCCGCTGTCGCTGCCGCATGAACTGCCATAAGGTGCCGGTACGCAAGCTGCTGAAGGCGACACAGCGATGCTGTTTCAGATCGGACGGATCGTTCAACGGCGGCGCTGAAGCCAGATAATCAGGCGCCGCACACAGATAACGACGCATCGTCCCTACCCGCCGCGCCACCCAGCTGGCATCGGCCAATTTGCCCACACGCAAGGCCAGATCCACCTTCGCCTCAACCAGATCGACATAGGTATCGTCGTAACTCGCGTCGATCCGCACCTGCGGATGGCTACGCATGAACTCGGCCAGCAAGGGCGCAATGCACGTGCGCCCATACGAAGCGGGCAAGTGCATGCACAACCGACCGGCCAACTCGCCCGAGCTAGGGCGCAGATTGACGGCGAGTTCGGCCATCACCGTTTCCAGCCGCTCGCAATAAGCGAGCAGTTGTTCGCCGCGCGCGGTCAGCGTCATGCGCCGCGTGGTGCGCAGGAACAGCGCGCTGCCGGTGGCCTTTTCCAACGCGGCTATGCGTCGGCTGAGCACCGAAGGCGTGCAGCCCGCCACACGTGCCGCCTGCGAGAAATTCAACAGGCGCGCGGCTGCGGCAAAACCACGAAGTTCCCTGAGGCGGGTCGGCGTCAGTTCGAATGATTTATTCATAAAACGAATAAAAGATATGTATTTGCATGAGATTATCATTCTTAGATGAAAGTAGGAGCATGACGCCATCCCAACCCAAGGAACACCGCCATGCGCAGCATCCAGCTCACTGCTTTCGGACTCGATCACCTAAAGCCCGTCGACTTGCCCGCGCCCCGCCCCAAGCCCAATGAAGTACTGGTGCGGATGGAAGCGGCCTCGCTCAATTACCGCGATCACCTGCTGGTGAGCGGCAATCTCTACCGCGCCGTGACCTTGCCCATCGTGCCGATCTCCGATGGTGCGGGCACGGTGCTGGAGGTCGGCGAAGCCGTCACGCGCTTCAAGCCGGGCGATCGCGTTACAACGTTCTACAAGTCGCGCTGGCTCGCCGGGGCCATACGACCGGAATGGGATGCCAAGGAAATCGGCGGCCCGGCCGAAGGCGTGATGCGCGAGTTGGCCTGTTTCGACGCGTACTCGCTCGCCCATGCACCTTCGCATATGGACAGCCTGCAGGCGGCGACGCTGCCGATCGCTGCGCTCACCGCGTGGCAGGCCTTGGAGCAAGCGCACATCACCACCGGTCAGACAGTGCTGTTGCTGGGAACTGGGGGCGTATCCCTGTTCGCCTTGCAGTTGGCCAAGCTGCGCGGCGCGAAAGTAATCCTGCTCTCCTCCAGACATGAAAAACTGGCCCGTGGCAAGGCGCTAGGTGCGGACGTCGGCATCAATTACCGCGAAACGCCGCAGTGGGGCGCCGCGGTGCGCGAAATCACTGCCGGTATTGGCGTGGATGCTGTCATCGAAACCGCCGGCGCGTCGACTTTTGCGCAATCGCTCGATGCCGTACGCATGCATGGCTTTGTCGGGGTGGTGGGATTTTTGGGTGGCCTCGATGCACAGATCCCACTCACGCAGATAATCCTCAAGCGTGTGCACGTGCAAGGCATTTCGGTCGCCTCACTGGAGCAGCATGAACGCATGGTCGCCGCCCTCGAAGCCACCCGGCTGCAACCAGTACTCGACAAGACCTACGGCTTTGAAGAACTTCCCGCCGCGTTCGAGCACATGCTTGCCGGCCGTCACTTCGGGAAAATCGGCATCGACTTCGCCAAATAGCGCGCAGGCTGGGACGACAATCCCAGCATCGAGATGCCGTGTGGAAAGCTGGGCTTGGCATCCCAGCCTACACGCTTCGCCCGATGACACTCAGGCAAGGCGCAACTGCAAACGCCAGTCATTGCCGATCTGCCGCTGGTCGACCACTCGCAACTTCCAGCGCGAAGCCATCTCAGCCAAGGGGGGCAGATGCATCAATGGACGTGCGCGATCGCCCAGCATGATGGGAGCGATATAGAGCAGCAGCTCATCGGCCAGCCCTGCCGCGAACAATGCGCCACAGAGCGTAGGACCCGCTTCCACGTGCAATTCACTGCAGTGGCGTTCGGCGAGCAGGCTGAGGATAGCCTCAAGATCGAGCGCATCGCCTAGCTCCGGCATGGCGATGCGCTCCACTTTTGCAAAGCGCTCATCGGTGGCCTCCGCCGACGCGGCGTGCAAAACGAGGGTAGGTGTTTGGCCGTCCAGAACATGGCTGCCGGCCGGTGTGCGCAGATGGCGATCGAGGATCACCCGCGTGGGCAAAAACGACCCGCGGGACGACTCCCCTACAGGCAGCCGCACCGTCAGTTGCGGATTGTCAGCCAGCACCGTACCCATGCCGGTGAGGATGGCCGAACTTCGCGCACGCCAGCGTTGCACATCCGCCCGGGCAGCTTCACCGGTAATCCATTTCGACTCGCCATTGGCGAGCGCGGTGCGGCCGTCCAGGCTCATCGCCAGCTTCACGCGTACCCAGGGGCGATGGCGCTCGATCCGGCTGAAAAAGCCCAGGTTGAGCTCCCGTGCCGCCTCTCGCATAAGGCCGCTTTCCACGGCGATCCCCGCGGCGCGCAGCTTGGCGATGCCCTGCCCGGCCACCTGCGGAAACGGATCCTCCGCGGCAATGACCACCCGCCCGATGCCGGCGGCGATCAACGCATCGGCGCAAGGAGGGGTACGTCCGTGATGGGCGCACGGCTCCAGCGTGACATAAGCGGTGGCCGCTCGTGCCTGCTCCCCCGCTTCACGCAATGCATACACTTCGGCATGCGGCTCACCCGCGCGCACATGCCAGCCCTGCCCTACCACACGTTCGCCATGGGCTATGACGCAGCCCACGCGTGGATTGGGCTGGGTAGTGCAAAGCCCCTGTTCGGCCAGGCGTAGCGCCTGCGCCATGTGCATAGCATCGACGCCGGAAGATGTCATGGAAGCTTCTGAATATGGATATGCAAGATGGTCAGTGGGCGCGAGCGGATGGCATTTGTCGCGGCGAGGAAATCGGGAGTAGCCTGCAGATCTTATCTTGCGGAAGGGTTGCAGCCATGATCTACGACAACATCCTGGACACCATCGGCAATACACCCATCGTTCGTCTGCATCGCGTGGCACCTTCGCACGTGACGCTTTACACCAAGGTGGAAGCCTTCAACCCGGGTGGCTCGGTCAAGGACCGCCTGGCCATTGCGGTCATCCTGGACGCAGAAAAGAAAGGCTTGCTCAAGCCGGGCGATACGGTGGTCGAAGCCACCTCGGGCAACACGGGTGTGGCACTGGCCATGGTGTGCGCGGCACGCGGCTACAACTTCGTGGCGACCATGACCGAGACTTTCTCGGTGGAACGTCGCAAGCTGATGCGCGCGTACGGCGCCAGAGTGATCCTGACGCCAGCTGCCGAGCGTGGCAGTGGCATGGTAAGGCGCGCAGAGGAACTGGCCAAACAGCATGGCTGGTTTCTGCCGCGACAGTTCCAGAACCCGGCCAATCCGGCTTATCACCGCAATACCACCGCAACGGAAATCCTGCGCGATTTCGCCGGCAAGCGGCTCGATGCCTTCGTGACAGGCTGGGGCACGGGCGGCACCCTCACCGGCGTAGGCGAGATGCTCAAGCTGGCGCGCCCGGACGTGAAAATCGTGGTCTCCGAACCGGCTGGCGCGTCCATGCTGCAGGACAAACCGTGGCAGCCGCACAAGATCCAGGGCTGGACGCCGGATTTCGTACCCGAGGTGCTCAACCGCGAGGTGTTCGACATCGACTTGCCGGTGGATGAAGTGGTGGCCCGTGACACCTCGCGGCGGCTGGCGAAGGAAGAAGGCATTTTTGTCGGCATTTCCGCCGGGGCCACCGTGGCCGCCGCGCTTCAGTATGCGGAAAAGGCCGAGCAAGGCAGTGTAATCCTGGCGATGTTGCCGGATACGGGCGAACGGTATCTGTCCACCTTCCTGTTCGAAGGCGTCGAGGAAGGATCGGATGAGGCATGGCTGGAGAGCTTGGACAGCCAGCAAAGGGTAGCTTGAGCGGATAACAGGAAGTGGCAGTGAGTAGGCTGGGATTGCCATCCCGGCCTACGGACCTCAGGGCTTGCGATGTCCCCGCTTTGCTGCCGCCGCCCCGGCTTCACCCAGCAACGAAAGCTGCAAATTCTCCAGCCCCGGCAGATCGCGCTCCAGCTTCTCGATCTCTTCGCGGAAGGCATGCACGTCTTCGAACTTGCGATAGACGGAAGCGAAGCGCACATACGCCACTTGATCGAGCTTCTTCAACTCGCGCATCACCAGCTCGCCCACGTGGCGCGACGGCACTTCGCGCTCGCCGCTCTTGCGCAGATCATCGATCACCGCACGCACCGCGGCATCCACGTCATCGCTTGCTACCGGCCGCTTCTGCAGCGCCCGCTCAAAACTTGTACGTAGCTTGCGCTCATCGAAGCTTTCGCGCCGTTCGCCGCTTTTCACGATCGCCGGCAGTTTCAGCTCGGCCGTTTCGAACGTATTGAACCGCTCACCACACTGCGGACACTCGCGACGGCGGCGCACGGTGGCGCCGTCGTCGGCAAGGCGTGAATCGATCACGCGGGTATCTTCATGCTGGCAAAAGGGGCAATGCACGTTGGTCGAAGATGCCTTGGCTTAGCCGTAAACGGGGAATTTCTTGCACTGGGCGGAGACTTTCTCGCGCGTGGCTTTAATCACGCTTTCATCGCCAGGTGCGTCCAGTACGTCGCAAATCCAATGGGTAAGCTCGACCACATCGGCTTCCTTGTAGCCGCGGGTGGTGATGGCTGGCGTCCCCACCCGCAGGCCGGAGGTGACGAAAGGCGAACGCGGATCGTTCGGCACGGCGTTCTTGTTGACGGTGATGTGCGCCTTGCCCAATGCGGCTTCCGCGTCCTTGCCGGTCACTTCGCGGCCGATCAGGTCGATCAGCATCAGGTGGTTTTCGGTGCCGCCGGAGACCACCTTGTAGCCGCGCTCGATCAGCGTCTTGGCCATGACCTTGGCGTTCTTCACCACTTGCGCCTGGTATTCCCTGAAGGACGGTTCCAGCGCTTCCTTGAACGCCACCGCCTTGGCGGCGATGACGTGCATCAGCGGGCCGCCCTGGATGCCGGGGAACACGATCGACTGCAGTTTTTTCTCGATCTCTTCGCCCGGATCCTTGGCCAGCACGATGCCGCCGCGCGGACCGCGCAGAGTCTTGTGCGTGGTGGAAGTGACCACGTGCGCGTGGGGCAGCGGGCTGGGATACACGCCGGCGGCAATCAGGCCGGCAACGTGCGCCATGTCCACGAACAGATACGCACCCACCTTGTCGGCAATGGCACGGAAGCGCGCCCAGTCCATGACCTGCGAATAGGCGCTGAAACCGGCCACGATCATCTTTGGCTTGTGCTCGACGGCCAGGCGCTCGACTTCGTCATAATCGACCAGGCCGTCTTCGTTCACGCCGTACTGCACGGCGTTGTAGATCTTGCCGGAAAGGTTCACCTTGGCGCCGTGGGTGAGGTGGCCACCATGCGCCAGGCTCATGCCGAGGATGGTGTCGCCGGGATTGATCAGCGCGAAGTACACCGCCTGGTTGGCCTGCGAGCCGGAATGCGGCTGCACGTTCGCGTAAGTGGCGCCGAACAGCTTCTTCAAGCGCTCGATGGCCAGGCGCTCGGCCACGTCCACGTATTCGCAACCGCCGTAATAGCGCTTGCCGGGATAGCCTTCGGCGTATTTGTTGGTGAGCACCGAACCCTGGGCTTCCAGCACGCGCGGACTGGCGTAGTTCTCCGAAGCGATCAGCTCGACGTGGTCCTCCTGGCGGCGGGCTTCGTCGGCAATGGCCTTGGCCAGCTCTTCGTCATAGCCGGCAATCGTTTGCTGCTTCGGGAACATTCGGGCCTCGTGGGATAGCGTGGGACGGGGGTTAGACTTGAAAGTGTAATGGCAGGTGGTGTAGTCGGCCACCCACCAGCATGACCGCCCACTTTTCGCCAACACGCCCGCACCGGGAAAAACCGCGTGACTTGCAGCTTTGCTTGCAAATCAACATGCCACGCCTCAGCTGGGCCAAGCCAGCAGGAATAAGGTAGCTTTTTCAATACTTTGCTTGTGGGAGCACGAACTTGGGCCACGGCGCGGCCAGCGTGAATCACGCATCATCTGCGCGCAAATCCGCCTAAACGAGTCCGGCATGTAACCGGACTCGCCGTTGGAAACATACCGGACGGGACTTACTGCTGGATCAGGCGGGCGGTCTGCCGCCGCCGGTGGTTGCCGTACCGGCTTGGCAACTCTGACTCATGGTGCCGCTGTAAGAGCCGGTCCAGTTGGAACCGCCGCCGCCGCGAGCACCGCCGATGACAAACGGTTTGTAGGCTTCAGGTGTGCCGGCGTGATCGGAGTTTGCGTACACGCTGGCCTGGTTGCTGTCGACCGGCTTCACGTCCAGCAGGCTGTAATTGGCGGAGAAATTGGTATACGCCGCGGTCGCCCATTGCCACGCGACGGTGATGCCGGCGGTATCGGAAGTGACCTGCCCACTCCAGGAAACGGGATTGATGCCGCCAGGCAGATTGCTGGCGAGCGGCAATGCCGCACCATCGAGAAACGTATTGCCGCCCAGGCCGAACGGTACGACGGTCACCCAGGTATTGCTGTACGAATCGAAACTGGTGCTCGCGGTGGTCGCCACCGGATCGAACGTTACCTTCGCGTTCGGTACATGCACCGTGTAGGTGTTGCCGCTCTTGTCCTGGAACGTGACCGAGGCATTGTTCAAGTACACATTGACCGGGGTGCCGTTGTTCGGTGCGTTCTGCAGCTTGAACACGCTGTTGAACCACAGCGAGTTGCCGGCCGCGATGGGCGTGCCGTTGAAGTTCGATACGATGGTGGAATCGAAACCGCAAACCACGCCGGGGTTGGGGGAGACGATGATCGGATCGGCGTGACTAGCGTTGGTGCCGAGGCTGGCCAGCGCGGCGACCAGCACTCCGCTGAGGATCTTGCCGCCACGCCGCAGCGACTGCCGAGCGAAGGTCTTGTTGAGCATGCGATGTACCCCTGGTAGGAGAGTGAGGTGCCGGGCTTGTACCGGCGGTCCATCAAAACCGGGATTCGGATGACCGATCAATGCACAAATAGCAATTCCCTGGAGGAAAGGGTGGAATCGTGATCACCGCATCGGGGAAACCGTGATGGCGTTCAAGACCTGCCGTTTTCACGGTGCTCGGTAGGTCGCGCCACTGCACCGACCATCACGTAGCTGATGATCATCAACAAAAACCAGGCCCCCAGTTTCGACAACGGCACCATTCGCCAGCCATGGTGCTGGATGGGGTAGCGCCATGCCGCAGTGAAGGTGCCGATGTTCTCGGCAAACCAGATGAACAGGGCCACCAGCACGAACCCCAGCAACAGCGGCATGCGCCGATGCACCTGGCGGATACGGAAATACACCCAGGTGCGCCCGAACATGAGTGCTACAGCGGCAAACAGCACATAGCGCATATCGGGCAGGAAGTGATGCGCGAAGAAATTCAGGTAGATCGCAACTGCCAGCCACGCCGTTGCGGCGAGCGGCGGATGCCGCGTGAAGCGGAAATCGAACAAACGCCAGGCACGCGCGATGTAACTGCCCACCGATGCATACATGAAGCCACTGAACAGCGGCACGCCGCCGATGCGCAACAGCGACGGTTCCGGATAGATCCACGAACCCATCGAGGTCTTGAATATCTCCATCGCGGTGCCCACCCCATGGAACAGCAAAATGACCTTCGCCTCCTCGATGGTTTCCAGCCGGCTGGCGATCAACACGCACTGGATCGCCAGCGCGGCAAGGGTAAGGAAGTCGTAGCGAGCCAGCGCCGCATCCGGGGGATAGAACGCCCAACTGAGCGCAAGCAACAGCACCATGCTGCCGCCGAACAGGCAGGCAGCAGCCTGCTTCAACCCGAAACAAATGAATTCGTGCATGGCGACGGCGCCCCGGCCACGCGTCCGTGCCCAATGGCCGGCCTGCTCGTCCCAGGCCAGCAGCATGCCCAAGGTATTGGTTCGGGCGGCGCCCGCCATCGGTCTGATTCGCATGGCCCGACAGCCTGGCGGCAAAGTGTGGCCTCGTGGCGGCGAAAAGTGGCGAACACGTGACCAACGGCTTCCAATAAGGCGGCCGAAGGCGCCTTAACTGTCACCGGCGCCTAGGCATAAGCCGCTATACTAAGGAGCTTATACCTACGCCCATCACGCCCTTGCGCGTCGTCCGTCCACGTGGGCGGCCACGCGCACGCCAACGGAGCCAGCATGCAATACATCTACACCATGAACGGGGTCAGCAAGATCGTTCCCCCGAAGCGCCAGATCATCAAGGATATTTCGCTGAGCTTCTTCCCAGGCGCCAAGATCGGCCTGCTGGGCTTGAACGGCGCGGGCAAGTCCACGGTGCTGCGCATCATGGCTGGCGTCGACAAGGACTTCCAGGGCGAAGCCCGGCCGCAGCCGGGCATCAAGGTCGGCTACCTGGCGCAGGAGCCGGAGCTGGATGCGGAGAAGACCGTGCGCCAGGCGGTGGAAGAAGGCGTATCGGTGATCTTTGACGCGCAGAAGCGGCTGGAAGAGGTCTATGCCGCCTATGGCGAGGAAGGCGCCGATTTCGACAAGCTCGCCGCTGAGCAGCAGCAGCTGGAAAACATCCTGGCCGTGAACGACGCGCACGCGCTGGAGCGCCAGCTGGAAGTGGCCGCCGACGCGCTGCGCCTGCCGGCGTGGGACGCCAAGATCGGTCCGCTGTCCGGCGGCGAGAAGCGCCGCGTGGCGCTGTGCCGCCTGCTGCTGTCCAAGCCGGACATGCTGCTGCTGGACGAGCCCACCAACCACCTGGACGCCGAATCGGTGGAGTGGCTGGAGCACTTCCTGCAGGATTATCCGGGCACGGTGGTGGCCGTTACCCACGATCGCTACTTCCTGGACAACGCCGCCGAGTGGATCCTGGAACTGGACCGCGGCCGTGGCATTCCGTGGAAAGGCAACTACACCGAGTGGCTGGAGCAGAAGGACCAGCGCCTGAAGCAGGAAGCGCAGCAGGAAAAATCGCGCCAGAAGGCGATCGAGAAGGAACTGGAGTGGGTGCGCTCGGCCGCCAAGGGTCGCCAGTCCAAGGGCAAGGCGCGCCTGAACCGCTTCGAGGAATTGAACGCGGTCGAATACCAGCGCCGCAACGAAACCAACGAAATCTTCATTCCGCCGGGCGAACGCCTTGGCCAGGAAGTGATCGAATTCAAGAGCGTCACCAAATCCTTCGGCGATCGCCTGCTGATCGACGACCTGTCGTTCAAGGTGCCGCCGGGCGCGATCGTCGGCGTGATCGGTCCGAACGGCGCCGGCAAATCCACGCTGATGAAGCTGATCACCGGCGTCGAGAAGCCTGACAACGGCGAAGTGAAGATCGGTCATACCGTCAAGCTCGCCTACGTCGACCAGTCACGCGGCGCGCTCGATGCGAAGAACAACGTGTGGCAGGAAGTCTCGGGCGGCTCGGACATCCTCACCATCGGCAACTTTGAGATCCAGTCGCGCGCCTATATCGGCCGCTTCAATTTCAAGGGCACCGATCAGCAGAAGATCGTCGGCAATCTGTCCGGCGGTGAACGCGGCCGCCTGCATATGGCCAAGACGCTGCTGCAAGGCGGCAACGTACTGCTGCTGGACGAACCGTCGAACGACCTGGATATCGAAACCTTGCGCGCACTGGAAGACGCGTTGCTGGAATTCCCGGGCTGCGCGATGGTGATTTCGCATGACCGCTGGTTCCTTGACCGCATCGCCACGCACATCATCGCGTTCGAAGGCGACTCGCACGTGGAATTCTTCCCCGGCAACTACAACGAATACGAAGCGGACAAGAAGCGTCGCCTCGGCGACGAAGCTGCGAAGCCGCATCGCGTGAAGTACAAGAAACTGGCCTAATGCGCTCCCAGCCCCTCTCCTTGCCGGAGAGGGGCTCAATCAGGCAAGACCCCGGAGAGATTCGATGCATTTCATGGCCTCCCTGCAAGCCGCATGGACCCGCAGCAACTCCCTGGTCTGCGTCGGCCTCGATCCGGAGCCCGCCAAATTCCCAGTACACCTCAAGGACCGTCCTGACGCGGTGTTCGAATTCTGCCGCGCCATCGTCGACGACACCGCCGACCTGGTCTGCTCATACAAGCCGCAAATCGCCCATTTCGCTGCCCTGCGCGCGGAAGACGCGCTGGAACGCCTGATCGCGCACATCCATGCCAGGCACCCCGGTGTACCGGTGATTCTCGACGCCAAGCGCGGCGATATCGGCAGCACGGCACAGCATTACGTCACCGAAGCGTTCGAGCGCTATGGCGCCGATGCGGTCACGCTCAATCCTTATCTCGGCCGGGATTCCGCGCAGCCCTTCCTCGATCGTGCCGACAAGGGCGTGATCCTGCTCTGCCATACCTCCAACCCCGGCGCCGCCGACCTGCAGGATCTGGACGTCGGCGGCAAGCCGCTGTACCAGCACGTTGCGCGCATCATCGCGCAAGAATGGAACACTCACGGAAATTGCGCACTGGTCACCGGCGCCACCTATCCAGAGCAACTGGCCGAAGTACGTGCGCTGATCGGCGACACACCGTTGCTGGTACCCGGCATCGGCGCACAGGGCGGCGACGTGCAAGCCGTAGTACGCCATGGCCGTACCGCGAACGGCACCGGCCTGATGATCAATTCCTCCCGCGCCATTCTCTATGCGGGCAGCGGTGAGGATTTCGCCGCCGTGGCGCGCAAAGCGACGCTCGACCTGCGCGATAGCATCAATCACTATCGATAGGGTTGATTGATCCGAAACCTCCTGTTTTCGAGGAAGGGGCGTCCATGCCGAACTTCGATTTGCTGATGTTGCTGGGCTTCATCCTGCCTGGCGCGATCATTTGCCTGATCCATAGACGCCTCACCCGGGCATCGCGCTGATGTACATGGGCCACTATGCCATCGCCCTTGGTGCGCGCCGCTGGCTGAGGCCGCTACCGATGGCGTGGCTGCTGTTCGCCTCGATCGAACCGGATTTGCATGACGCAGTGGGCAATGCGATTCCGGCGCTAAGCATCGGGCCGGACACGCATACCCTCGTTGGCGTCACGGGTGCTGCGCTGATCGTCACCTTGCTGGCGGCGATTCTGTTCCGGCAAGTGTCATTGGCTTTGGGCAGCGGTTTGCTGGTGCTTTCCCATGTTGGCGTCGACTATCTGACCAGCCGACTACCGCTGTGGCGCCACGGCCCGGATATCGGATTACATCTGTACGCGACGCCGTGGGCCGATTTTTTGCTGGAAGCGTTAGTGATGGTAGCCGGTTTGATCCTTTATGCGGCGTCGCCCGACCTGCGTCGTCCGGCACGCGGCAGCCTGATAGGCATGGGATTGCTGATGCTGGCCATGCAGGCGATATGGAATTTTGGCCTGGGCAGCCGTTGAGCGCGTAGGCTGGGATGACAATCCCAGCTTTCTAGGTAGCTTCCCGATGCTGGGATTGCCATCCCAGCCTACCTTCCACGCCCAAGCCTCCTGCCCTCCCCCGCGCAACGGCACTGTGTCAGTATCAGGCGCGGAAATCGGCCCAGTGCCGATCGGGGAATCCTCCAGAGGGAACGTATGCGGACACTGAACGGGCAGGCCATGGGTTCAAGAATTTGCGGTTTTTTGCGGCGAACAGGGTGGACTTTATGGCTGGCCGCGTTGGTGCTCGGACCGGTGCAATGGGCTCATGCCGCCAGTCCCGATCCGTCCCTGGTTGCGAAAATCAACGCGGCGACGTTCGAGGTAGTCATTCCCAGGGCGGGCAACGATCCGCTTACCTACGAGAAGCCCCTGCCGCTCGATTTGCTGCCCTACCAGGAGCGCACCGACAAATACTTTTCCGTCGGCACGGCCTTTGCGATTGGACACAATCACTACGTCACCGCAGGCCACGTGCTGCTGGCGGCGGTCGGTGATCTCACCGGTGCACCGGCGCTGCGCGATGCCAGCGGCCATGTCTACGCTATCGACAAAGTGGAAAAATTCTCGCTGCAGCAGGACTTCGTGATGTTCTCGCTGAAGGAACAGCCTCATGACAACGCCTCTCTGGCAACCAATACCAAGGCTGCGTTGAACAGCGTGGTGTATGCGGTGGGCAACGCGCTGGGCACCGGCGTGGTGATTCGCGACGGCTTGTACACCTCCGACACGCCCGAAGACGAGAACGGCCGCTGGAAATGGATGCGCTTCTCCGCCGCCGCATCGCCCGGCAACAGCGGCGGCCCGTTGCTGGACCAGAATGGCAAGGTCATCGGCGTGGTACTGATGAAATCGCCCAACGAAAACCTCAACTACGCCTTGCCGATCGGCGAAGTGCTGAACGCCCCGGACAATGCGGCGGTGATGGACAAGCGCATCACGTATCAGCTGGATGTAGTGGAGGACACTCAGACCAGCACATTCAAGGCGCAGTTTCCCTTGCCTGCGGCCTATGCGGACTTCAGCGCCACTTACTTGAAGCTGTTCTACGCCCAGGGCGACGAGCAACTGAAGAAACTGTTGCAGCAGCAGGGCGACGATTTGTTTCCGCATGGTCCGGGTTCCAATCACATCCTGCATGAAACACCCGAGCTGAGCCTGTTTCCCGAGCTTATCGTCCGCAACCGCAGCGGCCAGTGGTCGTACACGGGACGCGAACTCAACCGTGTGCCGCTCAGCGGCAACGGTTACGTGGCCAGCGGCTATGTCGGCCACAATTTCCTGATCCATCTGCGCCGCCCTGACGACATGCAGGCGACCACGTTCTACAACGATCCCAAGCAGATGATGGATCTGATCCTGAAGACCGGCTATTGGACACGGGAAATCGGTCCCGAGAAGATCAAGATCACCTCCCTGGGCAAGCCTGCGAGCAGCAGCACTTACACGGATGACTGGCTGCGCCACTGGAAAGTATTCGTGTGGTCGCTGCCCTACATCAACGGGCAAATGGAAGTGTTCGCCCTGCCGGTACCGGATGGCCTGGCGATCATGATGCGCATGAACCCGTCGATGGGCACGCACGACAGTTTGGCCGACATGAAGGCGCTCACCGATTTCTTCAACGTGGATTACGGCGGTACGCTCGCCCAATGGAAGCAATTCCTTGCCGATTCCTCGCTGCTGCCTGAAGTGCTGAGGGACGCACACATCGATTTCGACTACAGCAAACACTTCAGCTACGACGCCAGCAACATCAGCTTCGGCTACCCCTCCGCGTTGCAATCGATCACGCCGGACAACGTGCTTTTCCTGGGTGTGGGCTATTACCAGGACCACGGCAAGTTCGCGCTGCAACCGGGTGTGATCCAGGTCCGTCTGAACAGCACCGATCCCGATCGCATCAGCGTCAAGCGGCACATCACCCCCAGCCCCGACCTCGACGACAATTTCAAGGAAGCCTGGGGCAAGCTGTTGCACAAGCAGCATCCCTTTGATGGCGTGCCTTACAACGACGGTGACGAGATGGACGTGGCCGCGGTGATCGATCCACCCGCGAGCGATGCGCCGCAGGAGCTGTACACCGCCTTCTACGGCACGCAGGGAACGCACAAGCCCGAAGCGATGAAGGCGAAGCTGAAGCTGCTGACACAGCAGCTCAAGGTGAAGTCGCACTGAAGCCCGGCAACGCCCTCTCCGACCGGGAGAGGGTGCTGCCCCTAGCTGAATTCGCATTCATACCATAGCGTTGTCTGTCGTCGAGCTTACATTGGCCAACGGCTTGCATTCGCACTCTCCTCATCTTCATACCCGATAATGACAGGCCGGCCGGCGCAAGCCCCGCCAACAGCCGGCCACGGATAACGTCTTCACTCCCATAAAGGATCGACGCGTGAGTTTGTGGTTCCTGATTTTCCTGAGCGTGCTGCAAGGTGTAACAGAGCTTTTCCCGGTCAGCAGCCTTGGCCATACCTTGCTGGTGCCCGCGCTGTTCGGGGTGCACATCGACAAGCACGCGCCGCAACTGATTCCCTTTCTGGTCGCCCTGCACCTGGGTACGGCTGTGGCGTTGCTCGGTTATTTCCGCCAACGCTGGATCGCTCTGATCCGCGGCTTCTTCGCTTCGCTGGCCGGACGCCATAACGACGAAGGGCACATGATGTGGGCACTGATCATCGGCACCATTCCCGCGTGCGTGGTGGGGTTGCTGCTGGAAAAACGACTGGAATTGGTGTTCAAGGATCTGCGCATCGTCGCTGTGGCGCTGATCGTCAACGGCTTGCTGTTGTGGCTCGGTGACCGGCTGGAGCGCACTCGTCTGCACAAGGCGCCGGAGAAGCTCAGTTTTCGACAGGCGTTCCTGGTCGGGCTGGCGCAAGTGGGCGCGTTGATTCCAGGTTTCTCGCGCAGCGGCCTGACCATGATCGCCGGGTCCGCCACCGGCCTGGACAAGGAAAAGGCCGCCGAATTTTCCTTCCTGCTCGGCACGCCGATCATTCTTGCCGCCGGCGTATTGGAAATTCCGAAACTGTTCAAGGTACCGGAACAACTGGGCGACGCCTTCCTCGGTGGCGTGCTGACGGCGATCGCGGCGTGGCTCAGCCTGCGCTTTCTGATGCGCTATTTCGAAGGTCGTGGACGGCTTGCGTCGTTCGGCACCTACTGCCTGATTGCCGGCGCGGCATTCCTGGGCTGGTTCCTGTTCCATCCCCAGCCGGCATAAATCCGCCTTTCACTTTGGCGGCTCGACAATTCAACGCGCCGCAGCCACGTGCCTGCTTAAGTTTGCTACGTGAGAATCCTGGCGGATCAATCCTCGGCGACCGGATCCATGCCGGGAAACAGCACCTCGGTAAAGCCGAATTTGCTGAAATCGGTAATGCGCGAAGGATACAGGCGTCCGATCAGATGATCGCATTCATGCTGCACCACGCGCGCGTGAAAGCCTTGCGCGTTGCGGTCGATGCGCGAGCCCTTCGGATCGATGCCTTCGTAGCGGATCATCGAATAGCGGTTGACCGCTCCGCGCAGACCCGGCACCGACAAGCAGCCTTCCCAGCCCTCCTCCATGTCCTGCGACAGTGGCGTGATGACCGGATTGAGCAGAATGGTTTGTGGTACCGGCGGCGCGTCCGGATAGCGCTCGGACTGCTCGAAGCCGAAGATCGCCAACTGCAGGTCCACGCCGATCTGCGGCGCGGCAAGGCCGACGCCACCGGCGGCATGCATGGTGTCGAACATGTCGGCGATCAGCGCATCGAGTTCGGCAGTGTTGAGCATGCCATCGGGCACAGGCGGAGCGACACGCAGCAGGCGTGGATCACCCATTTTCAGAATCTCGCGGATCATGCCAACCTCGTAGCAAGCGTTACCGGTTACCCGGAAGTCTAACTGCGGCCGAGCTGCCGTGAATGCAAGCCGATCCCGGCGGCTACCGTTCCGTCATCAAAAACGCGTCCGATCCGCTATTGACCCCTGCCGCCGACGGGACGAACCTAGGCTAGGTTTAGGCGGATCCGGAGTGCATATGGACAGTGTCGCAATGAGGCCCAACAGCGTAGCCGGCAGAGTTCTGTGGGCGGTCATCGCTGCCATCGGCGCCGCCTGCCTGGCGGTAATCGCCCTGCGCCGCGGCGAGCCGGTCAACGCCATCTGGCTGGTGGCCGCGGCGGTGGCGATTTTCCTGATCGGCTACCGCTTCTACGGCAAGTTCATCGAACACCGCGTGCTGCAGATGGACCCCAGCCGCGCGCCACCCTCGGTGCTACGCAACGACGGGCTGGACTACGTGCCCACCGACAAGTGGGTGGTGTTCGGCCACCACTTCGCCGCGATTGCCGGCGCAGGCCCGCTGGTGGGGCCCGTGCTGGCCGCACAGATGGGCTACCTGCCGGGCACCTTGTGGATCCTGTTCGGCGTGGTACTGGGTGGTGCGGTGCAAGATTTCATGGTGCTGGGCCTGTCGGTGCGCCGCGATGCACGCTCGCTCGGCCACATGCTGCGTGAGGAGCTGGGCGCGTTGGCCGGCGTGGTGGCCATGTTCGGCCTGCTGGCGTTGATGATGATCGTGCTGGCCGTGCTGGCGCTGGTGGTGGTCAAGGCGCTCACCCACAGCCCATGGGGCACTTTCTCGGTCGCCTGCACCATTCCCATTGCGCTGCTGATGGGCGTGTACCTGCGCTGGTTGCGTCCCGGGCGCATCCTGGAGGTCTCGCTGATCGGCCTGGTGCTATTGATCTCATCCATCGCCTACGGCGCACATATAGCCGCAACGCCGGAACTGGCCAGGTTGTTCGATTTCGACGCCAAGTCGCTGGCATGGCTGTTGATCATCTACGGCTTCGTAGCCTCCGTCCTGCCCGTATGGCTGTTGCTGGCGCCCCGCGATTATCTGTCCACCTTCCTCAAGATCGGCACCATCCTGCTGCTGGCCCTCGCCATCATCCTGGCCGCACCGCAACTGCAGATGCCGGCCGTGTCACGCTTCATCGACGGCACCGGCCCGGTGTTCCAGGGGCAGCTGTTCCCGTTCCTGTTCATCACCATTGCCTGCGGTTCGGTATCGGGCTGGCATTCGATCATTGCCTCGGGCACAACGCCGAAGCTGCTTTCCAGCGAAGGCGAGGCGCGCATGGTCGGCTACGGCGGCATGCTGATGGAAGCGTTCGTCGCCATCATGGCTTTGATCGCCGCTTCCTCGCTGCATCCGGGGGTGTATTTCGCGATGAACTCGCCTTCGGCGGCGATCGGCACCACGGTTGAGCATGCCGCCAGTGTGATCAGCCAGTGGGGCTTCGTGGTTACGCCGGATGAGCTGGTGCGCACCGCGAAGGACATCGGCGAAACCAGCATCCTCAGCCGTGCCGGCGGCGCGCCCACGCTGGCGGTAGGCATGGCTCAGCTGCTGCACAACATCCTGCCCGGCGAAGGCATGGTCGCGTTCTGGTACCACTACGCGATCCTGTTCGAAGCCCTGTTCATCCTCACCACGGTGGATGCGGGTACGCGCGTGGGACGCTTCATGATCCAGGAAATCGCAGGTCTGGTGTATGCGCCGCTGAAAGGCACCGAATCGTGGGTCGGCAACGTGCTGGCCACCACCATCTGCGTGGGTTTATGGGGCTATTTCCTGTATCAGGGCGCGGTCGACCCCCTGGGCGGCATCAATACCTTGTGGCCGTTGTTCGGCATCGCCAACCAGATGCTGGCAGCCATTGCGTTGATGCTTGCCACCCTGGTCACAGTGAAGCTCAAACGCGAGCGCTACGCCTGGGTACCGGGTATTCCGGCCGTGTGGCTGGTGATTTGCACGCTCACGGCTGGCTGCGAAAAACTCGTCGGCCCGATCAGCTTCAGCGCCGCCGCGCAGAAGTACACCCAGGCCCTGCAAGCCGGCACGCTGCTGGCGCCGGCCAAATCCTTGGATGAAATGCAGCGCATCATCACCAACAACAGGGTGGACGCCACGCTCACAGCGGTGTTCGTGCTGCTGGTGCTGAGCATGCTCGGTTTCAGCGTGCATGCCATCTTCAAGGCCCTGCGCAGCAACGTGCCCACCGCGCGCGAGGCACCGCGCGTCGCCCTGGCCAGTGTGGCAAGCCGGAGTACCTGACCCATGTCGCTCCGGAAACTTTGGCAACGCCTGGTGCAAACCGCTCGCCTGAGCTGCGGCGTGCCGGATTACGACGTCTACGTGGCCCATCTGCGCGCCCACCATCCGGAACGCAAGATACCCACCTATGCCGAGTTCTTCCGCGAGCGGCAAACAGCACGCTATAAGGGCACAGGAGGGCGTTGCTGCTGACCCCTGTCGTTTGTCACCCTGGAAATCCGCAGGGACGCCCTGAGGTATTTGCCCGGCTCTGCCACTACCTTGGCCATAGTCACCCGGGTGTCCCAACATGACCAAGCCCATTTCCGAAATCGAAGCCCGACACAGTTACGGCTTGCGCATAATCGCCGTCTACAAGGCGATCAAATCGGTGTGCCTGATCGGTGTGGCCTTGGTCGCGTTCGGCTTGCATCGGGAACAGAACTTCGAGCGTCTGGTCCACATGCTGGAGCATCTATCATTGCAGGACAGCAGCGGCATGCGCTGGCGCCTGGTCGGTTTGCTGGAGAAATGGGGACCTAGCAAGTTCAAAGCCGTCGGCATGGTGGCGCTTGCCTATGCGGCGATCTTTGCGACGGAGGGCATAGGCCTATGGTTGCGCAGGCACTGGGCAGAATGGTTCACGGTGCTCGCGACCAGCTCCCTGATTCCGGTGGAGGCGTATGAGATGTTCCACAAGTTCAGCGGGCTAAAGCTGGGCGCGTTAATCGGCAACATTGCGATCGTAATCTATTTGATCCGCATTGCGATGCAGCCGCACGGACGCCAACCTTGAATCCGCCCGCGGCAACCCCGCCAGGCACATCGCGGCCGGCGCCTCGCTCGGCCGGCCGGAAATCCGAGATCATGTCCCGTGAAAGAAATGATCTTGCCGTATCCACCTGCGATTAGACTCTACCCTTTTACCCGAGCCATCGCCCTGGGCACCCCCACATGACCAAGCCCGTTTCCGAGATCGAGGCCCGACACAGCTTCGGCCTGCGCGTGATCGCCATCTACGAGGTGATCAAAACGCTGTGCCTGATCTTCGTGGCCTTTGTCGCATTCGGCCTGCACCAGCAGCAGAACTTCGAGCGCCTGGTGCATACGCTGGAGCATCTTTCATTGCAGGACAGCAGCGGCATGCGTTGGCGCCTGGTGGAATTGCTGCAGGAAATGGGACCCAGCAAGTTCATGGCCATCGGCATCGTGGCACTGGCCTACGCAGCGGTCTTCGCGGCAGAAGGCATAGGCTTGTGGCTACGTAAGCACTGGGCCGAATGGTTCACGGTGATCGCCACCGGTTCGCTGATCCCGGTGGAAGCCTATGAGATGTTCCACAAGTTCGGTTGGCTGAAGCTGGGCGCACTGATCGGCAATGTGGCGATCGTGATCTATCTGGTTCGAATTGCTATGCAGCCACATGGACGCAAAGCGCCTTAGCTTGCGTTGATTTATACCTCGTGATGGATCGCTTCGGCTGGCGGCGCTCGACGCGGCGTTAGCTCCACCAGGTACATGGCGCCCAGCACCAAAATGCCGCCGCACAGCATGCGCCACGTAAGTATGTCGCTGCCGAACGCCACCGCAAAGGCCGCGGCGAAAACCGGTTCCGTGGTCATCACGATGGCTGCACGCGTGGCCGGCAAGTGCGCCTGTGCCCAGGTCTGCATTAGCATGGCACCCGCGCCGGCCACCAGCGCCATGTACAGCACGGCGATCCATGCGCTGCGATCCGGCGGCAGCACCGGGCCACCATGTCCCAGCGTGGCTAGCAGGCACACGAGCGCGATGACGGCCATCTGCACAGCGGACAGACCAAACGCCTCATCAGCCCGTGACCAGTGCCCCAATGCCACGATGTGCAGGCCATAAAGCAGCGCGGAAGCGAGTGTCAGCCAAACTCCGGGGTCCACGGAAAAACCATTGAGCGAGAGTAGCGCCAAGCCAAGCGTCGCCAAGCCGACCGCCAGCCACACCGTCAGCGGCATGCGTTGACGCAACAGCACAGTGGCGAGTATCGGCGTAAACACCACATACATACCTGTTACGAAGCCGCTGACGCTGGGCGAAATCAGCGCCAGCCCCCAGGTCTGCAACAACTGTCCGCAGCCATAGAGCACGCCCATCACCACGCCTCGCCACAGTTGCCTGCGTTCCAGCCGCAGCACATGGCGATGGAACAGCGCAAACATGGCGAGGGTGGCCACGATGAAGCGTACTGCCAGAAAATCTGCCACCGGCATGCGACCGACCACATCCTTGATCAGCACGAAGGTGGAGCCCCACACGGCGGTCATTACCAGCAGACCGAAGGTCGCCAGCATGCTGATGCGCTTAGCGGCGCTCATCGCCGCGACATCCGCAACCACTGCCCGGGAATTTTTATGAGGAAGTGCGACCAGACGCCCAGCCAAACCACGGCGGCCACGTGCGGCTGGCGTGCGGAGGGATCGAACTTGCGAAACCAACGCCACATGCCGCGGTGCTTGTGATAGCTCACGAACACCGGACGATGCCGACTCGATCCGCCCTTGCCATGCGGCACGCGCACGTCACCAGCAAGCAGGACGCGCCAGCCTGCGTCACGCACACGACGGCACAGATCCAGGTCCTCGCAATGCAGGAAATAGTTCTCGTCGAAACCGTGCAACGTTTCGAACACACGCAGCGGCATCAGCATCGCTGCCCCCGATACGGCTTCGGCTTCCACCACTTCGCCGGGAATGCTTCGCGCATTTACGCCACCCTCGCGCTTGAACAGCGTGGCCAGTGCGCGCCTAAGGACGGGATCCCGACGGAACGAGGCCGGGTCGGGTACACCGTGCGCATCGCAGACCACCGCCCCCACCAGGCCCGCCTTCTGCTCATTGGCCTGTACCTCCAGCAGACGCTGCAAGGCAGCCTGGTCGATCAGGCAGTCCGGATTGAGAATCAGCAAGGTTTCGCCCTGCGCCCGCGTCGCGGCGCGATTGACCGCCGGACCGAAGCCGAGATTGGCGTGGTTGTAGATCGGCTTGAAACGCGCATCACTCTCGTGTGCACGGGCGATTGCTTGCGGGATGCCATCCACCGATGCGTTGTCGATCAGCAGCAATTCAAGCGGAGTCGTGCAGGCCAGGACGCTCTTCACGCAGTCGCGCAAACTCGCACCGCTGTCGGCGGAGACGATGATGACGCTGACTAGCGGTCGTGACGGGTCGAGGGCGGACATGATTGAACGTCGCTGTGAGGTTCCAATCGTACGAAAAATCCAGGTCACTCGTCATGGATGGCCCGGACCGGATCATCGTTCCGGCGAAGCAAGAGCAAACGCGGCCAGGCTGTGCCGCACTACTCGTCGCGCTGATCCTGCCCGAGTACATGCGACAACGCCAAGGGGGGCTGTTCCTCACTGCGACTCAACCAGGCCTCCCCGGCGTGCCAGCCGTACAGTTGCCAGCTGCGCAACCGATACAGCTTGCCGTCGGCGCGATCGTACAGCACTACGCCGCGCCACGCCGCCATCGGCCACGCCAACCAACGCCTCCCCGGCGCCACTGAAACCTTCAGTTCAATGTTGTCGATGCGCGCCGCCGCACCGACTATGCAGCTACGGGCGTCGAGCATAGCTACATCTCCCAAGACCTTAGTCGCAGCGCTGTCCAGGGTGATCCAATCCGGGGCCTGCAACTCGATCAGCGTGCCGGAAGGACCGATTGGCGCCTGCGCCAGTTCGCTCCATTCCGGCGAGGCCGCCGCGGCGGCTGCGCTGCGTTGCGGCTTGTGATCCTGCCAGGATTCGAGCAGCACGAGCAGCGTAAAACCCGCCAGCGCCGCCAGCGCGGTCAAGGTCAGGCCAAGCCCGTGGTTGTCGAATGCGCGAAAGCCCGCAGCCAGCAAGCCAGCCAATCCCCAGCGCAACGCTGGCCGGAGCATACCGTTGTAACGTTGCAAGCGGGGTAGCTGTATCGCCTGGATGGCGGCCAGCCCCAGTAACAGCGGCAGGCCGGTCCACCACGGCATCCCTGCCAGCAAAAGTGCCCAGGCGATGGCCAGCAGCCAGGCCGGCCATCGGCGCCCTGGCGCGGCAAATCTCAGCCGCACCACACCCTGGCGTTGCGGAACATGCGCATCCAGGGGGAATCCTCGCCCCAGCTTT
Source organism: Dyella flagellata (assembly GCF_030160275.1). Lineage (GTDB taxonomy): Bacteria > Pseudomonadota > Gammaproteobacteria > Xanthomonadales > Rhodanobacteraceae > Dyella_B > Dyella_B flagellata. The sequence continues at coordinate 68,240 of NZ_BSOA01000049.1, forward strand.
CTGGATGCCAGCTCATTTGCACGGTGCGGAATACACGCTCCGGATGCGGCATGAGGGCCGTCACGCGTCCGTCCGCGGCGGTGAAGCCGGCAAGGCCGCCCGGCGAACCATTGGGATTGAGCGGGTAGTGTTCGGTGGGTTTGCCGCGGTTGTCGACGAAGCGTACCGCTCCGCCCGCCTTGGAGGGACTGCACATGGCCGGGAAATTAACCCGTCCTTCGCCGTGCGCGACCACCACCGGGATGCGCGAGCCGGTCATTCCCTTGAAGAAGAGGCTGGGCGAATCCAGCACTTCCAGCGTGGCCAGGCGCGCTTCGTATTGCTCGGAGGCATTGCGCAGGAACTTCGGCCAGTGCTGTGCGCCTGGAATGATGTCCTTGAGCTGGCTCAGCATCTGGCAGCCATTGCACACGCCCAGCGCAAACTTGCTCGCGTCGGCAAAGAACTCGCTGAATTGCGCGCGCAGCATCTCGTTGTACAGAATGGACGCCGCCCATCCGCGCCCCGCGCCGAGCACGTCGCCGAAAGAGAAGCCGCCACACGCGGCAAAACCACGGAAATCACCGAGTTTGATGCGGCCGCTGGCGAGGTCGGACATGTGCACGTCCACCGCCTCGAAGCCAGCGCGCGTAAAGGCCGCGGCCATTTCGACCTGACCATTCACACCCTGCTCACGCAGGATCGCCACGCGCGGCTTGGCACCCTGCTTGATGTAGGGGGCTGCAATATCTTCGGCCGGATCGAACGTGAGCTTCGGACTGATGCCCGCATCCGCGTCGTCGATGCGCCATTCCAGTTCCGCATCCGCGCTCGCCGGATTGTCGCGCAGGCGTTGCATCGCGTGGCTGGTTTCGTTCCAGGCCTTGAACAGCTGCGTCCAGTTCCACTTGAACAGCGTGTCCTTGTTGAGAAACAGCTTGATGCCGAGCTTCTCTTTCGGACGGCCGATGCGGTTGCTCATGCCGGCGAGGCCGTGCTTGATCAGCAGCGCCTCGAATGCCTCGCGATTGGCCGTGGCCACCTGCAATACCGCACCGAGCTCTTCGTTGAACAGCGCGCGCAGCGTGGCTTCGGCCCAGCCGTCCAGCGTGATTTCCAGGCCGCAGCGGCCGGCGAATGCCATTTCCAACAAGGTAACGATCACGCCGCCATCGGAGCGATCGTGATAAGCCAACAGGATGCGTTCGCGGCTCGCCTCCTGCACCAGGTCGAACAGCGCCTTCAGGCGCTTGGCGTCGTCCAGGTCCGGCGGCATGCCGCCACCGCGGTTGAACACTTGCGTAAGCGCGGAACCGCCGAGACGGCCACGGCCGGCGCCCAGATCGATCAGCCATAGATCGGAATCACCGCGGTCCAGTCGCAGTTGCGGCGTAAGCGTACGCCGGACGTCGCCGACTCGCGCAAAACCGGTGATCACCAGCGACACTGGCGCCACCGTACGCTGCGGCGTATCGCCGTCTTGCCATACGGTCTGCATGGATAGCGAATCCTTGCCGACCGGAATGGAGATATCCAGTTGCGGGCACAGCTCCATGCCCACGGTTTTCACCGCATCGAACAGGGCCGCATCTTCACCCGGGTGATTGACCGCAGCCATCCAGTTCGCGGAAAGGCGCACTTCGCCCAACTGATCGATCGGCGCCGCGGCCAGGTTGGTGATCGCTTCGCCCACCGCCAGGCGTGCCGCCGCGGCACTGTTGAGCACAGCCACCGGCGCGCGCTCGGCCATCGCCATCGCTTCGCCCTGGTAGCCATCGAAATCCGCCAAGGTCACGGCGCAATCGGCGACCGGCACCTGCCACGGCCCGACCATCGGGTCACGCGTACACAGGCCACCGACAGTGCGATCGCCGATGGTGATGAGGAAGCTCTTGCTGCCGACGGTCGGCAGGCGCAGCACACGCATTAGCGCTTCGTCCATGCCGATGCCGCTTAGGTCCGGAATCAGATCGATGCGCGGCTTGATGTGCCTGGCGTCGCGATGCATGCGCGGTGGCTTGCCGAACAGCACGTCCATCGGCAGATCGATCACCGTGAGCTGGCGGTGTGGATCGGTCACGCGCAGCACACGTTCCGCGGTGGCAGCGCCTACTACGGCATACGGGCAACGCTCGCGCACGCAATACGCCTCGAACTGCGGCAGGTGTTCCTGCGCAATCGCCAGCACGTAGCGTTCTTGCGATTCATTGCTCCACACCTGCATCGGCGACAGCGAGGGATCGTCGCAGGGCACTTTCGACAGATCGATCTCACCGCCCACGCCCGCATCGTTGAGCAATTCGGGAATGGCGTTGGAAATGCCGCCAGCGCCAACGTCGTGGATGCTGACGATCGGATTGTGCTCGCCGAGCGACCAGCAGCTGTCGATCACTTGCTGACAGCGACGCTCCATTTCCGCGTTGTCGCGCTGTACCGAAGCAAAATCGAGCTCCGCACTGGATGCGCCGGACGCCATCGACGAAGCCGCGCCACCGCCCAGGCCGATCAGCATCGCCGGACCGCCGAGCACGATGACTGCGTGTCCCGGCAGCACTTCGCGCTTCTGCACGTGGTCGCTGCGCATATTGGCCAGGCCGCCGGCGATCATGATCGGCTTGTCGTAACCGCGCCGTACGCCGGCTTCTCCGGTTTCATGCTCATAGGTGCGGAAGTAGCCGCCCAGGCAAGGGCGGCCGAATTCGTTGTTGAACGCCGCGGCACCGAGTGGACCATCGCGCATGATCTCGAACGCGCTGGCCATGCGTGGCGGCAGCGGGCGCTCCACTTCCCATGGCTGCGGATGGCCGGGAATGCGCAGGTCCGACACGGAGAAACCGGTGAGGCCGGCTTTTGGCTTGGCACCGCGGCCGGTAGCGCCCTCATCGCGAATTTCGCCACCGGCGCCGGTCGCAGCGCCAGGCCAGGGCGCGATCGCGGTGGGATGGTTGTGCGTTTCCACTTTGATCGCGTAATCGATGCGCTGTTCGCTGGCGCGCCATACGCCGTCATCGTCGCAAACGAAACGCTTGCCGGCGTGGCCCTCGATCACGGCCGCGTTGTCCTTGTAGGCGGAAAGCGTGTAAGCGGGCGAGTGCTGGTGCGTGTTCTTGATCATCGCGAACAGGCTTTTCTCCTGCGCTTCGCCATCCAGCGTCCAGCTGGCATTGAATACCTTGTGGCGGCAGTGCTCGGAGTTGGCCTGCGCGAACATGAAGAGTTCAGCGTCGGTGGGATCACGGCCGAGCTCCGCATAGCGGGCGGCAAGGTAGTCGATCTCGTCCTCGGCCAGGGCCAGACCCAGGTCGGTATTGGCGCGGGCCAACGCGCTACGCGGATCGGCCCCCAGTTTGACGTGCACCAGATCGCCGGGCTGGCCGGCCAGGAACAAACCTTGTGCCTGTTCCAGGCGAGTGAGCACCGATTGCGTCATCGCGTCGTGCAAAACGGCAAGCAACTCGCCGTAGCCGGCGTCATGGATCGCCGGCAAGCCGCTTACTTGATAGGCCGTGCCGCGTTCAACGCGGCGCACGTCGAAACCGCAGTCGTGAAGAATGTCGGTGGCCTTGCTCGACCAGGGAGAAATGGTGCCCAGGCGCGGCACCACCCACAGCGAAGCCAGTTCCGGCTTGCTGTCCTTGGCCTCCAGCGCCTCCAGCAAGCGCTGGCGCTGCGCTCCCTCCGGCTCGACCGCCGCATCAACGAAGTAGACGAACCAGCACGCCTGCACGCGGGCGCCGCGATGCAAGGCATCCAGGCGGGCATTGAGACGTTCCAGGCGGAAAGGCGAAAGGGCGCTCTGCCCGTCGAGTGCGATCATTGCGGGGGGAAAAGGCGCTAAGCGATGGAGCTGCGTATTGTACCTGAGCAGCGCCCCTCCCTGCGCGGCGCAATCTGGCCGTTGCGCTTAGCTTGGGATGAAATCCCAGCATTGACAACGCCATACGGAGAGCTGGGATTGACATCCCAGCCACTGGGCTGCAACGGATCAACCGCCTTTGGCGGCGTGTTCCTGCACCGCCTGCAGCATCTGCTGCGGCGTCAGGTAGCCGCCGAGCAGGCTACCGTCCTCGGCATAAACAGCCGGGGTGCCGGTGACGCCAAGGCGCAGACCAAGATCGAACTGATCCTTGACCGGATTCTTGCAGTCGACGGCCTTCGGCTCACGGCCCTTCTTGGCTTCGGTGAAGGCGTCTTTGCGATCGGCGGCGCACCAGATCGACACCATCTCCTTGTACGTCGAGGTCGGCTTGCCGTCCTCGCCGGTGACGCCGGCACGCGGCCAGGCCAAATACTGCACCGCGATGCCTTCCTGGTTGAAGGCCTTGATCTGCTCATGCAGCACACGGCAATACGGGCAAGTCACGTCGGTGAATACAGTGACCGTGTATTTGGGCTTGGCCGGCGCAAACACGATGCGGTCCGACACCGGCACCTTGGCCAGCTCCGTTTTGCGGAAGGCCGCCCAGGCGTCTTCGGTGAGGCTGCTGCCTTTGCTGGCGTCGATCAGTTCGCCGTTCATCACGTACTTGCCGTCGCCGCTGATGTAGACCATGTGCCCGGACGCGATCACCTGATAGAAGCCCGGCAGCGGCGCCGGCGTGATTTGCTCGACCTTCGCCTTGGGCACGAGCCGCAGCAAGGTCTGGCGCACCACGCTTTCAGGGGTATTCGCAGTCGCCCCGGAAACGGCGGCCTGCGCCACCACGATGCCTGCATGCATGGCCAACACGCTCACGCAAAGCAGCCAGAACTTCTTGGACATACAACCTCTTTGCCGAGCGGCCACGTGACGGAAAGACGTAAGTATCACATATCGGCCGTAGCACTCCGTCACGACTAGTCCCATATGGCATGCCTGGGTAGGGTGGGGTGCAAACCTACCCGCGCGGGTGATGCTGAGCGTGCAAGCGTTTCAACCCTTCCTTGGCGACCAGCGTGTAAATTTGCGTGGTGCTCAACGCGCTATGCCCTAGCAGCATCTGCAAGGCACGCAGATCCGCCCCGTGGTTCAACAGATGGGTAGCGAACGAATGGCGCAGCACGTGCGGCGAAATGCGCTTGCTGTTAATGCCCACCACCATGGCGTGACGCTTGACCAGGGTCCAGAACATCTGCCTCGTCATGCCTTCGCCGCGCTTGCTCAGGAACAGCGCCGACGGCTGCCGGCCTTTGGCCAGCGTGGGGCGCGCCTGGCTGAGATAGGACTGGATGTATTCCAGCGCCACTTCGCCAACCGGCACCAGTCGATCCTTGCCGCCTTTGCCGGTCACGCGCAACACGCCCTGGCGGGTGTTGAGCGCAGCCAGCGGCAGCTCCACCAGTTCGGAAACGCGCAGCCCCGAGGCATACATCAACTCAAGCATGGCGCGATCACGCAACCCCAGCGTGGTGGACACGTCCGGCGCATGCAGCAAGCCTTCGATCTCGCGCTCGGCCAGCGCCTTGGGCAAGCTACGTGGCGTCTTGGGGCGCTCGATCAACAGCGTAGGGTCTTCAAAGCCGGGCTCGTCACGTGCCATCGATGCGTAGAAGCGGCGGAACGCCGATTGGCGGCGCGCCATCGAACGCACCGCCACCGGTTGCGAGCCATGGAACGCGGAAAGGTCTTCGCGCCGCGCCGTGCGCAGGGTCCGTCCGCGCCCTGTCAACCAACGGGCCAGGGCTTCAAGGTCCTGGCGATAAGCCTGCAGCGTACGCTCGGCGAGGCCGTCTTCGGACCAGACGCGCTCCAGGAAGGCGGCAATTTCCCCTTCATCCGCTTCGGCGGTGGCGACCAACTCTTTACTCGTGCTCGGTTTCATGCGCACGATGCTGGGAGTTACACGCAGGTTGTGCAAGCGTGATGCGTTTGCGCAGCATCCTTTAGGAGCCGATTGGCGGACTTCATGACGCAAACGACCACCATGACCTGCCCGCTGTGGCGGCGCCTGCTCGCTCTGCTTTACGACCTGGTGGCGGTATTGGCCATCGTGATGGTGGTGGGATTGCTCTGCCAGCTCGCCACACATGGCCAGCTGATTACCACCGGCGCGCAGGTGCACATCGCCTGGTGGTACCAGCCACTGCAAGGCTTGGTGGTGGCGGCCTACTTCCTGATTTCCTGGCTGCGCGGCGGACAGACCCTGGGCATGCGCCCTTGGCGCATCCGCGTGGCCGGCAGCAGCGGCGCGCGACTGACCCTGAAACAGGCGCTGCTGCGCCTGTTCGCCGCCGCCCTGCCCTTGCTATGGCTGCTGCTGGCCCCCGCCCTGGGCCTGAGGGTGGCACTGTGGGCGGTGGCCGCGGCCTGGCTCGTGTGGTTCTTGGTGGCGCTGTTCGATCGCCGTCACCGCGCGGTGCATGACCTGCTGGCCGGCTCCGAGCTGCGCCGGACCGGCTGAAATCGCCGTCGCTGACCACTTGAGACGCATGAATCTGTAAGTTATTGATATACAAAGCGACACAGACCTGTCGCAATGCAGCATTGCAGCCCGTAAACGGCTATCATATGACTTTAGCCGACGCCTCCCGCACACCATGCTTTACCAGCTTCATGAATGGCAACGCGCCTTCCTCGGCCCCTTGAGCCACTACGCCGAGGCCAGCGCCCGCATGCTCACCGACCCCAACAGCCCCCTGGCCCAGTTGCCGGGCGCACAGCGCATGGCGGCGGGTTATGAGCTGGTCCATCGCCTGGGCAAGGACTACGAAAAGCCGGCGTTCAATATCCACAGCATCACCAATCCACAGGGCAACCAGATCGCGATCATCGAGCGCCTCGATCTGGAGACACCCTTCTGCCAGCTGCGCCGTTTCAAGCGCTTCAGCGACGATCCGGAAACCATCGAGAAGATGAAGTCCGAGCCGGTGGTGCTGGTGGTGGCGCCGCTGTCCGGTCATCATGCAACCCTGCTGCGCGATACCGTGCGCTCGTTGCTGCTCGATCACAAGGTGTACATCACCGACTGGACCGATGCGCGCATGATTCCCGCGTCGGCCGGCCCGTTCCATCTGGATGACTACGTCGCGACCATCGAGCAGTTCATCCGCCACATCGGCGCCGAATCCCTGCATGTGATTTCGGTATGCCAGCCGACGGTGCCGGTGCTGGCTGCCATTTCGCTGATGGCCGCGCGCGGCGAAGCCACGCCACGCAGCATGACGATGATGGGCGGTCCGATCGATCCACGCCGCAGCCCGACCAGTGTCAACAACCTGGCCACCCAGCAGCCGTTGAGCTGGTTCCGCGGCAACGTGATTCACACCGTGCCGATCAACTATCCCGGCCATGGACGCGAGGTCTACCCAGGCTTCCTGCAGCACGCGGGTTTCGTGGCGATGAATCCGGGCCGCCACCTCAGTTCGCACTGGGATTTCTATCTCAACCTGTTGCGCGGCGACCTGGATGACGCCGAAGCGCATCGCAAGTTCTACGACGAATACAACGCGGTGCTCGACATGCCGGCGGAGTATTACCTGGACACCATCAGCACCGTGTTCCAGCAATTTCTGCTGCCGCGCGGCTTGTGGGAAGTCAATGGCGAGCGCGTGAACCCTGCGGCCATCAAGCGCACCAGCCTGCTCACCATCGAGGGCGAGCTGGACGATATCTCCGGCATCGGGCAGACCGAGGCGGCGCATGATCTGTGCACCGGCATTCCGACGGCGCGGCGCGCACATCGCGTCGTCGAAGGGGCCGGTCACTACGGCATTTTCAGCGGCCGTCGCTGGCGTGAAGTAGTGTACCCGCAGGTACGCGATTTCATTCGCCGCTCTGACATGGCGCTGGTGTCCTCCAAGCGGGCCTGATGCAGTTACGCAGGCTGGGATGATCCCGGCCAGCCCCTGCCCCAAAGCTGGGATTTCATCCCAGCCTACGCAGCCCCTTGCGCAAAGAAGGACGCGAACGCAGCGATCACGCGATCGACGCCCTCATCATCGACGTCCAGATGCGTCACCAGCCGCAAGGTCGGCAAATAGCCGATGCTTATGCGTATCGAGGCGCTACGCAGATGCGCATCCAGTTCGCGCAAGCGCTCGCCAGGCACGTCGATGAATACCATGTTGGTATGCTGGCCTAGCAGTTTGACGCCGGCGATCTCCCGCAAACTGCCGGCGAGTCGCGCAGCACGCGCGTGGTCGTCCGCCAAGCGCGCCACGTGATGGTCCAACGCATGCAGGCAGGCCGCTGCCAGCAGGCCCGCCTGGCGCCAGCCACCACCGGCCACCTTGCGCCAACGCCGCGCCTTCTCGATCAGGGCCGCCGAACCCACCAGCACCGATCCTACCGGCGCTGCCAGCCCCTTGGACAAGCACACTGAGACGCTGTCGAAGTGCTGCGCGATTTCCCGCGCCGGGACCCCAGCGGCCACTGCAGCGTTGTAGAGCCGAGCGCCATCCAGGTGCAGAGCGAGTCCGCGCTCACGAGCAAATTCACCAGCGGCACGCAGGTAATCCAACGGCAGTACGCGGCCATGCCAGGTGTTCTCCAACGCCAGCAGGCGCGTGCGGGCGAAATGCGGATCGATCGGCTTGATCGCCGCTGCCACCTTTTCCAGCGGCAGCGTGCCATCCGCGTCATGCGCGATCGGCTGCGGCTGGATCGAACCCAGCACAGCCGCCCCGCCGCCTTCGAATTTATAGGTGTGCGCTTCGGCGCCAACGATGTATTCGTCGCCGCGCTCGCAATGGGACATCAGTGCCAGCAGGTTCGATTGCGTGCCCGATGGCACGAACAGTCCCGCTGCGAAGCCCAGATCGTCGGCAAGGCGTCGCTGCAGTGCGTTGACGGTGGGATCTTCGCCGTAGACATCATCGCCCACCTCAACGTCGAGCATGGCTTCGCGCATGGCGCGCGTTGGCTGGGTGACGGTGTCGCTACGCAGGTCGATCCAGTTCATGACATCCCCAGGGAGGAATGAAGAGCCCATGACTTTGCCGGGTACAGCAGCCATCGGCAAGCGCGGGCCCAGTCTACGGGCTTAGCGCATCTCGCCACGCCGTCGGCGACAGGATGGCGAACAAGCCATCGCGCTGCGTGCGCCTGGCCAGACGCAGCAACTCGTCGTCCCGGGTGAGCAAGGCTGCGGCGCCCGCCTGCCACGCAAGCTGCAGGAATTTCTGATCGTCGCGATCGCGACAGCGCGGCAGCGCCACGCCGCTGGGCATGCCCCTATCGGCCGGCGGGATGCATTGCACGTATCGGTCGAAGGTCCCGGCCGCCTGCAGGCGCCGCTGCTCTTGCAGTTTCAACCGCGGATACGCCAACACCGCCAGCCATTCGGCACGGCAATCCTCGCGGGTTATCAGCTGGACTTCACCGGCAAGTACCGCTGCGAGCAGCGCGGCGCTTGCCGAGTCTTCGAACACGAACAAATCCAGGCAAACATTGGTATCGGGCACGAGCCTCGGTACGCCGGACGCATCACGCATGCTTGCGGAAATAGAACCACGCGATGAACACCAGCAACAGCACCGGCAGTACGTTTGCCATCATCGGAGGCGCGCCATAGACCGTGCTGAAGTTGACGATGGCGACCTGCGCAAAATGCCAGCACAGGGCGATGATGATGCCGATGAAGATGCGCTTGCCCAATCCGCCGGAGCGCAGCGCGCCGAAGGCAAAAGGCATGACGCACAACACCAGCACCAGCGTATTGATGGGATACATCACGCGCCCCCAGAACGGCATTTCATAGGGGCGGGCGTTCTCGCCATTCTTGAGCTTGTACGTAATGATGTGCTGCAGATCGCGCATCGACAGGTACTGCGGCTGGATCAGCGACTGCTGCAGGATTTCCGGGTCGAGCTGGGAATCCCAGTGTTCATTCGTAGACGTACTGCTGTGCACGCCCTTTTCGTCCAGGGTGGTGCTGCGCACACGATCCAGCACCCATTCCTTGCCGACATGTTCGGCCGTGTTGGCCTGGTCGAAGCGGCTCAGTTGCCGACCATCGGGGGTCAGCGTGAAAACGCGCACATCCATCAGCTGTACGTGGGAATGGTCACCGGTATCGCTCAGTGTGCGGTTTTTGGCATTGATGATGCGGTCGCCATCGCGCGCCCACAGGCCACTACTGGTAAGCCCAAGACTGCCGCCCGAGCGCAAGCGCAACGTCAACGCCTGCGCCTGCTGGTCGCCCCACGGACCGACGGTTTCACCCATCACCACCACGCCAGCCACCAGGATCGCCACCACGCCTGCTGCCGATGCGCCAATGCGCAAGCGTGACATGCCAGACGCGCGCAATGCCGTCAATTCGCCAGTGGAGGCCAGGCTGCCGAGGCCCATCAGGCCGCCAATCAATGCGGCAAATCCGAACATCTCGTACATGCGGCGCGGGATCGTCACCACGACATAGAAGATCGCATTGCTGAGCGTGTAGCCATTACGTCCGATGAAATGCAACTGGCGGCCAAACTGGATCATCGCATCCAGGCCCACCAGCACCAGCCACACCATCAGCATCGAACCGAACACCGTGGTGCCGATCAGCCAGTCCACGCGCTTGACGCGCAAGCTTGCCATCAGGCCCTCGCCTTGCGCGGGGCGCGCGCTGCGTATTGGTTGCGGAAGCTCAAGGCGGCTGCCCCAAACAGTGCGATGCTGAGCACCCACAGCGGCGTGGAGTGATGCCAGTGCCCCTTGGCGAGCTGGCCACGGCACAACTCCAGCAGGTTGTAATACAGGAAGAAGCCGAGCACCGCGATCAGCATGCGGCCGTAACGAGGCTCGCGAGGCGTCTGCCGCGACAGCGGCATTGCCAGCATCAACAGCGCCAGCGTCATCACCGGCACCACCGTGCGCCACGCGAATTCGGCGCGCGCGTCCGGGGTGGTGTTGCGCATCAGGTCGACCATGTCCAGGTTATGGATCGGGTCCGCTTCATCATCGGACTGGATCGCCGAGAGCGCGCTGTCATTGCGCTCGTATTGCATGCGGCGCCAGTTGTCGGCGCCGAGCGGGATTTCATACTGCCAGCCGTCTTCCAGCGCCAGGTAGCGATTGCTGTTATCGCTGCTGGAATACAGATTTCCCTTTTGGCCGGTAACCATCTTCATCACCAGGCTGCCGTCCTTGTTGGTGCGCTCGGCGGCGATGAAGGTGCGGCCCAGGCGCTGCCCGTCCCGGCTCAACGTGTCGACCAGAATGATACCGCCCTTGCCCGGCAGCTCGGTGAAACGGCCGGCATCGAGGCCGGCGGCGATGATCGAGCGATTGGCCGCCTGCACGAGACTGTCGGAAGTCCGAGCCGACAGCGGCCCCAGCCACATCGACACCGCACTGACCAGCGCCAGCATGATCGCCGCGACGATGCCCATCGGCCGCAGCAATCCGCCCATGCCCATGCCGGAGGAGGCAAGCACGTGCATTTCACTTTCGCGGTACATGCGCCCGAAAGTCTGCAGCACGCCCAGGAAGCCGGCCAGCGGCAGCATGCTGGACAGCGTATCGACCATGTTCAGGCCTAGCACCTGGAACATGACGCTGGCCGGGAAACTGCCCTTGGCCACCTGTTCAAGCACGTGCGCGAAGGTGGTGCCGGCCATGATCACCAGCAGCACGATGACCGTGGCGCCGATGGTCGTGGCCAGCTCGCGCAGGAAATACCGGTCTAGGATGCTCAGCATGCGATAGAATTATGGGTTCCGTGCCTCGCCTGTCCTGGGAGGCAAACCCGTAGTCTAGCCGGTTCGGTGCGTGCCGGTCTCCTCGCAGGAAATGACGATGACGCTTCAATTCAGCCTCGCCTCCACCGCCCCCGAAACCGCCGACACCCCGTGCCTGGTGGTCGGCGTCTATGAAAACGGACTGCTGACCAGCGCCGCGGCACGGGTGGACAGTGCCGCCGGAGGGGTGATCAAGCGCCAGGTGGAAAGCGGCGACATCACCGGCAAGGCCGGCAGCACCACCGTGCTGTTCGCGCCGGAAGGGGTTCAGGCCAAGCGCGTGCTGGTGGTCGGCCTGGGCGGGCAAAAGGGCTTCGATGCCGCACGCTTCCAGAAAGTGAGCCAGGAATCGGCGCGCGCGCTCACCCGCCTGCCGATCGACAGCGCCGTTTGCTTCCTGACCGAAGCCGACGTGCCCGGGCGCGACGCCGTGTGGCGCGTGCGTACCGCCGCATTGGCCGCCGATTACTCCGCCTATCGCTACACCGCCACCTTCAAGCCGCGCGAGAAGAGCGGCCAGCCAGAACTGCGCAGTCTCGCCTTCGGTGCCGACGCGCAAGCCCAGGCCGGCATCGACCAGGCCACGGCGATCGCCGAGGGCGTGCGCTTTGCGCGCGAACTGGCGAACCTGCCGCCGAACATCTGCAACCCGGCCTACATCGCCGAGCAGGCAACGAAGTTCGCCGAGGCCCATGCAGAACGCCATGTGAGCTGCAAGGTGCTCGATCACGAGGAAATGGAGCGGCTCGGCTTCGGCTCCCTGCTGGCCGTCGGCCGCGGCTCCGCCAACAAACCCAAGCTGATCGTGCTCGAATACAACGGCGGCGCGGACGAAAAACCTTACGCCATGGTGGGTAAAGGCATCACCTTCGACACGGGCGGCATCAGCCTGAAGCCCGGCCCGGGCATGGAAGAAATGAAGTTCGACATGGGTGGCGCGGCGGGCGTGCTCGGCGCGTTCGTCTCCGCCGTGAAGCTCGGCCTCAAGCTCAATCTGGTCTGCGTGGTGCCGGCGGTGGAAAACATGCCCGACGGCGACAGCTATCGCCCCAGCGACGTGCTCACCAGCCTGTCCGGACTCACCATCGAAGTGCTCAACACGGATGCCGAGGGTCGCCTGATCCTGTGCGATGCGCTGACCTACACGGCGCAAGCGTTCCAGCCAAAGGTGCTGATCGATGCCGCCACGCTGACCGGTGCCTGCGTGATCGCGCTGGGCAAGTACGCCAGCGGCCTGATGAGCAAGCACGACGACCTGGCCGAGGAATTGCTGAGCGCCGGCGAAATCTCGCTTGATCGCGCCTGGCGCCTGCCGCTGTGGGACGACTACCAGGTCCAGCTCGAATCCGGTTTCGCCGATGTGGCCAACATCGGCGGCAAGAACGCCGGCGCCATCACGGCAGGCTGCTTCCTCTCGCGCTTCACCGAGGGGCAGCGTTGGGCGCATCTGGATATCGCGGGTACCGCATGGGATGAAGGCCGCAAAGGGCTCGCCACCGGCCGGCCAGTACCGCTGCTGGCGCAATGGCTGATCGACAGGGCTGGCTGATCGCCTCCATGCCTCGCGCCGACTTCTACCTCATCGCCAAGCCGCGCTTCAGCGAGCGCCCGCTTCTGCTGGTATGCGAGCTGGCACGCAAGGCATTTGTCACGCAGCAACCCACGCTCATTCTCACTCGCGATTTCGAGCAGGCCGAAGAGCTGGACGAGCTACTGTGGTCGTTCGACGAAGACGCCTACATCCCGCACCAACTTGCCGGCGATGATGACGACGCAGACACCGCCGTACTGATCGCGCCGCCTGGTGTCGACGCGCCTGCGCGCCCGCTGATCATCAATCTGCGCGAACAATGCCCGCCTAGCCACGGCGACCGCGTGCTGGAAGTAGTGGCGGCGGATCCGGCCGCACGCGAGGGATCGCGCCTACGCTGGCGCGAATATCAGCGACTGGGTTTCGAAGTGAACAAGCACGACATGTAATTGCTCGTCCCATTCATGCATGACCACCATGCCCGCGATAGAGGGGCATGGCGGCGCGCAAGCTACACCAGATTCATTTTCTTAGGCGCCGCGGCCCGCGCCGTCATGGCTTCCTGCATGGCCGCCGCCGTTTGCGCGCCGATCACCGGCTTGTGCAAAAAAGCGTCGATGCCGACCTGCCTTCCGTGTGCCATTTCCTCCTCATCACCGCGTGTAGTGATGGCAACGATCGGCACGTGTCCGCCGACGACCTCGCCATGACGAATCAGCTGCGCCACCTGGAATCCATCGATGCCGGGCAGATCCAATTCGAGCAGCATCACATCGCACGGCTCCAGCGCCAATTCCGCCAGGGCATTGAGGCCGTGGTTCGCATGACGCACGCGGTGGCCCAGCTGTTGGAGCATGTCGCGAACAGCATGCGCGGCCGTGACATCGCCATCCACCAGCAATACGTTCAACGCGCATGGGCGGCCGGCGCGGCCGATCTCGTCCTGAGCCGTTTCCTGTGCGACTTGCAAGGGCAGACGCACATGGAAAGTACTGCCCTTGCCGAGCATCGATTCCAACGTCATGTGACCGCCCATCAGGCCGACCAGTTCGTTGCAGATCGCCAGCCCCAGGCCACTGCCGATGCTGCGTTGCGGACCGTCGTCCTGCTCGAAACGCCGGAACAGGCGCACCCGACTGGTTTCGGAAATGCCGGGGCCGGTATCGCTCACGTCCAGCGACATGGAACCATCCGTCCAGCCGACATCGATGCGTATGCCACCGCGCTCGGTGAATTTCACGGCGTTGCTGACCAGGTTGAACAGTACTTGGCGAATGCGCAGCCCATCGCCTACCAACAAGGCCGGCACCTCTTCGCTGACGTGCAGCTCAAGTACCAGACCCTTGGCCTGCGCCGCGCCCTTTTGCAGGCGCACGGCATCCTGCAGCATCGGCCTCAGTTCAAACGGCGCCGGATCCAGCACCAGCTTGCCGGCTTCGATGCGCGCCAGGTCCAAAGCATCGTTCAGCAGCTTCAGCAACAGATTGCTCGAGCGTTGCATGGATTCGGCGTATTCGCGCTGCGAATCGTTCAAGGGCGTGGCCAGCAATAGCTCGGACATGCCCATCATGCCTGTCATCGGCGTACGGATTTCGTGGCTCAGCGTGGCCAGGAAGCGGCTCTTCGCCGCGCTGGCCTGTTCGGCAATCTGGTGCCGCTGCTCGGCGAACTGGATGCGGCGGCGATGCGCCAGCCGGCGGCGCCAGGCGAGCAGCACGAGAAAGCCCAAGGCCACGCTGACGATCACGTAAAGCAGCCACGCCCACCAGCGCAGCCAAGGCGGCGCCTGCACGACAATGTGCAATGGCGCGACCAACTGCACCCACCGGCCCTCCGAGCTGCGCGCCATGACATCCAGCGTGTAGTCGCCGCTGCCCAGACCCGTGAATTCGCGCTCGCCATGGTTGTCGCGGTCCACCCAGTCGCTATCGAAACCGTTGAGACGGAACCGGTACTGATTGGCAGAAGGATTGATGTAGGAGAACAACCGGGCCTGGATGTGCAATTGGCTATCGCGCCAGCTGACACGGATGGGTTGCGGCGTCAGCGCCAGGTTGCGCGTCACGCCTTTGCGCTGCACGGTAATTTGCGTCACCGACAACGCCGACGGCATTGGCGGCGGATCCACCTTGTCCGGATCGAACCCGACCACGCCACCGTTGGTGGCGGCATACAGGTAACCGCTGGGCAGCAGCGCATAGCCGCGATCGAACTCGCCGTTGGCCAGGCCGTTCTGCAGGCCGACCTGATAGAAACTGCTTCGCGCGGGATCGTAGCGCCACAAGCCTTCGATGCTGAATATCCAGATCCGACCCAGGCAATCGACATCCAGGTCCACGGCGCGCAACGATGGCCAGCCATGCTCGGCATCCACCGTGCGATCCAGCGCGAGACGTCGGCCATCGAAGTGATAGTGCGAAAGGCCATCCTCGGTTGCCACCCAGATGCCGGTACGATCGAAGTCGAAGGCATCGATGGCCTTGCCGGAGGGAATGCCAGGCACCATCACGAATCGGTCGCTGCCGCGATCGAACCACATCAGGCCGCCGTCGCTGGCATACCAGAACGTGCCCTTGTAGAGCGTCATCTGACTGCCCCACATCACCTTCTCGTTCGGCTTGTCCATCGCCACCGGCGACACCGCCAGCGTGTCCGGATCGATGCGGAAAATGCCGTGGCCGAAAGTACGCGCATACATCTGGCCGTCAGGACCGGGCTCGACCTCCAGCGGGCGATCCAGCACGCGGTGCTGTGGGTCGACCTGGTCGAGCCGGCCACGCACGTAGTCGTACCGATACAACGACCCTTGCGGAATGATCCACAGGCGTTGGCGGAAATCTTCGGTCATGCCGAGCACGCGCTCGCTCAATCCGTCCAGGACATGCTCGACCTTGCCCGTCACCGGATCCAGCCGATCGATGCGGCCGTCGCGCTCACCCACCCATACGTGCCGACCATCGCGTCCGCGCGCCATGCTGGTGGCCACCGAATCGCGCAGGCTGGTGGGGTCGTCGGGAATATGCGTGTAGCGGCTGAAGCGGTTCCATCCCGGCGCGAGATAGGCCACGCCGCCATCGAACGTGGTTACCCACAGCCCACCTTCGCGATCCACCAAGGTCTGCCACACCCAGGTACCAGGCAGATTGCCATGCAGCAGCGGCTGGTTGACCAGTTGGACGACCGGCGCATCCGGGCTCATCTGCAGGTACATGCCGCGCTGCGTGCCGACCCATAGATGGCCGGCCGCATCCCGAGTGCTGGTCATCACATTGGTCTGGTGCGGAATGCTCGGCGCACCGAACAAGCGCGCCACATCGTCGGGCCCCACCTCCAATAGCCCCTGCCCCGTTGCAATGCGCACTTCGTCGCCATTGCCATCGATACGCCAGGCGTCCAGCGACTGATTCGGATCGGCGGATTTGATGCGCACGAAGCTGCCATCCAGATCGCGGCGAAAAGTCCCACGATCGCAGCTGACCCACAGGCGCCCCTTGGGGTCGGTATACAGCGCGTAGACGATGCCGAAATCGCTCGGGTACAGGCCGATCAGTGGATTGATCACATGCTCGAAGCCCTGGCCGTCCGGCCGCATGCGATCCAGACCTTCGCCGGTACCGACCCAGATCGAACCGTCTGGCGTTTGCGCAATCACCCATACATGATCGTGCGCCAGGCTCTGCGGATTGGCGGGATCATGCCCCCAATGGGTGAACTTGCCCGTGGCCGGGTCGTAACGGTTCAGGCCTGGTCCCAGACCGCCAGCCCAGAGGATGCCCTGGCGGTCGACGAACAGCGCCGAGATCTCGTTTCCATAAAGGGAGTCGGGATCGTTTTCAATGTGGCGGAAGACATGAAAGTGCAATCCGTCGAAACGGGCGATGCCGCCCTTGGTACCGAACCACATGGCGCCATCGTGATCCTGGGCCACGGCATACACGACACTGCTGGGCAGCCCGTCCTGCACGCCGTACCGCCGGAACTGGGGCGTGGGCAACGGGGCGGCCTCGGACGCATGGGCCACCGCCGTCGGTGCCGGTGCGTTCGCCGCGGATGTCGCCGACACAGTGCCGCCGGGTGCAACAGCACCCAGCAGAAAGGCCAGCCCCAACATGAAAACCGCCACTTAATGGGCCCCTCAGGTACGTCAAGCGGAGCCCACCCTGTTAATGCCCCGCAAGAGGCGATCATGCCAAATCCATCCGGCTCCCGCACGTGCTGTTCATGGCAGCGCAACAATCCGTTTCTGTCCACGCGCTGGCAGAACCACCAGGATTCCGCCAGACTTCCAGGATGAACCTACGCCGGGCCGCCAATCTGCTGCTGACGTCATGTTTTGGCTGTCTGCTCGTGCCATCCGCGCTCGCGGCTGCGAGCAGTTATCGCTACGACACGGTGCATAGCCAGATCGTCTTCAGCATCGACCACGATGGTTTCTCACGGCCGTTGGGACGGCTGCACATCACCCAGGGTTCGCTACGTTTCGATCCCGAGGACTGGTCCAAATCCAGCACGGAACTGGATATCGACATGCGTGGCCTGGACATGGGGGACGCTGCCTGGAACGATGCTGCATGCAAAGCCTCGCTGCTCGACTGCAAAAAGTACCCGACCGCGCATTTCGTCAGCACCGCGGTGGAACGCAAGGACGATACCCATGGTGAGCTGCATGGCACGCTCACCATGCACGGCGTCAGTCAGCCGATCGATATCCCGTTCCGCGTCAATCGCCTCGGCAAGACGATCTACGGCATGCACACGGTAGCCGGCTTTTCCGCCACGGCCACGCTCGACCGCACGGCGTTCGGTATCCGTGGCTTCCCCAATGCGGTGGGTCACAACGTGGCGATCTGGCTGGAACTTGAAGGCATTCGCGACAGTTCCGGCAACGACGACAAGGAGCATCCATGAGTTTGCGCACCGACGGCCGCCGCTGGGGATCGGTCGCGAAGTTCTTTCACTGGATCGTGGCCTTGGGGATCCTAGGCAATGGCATATGGGGCCTGCTGATGACCGGCATGTCGCCCTCGATGAGCAAGATCAATATTTACGCCCTGCACAAGTCGATCGGCTTGACGATTCTGGCGTTGTTCGCGCTGCGCCTGGCCTGGCGCCTGTTTGACGGTGCGCCGCCGGACGAACCCATGCCACGCTGGCAGCGTATCGTCGCGCACGCCACGCATGCACTGCTGTATGGATTCATTCTTGCGATGCCGCTGAGCGGCTGGCTGTTCAATTCATTGCATGGCTATCCGTTGCAGTGGTTCAAATGGTTCAACCTGCCTGCGCTGGCAGCAAGGAACGACGATCTGTCGCACGTCGCCGGCGAAGTCCATGAATGGCTGTTCTATGTGTTGCTGCTCGTGCTGGTTGGGCATGTCGGCGGCGCCCTCAAGCATCATTTCTTCGACCAGGACAACGTATTGCGGCGCATGCTGCCGTTCGCACGCCTGGGCAAGGCAACCTCAGGAGAGTCTCCATGAAAATCCGCACCTACTCCCTTGCACTGCTGCTTGCATTGGCCGCGCCGTGCATCGCCAGCGGGGCCGATTACAAAGTGCAATCGGGCAGCACGCTGGGCTTCACCAGCAACTTCCAGGGCAGCAGCTTCGATGGCCGCTTCAACCAATGGACGGCCGCGATCAGCTATGACTCGGTCAAGCTCGCTTCATCCAAGTTCGACGTGACGGTCGATCTGGCCAGCGCCAAGACCGGTGACAACGACCGCGACAGCGCCCTGCCCGGACCGGATTTCTTCAACACCGCCAAGTACCCCCAGGCGCACTTCGTCACCACCGCCTTCCATCAACAAGGCAGTCAGGTGGTTGCCGACGGCATGCTTACGCTACGCGGAGTCACCAAGCCGGTCAGCTTGAACGTGGTATTCAAACCGCAAGGCAACGGCGCCACGCTGGATGTTACCGGCACGCTGAAGCGACTGGATTTCGGCGTAGGCGGCGGGCAGTACGCGGATACGTCGGTGATTGGGCCGGACGTGAAGGTCACAGCGCATCTGGTGCTCGGCGCAAAGTAGGCCGGGATGAGAATCCCGGCATTGCCATGTCCGCCGCTTCGCAGCGCTGGGATTCTCATCCCAGCCTACGCCCCAGCGGCAGTCAGCCAATGCGTTACCGTCGCCGCGTCGAACGGCCAATCCAGCTCACGCCCGTTGCGTACATCGCATAAAACCGGAACGCGGGTGCCGTAGCGCCCCTCCAGCTCTTTGCTGTCATCCACCCACACACTGTCGAAATCCGGCACGCGCGCCTCGGCCAGCACCGCCAGCGCGCGGTCGCACAGGTGACAGTAATCGCGTTGATAAAGCACGAAATCGGCCATACGTGCGAGTGCAGAATGCTCCGGCGGTGACGCCCGCGTAGAATAGCCGGTTCATCCCCGTCACCGCAGCGACCCATGGCTGTCAGCGCTTTCGATATCTTCAAGATCGGCATTGGCCCATCTTCCTCCCATACCGTGGGCCCCATGCGAGCGGCCGCCCGCTTTTCGGAACGCTGGCTGGAAGAAAAGGGCGTGCTGGATCGCGTAGCGCGCGTGCGCGCGGAGCTGTACGGATCACTGGCGATGACCGGCCGGGGACACGGGACCGACAAGGCCGTCATTCTCGGCTTCGAGGGCGAACATCCCGATACGGTCGATCCTGACCTGATTCCCGAGATCCTCAAGCGCGTGCGCACCACCCACCGCCTGCAGGTGCTGGGCAAGCACGAGGTCGAGTTCGACGAAAAGCGCGACCTGGTGTTCAACAAGCGCCAGAAATTGCCGTTTCACACCAACGGCATGCGCTTTACCGCCTACGATGCCGAAGGCCACGAGTTGGCCACGCGCGATTACTACTCCGTAGGCGGGGGCTTCGTGGTCAACCACGATGAGGCGGCGGAAGACCGTATCGTCGCCGACACCACCGAACAGCCCTATCCTTTCCACACCGGTGAGCAACTGCTGGCCTTGTGCGAGCAGCACGGCCTGAGCATCGCCCAGCTGATGATGGAAAACGAGAAGGTCTGGCGCACCGAAGCGGAAGTGCGCGCAGGCCTGCTGACCATCTGGAAGGCCATGCAAGGCTGCGTCGAGCGCGGCCTGCGCTCGCCCGGCACGCTCCCCGGCGGCCTCAAGGTGGCGCGCCGCGCGCCAGCCATGGCGGCCGAACTGCGCAACCAGCCCGAAGCCTCGCTCAAGGACCCGCTCACCATCCTCGACTGGGTGAACCTCTATGCGCTTGCTGTGAACGAGGAAAACGCCGCCGGCGGACGCGTTGTTACGGCCCCCACCAACGGCGCCGCAGGCATCGTGCCGGCCGTGCTGCATTACTACCATCGCTTCTGCCCCAAGTCCGACGAACACGGCGTAGTCGACTTCCTGCTCACCGCGGCGGCAGTCGGCATCCTCTACAAGGAGAACGCGTCGATTTCAGGTGCGGAAGTCGGCTGCCAGGGCGAAGTGGGCGTGGCTTGCTCGATGGCCGCCGGTGGCCTTACCGCGGCGCTGGGCGGCAGCATCCACCAGATCGAAAATGCTGCCGAGATCGGCATGGAACACAACCTCGGCCTCACCTGCGACCCGATCGGCGGCCTGGTGCAGATTCCCTGCATCGAGCGCAATGCCATGGGCGCAGTCAAGGCCATCAACGCCAGCCGCATGGCGCTGAAAAGCGACGGCAAGCACCGCGTATCGCTCGACAAGGTGATCAAGACCATGCGCGACACTGGGCTTGATATGAAGGACAAGTACAAGGAAACGTCGCGGGGCGGGTTGGCGGTCAACGTAATCGAGTGCTGAGGCGGGTTGGGGGGTGCCCCCAACTGCCCCCTTTTATCGTCGCATTGTTGTTGCATGTCGCAACCGTGCAGGATTCGTGCGAGAGCCAAACCGGGGCCGTTGGGGTACACCCCAACCTCAGCGCTCGAACACGATGCTGGCAATCGCCCCATTGGCATCCGTACGCGGCCTGATCGAAACATCCCAACCGTACAGTTCGCACAACCGTCGCACGATCGCCAGCCCCAAGCCGGCGCCACTGCCACCGGCACCTTCGCCACGCACGCCACGCTGAAACAGCCGTTCGGCATCCTCGGGCTTGATGCCGGGGCCGGTATCGATTACCTCGATGCGCCCTTTTTCCACCTGCACCGTCACCCGGCCTTCCAGCGTGTACTTGATCGCGTTGCCGATCAGGTTGGTAAGCGCCACGGACAAGACGGACGCCGGCGCATTGACGGTGACCGGATCGCTCTGGGTCAGCTCCACTTCGATCGGCTTGTCGCGAATCTGGGGGCGCTGGCTTTCAATCACGTCGGCAGCGACCTTGGCCACATCGGTGATTTCGCCACGCGTCGGTCCGCGGCGCTCGGCGCGAGACAGCAGCAAGAGCGCCTCGATCAGTTCCGTGGCCTGGCGCGATGCGCGCTCGATGCGCTTAAGGCGTTCGCGCAGTTTGTCGGTGAGATCCGGCGAACCTTGCAACAGCTCGGTAGTGCTGGAAATCACCGCCAATGGCGTGCGCAATTCGTGGCTGACGTCAGAATTGAATTCGCGGTCACGCTCGACCATCGCCGTGAGGCGCGTGGAGTATTCGTCCAGGGCCAGGGCGAGTTCACCCACTTCATCGTCGGCAAAATAAGGCGCCAGCGGCTCGGCGCGCCCCGTCTTGCGGAAATCACGCAAACGCCGCGCCAGCTCGGTGACGGGCTTCAGCACCTTGCGCGACAGCCACATGCCGATCGCCAGCGACAGCAAGCTGAACAGGATGACCGATGCGACCAGCGATGCGACGAGTTGACGCTTGCCCAGATCCTCGCGGCTGATGTCGTAACTGATGAAGCCGATCAGGCTGTACTTGCGCGAAACGGCCAGCTTGTAATGCCGGGGACGGCCGTCCTTGTCCACGTCGTGCATGTCGTACACGCCGGACGCGAGGTTTTGCCAGCCCAGCGGCGCCCGGTAGATGGTGCGGTCGCTAAACATCCAGGCATCGATCAGCCGCGAGCCGACCGGCTTGCTGGGGTCCGCGTGAGTAGACTCCACCGCCTGGTTGACGTCGCTTTGCAGGCTGGCATTGACGAGCTGATTCTCGACCTTGGCACGCACGTACAACGACGCCATGGCAAACAGCGCGCTAAGTCCGAAACCGAACAGCGCGAAGGAAATCAGCAGGCGGAACCGCAGCTTACGCCTGGACTGCATCCGGATCGACCATGCGGTAACCGATGCCGTGCCTGGTATGGATCAGGGCTTTTTCGAACGGCTTGTCGATCGCCGCGCGCAGGCCGTGGATATGCACCCGCAGGCTGTCGCTATCGGGCAGCTCCTCGCCCCATACCTTCTGCTCCAGATCCTGGCGGGTGACCACCGAGGGGCTGGCTTCCATCAGCGCCTGCAGCAGCTTCAGCCCAATCGGATTGAGCTGGATGGACTTGCCGTCGCGGGTCACCGTGAGCGTATCCAGGTTGTAGGTCAGGTCGGCCACCTTCAGTACCCTGCTTTGCGGGCCCTTGCCGCGGCGCGCCAGCACTTCCAGGCGTGCGGCCAGCTCCTGCAGGGCGAAGGGCTTGGTCATGTAGTCGTCGGCGCCCGATTCGAAGCCGGTGAGCTTTTGTTCGAGCGCGTCACGGGCGGTCAGCATCAGCACCGGGGTCTGCTTGTGGGCTTCGTGGCGCAGCTTGCGGGCCACGTCCAGCCCATCCATGCCTGGCAGGGTCAGGTCGAGCACGATAACGTCAAAGTCGTGCACCACCGCCAGATGCAGGCCGGTAACGCCATCTCCGGCGAAATCGACGACGTGGCCGCGATCTTCCAAGTAATCGCCAATGTTGGTCGCGATATCGCTGTTATCTTCAATCACTAGAACGCGCATGCGTCTCTCCGCTACGCAACCGGCGCGCAGGCCGGGGATGGGGCCAAGCTTAACGAGTGAATGGCGCAATTGTTAAGCGCCAGGCTGAACGTTGGCCTGCGAGGGGGGGCCGGAGCAAAGAAAAAGCCCGGATACGGCGACTGTGCGTCGCTGCATCCGGGCTGAAGCTACTGCCCCGATACCGTCGTCTGCTGTGGCACTTGCGATTTGAAGTGGCGAGCAAACAAACAGTGACGCCTTTATAGGGGCGGGGCGGTTACGCCGTAGTTAACCGGCACTCACGGCTTGGTTAATGGTGATACACGCCTTCACGTTGTCTCCGCCACTGAAGGCGGCTACGCGCGTTTCGACGCCTTCACGGCATGTCGCTCCAGATGACGAATGATGTGATCGGCCACATTCACGCCCGACGCCGCCTCGATGCCCTCAAGCCCCGGCGATGCGTTGACTTCCAGCACCAGCGGGCCGCGCTTGGAGCGCAACAGGTCGACCCCCGCAATACCCAACCCAAGGGCTTGGGCGGCATCCACCGAGATGCGCTTCTCGGCGGCGGTCAGCTTTGCCGCCACGGCGGTGCCGCCACGGTGCAGGTTGGCGCGGAATTCACCCGCCACCGCTTCACGCTGCATCGCCGCCACCACCTGGCCGCCCACCACGAAGCAGCGCAGATCGCTGCCCTTGGCCTCGGCGATGAACTCCTGCACCAGGAAGTTGGCGTACAGGCCGCGAAATGCCTCCACCACGCTCTGCGAGGCGCTGCGCTTTTCGGCCAGCACTACGCCGGTGCCCTGGCTGCCTTCGTTGAGTTTGATCACGTGCGGCGGATCGCCCAACATGTCCAGCACATCGGTGGTGTCGTCAGGGTTGTCCCCAAAGACCGTCACCGGCATGTCCAGACCTTTGGCGGAAAGGATCTGCAAGCAGCGCAACTTGTCGCGAGCACGCAGCACGGCGTCGGAGGAATTGGGCGTATACACCCCCATCATCTCAAGTTGGCGCAGCACTGCCGTGCCGTAGAACGTGCTCGATGTGCCGATGCGTGGAATAGCTGCGTCGATATCGTGCAAAGCCTTGCCCTTGTAGCGGATTTCGACCTCGCCCGGCGCAATGCGCACATAGCAGCGCAGCGGGTCGAGCACGCGCACCACATGCCCGCGCTCGCGTGCCACTTCGACCAGTCGCTGGGTGGAATACAAGCGCGCGTTGCGCGAGAGGATCGCGATTTTCATGGCTTGTGCACCATCGTGTGCGAGGGCTTGGGCAGGGTGTAGGACAGTGCGGGGTCGACCTTGAAGCGCCCGACCAGGGCGGTGCGACCCAACAGCATGGGAAACAGCATGTGCCGGCGATCCGTCAGATTTATGTCAACTTCGAAACGCTCGCCGGCCAGCATCACTTCGGTGCGGATGAACCAGCGTTCGCTACGTCCGCCGCCGGTGTCGACCACCACCCGCCGGTCGCACGCAGGTGCCTCGCATTGCACCTGCCGTACCGAGCGGCGTCCGAGACCCACCATGAAACGCAGCCAGGGGAGTCCGTCACGGGTGAAAGTTTCCAACTCGTCCACGTGCAAGGCGCTGCTGCGCGCGCCGGTGTCGAGCTTGACCTTGAGCGTGGTGATGCCGAGCTGCGGCAATGCCAATCGCTCCCGCCAACCGAGGGTGATCACGTCCGCCATGTCAGCTCACGCTGTCGGGTTTGGAAACTCTCGGAGGGGACCGAAAAGGGAGGATGGAGCGGGTGAAGGGAATCGAACCCTCGTCAGTAGCTTGGGAAGCTACAGCTCTACCATTGAGCTACACCCGCAACGCCGGGCGATGGTAACCGGCGAATGCGGCTTTGGGAATCCTTAGGGACGCAAAGACAGCGTGCAGTTAAACCGTCGGCAACGGCCATTCCTGCCCTAAGCCGGCGCTCATAATCCACGCGCAAGATTGTCTACACGGACAGGGATGATGGCGGGCGCGACCGTTTCGCGTGCAGCGGGCTGGAGTGACTTATGCGCAAGTTCAATGCTGTCGTGTCACAGGTGAGCGGGTGGCGCGCGTTCCTGGCCGTTCTGCTGCTGTTATGCAGCGGATTGGCGCTCGCCCAGTCCGACGACAACCAGGGCGGTGACGGCGGCGATCCGCCGGCCCGCGTGGCGAGGCTTTCCTATACTTCCGGCGACCTGGGCCTGATGCCGGCGGGCGGCACCGAATGGGCTGCCGCCGACATGAACCGGCCGTTGACCAATGGCGACAAGCTGTCCAGCGGACCCGACGCCCGCGCCGAACTGGAACTGGGCGGCGCCGCGTTGCGCATCAGCAACCAGACCGACATCGGGGTACTCAACCTCAGCGACCAGATCGGCCAGTTCGAGTTGACGCAGGGCACCGTGAACATCACGGTGCGCAACATCGACCAGGGCGCGAGCTACGAAATCGATACGCCAACCCTTGCGCTGGTGATCAATCAGCCTGGCACGTTCCGGGTCGACGTCGGCGCCAATGGCAACGGCACCACGGTCACCGTGTCCGACGGGGGCGGAATCGTCTACGGCGAAAACAACGCCCAGCGCGAAGTGTTCAGCGGACGCAGCTACCAGTTTGGCGATTCCTCGTTGAACGACATGACGGTAAGCGACATCGAGGGCCGCGATGAATTCGACGCCTGGTGCAACGATCGCGACGCGCAATACTCCAATACCGCCAGTACGCAATACGTATCGCCAGACGTGGTCGGCTCGCAGGACCTGAACCAGTACGGCGATTGGCAGCAGGAGGAGGATTACGGTGCCGTGTGGTACCCCACCACCGTGGTCGCCGGCTGGGCGCCCTATCGCCTTGGCCACTGGGTCTGGGTCGGCCCCTGGGGCTGGACCTGGGTGGATGCGATGCCGTGGGGCTTCGCCCCCTACCACTACGGCCGCTGGGTCTATCTGCACGAACGCTGGGGATGGGTACCGTGCCCGCCACGCGTACGGCCGGTGTACGCGCCAGCGCTGGTTGCCTTCGTCGGTATCGGTACAGGCGGTCCGGTGGGCTGGTTCCCGCTCGGCCCGCATGAGGTGTACAACCCGTGGTATCGCGCCTCGCGCAATTACTACACCAACGTCAACGTCACCAACATCCAGATCACGCGTAACGTCAACCAGGTGACGGTGATCAACAACATCCATAACCAGTACGACCTGTATCGCGCAGGCCGGCCGATCACCGGCGTGAACTATGTCAACCGCGACGCGCCGCATGCCTTTACCGCGGTTCCCGCGCAGGCCTTCGCCAGCGCGCGGAACGTGCAAGCCAACCAAGTCCGCGTGGACCCGCAGCAGCTCGCGCATGCTCCGGTGATGGCGGCAGCACCAATGCAACGCCCCTCTTCGGCCAGCTTTGGCCAGCCGCGTGGCGCGAACACACGCCCGTTGCCAGCGGCCGGGTTCAATCGGCCGGTAGTGGCGGTGCGGGCGCCGGCTCCGGCCATGGCGGCAGGCGCCGCATTCCACGCTACCCCGCCCTCCAATGTGCATGTACTGAACGTGCAACCGCAGAACGCGCCCAGGGTGGTTTCGGGACAAGGCTTCCCGCACTATGGCACGCCACCTCAGCCACAAGCTCCGCCGCGGCCGGCCGCACCGGCCTTGCCGCAGGTGCCGCATTTCGCGCCGGCGCAGCAGGTGCAACAGGCTCCGCATTACCTGCCAGAGCAGCCTGAGGTACGACAGGCCCCACGATCACAGGAGCCAGTGGTGCAGCAGGCGCCGCGCTACGAACCACAACAGCCAGCGATGCAGCAGGCGCCGCGCTACACGCCACCGCAGCCATCCGTGCAGCAACAGCAAGAGCGCGAGCGGCAGGCAGCCCTCGAGCAGGAACAGCAACGCTTCGAAGCGGCGCAACGTGCGCATCAATACGTGCCGGAACAGCAAGCACCACGCCAGTACGCGCCGGCGCCGCGCGAAATGCAGCCCCAGCCGTATCGCTACCAGCCACCGGTACAGTACGCGCCGCGCCCGGAGATGGCTCGGCCGGCCGAGCAGCAACCACGTCCGCAGAGTGCGCCGCATCCGCAGCATGCGCCCCCACCCAGGAACGACAACCAACAGCACTGAATGCCTACACCGAGTGCGCCAGCGACTGCCACACGGCGCACTTGGCTACCTGGCGGGATAAAGCACAGGCCCGGCGCTACAATAGGCCGATGCAGATCACCCTCAACGGCCACCCGCACGACTGCGGCGATAACCTCACCCTCACCCAACTGCTGCACGAGGCCGGCTATGCCGGCCGGCGCGTAGCCGTGGAGGTGAATCAAGAGATCGTACCGCGCAGCCAGCATGGCGCTTACGCGCTGCGCCAAGGCGACCAGGTGGAAATCGTCCACGCCATCGGCGGCGGCTGAGCGCGCGCGCCCAAATCCCAAGCATGAATATCAAGACTCAAGATACCGCCGATACCCTGGTCATTGCCGGCAAGAGCTACCGCTCGCGACTGCTCACTGGCACCGGCAAATACAAGGATCTGGACGAAACCCGCAGCGCCACCCTGGCCGCCGGCGCGGAAATCGTCACCGCCGCCATCCGCCGCGTGAACCTGGGCCAGGATCCCAACGCCCCCAACCTGCTCGATGCGTTACCCCCGGGCGAGTTCACCCTGCTGCCCAATACCGCCGGCTGCTACAACGCAGTAGATGCAGTGCGCACCTGCCGTCTGGCCCGCGAACTGCTGGATGGCCACCAACTGGTGAAACTGGAAGTGCTGGGCGACGAGCGCACGCTGTTTCCCGACGTGGTGGAAACCCTCAAGGCCGCCGAACAGCTGGTCGCCGACGGTTTCGAGGTGATGGTCTATACCAGTGACGACCCGATTCTGGCCAAGAAGCTGGAGCAGATCGGCTGTGTGGCGGTGATGCCGCTGGCCGCACCGATCGGCTCGGGACTGGGTATCCAGAACAAGTACAACCTGCTGGAAATCATCGAGAACGCGAAAGTGCCGATCATCGTCGATGCTGGCGTGGGTACCGCTTCGGATGCCGCCATCGCCATGGAACTGGGCTGCGATGGCGTGCTGATGAATACCGCCATCGCTGGGGCCAAGGATCCGGTACTGATGGCGCACGCCATGAAGCTGGCCATCGAGGCCGGCCGCGCGGCCTTCCGCGCCGGGCGGATTCCGCGCAAGCGCTTTGCGTCGGCGTCAAGTCCGATCGATGGGACCATAGGCTGACTCCGCCCAGCATGACTGACGACCACGACGCACCTTCCCACCTTCGACGGATCCGCAGTTTCGTCTTGCGCGAAGGCCGCATGACGCCCGCCCAGCAGCGCGCGTTCGAAATGCACTGGGCGCGCTTCGGCATCGATTACAGTGGCAAGCCGCAGAACTTCGACACTCATTTCGGCCGCCAAGCGCCACGCGTGCTGGAAATTGGCTTCGGCAACGGCGAGGCCCTGGCCTGGGCGAGCGAGCACGACCTGGGGCGCGACTATCTGGGCGTGGAAGTACATGGCCCGGGTGTGGGCCGGCTGATGAATGCCCTGGCCGCGCGGGACGCCGGCAATGTGCGCCTGTACAAGCACGATGCGGTGGAAGTGCTGGAAAATGAGATCCCTCCCGCCGCGTTGGCCGAGGTCCGCATCTGGTTTCCCGACCCTTGGCACAAGAAGCGCCACAACAAGCGCCGTATCGTGCAGCCCGATTTTGTCGCCCTGCTCGCTACGCGCGTGGCGCCCGGCGGACTGCTGCATCTGGCTACTGATTGGGAACCTTACGCGCAGCACATGCTGGAAGTGATGGAAGCGGCGCCGGCCTGGCGCAATGAGGTGGGACCGGGCCAGTTTGCCGAGAAGCCGGCATGGCGTATCGAGACCCACTTCGAGCGGCGTGGCTTGAAGCTTGGCCACGGGGTTTGGGATCTGCTCTATCGCTGCACCCCTCGCGCGTAGGCTGGATGGCAATCCCAGCATTGCCATGCATGCAACGGCGCGATGCTGGGATTGCCATCCCAGCCTACGATGTTGTCCCAGCTGGAACGGAAAAGGCGTGATTGGGGTGCCATAGTGCGGCAACGGTTCACCAGCAAGCCCGCACGCACGCTTATACTTCCTCGCTAAACAGGGATGAGTCATCGCGTGAAGCCACTGCCGCCCCACCGCATCCAGCCTTGCCAGCCCATCCGGGTCAGTCGACAGTGGCGCTGACCCTTACCCCCGAAATGATCCTGGTCCTGGGGCTGGTGTGCTTCACCATGGTCATGCTGGTGCTGGAGTGGGTCCGCGCCGACATGGTGGCGCTGCTGGTGGTGGTGGTGATCGGCCTGACCGGCCTGATTCCCTCGGAAAAGGTCTTCCAGGGTTTCGCCGGCAACGCCGTGATCGCCATCATCGCAATCATGATCATGGGCGCCGGACTGGACCGTGCCGGCGTGCTCGGCCTGACTGCACAGTTCGTGATGCGCATGGCGCGGGGCAAGGAATCCCGGCTCGGCCTGGTGATCAACTCCGTCACTAGCCTGTTCAGCGCGGTGATTCCCAGCCAGGCGCTGGCCGCGCTGATGATTCCCGTCACCAGCCGCCTGTCCGCACGCACCGGCGTGCCGATCTCGCGCCTGCTGCTGCCAATGGCGTTCTGCATTCTTACCGCCACCAACACCACGCTGATCGCGAACTCGCCGCTGATCGTGCTCAATGACCTGATCGCCAGCGCCAACGCGAACCTGCCGCCTGGAGCGCAGACGGTGCCGAAGTTCGGGCTGTTCAGCGTGACGCCGGTGGGCCTGGCGCTGGCGGTGGCTGGCGTGCTGTTCTTTTACCTCTACACCAGCAAGCTGCTGCCGGAGCGTGAGGACGAGCGCCAGAAGGTGACGCCCGGCCGTACCGAAAGCTATTTCGCCGAGACCTACGGCATCGTCGGCGAAACCGCGGAACTCACCGTCACGGCCGAAAGCCCGCTGGTCGGCATGAGCATCGGCGAGGTGGAGCAACTGCATGGCGCGCCGCTGATCCTGGCGATCAAGAGTGGCAACGAAGCGCGCATGGCGCCACCGGCCGATCAGGTGATCTGGGTAGGCTCGGTGCTCGGCGTGCTCGGGCCGCGCGAGGAACTGAATCGCTTCGCCAATAACCAGCTGTGCCGCGTGTCGCCACGCATGCGCCAGTTGGGCGAGCTGTTCAATCCCACACGCGCGGGCATTTCCGAGGCGGTGATTCCACCCAGCTCGCGTTTCCTCAAGCAATCGGTCGGTGAATTGCGTTTGCGCAAGCGCTACGGCATTTCGGTGTTGGCGGTGACGCGCGGCGACCAGGTCTATCGCGACGACTTGCGCTCCGTGAGTTTGCGCACCGGCGATACGCTGGTGCTGCATTCCAGTTGGAAAGCCCTGCAGGACGCTTCCGAAGACAAGGACCTGGTGGTCGTCACCGACATTCCCCGCGAAGAGCAGCGCCCCAACAAGATCTGGCAGGCAGTGGGCTTTTTCCTGCTGGCGAAGGGCCTGGCGCTGTTCACCAACCTCGACCTGTCCATCGCGATGATGACCGGCGCCATCGGCATGCTGCTGTCCGGGGTGTTGAACATGGACGAGGCCTACAAGGCGGTGAACTGGAAAACCATCTTCGTCACCGCGTGCCTGATTCCGCTGGGCTGGTCGATGGATTCCACCGGCACGGCCGCGTGGCTGGCGCAGGAAGTGCTGCTGCACCTGGGCCATGCTTCGCCGTGGATCCTGCAGCTTTCGCTGGCGATCCTTACCCTGCTGTTCTCGCAAGTGATGTCGAACGTAGGCGCCACGGTGATGATGGTGCCGGTGGCGATCAGCGTGGCGGTGGCTACGGGTGGCAATCCTTCCGCCTACGCGCTGATCGTGGCGGTGTCTTCGTCCAACACCTTCCTGCTGAGTTCCGGCCACCCCGCCCTGATGATGGTCACCGGCCCCGGCGACTACAGCAGCCGGGACTTCCTGCGCGCGGGCGTGCCGCTGACGTTTATCGTGCTGGCAATCACGCTGGTAGCGATCAATCTTATGTACCGTTGATAGGATGCACCTGGGCTGTACCATCAGCCCGTCCTTCCAGCGGCTCAATCAAACACCCGTGACCACCTACCCCCACGACCCTCGCCTCGCCGTGATCGGACTCGGTTATGTCGGCCTGCCGCTTGCCGTGGCATTCGGACGGCTCCTCGACACGCTGGGCTACGACATCGATACCGCGCGCGTGGACGCCTTGCGGCGAGGCGCGGACGGCAACCAGGAAGCCTCGCCGGAAGAACTTGCCGCGGCGACGAAACTGCATTTCACCACCGAGGTGGAGGCACTGCGCGATCGCAACGTATTCGTCATCACCGTGCCTACGCCGGTGGACGAGCACAAGCGTCCCGATTTCACGCCGCTGATTCGCGCCAGCCAGATGGTTGGCAGCGTGCTCAAGCGCGGCGACGTAGTGATCTACGAATCCACCGTTTATCCGGGTGCGACCGAAGAAATCTGCGTACCGGAACTGGAACGCGCCTCCGATCTGCGCTTCAACGTCGATTTCAGCGTGGGCTACAGCCCCGAGCGCATCAACCCTGGCGACAAGCTGCGCCGTCTCACCACGATTCCGAAGATCACCTCAGGCTCCACCCCGGAGGCGGCGGATTTCGTCGATGCGCTGTACGCACGCATCATCACCGCCGGCACGCACAAGGCGCCAAGCCTGAAGGTGGCCGAAGCTGCCAAGGTGATCGAGAACACCCAGCGCGATGCCAACATCGCCCTGATCAACGAGTTCGCGCTGATCTTCCATCGCTTAGGGATAGACACACAGGACGTGCTCGACGCTGCACGCACGAAATGGAACTTCCTGCCCTTCCAACCCGGACTGGTCGGCGGCCACTGCATCGGCGTTGATCCGTACTACCTCATCCAAAAAGCCCAGTCGACCGGCTATTACCCGGATATCCTGCTGGCCTGCCGCCGCATCAACGATGCGATGGGCCAGCATGTGGCCGCCGAAGTGATCAAGCTGATGGTCCGCCAGGGGCACGCGATCCGCGGCAGCCGCGTACTGGTGCTGGGCCTCACCTTCAAGGAAAACTGCCCGGACCTGCGCAATACGCGCGTGGTCGAGCTGGTGCGGGAACTGGAAAGCTTCGGCGCCGCCGTCGACGTGCACGATCCATGGGCGGACGCCGAGGAAGCACGCCAGCACTACGATTTGAACTTGTTGTCAGAGGTGGATGCGAAGGGGAGCTACGCCGCCGTAGTGCTCGCGGTGGCGCACCAGCAGTTCAAGGCGGGTGGCGCGTATGACGTGCGGGCGCTGACTATGCCCAATGGCGTGGTCTATGACATCAAGGGCGTGCTGCCAAAAGAGCAGGTTGACGCGCGCTTGTAGGTTGGGATGGCCATCCCAGCCTACTCGTCCAGCAGCACCTCGCCCTGCTCCACCCGCACCGGCACCGTCCGCAGGCTTTCGCCCCGACATGGGCCGCTCACGCACTCCCCCGTATCCACGCCAAAGCAGGCCCCATGCGCTGCGCACACCAGCATGCCTTTGGAAAGCAGGAACTTGCCCGGTGCCCAATCCAGCCGACGGCCGGCGTGGGGGCAGATGTTCAGCCAGGCACTCACGTGATCACCGCGACGTAGCAGAATCACGCTTTCTTCGCCGTCCGGCAGCATCACGTCCAGCGCCACGGCCTCGCCATCGGGCATCTCGCGGAGCAGGCAGAGGCGGCGGGGCGGGGTGACTGTTTCCATGGGCACTTGCCTTATGGGCCGTATGGCCTCATCGTTACACGCGTAAGTCCTTGATTTTACCATACGGATTTTTAACATGCGCGTCGTTCTCCCGCTCCTGCACCGCCGCCGCCACCCGCTCGCCCAGGCCTTGTCCGTGGTGCTGGGCCTGATTGTGGTCGGCGTGCTGATGGTGTTCGGGTTGGTCGTCGCCGGCGTGCTGGCCGTCGGCGGCGCGTTGTGGCTGGTATGGCGACAGTGGAAGCGCAGCCGCGTTGCGGTGCCAGGCGCGGCCCGGCATGCGCATCAGCCGGAAGTGCTTGAGGGCGAGTACGTGGTGATCCATAACTCGCGCCCCGTAACCCACCACTGAGCAAAATCCGGATAGCGCCACTGGGGTGGCGCACCTAAGCTGACGGCAACGTTCCTTTCCGGATACTGCCATGCGTAATTCCCTCGCCACCCTTGAAGCTCCGCTGGAACACGTGCGCGCGCTGATCGAGCGTGCGACGGAGGCTCCGACTCTCACGGCGCTGGCCGATGCCGCCAAGCTCAGCCCCAGCCATCTGCAACGGGCGTTTCGCCGCCGTTACGGCATGAGCCCGGCCGAATACCACCGGGCGCGTCGCTTCGGCCAGTTCAAAACGGCCCTGCGCAAAGGCTCGGCGGTGACCGATGCGGTGTATGACGCCGGTTTCGGTTCCGGCAGCCGTGTGTACGAACACACCAATCGTCTACTCGGCATGACACCGGCCAGCTACCGCGCCGGCGGTGCCGGCGCCCATATTCGCTACACCACCACCAACACGCCGCTGGGACAGTTGCTAGTTGCCGCGACGGCCAAGGGCATCTGCGCCGTCACGCTGGGTGCAAGCGAGCAGGAACTGGAGCAGCGGCTGAAGGATGAATTCCCGCAAGCGGTCCGCGAGCGCGTCGATAACGGACGTGAGGAATGGCTCGACGCCGTCATCGACCGCATTGCCTGCGAACTGGGCTGGAGCAATCGGGAAGCGCCGGAGATGCCGCCACTCGATGTCGCCGCCACCGCATTTCAATGGCGCGTGTGGGAGGCGCTCACACGCATTCCCGCCGGCACCACCAAGAGCTATGGCGAACTCGCCGCCGAGCTTGGCAAGCCGGGTGCGGCGCGCGCCATCGGCCAGGCTTGCGGCAGCAATCGCCTGGCCCTGATCGTGCCCTGCCATCGCATCGTGCGCGAGGATGGTTCGCTGGGCGGCTGGCGCTGGGGCGTGGAACGCAAGCGTATCCTGTTGGAGCAGGAAGGGCGGCGCCACGCTTCGTAGCCTGGCGCGCAAGCCCTAACCTACATGCCCGATAAGCAGGTATCGTTAGGCCTGCCCCCCCGCCAACACACCGATGAACGATTCCGCTAACCAGACGCTTGCCATGGCAGGCGACGAAAGCCGTGCCGGCAAGTGGGTGCCGCTGGCGATGTTCGCTTTGTACATCGTCTGGGGTTCCACCTATTTGGGCATCCGTATTGCGCTTGAGAGCTATCCGCCGTTTTTACTGGCCGGCTTGCGCTTTGCCATCGCAGGCGGCTTGCTGTTCGGCTATCTGCGCCTGCGCGGCGCCACCCTGCCAACCGCACGCCAGTGGCGGAATGCGGCATTCACCGGTGTACTGCTACTGGGTTTCGGCAACGGCCTGGTGTGCTACGCGGAACAAAGTGTGAGTTCGGGCATTTCGGCCGTAGTGGTCGCGAGCATGCCGTTGTTCGCGGCGATCTTCGCCGGCCTCTACAAGAATTGGCCGACCCGCCGCGAGACGATTGGACTGCTGATTGGTTTCCTCGGCGTGATCGTCTTGAATCTCGGCAATGCGCTATCCGGCTCGCATATCGGTGCGGCAGCCTTGCTGGTTGCGGCGATAGCGTGGGCTTTTGGTTCGGTATGGAGCAAACATCAGGACATGCCCGCGGGCATGATGAATACCGCCGCGCAAATGCTGTGCGGAAGCATCGCCTTGCTCGCCGCAGGATCCCTGGGTGGCGAGAAGCTGCCCGCCCATCCCACCCTGCATGCCACCTTGGCAGCGGCCTATCTGGTGGTGTTTGGATCGTTCATTGCATTCAGTGCTTACCTCTACGCGCTCAAGCATGCACGCCCGGCGTTCGCCACCAGCTATGCCTATGTCAATCCGCCGATTGCGGTGCTGTTCGGCGTCTTGCTGCTGGGGGAAAAGGTAGGCCCCTATGACCTGGCGGGCATGGCGGTGATCTTGCTCGGCGTGGTGGTCATTACCTTGGCCAAGCAGCGACGGACGCATTAAGAGACGCACAGCCTCTTGCCGCTACGCCAACGGCCGCATCACCATGGCGTCATCGCTAAGGGAGGCATGCACGTATGGGCAAGGCAACCGATGGCTGGATGGCCCAGGCCGCCTTGCGCAGCGCCGCCTGGGCGGAACGCTGGTTTCCCGATGCGTGGGTCTTCGCGGCACTGGGAGTAACTGTCGTTGCCATCGCGGTACTGAGCTTCGGTGCCACGCCAACCGCAGCGTTCAACTCATTCGGCGACGGTTTCTGGAGCCTGATTCCCTTCACCATGCAGATGGCCTTCGTGGTGATCGGTGGCTATGTGGTTGCCAGCGCTCCGGTCGTGGCGCGGTTCATTGATTTGCTGGCGCGCGTGCCGCGCACAGGCCGCAGCGCGATCTGCCTGGTGGGATTGATCAGCATGCTTGCCTCGCTGCTGTCATGGGGCTTTTCGCTGGTATTCGGCGGCCTGCTGGTGCGGGCGCTGGCACGACGCGAAGAGCTGCGCATGGACTATCGCGCAGCGGGTGCGGCGGCTTACCTGGGCCTCGGCGCGGTATGGGCGATGGGCCTTTCTTCCTCTGCAGCGCAATTGCAGGCCAATCCCAAAAGCATGCCGCCGGCACTGCTCAACATCACCGGCGTGCTGCCTTTCAGCCAGACGATTTTCCTGTGGCAGTCGGTCATTCTCACCGTCGCGCTCATTGCGGTGTCACTGGTGATCTGCTGGTTGACAGCACCTTCCAACGCGCAGGCGCGCACCGTGCAGGACTTCGGTGGTGTAGACATGTCCACGCCTGCCCTGCCAGCGCGCAGCCGCCCTGGCGAATGGCTGGAATACAGCCCGCTGCTGTCCATCCTGATCGGCGTACTCGGCCTGGGCTGGCTCGGTCATGAATTCACCAGCAAACCGGCCGTCAGCGCGATCGCCAACCTCAATACCTACAACCTCCTGTTTCTCACTGTCGGCCTGTTGCTGCACTGGCGCCCACGCAGTTTTCTCAACGCGGTGACGCGCGCCGTGCCTAGCACTGCCGGTGTGCTGATCCAGTTTCCGCTGTATGGCGGCATCGCCGCACTGCTGACGCATGCGGCAGGCGCAGACGGGCAAACGCTCGCCCATCGCTTATCCGGGCTGTTCGTGCACATCGCTACCACCCACAGCTTCCCGCTGGTCATGGGCGCGTACTCCGCCGTGCTCGGCTTCTTCGTACCCTCAGGCGGTGGCAAGTGGCTGATCGAAGCACCCTACGTGATGCAAGCTGCCAATGATCTGCATGTGCACCTGGGCTGGGCGGTGCAGGTCTACAACGCGGCCGAAGCGCTACCGAACCTGATCAATCCGTTCTGGATGCTGCCGCTGCTTGGCGTGCTCGGCCTGAAGGCTCGCGATGTCATCGGCTTCACCTTCATCCAGTTGGCAGTGCATGTCCCGCTGGTGCTGGGCTTGCTGTGGCTGCTTGGGTTTAGCTTGCCTTACGTGCCGCCGGTCCAGCCCTAGGCGCAGGCGCGCTGGGATGACAATCCCAGCATTGCCATGCACGCAGCGTCGCGATGCTGGGATTGTCATCCCAGCCTACACGCTTAGCGTGCCTTTAAATCCCAGCTGCGCTCGCCCTCAATGCAGCAGCAAGGATACGCACTGCACCGCGCATTCTCGGTTCGCTGACACGGTGGTGCAGCATCACTTCAGTCAGCGGCAGACGCGGCAGGTTCAAGCGCTCGCCCACGTCGACCAGGGTGGGCGGACACACCCGATGCGGCAATGGCGCCACCGCCAGTCCGGCCGCAGCTGCCGCCACGACTGCCGGCAAGCCGCCGCCAACGAATACTTCGGTCCATGCCACACCCGCATCGTCCAGGGTTTTCAACGCCCGCGCGCGAATCGTGCAAGGCGCGGCCAGCGAAGCGATGCGCAGCGGCTCGTTGGGCGCCCACTCGAAGCCAGGTAACGAGTACCAGGCATACGGTTCCACGAAGAGACGTTCACCGTCGCCACGCGGGCCATCCCGGCACACGATCGCCACATCCACGTCGCCGCGGTCATACGCCGCCAGCAAACCATGCGATGCCCCCACGCGCACTTCCATGCACAGCGAGCGATCGTAGGCGCCCAGCTTGGCGAGCAGGGCCGGCAGATCCGTGCCGGCGGCCTGATCGCTGATGCCGATGCGCAGGTTGAGCCTGGCCTCGACCCGTCGATGCAGCGCTCGTTCGTGCGCATCCAGCAGTTCGCGTGCGGCACTGAGAAAAGCCTCCCCCTCGGACAGCAGGCTTACGCGCCGCGGTGTGCGTTCCAGCAAGCGATGCCCGAGACGGTCCTCCAGGCGCTTCAGCTTCAGGCTGATGGCGGACTGGGTCGTACCGATCGCCTCGGCGGCACGGGTAAAGCTGTTGAGGTCGGCCACCAGCACAAAAGCCTGGACGGCATCCAGATCCAGCGGGCGGCGCAGGTAAGCATTTTCATTTGTCATGATTAAATCGTACAACCATGAGTTTCTCTTATCTTAGGACCGAACTAGCATGGGCGCCAAGCTGGTTTTGCCATGGGAGTTGGGCATGAATACCGAAAACGCCGCAGGCGATCCGCGGCGCTGGTTGGCTTTGCCCGTTTTGCTGACGGGCGCGTTTTTGCCGCCGCTGGATTTCTTCATCGTGAACGTTGCGCTGCCCTCGATCCGTGCCGCCTTGCATTCGAGCGCGGCGCAGTTGCAGTTCGTGATTTCGGCTTATGCGGCCACCTACGCCGTGTTCCTGATCACCGGCGGCCGGCTGGGGGATCTCTACGGACGGCGGCGCATGTTCCTGCTCGGCATTGGCGGGTTCACTCTGGCCTCGTTGTTATGCGGCTTGGCATGGTCGTCTGCGGCGTTGCTGGCCGGGCGCATGTTGCAAGGCATGGCAGCTGCTGCCCTGGCGCCGCAAGTGTTGGCATCGATCCGCGTGATGTTTCCGCACTCCGAACAGCCTCGTGCACTGGGACTTTATTCGGCCACGTTCGGAATCGCCGCAACGCTGGGCGCCTTGCTGGGCGGCTCGCTGGTGTCGAGCCATCTGTGGGGCATGGGCTGGCAGCTAATCTTCCTGGTGAATTTGCCGGTGGGCGGTGCGGCCCTGGTCGCAGGTTTCGTGCTGTTGCGCGAATCACGCGCAGAGCATGCACATCGCCTGGACCTGGGTGGTGTTGTGTTGTTGTCGGTCGCCTTGGCTTTGCTGGTGTATCCGCTAGTGGAAGGTCGCGAGCAAGGCTGGCCGGCGTGGACCTACGCCATGCTGGCGGGTTCGCTGGCCATGTTCATCGTATTCGTGCGCTTCGAAGCGCGTATGGCGAGGAACGGCGGATCACCACTGATCGATGTGCGGCTGTTCGGCGAAGGCGATTTTTCGCTAGGAATGCTGGCTGCCCTGGGGATTTATCTCACCTCATCCTTTTTCCTCACCTATGCGGTGTATCTGCAAAGCGGCCTGCAGCACAGCGCTTTGCAAGCCGGATTGGCAACCGTTCCGTTCACCATTGGCTATTTCTGCGGCTCGATGCTGGCTTCGCGTTTAATCGATACGCTGGGCCGCCGCGCGTTGCCCTTGGCGTGCGCTTGCCAGGCGTTCGGCTTTGGCATTCTGATCACTACGGTATTGCACGTGCTGCCGCAGGCAGCGCTCGTATCAGGCCTTGCCGTGGCAGGCTTTGGTTTTGGCGTCGCCATGCCGGCGTTGATCAGAGCGGTGATCAGCGGCGTGGAGACCAGGCATGCAGGACTAGCTTCGGGCATGGTCATCACCGCCTTGCAGATCAGCGCCGCGCTGGGCGTGGCGATCATCGGCGGGGTGTTCTACACCGTGCTGCATGGACAGACCGGAGCAAAAGCCTATGACCACGCCTTTGCAACGGGCCTGAGCTGCAACATGGCCGCATTGATGGTGGTGGCCTTGCTGTCGTTGGGCATAGGCCGCATCAAGCGTAGCAGCGCAAACACGGTCGCCGTGGCAGCGATCGATTGACGCAGGCTGGGCTTTGCAGTCCAGCCTGCGTCACTACGGGCTCACAACTCGCGCAAGGCGGTGGTTACAGGCAGGCGTGCCGCGCGCAAGGCCGGAAACAAACCGCCGACGAAGCCGATCGCCAGCGCCCACTGCAAGCCCTCCCACAGCAGTAGCGGCGTCACCTTGAAGGTAAACGCAAGCTGCCCGGTGGTGCCGCTGGCCAGGGTGGACGCAGTAAAGCCGTTGAAGATCAGCCAAGCCAACAGACCGCCGATCAAGCCGCCGATCAGGGCCAACAGCATGGTTTCCAGCATCACTGCCACCACCACCGGTACTCCACGAAAGCCGATCGCGCGCAAGGTGGCGATTTCGCGTGCACGCACAGCGACGGCGGCGAACATGGTGTTGAGCGCACCGAAGATCGCACCAATCGCCATGATCGAACCCACGGTAATGCCCATGACCCGCATCACCTTGGCCATGCCCTCGGATTGCTTGCTGAAATAATTGAGCGTGGTGTCCACGTCCACTTGCAGACGCGGATCCCCGGCCAGTGCCGCCTTGAAGGTATCCAGCGCCTTGGCATCGGTAAGCTTCACAAACACCGATGTACGGCTGCTGCCACGACGGTAGGTATCGGCGACAACATTCTCGTCGCCCCAGATCTCCGAATCGTAAGCATCACCGGAAGCGAACACGCCGACGACAGTCCATGTTTGCGCTCCGAGCTTCACCTCATGCCCTGGTTGCAAGCCCACAAATTGCCGCTGCGCACCCTGCCCTACCACCAACTCGCGCATACCGGGCCGGAAGCTGCGACCGGCGATGATCTTGGCGTTCGGGCGCAACGTCCAAGCCTGCTCGCCTACCCCGCGCACCTGCACGCTGCCCTCATCATCCGGAGCACCGCCTTTGACCGGCAGATTGGCCGCCACCACGATTTCCTCCGACGCGACGGGTTTACCCTGTTTGTCGCGGGCAATGCCTGCCGCTTGATCGATGACCACGATGCTGTCGCGGTTCAGCACGGAACTGACCTCACTGGCCGAGCCGCCACGCATCACGATGGCCGTGTCGTCACTACCGGTCTTGCTCAGCGTTTCGCTATAGCCTTCGCCCATCGCAAGCAGCGCCACCAGTACACCGACCACGCCGGCAATGCCGATCACCACCACCGATGACGAACCCAGGCGTTGCCTGAGCGTGCTGATACCCACGCCGGTCACCGATCCCGCCTGCCGGCCGCGCCGGGTCAGCGCCATCCACCCCGCGAACAAGACGACCAAGGCAAGCACTGCATACCAGGGCAAGTGCACCCACACGTACAACACCGCGATCAAGAGCAACAACACGCCAAGATTGAATAGGAACTTCATGTTCTTCGCTCCTGTCAGCGGCCAGCCAACGCATCGACAATGTTCAGGCGCATCGCCCGCCACGCGGGAATCGCCCCCACCACCAGGCCGATGGCCACCATCAGCCCGACGCCTAGCCCCCAACTGTCCGCTCCGACGGTCGGCAAGTTGAGCATGCCGCCACTGCCGGCGCTGACGCCTGGAATCAACATCGCAGCCAGCCCAATGCCGATCACACCGCCAAGCACCACCAGCAGCACGGATTCGGCCAGCACCATGGCCAGCACGCCTTGATCGGAAAAGCCCAGGGTTTTGAGTACCGCCAACTCCGAGGTGCGTTCACGCACGGCCTGCATCATGGTGTTGCCGGTCAACAGCAGCAGCGTGAAGAACACCGCGCCCATGATCGAACCCACGATCAGGCCGATATCGGCCAGCTGCTTCATCCACGATGCCGTAGCAGCCGCTTCGGTCTGGGTGCGTGTTTCATGATCCGAATTGGCCGACAACGCATCGATGGCCCTGGCCACCTGGTCAGCCTGGTGCACGTCGTTGACGCGCACGACATACCAACCTACCTGACCGTTGTTGTAGCCCTTCATCACTGCATCGTCGAAATACTTCCAATGCATCAGGATGATCTGGCCATAGAAGGCCACGCTCTGGTCGGTGGGATGGAGCACGCCGACGATGTCGAAAGTCCAGTTTTTGCTGCCGTTCTGCTGCGGAAAGATATTCGATTGCAGCGGAATCTGTTGCCCCACCTTCCAGTGGTATTTCTCCAGCAGCTTTTCGCCCACCAGTATTCCGGTGCGGGTGTTCGTGAACGCCTTGCGCGCATCGCCGCTAACCTGCACTTCCGGATATTGGTCGATGTAGTTGTCGCTCACCGCGAACGTGAACACTTGGTTGTGCGGGTCCTGATACGCGCCACCGAACCAGTTCGAATACGCCACCGACTTTACGCCAGGCACGGTGGCGATCTTCTCGCCCAGGCCTTGCGGCAAGGGCTGGATGAACGACAGCTTGGAGCCGGTCTGCAAACGTTGCGCACCATTGGCGCTCTTGCCGGCCTGGTCGAACGAGATGCGCACGGCATCCAACATGCCGAACAACAGGAAGGCAGCAGTGATCGACACCAGTGTCAGGATGGTGCGGGTCTTGCGCCGGAACAGCGCCGCCCAGATCAGATGAAAGTATTTCATCACCAGTTCCTCATGCAGTGGCCTGCTCGACCAGCGTGCCCTTGTCGAGGTGCAAGGTGTGGTCGGCGTATTCGGCCGCCTTCGGATCGTGCGTGACCATCACGATGGTCTTGCCGTGTTCGCGGTTGAGCTGGCGCAGCAGGCCCAGTACTTCTTCCGCCGAATGACGATCCAGGTCGCCGGTAGGTTCGTCGCACACCAGCAAGGCCGGGTCCGACACGATGGCGCGCGCAATGGCCACGCGCTGCTGCTGACCGCCGGAGAGTTCGGTCGGCTTGTGCGAGGCGCGATCGGCCAGTCCCACCAGTTGCAAGGCGATGGCCGCGTTCTTGCGCCGCTGCGCGGCAGAAAGCTTGGTCAGCAGTAGCGGCAGTTCCACGTTCCTCTGCGCGCTCAAGGTCGGCATCAGGTTGTAGAACTGGAACACGAAGCCGACGTTCGATGCACGCCAGCGCGCAAGGGAGCCCGCGCCCAGCTGGTCGATCCGCTGGCCGGCCACAGCGATACTGCCGCCGCTGGGCGTATCCAGGCCGCCGACCAGATTGAGCAGGGTGGTTTTGCCCGAACCAGACGGACCCATCAAGGCGAGGAAATCGCCTTCGGCGATGTCGAGGTTGATGTGATGCAACACCTCGACTTTCTGCCGGCCGCGTTCGTAGACCTTGGAAAGATCGCGAATCTCGATCAACGTACCCATTGCTACATCCTCCGGAGTGGAACTGTTTTGGTCGCGCATAAGGGGAGCGCTCCGCTGGTCCTGTAACTGGTTATTGGGCTTGCACGTTTACGGACGAACCGTCGTGCAAATCATCCATTGGCGATACCACCACGCTGTCACCCACATTGACCGAGGCGGGAATCAGACGCATGTCGCCAAGCTGTTGTGGGGCCGGTTGCACTGTCTGCTGGTGTGCCTTGCCGTCCACCACGACAAACACGCTGTCGCTGCCGTCACGCTTCACGATAGCCTTGGCCGGCACCAGCACGCCCTTTGGCGCCTGCTGCGTGGCGACGGCCGGTTTCGCTTCGAGGAAAGACACGCGCACGCCCATGTCAGGCACCACGCGGGCATCCTTCTTTTCGATGGCAACGCGCACTTTCACCGTCGCCTTGCCGCGATCGGCCGCCGGCACGATGGCTATGACATGCGCGGGAATGCGCCAGTCCGGATATGCATCCAGCACGGCCTCGGCCGGCATGTTCGGCGTGACACGACCGATATAGGCTTCATTGACGTCCACGTCCACCTCCAGCGAATCCATGTCCACGATGGTGCCGATGCCCGTGCGCGTGAAGCCGCCGCCAGCGGAGAAGGGAGACACCACTTCACCCACTTGCGCATCCTTGGTGGTGATCACGCCATCGAACGGCGCGCGAATAAGACAGTAGCCGTAGTTGACTTGTGCTTCGGTCACCTGCGCATCGGCGGCTACAGCATTTTTCTGTTGCGAGGCCAATTGCGCACGCGTGCTGTTGGCCAGCGTACGCGCCTGCTCTGCCGCCTGCTTGGACACCAGGCCCTGCTTGGCCAAGGCTTCGTCGCGGTCGGCGTCGCGCAGGTTTTGCGCCAGCTGCGCCCCGTACTGGTCCACCAGAGCATGCCCTGCCTTGGCTTGGGCAACAGCCGCATCGAGCGCGGCCTTGTACTGGCTGTCATCGAGCTTGGCCAGGATCTGGCCTTGCTTGACGCGATCGCCTTCCTCGATCAGCACCGCCGTCAAGGTGCCGGTGATCTGCGCGGAAACCGTGGCCTGGCGACGCGCGGTGACATAACCCGTCGCCTGCAGCACCGCGCCCGCAGAGGGGTCGCTGCTCGCGGCGACAGCCTGCGCGACGTGGACTTGTATGGGCCGATGAGCGAACCACCAGCCGCCGAAGCCGAGTGCCAGCAGCACCAGCACGATGCCGCCGACGATCCACGGCCAAGGCCCTGGACCTCCACCCCCACGTCCACCGGCGCCGGAAACCGAACCCGAATGATGTTCGCGCTGGTGACGCTCGATCTTCAGTTCCTTCAGTAGATCGGTATTGCTCACGCTCGTGTCCTATTGTCCCCGATATGCGCACGATAACGGGCCGGAGAGAGCCCTGCCACGTGCGCCCATCAACCTATGCCAATGACAGCTGTCATGTTCAAACGACGTGTGAGCGGGCCGGGAATCGACACTACCGATGGCGCCCGCCATTTGCCTGGAGTCGTCATTCTCGCTTGCGTGCCGCTGACTTCCCATCGCAGGTGGCGCTGACTGCTGCCAAACGGCGATACCTGCCATGGCTATCTTCTTGCCAGGTGCATGAAGCTGCTACCCTTTTTGCCATGCGCTACGTCATCGATCCTCCTGTCATGCCCAGCCTTCCGGTAATCGGCCGCGAAGAACGTTTTCCGGTCCGCCGCATTTTCTGCATTGGACGCAACTACGCCGAGCATGCGCGCGAAATGGGCGCCACTGTAGACGCTTCGGCTCCCATGTTCTTCTGTAAACCTGCTGATGCGGTGGTGACAGACGGTGCGGACGTGCCCTATCCGTCAGCCACCAGCGAGCTGCACCACGAAGTGGAGATGGTGGTCGCCTTGCAGGCAGGCGGCCACGACCTGGATGCCGCGCGGGCTGCACAGGCGATCTTCGGCTACGGTGTCGGGCTCGATCTCACCCGCCGCGACCTTCAGGCAGCGGCCAAGGCCAAGAGCCATCCGTGGGACGTGGCCAAGGCGTTCGACCACTCGGCGCCCGTTTCTGCTTTGATGCCGGCGAATTTGGCCGCCCCGCGCGCGGATACTCGCATCAGCCTGAAAGTGAACGATGGACTGCGCCAGGAAGCGAAGCTCGGCGACATGGTGCATGGCGTGACGGACATCATCGTCGCCTTGTCGAAGTTGTTCGAGCTCAAGCCGGGGGATCTGATTTTTACCGGCACGCCAGCCGGCGTAGCGGCACTGCAACGCGGCGATTGCTTCCGCGCCGAACTGCAAGACATCGCGATGCTCGAAGGCAGGGTCATTTAAGGATGCTCGATCCTTGCCTCACGGGCAGCACACCCATGCATTACAGTCCACAATGCCATCCGGCGTACAACCTGGGGAGACGACAATGAGCGTGTTGCAGGAATTCAAAGAATTTGCCATGCGCGGCAACGTGGTCGACATGGCGGTAGGCGTCGTCATCGGTGGCGCGTTCG
This sequence comes from Dyella flagellata, assembly GCF_030160275.1. Classification (GTDB taxonomy): domain Bacteria; phylum Pseudomonadota; class Gammaproteobacteria; order Xanthomonadales; family Rhodanobacteraceae; genus Dyella_B; species Dyella_B flagellata. The sequence continues at coordinate 112,959 of NZ_BSOA01000049.1, forward strand.
GCAAGATCGTCACCTCGCTGGTGAACGACGTAATCATGCCGCCGCTCGGCTGGATCACCGGCGGCATCGACTTCTCCGCCATGAAGGTGGTTATCCGGCAAGCCGACAACAGCAATCCTGCGCACAAGATCCCCGAAATCGCCATCGCCTACGGCAGTTTCATCAACAGCATCATTGCTTTTCTGATCGTCGCCTTCGCGATCTTCATGCTGGTGAAGTTCATTAACCGGTTCTACACCAAAGCCGCCGCTGCCACACCGCCGGAAGTGGTGCTGCTGACGGAAATCCGCGATCTGTTGAAGAGCAAGCAATAGCGCATTGCCTCAACGGGCATGACTTTCGGCCTAAGCGCGTCTGGAGACGAGCCCCATAATGCGGGGTTCGTCACCAGGAGCCGCCCATGCATCGCCCCTCCCTCACCCTGCTCGCCGCCAGCCTCATGCTGGCTACCGGACTTGTTTGCGCCAAGGAGGCACCCACCACGATTCCCGCCTCCGCCGTACAGACCGCCGAACAATTGCGCGACAAGGCGATGCACGACGACACCGCGTACAAAGTGGTGGCAGGCCTGACCACCGAAGTGGGGGCCCGCCTGGCTGGTGGCGTGAATGATCAACGCGCGCGCGACTGGATGGTAGCGAAGTTCAAGACGCTGGGATTCGACAAGGTCTATACCGAAGCGGTGACCTATCCATTGTGGGTGCGCCGTAGTGAGCATGGCGCCATCGTGGCTCCGTTCCCGCAACCGCTTACGCTCATTGCACTGGGTTATTCGCCCGCTACGCCCAAGGGCGGGCTCACCGCGCAAGTGGTGCAGTTCGCCGATCTGGATGCCTTGAAAGCAGCCGATCCGGCCAGCGTGAAAGGCAAGATCGTGTACATCGGCGAACGCATGCAGCGGCACAAGGATGGACTGGACTACGGCCGCATCGGCTCGCCGATCCGCGTCGAGGGTCCGGTGCTGGCACAGCAAAAAGGCGCAGCCGGCTTCCTGCTGCGCTCGGCCGGCACGGATGCCAATAGCCGCACGCCACACACCGGCGTTACCGGTTTCACGGATCCGACCAAGGCGATCCCCGCCGCCGCGCTGTCCAATCCGGACGCCGATCAGCTGGAACGCGTACTCGCCCACGGCCAGCCGGTCACGGTGAAGCTCGATCTGGATTGCGGCATCGAAGGCCAATACACCGGCGCGAACGTGATCGGCGAGATCACCGGCAGCAAGTATCCCGACCAGGTGATCGCCATCGGTGGCCACCTGGATTCCTGGGATCCGGGCACGGGCGCCATCGATGACGGCGCCGGCGTGGCGATCGCCGTAGGCGCGGCCAAACTGATCCATGACCTGCCGCAACGGCCCGAACGCACCATCCGCGTGATTGCGTTCGCCAACGAAGAAATGGGCCTGTGGGGTGGTCGCGCCTACGCTGACAAGCATGCGGCGGAGGTGAGCAAATTCCAGCTCGGCACCGAGTCGGATTTCGGCGCCGGCCCGGTGTGGCGCATGACCGCCAGCGTGAAGCCCGAGGCCCGTGGCGCCATCCAGCAGATCGCCAAAGTGCTGGCCCCCATCGGCGTGAGTTATGACCCCAATAAGCCCGGCGGCGGCGGTTCGGATCTATCGCAGATGCACGGCAAGGGCATGGCGGCGCTGACCCTCATGCAAGACGGCACCAACTACTTCGACTGGCACCACACCGCCAACGACACGCTGGACAAGATCGACCCCAAGCAGCTGGCGCAGAACGTGGCGGTGTACGCCGTGTTCTCGTATATGGCTGCGCAGGCGAACGGCGATTTCGGCTCAGCGCCGGGCGCGTTTGCGCATGACGGGGCCGAGGACTGAGCTTTTGCTCCCCCTCCCCACGTGGGGAGGGGGAGCCTAACCGCCCTCGCCGAGGGGAGCTGCGACGGCTGCATTCCCCTCGCCTTCCACGGGCGCTTCTGCGGTATCCAGCGCCTGCAGGTTTTCCTTCAGCCGATTCAGTACGTTCATCGCCTGCGTCATTTCCTCGTAGGTGATGCCCCCGGTACACTCCCGCCGCAGCTCACGGGCGATGCGCTCCATGTCATCGATCACCTCGCTCGCCTGCGCCGTGGTGTACAGACGCCAGGCGCGACGATCCTTGGGGTCCGGCCGCCGCTCCACAAAGCCGGCGGCCTGCAGGCGGTCGATCACGCGACCGACCGCGATCGGCTCCATTTCCAGGAATTCGGCCAGCTCGGTCTGCCGCAGGCCTTCGCGGTGGTACAGCATCTTGGTGGCGCGCCATTGGGCCCGCGTCAAGCCGAATTTCACCGCCCGCCGATCAAAATGCTTGCGAAACAGCAAGGTGATGTCGTTCAACAGGTAACCGAAGGAAATGTCTTCCGTCTTTGGCATGATGCAAGCGCCCAGGGCCACGTTGTGCAAGCATAAGCCCAAATATGCCCATTAGCGTTGTCACCTCCGACCTGACCCGGCTGGTTCTGGATGCCATCGTGAACGCCGCCAACTCCGCCCTGCTGGGTGGAGGCGGGGTGGATGGCGCTATCCACCGTGCCGCCGGTCCAGGCCTGCTGGAAGCTTGCAAAGCCTTGCCGCAGGTCGCACCGGGCGTGCGCTGTCCAACGGGCGAGGCACGCATCACGCCAGGCTTCTTGCTGCCCGCACGCTATGTGATCCATACGGTGGGACCGGTGTGGAAGGGCGGCCATCACGGCGAGCCCGAATTGCTGGCTCAATGCTACCGCTCGTCCGTCGCGCTGGCAGTCAGGCATGAGGTCAGGAGCATGGGCTTTCCGGCCATCAGTTGTGGCGTGTATGGCTATCCCCCGGAGCAAGCCGCACGCGTGGCAATAGCCGCTTTGCGTGACGCTCTGACCGCCCATGCCGCGTTGGACGTCCAGCTGTGCTGCTTTGACGAACGCATGGCCGCCATCTGGCGGGAAGCGCTCAATCGAGCTTGAACGGATACAGCGGCGGCAGCGGCGACTCCGTTTCGACTTGCTTATCCTGCCGCCATGCGAACCCATGGGCGAAAACCGTGGCGAGGTCGATGCGGCGTTCGGCCGGCCCGCCGGCATATTGCTCGCGCTGTAGCTGCCCGATGACCACACGTTGCTCATCGGAGGCCAGCAACTCGGCAACCTGCCCCAGATTCCGCAATTCTGGCCGCTCGCCACGTGCCCAGGCGAGCAAACGGCGCGCCTGGGCAGGATGATCATCCCCCCGTGCCGCATCCAGAAAGGCCTGGCGTAGCGCTCGCGCGGAATCGACCGGTTCCAGACGCTGCTTCGCCTTGGCTGGCGCCGGAGAGCGCTTGCGCCAGTAAAGCCATGCGAATACTGCTGAGCTGATCAACCACAACGCGATGCTGCATAGAGCGATCCTGCGCCAGGGCGTGGACGATGCAGTGGACGCGGTTTGCTCCGTAACTGGCGAAGGCGCACTGACGGGTGCTGCAGACGAAGCGGCCAAGCCAGGCTGGGGGCTCGGGGCAGCTGCCGCCTGGGCACCGTTTGCCGCCAGCACGGTCAAGCTGTGCGACGGAATGGTGGCGATACGCTTCTGCCCGCTTTGCACGTCGAACCAGGTAAGGGTGATTTCTGGAATGGTCAGCACGCCGGCATGTTGTGGGAAGATCGCAAAACCACGCTCGCTATGACCGGTCAGCCATTGGCCATCGTCATGGGTGCTGGTGCTGGGCTGATCGGGATAAACCGTGGCACCGTCAATCGCCGGCAAGCTCAACGAAGGCAGCGCATCACCTGACAGGCCTTGCGCATTCACGCTCAGGCGCAGATTGAGCGGCTGCCCGGCGGAGATCTTGTCGTCGCTGGGCAAGCCTTGCAGGCTGAGCGACAGCGAGCGCGCGGGAAGCCAGCTGGTTTTGCCCCAATCCGCGGGCGGCGCCTGTACTTGGATCTTCACTTGCGGCGAATCGGCCGTAACCGGCGTAGTGTTGCCGAACAGACCACCAGGATTGAAAAAGCCGCCCGGGTCGTTGGGATTACCGCGATCGATCATCTCGCCCTGAAATTCAATGCCCGGGATGGTCAGCACGCCGGCATGACGCGGCGTAAGCGCATAGCGGCGCTCCACGACATGGTAGCGATGGCCGTTGCGAACGGCTTCGTAGCTGATGTCATTGCCAAGCTGACGCAGCTCCGCGTCGCCAGCATCCGGATTGGGCAGGTTGCCGCCGTCAAGATCGCCGCTGTAAAACAGCCGTACGGTATAAAGAATCTGCTGCCCGGCGTAGACGCGATTGGAACTTGCGGCGGCTTCAACGAATACGTCCTTGCCCGCGTCGGCGCCGGCCGAGTTATCCGCTGGTCCGACATGCAGGCTCAATGGACTGGTCTGGCTGCCGGCGATCGTCAAGGCCGGAATCTTGAGATCGCCTTCGTGTTTGGGACGCAATGCGATGCCGATGATCAGCTCGGCGCTCTGCCGGCCATTGACAATGCTGAGCGAGCTGTTGGTGGAAGTACGCAGCACGTCGAAATCACGATCCAGTGCACTGAGGTCCGGCGTATTTACACTGACCGCGTCGCCGATATGCAAGTTGAGCGTAACTGTTTCGCCGAGATGCACATCGGTGCGATCCAAGGTGGCTTGCACCTTGGCGGCCACCGCCATCCACGGCCATAGCAGGCAAAAAACACCCAACAACCAACACCGTTTCACGGCTGCTCTCCTTCCACCGCCTGGCCGCCCATGCGGGCGCGGTATTCCAGCTCGAACTTCTTTCTCAGCAACGCGCCCGGATCGTCAGGCACGCGCTGCAAATCGCGACGCACGTCGTTGGGCAGCCTGGACAGCGGATCGTCACTATCGACCGCTCCCAGTTCATGCACGGGCGCTGTGGATTTCCGTTGCGCGTCAGCCAAGGCTTTATCCATCTGAGCCCGCAAACCCTGCTGCGCTTTGGCTGACTGCGCTCGCTCGCTACTGGACGCAGGAGCGGGGGCTTGCTTCGATGCGTTCTGTGGCGAGGAGGCACTCATATCGCGCTGACTGTCTTGTAAGGGCTTGCCATTGGCAGCATTGGACTCGCTTTGCGCTTGCCGGTCCTGCCCTTGCTGCGCTTGCCTAGACTCATCGCCCGCTGCGGATGACTGCTGCTGACCAGACTGACCACTGCGCTGTCCTTGGCCATGCTGCTGACCGGGTGATTGCCCGGCTTGACCGTTGGGGTTGTTCCGGCCGCTCTGTCCGCCCGACTGCTGTTGTGGCGACGACGATTGCGCCTGCTGCTGTTGCTTGCGCAGCGCCGCTTCCACCAACTTGCGGTTGGCTTGGGCATCCGCGTTGTGCGGACCGAGTTGCAAAGCTTGATCGTAAGCCTTGATGGCATCTTGATAACGCCCCAGCTGGGCAAGCGAGTTGCCCAAGTTGTATTGCGCATCCGTGCCCTTGGCGTACTGCAGGGCTTCTGCTGCCGCAGCGTAATCTTTGGCACGATAGGCGGCTGCACCTCGCAACGCGGGATCCCGAGCAAGCTGCTGTGCTTTGCCGGCGTCTCCCTGACGCAATGCACTGGCCGCCTGCTGATCCGCGCGCTGCCACCAATCCCGCCAACCCGTGGCCTTGGCGTTAGTGGGCAATAGCGGCAGCAAAACCAGCGGTAGCAGCAAGACCCAGCCACGGCGGAAGGCCATGGCCGCAACCAGCAGCAGTGGCAGCAGCAACCAGGGGCCACGGTCTTGCCACACATCCGCTTCCTGCCCCCGGGCAACAGATGCGTGCCGTGTGGCTTGCAATTGCGCATGCAACGCGGCGATGTCCTGGTTGTCCGCGTTCATCGTCACATAGCGGCCGCCACCCGCTTCGGCGAGGGCACGCAAGTCCGCGTCGTTGCGGCGGGCGATGGCGATATTGCCCTGATCGTCGTGCGCGAAGCTGCCATCGGCCTTGGCGACTGGCGCGCCCTGCGTGGTACCGATACCCAACACGGATACGTGGACACCGGCGGACAGCGCCGCACGTGCCGCTGCCTGGGCATTGGAATCGGCGTCGTCGGTCACCAACACGATCGAGCCACTATCCAGCTTGGCGTCGTGAATCAGTTTCACGCCCTGCTCGATGGCTTGCGCGGCGTTGTCGCCGTCAACCGGCATCACATCCGGAGACATCGCCTCCAGCAGCGCATCCAGGCTGTGGGCATCGCTGGTCAGCGGCGCCACCACAAAGGATTGCCCGGCATAGCCGATCAGTGCGTTCAAACCGTCCTGGTTGGCCTGCAGCAGGTCGCGTACCTTGTAGCGCGCGCGTTCAATGCGGCTTGGCAGCACGTCGCGCGCCAACGTGTGTTGCGACAGGGACAGCGCCACCACCTGTGCAGCGCGATCGTTGAACATCGGCTCGGTCACCCGGCTCCAGGTCGGTCCCGCCAACGCCAATACGCCCAGTGTCCATCCGAGCACAAGCAAACCCGAAGGAACGCGCGTATGACGCTCATTACCGCTGAGCAAATGTGGCAGCAGTTCCGGGTCGGCCAGTCGACTGAGCGCGCGCTGCGCAGCATCGCCACGCGTACCGATCCATATCAGCAGCGGCAATGCTAGCAGCCCCAGCAACCATAGGGGCTGGAGGAAATGGAATTGGCGCAATGCCTCGCTCATGCGCCTGCCCCTTTCCAGCGAGGCCACAGCAAGCCAAGCAACAAACAGGTACCAGCCAACGCCAGCGGCAGGCGAAACAATTCATGATGCAAACGGAACTCGCGCCCCTGCTGAGGCATGGGCTCCAGCGCATCGATGGCGCGATAGGCATCGGTGAGCTGGCTGCCATCGGTGGCGCGATAGAACTGGCCGCCGGTTTCATGCGCAATGTAGGTGAGCATGTCCGCGTCCAGATCGGCCGAAGGATTGACCACCCTGTCGCCGAACAGCCCCGGAACAACCAAGCGGTTCGCACCGATGCCGATGGTATAGATGCGCACACCGGCGGCCTTTGCGGCGCGTGCGGCATCCTGCGGCGAGATGCTGCCGGAGTTGTTCACGCCGTCCGTCAGCAGGATCAGTACCCGGGCCTGGACGGGCAAGGCGGCCAGGCGCTTCACCGCCACGGCGATCGCATCGCCGATGGCAGTCTCGGTACCCGGCAATCCCACCTCGGCGCTCTGCAACTGCGCACGCACTGCGCCAAGGTCGTAAGTCAGCGGTGTCACCAGAAATGCGCGAGTGCCGAATAGCACCAGGCCGAGTTCGTCACCGCTGCGACGTGAAATGAAGTCGCTCGCGATCGCTTCCACGGCACCAAAGCGGCTGAGCTGCTGGCCACCCAGCAGCATGTCAGGCGTCTCCATGCTGCCGGAAAGATCGACCGCCAGCATCATGGCTCGACCGCTATGCGCATGCGATTGCGGCGGTCCAACGATCTGCGGCCGCGCAGCGGCAGCAAGCAAACTCAGCCAACCGAACGCCAGCAGCCAGGGAGCTGCGCTGCGCGTGGAGACCTGGCTGCCCACGTTCCACGACAGAGATGCATGCGGCAAGCGCAATGCCTGCCCTGGCGTTACCGATCCCAGGATGCGCCAGACCAGCCACGGCAGCGGCAGCAATGCGAATACCCAGGGCCACGCGAATTCAGGCATGCCCCGCCTCCATCGGCTTCACCTGTCGCCACGCGGCCTGCAGCCAGCACTGAGCCGCGGCTTCGACGGCGGCTCGATCGAACCCGGCACGCGGTTGATACATACGCGCTTCGAGGGTCATCAGAGTATCGAGCGTGGCGTCATTGACGGACACCCGTGCCAAAACCCGTCGCCATGGTTCGCCCTGCAAATGGTGCGCATCGGCTGCATAACGCAGGGCAGCCCGACGCAAGAGCTGATGCAAGGCAGTGGCATAGGCAACATCATCGTGTGCATGACGATTCGCCAACTGCCGTATTTCGGCCAGTATTCGTGCACGCCAGATTCTCGCGTTGCGCATCCGGCGGTAGCCCAAGCAACCGATCCCCACAGCCACGCAGATCACGCCAAACAACAGCCACCATCCAGGCGCCGGTGGCCACCAGGATGGATTGGGGGGCAGATGGATGTCGCGCAACGGCAAGCTATCCGGAAGCGAAAACCACATGGTCATCGCCGCCCTCCGCCATTGCGCAGCAGCGCGATGATCGCATCCAGCGGATCGGCGGCCGTGTCGATGATGCGATGGGGAATGCCGAGCGATGCCGCCATCGCGGCGAGCCTCGCCTGCCCTTCGCCCAGGTTTTGCCGGAACGCTTCGCGTTGCGACTGCGATTGCAGGCCCAGGCGCTGCCGCTGGCCTGCATGCTCGACGGGATAGCTTCCCGCCGGCGCCAGTTGCAGCTCCAGCGCATCTGCGACGATCAACACGCGTACTGCCGTATGACGCAGCATTTCCAACAGACGGTCACGTGACGCTTGATCACTGCTCTGCCCATCGCTGATCAGCAGCACGCGATTGGCGCCATGCTGGAGTTTGATCACGTGCTGTAATGCCTGCGACAGTGGCTGGTTCTGTCCGCGAGTCGCGGCATCGCATTTTGCCAGGGCCCCGCAGACATCCAACGCTCCACGCAGGCCGCCGCGCGGACGTTGCAGGTAGCTGCTTTCACCAAACACCATCATGCCCACGCGCTCACCTGCCTTGACTGCATGCCACGCAGCAAGGGCGGCGGCGCGTGCCGCCTGCACCGACTTGAAGCGTACGCGTGTACCAAAGCGCATACTCGGGTGTTGATCGAACAAAAGCAGCAGTTGCCCCTCGCGCTCCTCTTGAAACAACTTGGTGTGCAAGCGGCCGCTGCGCGCGGTCAGGCGCCAATCCAGCCGGCGCACGTCATCGCCTGGCTGGTAGGCGCGGGATTCGGCGTAATCCATGCCACGGCCGTAGAGACGGCTGGTTTGGGTACCTACCCGTGTCGCGCGGCTGTCTTGTGGAGGCAATGCCAGGCGCGCCACTCGACCCCGCAGGGCGATCAGTTCCGCCAAGGAAACGCGGACGCGCCCGTCGCCATCTGCCTGATTGGTCACGACAGCGTTCACGGCAGCGGAACTAGATCCAGCAAACGGTTGATCACCTTGTCGCTGCGGATGCCTTCGGCTTCGGCTTCATAGCTGAGCAGCACACGGTGACGCAGCACTTCATGGGCGATGGCATGCACGTCTTCCGGCAACGCAAAATCCCGTCCGGCCAACCATGCGTGAGCACGGGCGCAGCGGTCCAATGCAATCGTGGCGCGCGGACTCGCGCCCCAGGCGATCCAGCGTTTTAGCTCGGGGCCATATTGGCCGGCGTCGCGCGTGGCCAACACCAGCTGCGTGAGGTATTGCTCCAAGGCCGGCGCCACATGCACGCCCAGCACGGCTTGGCGCGCGACAAAGACGTCTTCCTGCGACACTGACGGCGCGAGGGCAACGGGTGCGTGCGCCGGTTTGGCTGCCTGCTCGCGCGCAAGGCGCAATATCGCCAATTCGGCCGCCGCGTCGGGATAGCCGATCGTCACATGCATGACAAAGCGGTCGAGCTGTGCCTCGGGCAGCGCGAAGGTACCTTCCTGCTCGATCGGGTTTTGCGTCGCCATCACCATGAACAGGTCCGGCAGGCGCCAAGTATTGCGGCCCACCGTGATTTGCCGCTCCGCCATCGCTTCCAGCAGAGCGGACTGCACCTTGGCGGGCGCGCGATTGATCTCGTCGGCAAGCACGATGTTGTGAAACAGCGGCCCCCGTTCGAACTCGAAAGTCGCGGACTGCGGCCGGAATACGTCGGTACCGGTGAGGTCTGCCGGGAGCAGGTCCGGCGTGAATTGCACGCGATGAAAATCGGCGTCGATGCGCGTGGCCAGGGCTTTCACCGCGGTGGTCTTGGCCAAGCCTGGCGCGCCTTCGACTAGCAGATGTCCGTCAGCCAGCAAAGCGATCAGCAGGCAGTCGATAAGCCGTGGCTGGCCGATGATCTGTTCCCGCAACTCGTCGCGGAGACGGAAAAACGCGGTTTGCAAATGCCCAGGAGCGGGGGCGTGGGGCATGTCCATCCGAAAATCCTGTACTACTTAAGGGTTGAGTAGCCTCTGATCTCACCGCTGCACCCGTCGCCGCGCCAAATGCGCGCTTGGCTACGCGTCAGCTGGGATTGCCATCCCAGCCTACACCCGGGGCTGCAGCGGGATCAGAGGCTCCTTAAGACCACAACGCTGCAGGAAAGTTTGGCCAAGCGCCTGTTGCAAAACAAAAGGGGCGGCACGCTGGCCGCCCCTCATTTTTATGTGAATCGCACGCTTACTGCAGGCTGTCGCTGAGAATGCGCGGCGTCACGAAGATCAGCAGTTCGCCCTTGTTGTTGACACGCTGCGTATTGCGGAACAGGAAGCCTACACCGGGAATGTCCCCCAGCCACGGCACCTTGTTCAGGTTGTCGGTCTTGCTGATTTCGTAGATGCCACCCAGCACCACGGTTTGGCCGTTGTCCACCAATACCGATGTGTTGAGCGAGCGCGTGTCGATTACCGGAACCTGGCCGCTCCCTGGCACAGTGATGTAGTTATGCAGCGAATCCTTGTTCACGTTGATGGCCAGGAACACGCGGTTGTCGGCGGTGATGGTCGGCGTGACCTTCAGTTCCAGCACGGCGTCCTTGAACGCGACCGTGGCTGTACCGCTGGCGCCGCCGCCCAGGGAGTTCTGGTAGGTGACGTAGCCGATTTCCTGACCCTGGCGGATATCTGCTTCCTGCTGGTTGGCAGTAATGACGCGTGGGCTGGAGACGAGCTGACTGCGTCCCTCGGACTGCGCGGCGGACAGCTCCAGATCCAGGGCGTAGTTCTTGCCGAGGATGGCGGCTGCGATGGTCGAGGCCGTACCGGTGGTCGGCGTCGCCGGCAGATTGACTGATTGGTAATTCTGCAAGCCGTTGTAAGTGGAGGTGGTGGTACCGCTCGTGGTCGCCGGCAGAAGACCGCTACCCAGCGACATCGTCTGTCCGCTCGGATTGATGTGCCTGCCGTTGATACCCCATTGCACACCCAGGTCACGCTCGAAGTCGTCGGTCGCGATCACGATGCGCGATTCGATCAGCACCTGCTGCACCGGACGATCCAGCTCGGCGACGATCGCTCGTATTTCGGCGGTTTTTTCGGCCGTATCGTTGAGCAGCAAGGTGTTGGTGCGCTGATCGAAGGTAACGCTGCCACGCGGCGAAAGGAAGCCGCGATGCTGGGTTGCCCCGCTACCACCACCACCACCACCCTGGCTTTGCTGTGCACCAGAAGTCAGCAGCTTGACGATCTCCTGTGCCTTGCCATAGCTGATCGGAATGTAGGTGGTGATCAAAGGCGCGTTGTCTTGCGCCTTGAAGCGCGCGTCGGCAACGCTTTGCTCGTAATCGGCCAGCTCCTTCTGCGGCGCAATCCAGATCACGTTGCCGTCACGGCGCTTGTCCAGGTCCTTGGCGCGCAGAATCACATCCAGCGCCTGATCCCACGGCACGTTGACCAGGCGCAGCGTGACGCTGCCGCCCACGGTATCGGAAGCAACCAGGTTCACGCCCGATACGTCTGCCAGCAATTGCAGCGCCGAACGCACCGGGATGTCCTGGAAGTTGAAGGTGACGCGGTTGCCCGAGTAGACCGGCTGCGCTTGGGAGGCAGGATTGGTGTTCTTGGCTTCCTGCTTCCTTGGCGTCACCTCGATGACGTACTGATTGCCGGTCTGGTAGGAAGAGGTCTCCACGTCGCCGCTGTAGGCGATGTCGATGTGCGCCCCGTTCGGCGTGGACTTCGGCGAAATCGACTGCACCGGCGTGGCGAAGTCGAGCACGTTCAAGCGTTGCGCCTGGCCCGCGGGGAGCTGTGCGTTGGTGACGTCCACGGTGATGTTGCCGTTTTCGCGATGCATGTTCGCATTCGCGCCGGTGCCATTGAAGTTGATCAGCACGCGGCCGGAACCGTTTGCGCCCCGCTGGAAATCGATGTTGCTGATCGCCGGGCCATTCAACGCCGATGGCAGCGCCTTGGAAGGATCGATGGTGGCAGCCGTGGTTACCGGCTGCGACTGCATGCCGTTATTGACCACCAGCACCAGGCTGTTTCCTTCCACGCGTGACTTGTACGAGGAGGCCTGCATCAGTTCGACCACGACACGGGTGCGCCCACCTGCCGCTACTGCCGACACGCCGGTGGTAGTGCCCACCCCGATGTCCTGGTGGCGTGCCGCATCATTGGTGGTATCGGGAAAATCAATCGCGATACGCGGCGGCGTTTCCGTCGTGAAGATATTGGGTTGCGGCACCTGGCTACTGTCGAAGTTCATGCGCACTTCGACCTTGCCGCCCGACAAAGGCTTGTAAGTGATGTTCTGCAACGTGGTGGCCGCAGCGGCGGAGGTCGCCCAGGCGGCAGCGCCCAGCACCATCACAGTCATCAGGCAACGGCTGGCCAGGTGCATGGCGCGACTCCGGAAGGGTTGGTTGGAATTAGTCATAGCATCAGCCCCTGTATTCCTATTTCGCCTCAAGCGCGATGCTGGCCGGACGTTCCATCCAGCCGCCATTGCCGTTGGAAACCAATTCGACCAGGTCGAGGTGGTCACCGGTGATGGCGGTGACACGACCGTAGTTCTGGCCCATGTATTCGTTGATATGCACACGGTGGATCACACCACCCGGATCTTTGACGAGTGCCTCCGTGGCAGCTCCCGCACCGATCGTGCCAACCATCCTCAAGCTATCCAGCGAGTAGGCTTCGAGCGGCTCGCGCGGGCGGCCTTCTTGCGGCCGCGGACCGGCGCCCTGGTTCAATTCGTCCTGGCTGGGGCTGAACGGATCGCGCTTGTCCTGGTCGTTGTACGTGAAGCTTTCGAAGGTTTTTATGACCGGCAAGGCCGGGATGGGCGCACCGCGTTTGGCCTTCTCCTGCGCAACCCAGTCGCGCAGATCGGACATGCCGCGCGTGCAACCGCCCAGCATGAGCACGGTAGCGACCACCAGCGACAGCTTTGCCAGACGGGCCGGCTTCAAGGCAGTCATGGCTCTCATTTCTGCCCCCCCGGCTTCTTCGCTTTGTTACCTGCCTCGCTGGTTTCGGAGTCTTCGAGGTAGCGATAGGTCTTCACCGTGCCCTGCAGCACGAGCAACTGATTGGAAGCGGGCTCGGAACCCTTGGCCGGCGGATTGAGCGGCGTCAACGAAACGTCATGCATCGTGAGGATCACCACGCGCGGCAATGACGCAACGCCGCTGATGAAGGCGCCGAACTGGTGATAGGTACCGACCATCTTCAGCTGGATCGGCTTTTCCGCGTAGAAGTCCTTCGGAACTTCCGTGCCAGGCTGGAACAGCTCCTGCTGCAGGCCGGCCGACAGCGCCGTCTGCGATACGTCCACCAGCAGTTCGGGCATTTCGGTCTTGCTGGGCAGCTGACGCAGCAGCTGGCGCAGCATGTCCTTCATTTCATCCAGCTGCTGTTGCAAGGCTTCCAGATTGACCGATTTGGCCTGCTTCTCGGAGAACTCCCGCTTGAGGGTCTCCTCCTTGCCGGCAAGGTTCTGCAGCGTGTCCTGCTGGTCGCTGACCACCATGTACCAGCCGACCAGCATGATCACCAGGAACAACAGCACCGTGAAAAACGTCTTGACCGACTTCGGCCAGCCGCCGATGTTGTTGCGGTCCAGACTGCGCAGATCGTCGAAGAGTTTCATCGTTAAACCCCTCCCTTGGCCGGAACGCCGCTCGGCTTGGCCGGGACGGGCGCCATTGCAGGGGGTTTCGCAACAGGAGGCTTGGCGACGGCTGGCTTGGCCGGGGTAGCCGCGCCCGTGCTCGATGAAGCCGGGGCGGAACCGGACGCGCCCTGGCCGGCGCTGTCATCCTTGGGCTTGGAGAGCGCGACCGTCAGGCCGAAGCTATAGGGCATGCGCGTGGCATCGTGGCTGTTTTCGGTCTTGCTGAGATCGGACTGCCCCATCCACGGCGATGTTTCGATGTTACGCATGTACTCGGCCACGCTGGCGTTGGATTGCGCCACGCCGTCCAACACCATGTGGTCGCCGTTTTGCTTGATCGAGGTCATGCGCACGCTGCTGGGAATGGTTTTCACCAGTTCGTCGAACAAGTGCACCATCTGCGCGCGGTTGGCCTGCAGCTGCTCGATGATCTGCTTGCGCGCCAGCAACTGGGCACGCACCTTTTCCAGATCCTTGATCTTCTCCAGGCGCACATCCACCTGCTTGATCTGATCCTGCAGGTAGGCGTTGCGCTCGTTCTGGTTGTCGATGCGCATGTCCATCCAGAACCACCACAGGAACATCACACAAATCGCCGCCACGGCCGCTGCCCCGAGCTGCACGAAAAACTCGCGCTGGCGGAGCTTGCGGCGCTCGGCGCGCCAGGGTAGTAAGTTTATGCGTGCCATCAGTCGAAACTCCTCATGGCAAGCCCGACCGCAATCATCAACGCCGGCGCATCCTGGGTCAGCGACTGCGCCTGCACGCGGCTGGAGAGCGACATGCGCGCCAGCGGATTGGCCACTACGCACGGCAAGCCAAGCTGCTCCTCGAGCATCGCGTTGATGCCTTCAATGGAGGCGCAGCCGCCAGCCAATACGACCTGGTCGACCTTGCTGAACTCGCTGCCGGCGTAGAAAAATTGCAACAGGCGGCTGATCTGCTGCACCAGCGATTCCTTGAACGGCTGCAGCGCCTCGGTCTCGTAGGATTCCGGCAAGCCGCCCTTGCGCTTGGCGCGGCCGGCTTCCTCATAGGAGAGGCCGTAGCGACGCATGATTTCATCCGTGAGCTGCTTGCCGCCGAACACCTGTTCGCGCGAGTAGATCGTGCGTTGGTTCTTCAGTACCGACAGCGTGGTCATGGTGGCGCCGATGTCGACCACTGCCACCAGCGCATCACGTCCGACATTCAACTGGTCGGCGATCAGCGCGAAGGCGTTCTCCATCGCGAAGGCCTCGACGTCGACCACCTGCGCGGCGAGTCCGCCCAGGTCGAGCGCGGCCACGCGCATGTCCACGTTTTCTGTGCGCGAGGCGGCCAGCAGCACATTGTTCATTTCAGGGTTGTCGCGGACCGGTCCGAGTACCTCGAAGTCGAGGCTCACTTCCTCGATCGGGTAGGGAATGTACTGGTTCGCCTCGACGTGGATCTGACCCTCCAGATCCTCATCGGAAAGTTCCGCCGGCATCGGCACGATGCGAGTGATCACGGCCGAGCCGGCGACCGCCGCAGCGGCGTGCTTGACCTTCGCACCGGAACGCGAGAGTGCGCGGCGCACTGCCTCGCCCACCGCCTCGACTTCGACGATGTTCTTCTCGACCACCGCGTTGGGGGGCAGCGGCTCGATCGCGTAGTGCTCCACGCGATAGCGTCCGCCTGCTTGGCTGAGCTGCAGCAGCTTAACGGCGGTCGAGCTAATGTCGACGCCGACCAGCGGCGGCTTCTTGGGTGTAAAGAGCCCCACGATGACTTCCCCCTTGACCCCTGGCGCTTCCGCCAGTTACTGGCAGGATTGCCGGGCCATTAAAACCAAAAATTAATGCAATAGCAACGGCCTACGCGATCTTCTTCGAGACTTTTGACGTGATCCCCTGCACATTTGGACCAACCCGCCGGTGCCGCGATTAAGGTTTTGCTAACCCGCTGCTGATGGCATACATACTGCTACATCTATACTTTGGTCTGTTTTGACTCAAGTCTCGCTACAACAACCACATGTCGCGAATTTTTAAAGCCCTCTTGCGCTGGCTGCTGATCCTGGGCTTCAGCGGACTCTTGCTGATCGCCGCCGCCATCGGGGTGGCCTACTGGCTGGTCTCCCCACGCATCCCGTCGGTGGACGTGCTCAAGGATTACCACATGCAAGTTCCGCTCCGGGTCGTGAGCGCGGACGGCAAGCTGATCGCAACGTTCGGTGAGACGCGGCGTGTCCCGGTCTCCATGGACCAGGTGCCGGACATGCTCAAGCACGCGGTGCTCTCGGCCGAGGACGCCGACTTCTACCAGCACCCAGGGGTGGATTGGCGCGGCGTGATGCGCGCGGGCTTGCACGTCCTGGCATCCGGCGGCAACAAGACCCAAGGCGGCTCCACCATCACCCAGCAGGTCGCGCGCAACTTCTTCCTGAGCCCGGAAAAGCTTTACTCGCGCAAGCTGATCGAGATGTTCATCGCCCTGCGCATGGAGAGCGCGCTCAGCAAGGACCAGATCCTGGAGCTGTACCTCAACAAGATGTTCCTCGGCCATCGCTCCTATGGGGTGGCGGCAGCGGCGGAGTACTACTACGGCAAGCGGCTGGACCAGCTCGATGTAGCCCAATGCGCAGCCATCGCCTCCACCTTCCAATTGCCTTCGGCGGTCAACCCGCTCACCAACACCCAACGCCTGGTGGCCCGCCGCAACTGGGTGCTGGGCCAGATGCTGGAACACCGCTACATCACCCGGGCGCAGTACGACCAGGCGATCGCCGCCCCGGACGATGCCGCCCCGCACGAACAGCCGATCCAGGTGGATGCCCCCTACCTGGCCGAAATGGCAAGGCTGCAGGCGCTGGATCGCCTCGGCAACGACGCATTGACCGAGGGCTACGTGGTCAAGACCACGCTGGTCAGTACCCGACAAATAGCGGCAGTCGCGGCGGTTCGCGACGGCCTGGCGGTTTATGACCACCGCCACGGCTGGCGTGGCCCGGAAGCGCATGAGCAATTGCCGCCGAACGCCAGCGATGCCGACTACAGCAACCTGCTTTCCAGCTATATGGATGTTGCCGGGCTCACCCCGGGCCTGGTCATCGCCTCCTCAGCCACCGAAGCCTCGGTCTTCCTGCCAGGCAAGCAGGTGATCAAGCTCGACCTCAAGGCCATGGATTGGGCGCGCCCCTATATCAATGAGAGCCGGACCGGCCCCGCTCCGACCAAGGTCGACACCGTCCTCAAGCCAGGCGACATCATTCGCGTGATCCGCGATGACAAGGCCATTTGGCAGCTTACGCAGATCCCGAAGGCACAGGTCGCGTTGGTGTCGCTCGATCCGGAGAACGGAGCGATCCAGTCGCTGATCGGCGGCTTCAACTTCCAGCGCAGCAAGTTCAATCGCGCGGTGATGGCGGCCCGCCAGCCCGGCTCCAGTTTCAAGCCCTTCATCTATTCGGCAGCCTTCGAGCGCGGCTATACGCCGGCCTCCATCATCAACGACTCGCCGATCGCGCTGCCGGATCCCTCGCAACCGAACGGACTGTGGACACCTAGCAACGACGACGGCAAATTCTCCGGCCCCATCCGTCTGCGCGAGGCGCTGATTGAATCGAAGAATCTGGTGTCGGTGCGCTTGCTCGATGCCATCGGCGTACGCTACACGCGCGATTACGCCACTCGCTTCGGCTTTCCGCCCGATGCGCTACCGAACAATCTTTCGATGGCGCTGGGCACGGCCTCCGTATCGCCGCTGAGCATGGCGCGCGGTTTCGCCGTATTCGCCAATGGCGGTTATCTGATCACACCGTATTTCATCGACGAAATCGACGATCGCAGCGGCAAGCCGGTGTACGTGGCCAACCCAGCCCGTGCGTGCGCGGACTGCTCCGAGCGCCTGCTGCAGAACAGCCCGCCCGGCCCGCCGCCGGCAAACATGCTCACCAACGGTGTGTCGGCCAACTCGTCCAACGCCCCCGCCCCCGCAACGAGCGTGGCCATGGCCGGCGAAACGGCCTTGCCCGTCGATGTGCACAACGGCGGCAAGGCACCACCTGTGCTGGCGCCGCACGTGATCGATATTCGCAATGATTACCTGGTCACGTCGCTCATGAAGGACGTGATCCAGTCGCCGATGGGTACGGGATACGCAGCCAAAGCGCTCAACCGCGGCGACCTGGCCGGCAAGACCGGCTCCACCAATGATCATCGCGATGCCTGGTTCGTGGGCTTCAACGGCGATCTATCCACGGCCGTGTGGGTCGGTTTCGACGATTTCAGCTCATTGGGCAAGGGTGAATTCGGCGCCAAGGCGGCCTTGCCGATCTGGATCGACTACGAGGGCGAGGTGTTGAAGGGCCTGCCCGAAAAGAGCCTGCCCATGCCACCAGGCATCACCACCATGCCGATCAACCGCGAGAACGGCCTGCCGACCGCAGAGGGAGACCCCAATGCCATGCAGGAAATCTTCAAGGTGGAAGACATCGACCGCTTGCACAACCAGGCCACGCAGCAGCAACAGAACCAGGACCAGCAGCAGACTAACGACATCTTCTGAGGCTTTCCGCTAATCTTGCCTTGCACTTCGCAAGAGGGTTGCAGCATGGCACGAGGTGAACACCACCGCATCCACGCGCAAGACCGTGTGCAGCGTACCCGGCTACGCGTCGCCCAGGAGGCGGCGCGCCTGATGAGCGAACACGGCATCCGCGACTTCCACCGCGCCAAGCGCAAGGCCGCCGAACGGCTCGGCGTGCAAGACGAGCAGGCGCTTCCCCGCAACCATGAAATCGAACAGGCGCTACGCGAGCATCAACGCCTATTCCAATCCGAAAGCCAGCCTAAATTGCTCAGAGCCCGGCGCGAAGCCGCCGTCGAAGCGATGCGTTTCCTTGAGCGCTTTGAACCGCGCCTGGTCGGCGCGGTACTCGAAGGCACCGCCGATGCGCACTCGGCCGTATGCCTGCACGTTTTCAGCGACGATCCCGAAGCCGTAGGCATTTATCTGCGCGAACAAGGCGTGCCGTTCGAGATGCAGACGCGTCGCTTGCGCATCGCACGCGACGAGCAGGTCGAATACCCGGTATTGCTGTTCGCTGCCGATAATCTTCCGTTTGACCTTACCGTGCTGCCACATGACGCCCTGCGCCAGGCACCGCTTGATCGTGTCGATGAAAAGCCGATGCGACGCGCAGCGCTGGCATCGGTGGAGATCATGCTGGCGGAGGAAGCTGACCTGCAGGATGATTTCGAGCGGAAGTTAGCTGCAGCGCTAGGGACTCTCTGATCTATTTCTACGTGCCCGGCATGACGTCCAGAAGGCCCGCAGGGTGTGTCGCGCGGCACAGGGCAGATAAGGCCGTCTGTTCAAGCCGCGGGGCACAGTCTACGGACCTTCTGGACGTCACCCCGTCATTGAAATTCAAAATGTGGGGGCCGCACTGTATGCGCGCCTCGCCTTGCCCCGCCGTCTAGACATACGCCCTGTGCCTTCCTCGCTCCTCAAACCAGGCACATCCTTGTGCCTTCCCCGCGTGCGCTGACGGGGCAAGGCGAGGCGCGCATACAGTGCGGCGACGGGTACGTAGAAATAGATCAGAGACTCCCTAATGAGTGGCACAAAAAAACGCCCGGGCTAGCCGGGCGTTTTTTTGTGGATACTGAAATGCGCTAATCAGCGCTTGTCCAAGCCCACGTAGTCACGCTTGTCAGCACCCACGTACAGCTGGCGCGGGCGGCCGATACGCGAGCCTGGGGTTTCGTGCTGTTCGATCCAGTGCGCGATCCAGCCGGCCGTGCGCGCGATGGCGAACATTACGGTGAACATCTCGGAGGGAATGCCCAACGCCTTGTAGATGATGCCGGAATAGAAATCGACGTTCGGGTACAGCTTGCGCTCGACGAAGTAGCTGTCCTTCAGCGCGGCCTCTTCCAGCTTCATCGCGACGTCCAGCAGCGGGTCGTTCACCCCCAGCTCGGCCAGCACCTTGTGGCACATCTCGCGGATGATCTTCGCGCGCGGGTCGAAGTTCTTGTAGACGCGATGGCCGAAGCCCATCAGGCGGAAGTTGTCGTTCTTGTCCTTCGCACGCTTGACGGCGGTTTCCACCTTGTCGGGCGAGCCGATCTCTTCGAGCATCTTCAACACGGCCTCGTTGGCGCCACCATGTGCCGGACCCCACAGCGCGGTGATGCCGGCGGCGATCGACGCATACGGATTGGCACCGGTGGAGCCGACCAGGCGCACCGTGGAGGTCGAGGCATTCTGCTCGTGATCGGCGTGCAGGATGAACAGCAGGTCCAAGGCCTTCGCGCACACCGGGCTGAGCTCCAACGGCTCGCTCGGCACTTCGAACATCATGTGCAGGAAGCGATTGACGTATTCGAGGTTGTTGCGCGGATAGCGGAACGGCCATCCGATCGAGTAGCGATAGCAGGCGGCGGAGATGGTCGGCATCTTCGCCAGCAGGCGGATGGCGGCCAGCTGGCGGTCTTCCGGATTATCGACGTTCAGATCGTCGTGATAGAAGGCCGACAGTGACGCCACCGAGGCGGCCAGCATGGCCATCGGATGGGCGTCGTGATGGAAGCCCTGGAAAAAGTTCTTGTGCGACTCGTGCATCATCGTGTGATGCGTGATGTCGTTTTCGAACGAGGCGAACTGGGTCTTGTTCGGCAACTCGCCGTGCAGCAGCAGATATGCCACCTCAAGGAAGCTGGACTTCTCCGCCAATTGCTCGATCGGATAGCCGCGATACATCAACACGCCCTGATCACCGTCGATGTAGGTAATGGCGCTCTTGGTGCTGGCAGTGCTGCCGAAACCGGGGTCGTAGGTGAAGTGCCCGGTGTCCTTGTACAGCGGTGCGATGTCGATGCAGGCGGGACCAATCGTACCGCTCAGCAGCGGGAGCTCGCTGCTGCGGCCATTGGACTCGTCTACCAGCTTGACGGACTTGGGATCGGACACGGAAACCTCCTACGCATGGGTCGCCACCGGGGGCAACCGCAAAACGGCAACCAGCCGGCGAGGGAAAGGCACATCGTTTTGGGGAAAATTCGCGATGTATCCCACCCATTATCGCACATCATCTGCGCAACATCCGAGCACGCATGGTCCTACGGAGAGGCACAAACAAACAGGGCAGGCGCTAGGCCTGCCCTGTTTGGGATGTCTTTAGCCCGCCCAGTTCGAGCGGGTTGACGGAATAATTACTTCTGCGCGTAGCGACGGCGGAACTTGTCCACGCGACCACCAGCGTCAAGCACCTTCTGCTTGCCGGTGTAGAACGGGTGCGAGTGGCTGGAGATATCCACCTTGATCAGCGGGTACTCGTTGCCGTCTTCCCACTTGATGGTTTCCTTGGTGGCAATCGTCGAACGCGTCAGAAACGCGAAGTCGGACGAAAGATCCTGGAACACCACCTGGCGGTAATTCGGATGGATATCGGGCTTCATGACGGACTCAAAGCTTGCGTGAAAAGAGCGGCATTGTATCGGCCCCGAGAAGGATGGGTCAAGATCTCCCTGCGGCCTCCAGCATGTAGGCTGGGATTGTCATCCCAGCCTACGCTCAGGGGAAATCAAAGGCTCCCCAGGGCCCGCCGCACCATGGTCGCGAACTTGGGCTGATCGAGCTTGAGCACCACCCTGGCCTGGGCCGGCCGGCCCAGGCGGTCGCCCCAATCCACCACGGTAGCGCCACGGGTCAGGCGGCCATCCAGCTCCACGCCGACCCAGTGGCGCTCGCTGCGCACCACCACGGAAGGGTCGATGGCCACCGCCATCGCCAGCGCGTCAGCGGCAATCACGCCGCGCCGCCCACGTTCGCGATTGGTCTGGCGAGCCACCCCGAATACGCTGCCGAAGAACCCGGCACGATGGTCGCCAGCGGCCAGCCAATGGTCGAACTCATCCTCGTCGAAGGCATGCCGCAAGGTGAGTTCCCAATCGACCAGATCGAAGTCGGGAAAACTCTCGAACACCACATGCGCGGCCTCGGCGTCGAAACCGATATTGAATTCAGCCGGTATGCGACCAGTATTGCCGTGCCCGGTGACCGCGCCGCCCATGACCACAAGGCGCTTCACGCGCTGCGGCAACGAAGGATCCAGCCGCAATGCCAGTGCAAGATTGGTCAGCGGCGCCAACGCCACCAGGGTGATCTCGCCCGGACGCTCATGCGTCAGGCGCAGGATCGCCAGCGCAGCATGCTCGTTGGCCGCCGCAGTCCTGGGCTCCGGAAAACCGACGTCGCCCAAACCGTCATGGCCATGCACGAAGGCCGCGTCTTCCTCGGGCAAACGCACCAACGGCGTTGGACAACCGGCAAACACCGGCGTGGTCGCTCCAAGCAGGTCCACCAAGGTACGCGCATTACGTGCGGTATGCGCAAGACCAACATTGCCGGCCGCGATGCTCAGACCGAGTACGTCGGCATGCTCGTGCGCCATCAGGATGGCCAGGGCGTCGTCTACGCCGGGATCAGTGTCGATCAGGAGTTGCGGCTTGCTCATCTAAGCATCAATGCTCGTGTTGGAACTGTCGCAAGCTACCTGCTTCTCAGGCGCCTGCATAGCGCGCCGCGCCGCCGATCCAGCGCTCGATCAGGCGCGCCGCATGCTCCGCATGGTGCGCCAGCATGTATTCGCCCACCTGCTGCACCGCCGGCAGCAAATGCGCATCGCGCGCCAGGTCGGCCATGCGGAAACTCAGCTGGCCGGTCTGGCGCGTGCCCAGCACTTCGCCAGGGCCGCGCAACGCCAGGTCCTTTTCGGCGATACGGAAACCATCATTGGTTTCACGCATCACTTGCAAGCGTTCGCGCGCGAGCTGTCCCAGCGGCGGCTGATAGAGCAGCACGCAGTTGGAGGCAACCGCACCACGACCCACCCGCCCACGCAACTGATGCAGTTGCGCCAGCCCGAGGCGTTCGCTGTTCTCGATGACCATCAGGCTGGCGTTGGGCACGTCCACACCCACTTCGATCACCGTAGTCGCCACCAGCACCGAGAGCTCGCCGGCCTTGAACGCATCCATCACCGCCTGCTTTTCTTTCGGCCTCATGCGTCCGTGGATCAGCCCCACCTGCAGCTCATCCAGCGCATGCGAAAGTTCCGCATGCGCTGCCTCGGCAGCCTGCGCGCGTAGTTGCTCGGATTCTTCGATCAGGGTGCACACCCAGTAGGCCTGGCGCCCCTCCAGGCAAGCTAAGCGAATGCGTTCAATGACTTCGGTACGGCGAGCATTGGAAATGGCGATGGTCTGCACCGGCGTACGGCCAGGCGGCAGCTCGTCGATGGCGGAAATGTCCAGATCGGCATACGCGCTCATGGCCAGCGTGCGTGGAATAGGGGTCGCCGTAAGCACCAATTGATGCGGTGCGAGCTCCCCTTCCAAGCCCTTGTCACGCAAGGCCAGGCGCTGCTGCACACCGAAACGGTGCTGCTCATCGACGATCACCAGACCCAGCCGCGCAAACGCGACCTCCTCCTGCATCAAGGCATGGGTGCCGATGACGATCGGCGCGCCCTCGGCCACACGCCGCATGGCCTGCTGGCGCGCCTTGCCCTGCTGCTTGCCCGCCAACCATTCGACGTGGATACCCAGCGGCTCCAGCCAGTGACGGAAATTGCGCAAATGCTGTTCCGCCAGCAATTCCGTGGGGGCCATCAGTGCCACCTGGAAGCCCGCCTCGACGGCGGCCAGAGCCGCCGCACAGGCCACCGCCGTCTTGCCGGAACCGACATCGCCTTGTACCAGGCGCAGCATGGGGCGCGGCTGAGAGATGTCCGCGCTGATTTCCTGGATGACACGCTGCTGCGCTTGGGTCAGCTGGAATGGCAGCGATTGCCGCCAGCGCTGCCGTAGCATGCCGTCACTGCCCAATACCGGCGCGCGGCGCTCGCGCACGGCAGCGCGCAAGCGCTTCAAGCTCATGTGTTGGGTGAGCAACTCTTCGAACGCCAAGCGCTGCTGGGCGGGATGACGGCCTTGAAGCAGCTGGTCGATGCGTGCGTCGGGCGGCGGCCGATGCACGTACAACAACGCCTCGCGCAGCGAAGTCAAACCGAATTTCGCGCACAACGCCGTTGGAATCAGCTCCAGTTCGGCTTCGGCAGGCAAGCGTTGCAGGGCCTTGTCGATGACCCCTCCCAAGCGCTTCTGCCCCAAACCTTCGGTGGCCGGATAGACCGGCGCGAGCCGTTCATCAAGTTCGACCGGTGCATCTTCGGCAAGTCGCCGATACTGCGGATGCACCATCTCCAGGCCGGCATTACCCTGGCGGACCTCACCGTAGCAAAGCACACGCGCACCCACGCGGAACTGCTCTGCCTGCGCCCGATTGAAATGAAAAAAACGCAGCAGCAGCGTTTGCATCGCGTCGTCGCCGATCGCCACCTTCAGTTGCGGGCGATAGCGAAAGCCTTTCTCCACGGCCTCCACCACGCCCACCACTTGCGCGCGCATGCCCGGACGCAAATCCGCCAGCGGCGTCAGGTGCGTACGATCCTCGTAGCGCAATGGCAGATGAAACCAAAGATCTTGCGCACGATGCAGGCCGAGTCGCGCCAGCGACTCGAGCAAGGCGGGCCCGACACCGCCGAGCGCGGTCACCGGCAGCTTGCCTACATCGCTGGTCGTCACCACGGCAATTTGGGGGTTAGGAGCGGCCATTGCGACAAGACTAGCCGAGCGCGCCGACGCAGGCTGTCAGCAGTCCTCGCGGATTAGCTTCAGTCGAGCACCATGACGGCGTCCACTTCCACCTGCGCGGCCTTGGGCAAGCCGGAGACTTCGATGGTGGAACGTGCCGGATACGGCTGCTGGAAATACTCGCTCATCACGGCATTGACCGCGGCGAAGTTCGCCAGATCGGTCACGTAGATGCCGACGCGCACGACCTTTGCCAGCGAGCCGCCCGCCGCTTCAGCCACCGCTTTGAGATTGTCGAATACGCGACGCGTCTGCGTGCTGATGTCGCCTTCCACCAGCGCGCCGCTGGACGGATCGAGCGGAATCTGGCCGGAGAAATACACGGTATTGCCCGCGCGTACGGCTTGCGAATATGGCCCGATGGCAGCGGGGGCTTGGTCAGTGGCGATGATGGTGCGGGGCATGGGGATCTTCCATGGAAGCGGAACCGAAAGTGTAGCTCGCTTCTGGCCCCTCACTTCAATCCGCTCCCCGGAGGGGAGCGGGGGCGAACGCGAAAAGCACATTATTTGCCAATCCCAAGCTACAGCGGATACCGATACGCTCCGCTCACCACGCCCGTCCGCCGCACGCGCCGAATCACGTCGGCCAAGTGCTTGCGATTCTTCACCTCGATGGTGAACAGCAGGGTGGCGGCTGACAGGTCACGCTCGACGTATTCCACATTCTCGATATTGGAATCGGCGGCCGCGATCGCAGCTGCCACGGTGGCGAGCACGCCCGGACGGTTGATCACCTCGATGCGCAGTTCAGCGCGGTAATCGCCCTGCACGTCGCGATCCCATTCGATGTCCACACAGCGCTCCGGCGAGGACTTGCGCAGCTCGTTCATGTTCGGGCATTCGGCGCGATGCACGACGATGCCCTTGCCCGGCGACAGGTAGCCGACGATCTCGTCGCCCGGCAGCGGATGGCAGCAGTTGGCAAAGCTCAGCACGCCGCGTTCGGCGCCGGTGATATGAATCTTTTCCGTCGGGTGCGTCATCGGCGCGCCACGCGCGGAGCCGGTGCCGCGCGCCGCCACCAGCTGGCCGGCGACCTGGTCGGGCATGCGGTTGCCCAGCGCGATATCAGCCAGCAGCTCCTCCAGGCGCTTGAGCTTGGCCTTGTGCAGGAATTTCTCCAGTGCCGCCGGCTGGATCGCATCGAGGCTGGTACCTAGTGCATCCAGCGCTCGATCGAGCATGCGGTGGCCGAAATCGACCGCATCTTCATGCTGCAGATGCTTCAGGTACTGGCGGATCGCAGTGCGTGCCTTGCCGGTGACCACGAACTCCAGCCAGGCCGGGTTGGGCACCGCCGAAGGCGCCGTGATGATTTCGACCAGCTGCCCGGATTCCAACCGTGTACGTAGCGGCAACAGCTTCTTGTCGACCCGCGCTGCCACCGCGTGATCGCCCACGTCGGTATGCACTGCATAGGCAAAATCCAACGCTGTCGCGTTGCGCGGCAGCGAAAGAATGTCGCCGCGCGGCGTAAACAGATAAGTCTCGTCCGGAAACAGGTCGATCTTGACGTTCTCGATGAACTCCGCCGCGGACGGCGTGTTCGCCTGGCTGTCGGCCAGCGCGGAAAGCCACTCACGAGCACGCGCCTGCGCGCTGTTGGAAGGGCCGCTTTCCGTCTTGTAGGCCCAGTGCGCCGCTACCCCGCGCTCGGCCACCGAGTCCATTTCCTCGGTACGAATCTGTACTTCAATGGGTGCGCCGAATGGCCCGAGCAACACGGTGTGCAGCGACTGGTAGCCATTCGCCTTGGGAATGGCGATGAAGTCCTTGAAGCGGCGATCAACCGGCTTGTACAAGGCATGCACCACGCCCAGCGCCATGTAGCAGCTCATCGCGGTGTCCGTCACTACTCGGAAACCGTACACGTCCATCAACTGGGCAAAGCTTTTGTGCTCGCTGCGCATCTTCGAATAGATGCTCCAGGGCGACTTGATGCGTCCGACCACGCGCACCGGAATGCGATCTTCGACCAGACGCGCCGTGAGCGCGCCTTCGATACGGCCCATCGCTTCGCGGCGATTGCCCAACGCAGCGCGGATACGCTCGCTGATCACGCGATAACGATCGGGATGCCACGCACGGAAACCCAGGTCCTGCAGCTCCGCCTTGATCTTGTTCATGCCGAGCCGTTGCGCGATCGGCGCGTAGATTTCCAGCGTCTCGCGCGCTATGCGGCGGCGCGATGGTGGATCTTTCGCACCGAGCGTACGCATATTGTGCAAGCGGTCGGCCAGCTTGATCAGGATTACGCGCAGATCGCGCGCCATCGCCAACAGCATCTTGCGGAAGCTTTCCGCGTCGGCCTCCTGGCGGCTGGAGAAGCGCATCTTGTCCAGCTTGGTGACCCCATCGACCAGCTCCGCCACGGGCTCGCCGAATTCGCCGGCCAATTCGGTACGGGTCAGCTCGGTGTCTTCCAGCGTGTCGTGCAGGATCGCCGCAATGATGGTTTCGGCATCCATGCCGAACTCGGCCAGGATGCCGGCTACGGCAATAGGATGGGTGATATAGGGCTCACCACTCTTGCGCGTCTGCCCTTCATGCGCCGCCGCACCCACCTGGTAGGCGCGCAAGACCCGCGCGACCTGCTGCTCGGGCAAGTAGGCAAGGCGCTCTTTCAGCGCCAGCACGTAGGAGGGCATGGCGGACGTATCCTCGGTAGCCGGATGCGTGGCCGCGGTAGTCATGGAGTCACGACGCCCGTTCAGGCAATCGCCTCGCTGGACTGGAAAAGCAGAGAGCGGAGGCGCGACCCGCAGCTTGCCGATCCGGTACGACCGGTTCGACTTTTACTGCACGGTCGACAACCGCCGCCATCCATCAGTCATCTCCGCCTTTGGAGAGATCGTCGTCCACTTCCTGCGCAGCCCATTCCAGCGCCTCGCGCTCGGCGCGCTCGCGTTCGGCGCGATCGATCTCGTCGATGGTGACCTGATCGATGCGACGATCGGCGATTTCACGCAAAGCCAACACGGTGGGCTTGTCGTTGTCGGGGTTGACGGCCGGTTCGGCACCCTTGGCGAGCTGGCGGGCGCGTTTGGTCGCCATCAAAACCAGTTCGAAACGGTTGTCGACCACGTCGAGGCAGTCTTCCACGGTGATACGGGCCATGGGAAATCCTTAAACTTATGAACTTTGGAAGGTCTGAAAAATCCGTCCTGGACTCTCCCAGACTCGCTGTGTGCAGCACATGTCCGCACCCAACTCACAAAAATCAAGCACTTACGCACTTGATTTTGAGCGATGCATCCTTGCATCGCGGAAGCCCTGAATTCATCAACGCTTCCTTTATACGGCCTTACAGTTTATCGGTCAGCCACTTGGCTGGCAATGCGAGTCACTCTTATCATGCCCGCCCGTCGCACGCCAGCTCGAAACTTTTGGGTAATCCGTGCACAATACAGAACTAGGAAGTACACATTTGTCATCCCCCCACCTTTTGCAGCGGACCCCCTGATGCCTGCCCTGCCCCGTCTTGCCGCACTCAGCCGTCTTGTACCTGCGCTCGCCATGCTCACGTTGCTGGCTGGTTGCGCCATTGCTCCGCCTCGTACCGACGATCCGCTGGAGAAGTTCAACCGCAAGAGCTATGCCTTCAACATGGCGTTGGATAAGCACGTGCTGCGGCCGGTGGCGGTGGGCTACACCAAGGTCACGCCCAAGCCGGTGCAAACCTCGGTCAGCAACTTCTTCACCAACATCAAGCTGCCGATCAGCATTGCCAACAATCTGCTGCAGGCCCGCCCCAGCGATGCGATGACGGACACCGGCCGCTTCCTGATCAATATGACGGTGGGCGTGGCCGGCTTCTTCGACCCGGCCACGAAGATGCAGATTCCACTCAAGGAAACCGACTTCGGCATCACCCTGGCCCGCTGGGGTGTACCCGAGGGCGACTACCTGATGGTGCCCCTGCTGGGCCCCTCGACCTTCCGCGACGTCTGGCAGTATCCGGTGGACGGCTACCTGTTCGACCCGATCAGCTATTTCGAGCGCAACCACAAGATCCACTGGGGCCAGTACTACATTCCCGAGGCGGTCTACTTCATCCAGATGCGTGCGCAGCTGCTCGACGCCGACAGCTTCCTGCAAACCGCCTACGATCCCTACGCCTTCGTACGCGATGCTTGGCGCCAGAACCGCTTGAACAAGATTTACGACGGCAATCCGCCGGCCGATGTCATGCTGAAGCTGCAGCAAGGCCAAGGCTCGAACAACCAGAACCAAAACTTCGATCCTGCCGAACTGCTCAAGGAACAGCAGCAGTGGGAGCAGAAGCAAAAGCAGCAGAACAACTCCGGCAAGCCTTCCAGCGGCAACCAATAAACGGCCATTGGCTACAGACATGAAAAACGGGGCGCAAGCCCCGTTTTTCATGTCTGTCCGTGCAGCGCCGGCGTCAGTGCAACAACGGCTCCACCCCGCAAACCTGCGCAAGCGCCTTCATGCCAGCCGGCACATGGGATACCACCACTCGGCGCCCGCCCTGATCGGCTTCGGACAGGGCCGCCAGCACGCAAGCCAAACCCGCACTATCGCAGCTATCCACACCCGCTAGATCCAGCGTATTGCGGTCGTTCTTGGCAAACGCACTGCGCATCGCCGCCAGCGCATTCGCCGCCGTGGCGAAATTCAACGTACCGGCTACGGATACCGTACCCGGCACGTCGGCATTCACCCGGAAATCACCTGACTTAGTCGGCGCCATGGGCCTTGCTGCCCTTGTCTTGCTGTTCCATCTGCTGCAACGCCTTGTCACCCTGCGTTTCCAGCTCGGCGATCAGCTTGTCGAGACCTTCCTTCTTGATCTCGGCATCGACCTGGTTGCGGTAGTTGGTGATGTAGGAAATACCTTCGATGATCACGTCATACGCCTTCCACTGACCATCATTGGTCTGGTGGAACACGTAGTTCACCGCGATCTGCTTCTGGTCGTCGGTGGTCACCTGGGTCTTCACCACCGTGTACTTCGGATTGACCTCGCCATTGAACGGCAGGACCTTCACGGTGCCCTTGGTGTAGCTCAGCAGGCCTTCCGCATAGCGGTTGGTCAGCGAGGTGTAGAACGCCTTGGCAAAGCGCGCACGCTGTTCCGGCGATGCTTCCCGCGCATGCATGCCCAGCACCAGGATCGACGCCCAGTCGGTGTCGAAATGCGGCAGGAAGATCTGGTTGATCACGGCGACCAGCTTGGGCTTGTTGTTCTGCAGTTGTCCCTTGTGATCGGCGATCTGCGTATCGAGCTGATGGGTGATGTCCTCCACGACGGCCTGCGGCGACGAAGCGCTGGACGGCTGCGCGCTGGATGCGCTCTGCGCAAAAGCCGGCGCGACGGCTACAACGCTGCCCAGAGCGATGGCGGTGGCAATAGCCAGATGACGCAACATGGATGACTCCTCGTAAAGCCGGCTCAGTGCTTGCCGGCAGGCTGATTGGATGAACCGTTGCCACCGGCGTTATTGCCGCTGGATGAACCATTGACCAGGAACTTGCCGATTAAATCCTCCAGCTGCACCGCCGATTGGGTCAGCACGAGCTGGTCGCCGTCCTTGAGCGAATTGGGCGAGCCGCCGGGCTGGATCGCAACATACTGGCCGCCGATCAAACCACTGGTGAATATGGCGGCGGCCGAATCGTCCGGGATCTGGTTGTATCGATTGTTGATGGCCATCGTCACCGTAGCGTCGAGCTTGACCGGATCGGCCTTCACCTCGGACACACTGCCGATGGCCGCGCCCGCCATCTTCACCGGCGCCCCCACCGACAGCGTGCCGATGTTGGTGAAGTGCGCGGTGACCTTGAAGCTGCCGCCGAAAGCATCGGCCGTGCCGCCGGCGCCGAAGAACTTGCCGAGCATCTCCTCCAGCGGCTGCGTCGATTTGGTCAGCGTCATATGCCCGCCGTCCGCCAGGTAGTTCTTGGCGCTGCCAAATTGCAGGCCCACGTATTGGTCGCCCAGCAGGCCGCTGGTGTAGATCACCGCGGTCGAATCGGCCGGAACCTGGTTGAATTTCCGGTCGATCGAGAGTTTGACGTCCGCCACGTCCTTGCCCGGCAACAGGGTGATCGACTGCACCTGGCCGACGCGCACGCCCGCCACCTTCACCGGCGCGCGCTCCTTCAGCTGGCCGACGTTCGCAAATTGCGCGTCGACGGTGTAGCTCGCACCCTGGTGGCTGTTGACGACCGAGGTCGTCTGCGTAGCGAGGTAAACCAGTGCAGCGAAACCGAGCACGATGAACAGGCCGGTGCCGGCGGCATAGGATTTTCTCTGGCTCACGGCAAAGTCCTCAGCAAAAAGCAATGGGTCATAAAGGTCACATCAGGAAGGCGGTGAGCACGAAGTCCAGCGCAAGCACGGCGATCGACGAAGCCACCACGGTGCGGGTGGTGGCATAGGCCACGCCCTCGCTGGTCGGCGGCGTGGTGTAGCCCTGGAATACGGCGATCAGCGATATCACGCCGCCAAACACCAGGCTCTTCCAGATCAGGCCATTGATCACGTCGTCCCAGACTTTCACGTTGGCCGTCATGTTCGACCAGAACGTACCATTGTCCACGCCCAGCCAATCCACGGCGACCAGGTGGCCGCCGAAAATGCTCAGGCCGCAGAACACGCAGCACAGCAGCGGCATCGCGATCAGGCCGGCCAGGAAGCGCGGCGCCACGACGTAGGCGATCGGGTCCACCGCCATCATTTCCATCGCAGCGATCTGGTCGGTCGCACGCATCAGGCCGATTTCGGCGGTAACCGAGGTCCCCGCACGCCCCGCAAACAACAAGGCAGTCACCACCGGCCCCAGCTCGCGGTACACCGCCAGGGCGACCACGGAACCGGTGGCCGAGGTGCCGCCGAAAATGGACAGCACGTGATACAACTGCAGCCCCAGCACCATGCCGATGAACAGCCCGCAGGTCATGATGATGGTGAGGCTCATGGCGCCGACGAACCACAGCTGGCGCACCGTCTCGCGCACATGGCGGAAACTGCGCGGAATGGCGGTCAGGATACGCAGCAAGAACAGGCCGCAGCGGCCGATCTGCGCCAGCGAGCCGACCACGACGTTTTCGTGCCCTAGTCGCGCACTCATACAGCACCTTGTTTGAAACCGAGGGCCTGGCCGTAATCGTCGGCCGGATACTGGAACGGCACCGGGCCGTCCGCTTCGCCGCCGAAGAACTGGCGGGTCCAGGACGAACCGTTGCCGGCAATCGTCTTCGGATCGCCCTGCGCCACCACCTTGCCGTTGGCGATCAGGTAAACCACGTCGGCCACCTGCTTGATCGCCTCCAACTCGTGCGCCACCAGCACGCTGGTCAGGCCCAGGGTTTCATTGAGCGTGCGAATCAGCTTCAGCACTTGATTGAGCGCAATCGGATCCAAGCCCACGAACGGCTCGTCGTACAGGATCAGCATGGGATCGAACACGATCGCACGCGCCAGCGCCACGCGTCGGGCCATGCCACCGGACAGCTCGCTGGGCATCAGCGAAGCCGCACCGCGCAAGCCCACCGCCTGCAGCTTGGTCAGCACGATGTTGCGAATCAGCACCTCGGGCAGCCGGGTGTGCTGGCGCAACGGAAACGCCACGTTTTCGAACACGTCGAAATCGGTAAGCAGCGCGGAGTTCTGGAACAGGTAGCCAATCCGCTCCCGCAGCTCGAACAGCGCGTCGCGCGACAGCTCTCCCACATTCTTTCCATCCACCCACACTTCGCCCGCATCGCCGCGCATCTGCCCAGTGATGTGCTTGAGCAGGGTGGTCTTGCCGGTACCGCTGGGGCCCATGATGGCGGTGACCTTGCCACGCGGGATATCCAGGTCCAGCTGATCGAACACGGTCTTGCCGTTGAGCCTGGTGGTAAGGCCACGGACACGCACCAGTGCACGATCCTCGGGTTGGGCTTGGACGGTATCGATCATGGCCGGGGGGAGGCGGGAAAAGGGAGAAGTTAACTGAACTGGCGAACCAATGCTATCCTAGCCGGTACAGTAATCCAGGGTTAGCGTTCAGCTTTCGGTCAAGAGTTCCCGGAGCAGGCCCTCATGGCGCTGGCATTGCAACGCACTGCCCTGGCGCACAGCACGCACGATGGCCTGCAGGCCGTCCAGCGCGTCCTCGAACCGGTCGTTGACGATGATGTAGTCAAATTCGTGGGCATGGGCGATCTCCCCGCGGGAATTGCGCAGCCGCCGCTCGATCACCTCATCGCTGTCCGAGCCGCGCCCGCGCAGCCGGCGTTCCAGTTCAGCTCGCGACGGCGGCAGAATGAACACGCTCACCACATCCGGCTTGGCTTTGCGCACCAGGGCGGCGCCCTGCCAGTCGATCTCCAGCAAGACATCCCGCCCTTGCCCGAGCAGCTCCTGAACGGTCGTGCGCGAGGTGCCGTAGAAGTTGCCATGCACCTCGGCGTGCTCCAGAAAGATGCCCTCGGCCACCTCGCGCTGGAAATCCGCGCGCTCGACGAAGTAGTAATGGCGCCCGTATTGCTCACCCGGGCGAGGCGGGCGCGTGGTGTGGGAGATCGACAGCGAAATCCCCGGTTCGCGCCCAAGCAGCGCGTTCACCAGCGTCGATTTGCCCGCGCCGGAGGGAGCCGCCACGATAAATAGCGTGCCTTCGGCGCTTTGCGTGGTGAAAGTAGGCGCGCTCATTCGATGTTCTGCACCTGTTCGCGCATCTGTTCGATCAGCACTTTCAATTCCACGGCGGCATTGGTGGTGCGTGCGTCCACGGACTTGGAGCCCAGAGTATTGGCTTCGCGGTTGAATTCCTGCATCAGGAAGTCCAGGCGCCGGCCCACCGGTTCCTTCAGGCCGAGCACACGGCGCGTTTCGGTGATGTGCGTGCTCAGGCGATCCAGCTCTTCGTCCACGTCCGAGCGCGTGACCTGCAGCACCAATTCCTGCTCCACCCGCCCCGGATCGGCGGGCTGCTTAAGATCGGCCAGACGCGCATCGAGCCGCGAGCGCAATGCGGCGCGGATCTCCGGCATCCAGCTCCGCACATCGGCCACGATGCGCTCGATCGCGTCCAATCGCTCGCGCAGGATGTCGGCCAGTTTGGCGCCTTCGCGTTCGCGCGTGGCGGTCAATCCCTGCAAAGCGCGATCGAGCACTTCCAGCAGGGCAGCCTGCTGTGCGTCCTGATCCGCTTCGGCGTGTTGCAGCACACCCGGAAATCGCAACAGCTCGGTGAATTCGATGCGCATGCGCGGGAAACGCGCTTCCATTTCCAGCGCCAGCTCGGACAGGCGACTTACCAGCACGCCGTCCACCTGCAGCGATTCTCCGCGCGACTCGCCCCGGCGCACGATCACATCCACCTTGCCCCGCGACAGCCCTCTTGCAATGCGTTCACGCAGCGCGGATTCGAAAACCCGCATGTCTTCGGGCAAGCGCGGACTGAGTTCCAGGTAGCGATGGTTGACCGCGCGCAATTCGCACGTCAGCGTCCCGGCGGCGGAGACGGCTTCGGCGGAGGCATAGGCGGTCATGCTGCGAATCATGGAAAACCCTAGGGCTGGAAGGTGATGAAAGGGGGCAATGGTAAACTGTCCTGCCTCCCGTTGCCCAAATAAACCTATGACAGTGTCCCGTCCGAGCGGCCGCGCCAGTGACCAGTTACGCAAGGTCACCATCGAGCGCCACTACACCCGCCATGCCGAAGGTTCCGTGCTGGTCGCTTTCGGCGATACGCGCGTGCTGTGTACCGCCAGCGTGGAAGACCGCGTGCCACCCTGGCTGCGCGGCAAAGGCGAGGGCTGGGTAACGGCCGAATACGGCATGCTGCCGCGCGCCACCTCCACCCGCACCCAGCGCGAGGCCGCACGCGGCAGCCAGGGCGGGCGCACCATGGAGATCCAGCGCCTGATAGGCCGCAGCTTGCGTGCCTGCGTGGATCGCCAATCGCTGGGCGAACGCGTGATCACGCTCGATTGCGACGTGATCCAGGCCGACGGTGGCACACGCACCGCCGCCATCACCGGCGCGTATGTGGCGCTGGTCGACGCGGTGAACGTGCTGATGAAACGCGAAAACCTGCGACGCAACCCCATCATCGGCGCGGTCGCGGCGATCTCGGTCGGCGTTTACCGGGGCATGCCGGTGCTCGACCTCGACTACGACGAAGACTCCAACTGTGATACCGACATGAACGTGGTGATGAACGACGGCGGCGGCATCATCGAAGTGCAAGGCACGGCCGAAGGCCACGCGTTCCGTCGCAGCGAGATGGACGCCATGCTGGACCTCGCCGAGAAAGGCATCGCCGAGCTGGTCGGCCTGCAGCGTGCGGCGCTGGCTCCCTGATATGCAACGCATCGTTCTAGCCAGCAGCAACCGCGGCAAGCTCGCCGAATTCAACACCTTGCTCGCCGACAGCCAGTTCGAGGTGATTCCCCAAGCCGAACTGGGCGTGGAAGACGCCGAGGAAACCGGCCTCAGCTTCGTCGAAAACGCGCTGCTGAAAGCGCGCCACGCTGCGCAGGTCACTGGCTTGCCGGCGCTAGCGGATGATTCCGGACTATGCGTGGCGCATCTGCGCGGCGCGCCCGGCCTGTATTCCGCGCGCTACAGCGGCGGCCATGGCGATGCGCAGGCGAACAATGTACGCCTGCTGCGCGAACTGGAAGGCGTCGCGGGGGAACAACGCGGCGCTTTCTTTATCTGCGTACTTGCCCTGCTATGGCATGCGGAAGATCCCGCCCCACTGATTGCGGAAGGCCGTTGGCAGGGGCGCGTGCTGGAGGGGCCGCGCGGTGCTCGCGGGTTCGGCTACGACCCGCTATTCCTGCCACACGACCAGAGCCTGAGCGCCGCCGAATTGGCGCCCGAGGTGAAAAATCGCTTGAGTCACCGCGGCCAGGCCTTGGCAAAACTGCACGCACGCATCGCTGAACGACACGCTTGATATGCCCCTGATCGCACCACCTTTGGCGCTGTACGTCCACATGCCGTGGTGCGTGAAGAAATGCCCCTATTGCGATTTCAATTCGCACGGCTTGCGCGGTGAACCGCCTTATGCACGGTATGTGGACACGCTGTTGGCGGATCTGGACGCCGACCTGCGCGACTTCGGTGGCGCGCTGCAGGATCGGCCGATCATCAGCGTGTTCTTCGGCGGCGGCACCCCCAGCCTGTTCACACCGGAACTGATCGGCCGCTTCCTCGACGGCGCGCGTGTGCGGCTTCCGTTTGCCGACGCATGCGAAGTCACGCTGGAAACCAATCCCGGCACGGTCGAACATGGGCGCTTCGACGGCTATCTGGCCGCGGGCGTCAACCGCATTTCCTTCGGTGTCCAGAGCTTTGATGACGCCAAGCTCAAGCGCCTGGGTCGCATCCACTCGTCGGCCGAGGCGGAGGCCGCGGTGAAATCGGCCCAGGATGCCGGCATCGGCAATATCAATCTGGACCTGATGTACGCGCTACCGGAGCAGACCCTGGCCGGCGCGTTGGACGACGTGGAGCGCGCCATGGCCCTGCAGCCGGCGCACATCTCGCATTACCAGCTCACGCTGGAGCCCAATACGGTGTTTGCCGCGCACCCGCCGCCGTTGCCCGACGACGACGACGCCTGGGCGATGCAGGAAGCCTGCGAAACGAGGCTGGCCGAAGCGGGATACGTCCAGTATGAAATTTCCGCCTACGCCAAGCCGGATCGGCGCTGCCAGCACAACCTCAATTACTGGCGCTTCGGCGATTACCTGGGAATCGGTGCCGGAGCCCATGGCAAGCTCACCGACGCCTCATCCGGACAGATCTGGCGCCGCTGGAAGGTCCGCCATCCCAATGCCTACCTGGAGGCCGCCAGCCAGCCGGAGCGCCTAGGCGCTCACACGGCGGTGCCGACGGATGAGCTGCCGTTCGAATACATGCTCAATGCCTTGCGCCTGATCCACGGGGTGCCGCTGGAAGATTTCAGCGCCCGCACCGGGCTGCCGCTGGAGCAAATTGCCGAGCGCCTGGCGGCCAGCCGCCGCAAGGGCTGGCTGGAAGATGACCCCGATCATCTGAGGACCACCCCCCTGGGACAACGCTTTCTCAACGACGTCATCGGAGGCTTCCTGGCTTAGACGGTGTAAAAAATGTGGTGCATTTCACAAAACCTATACCAGCGCCTCGGAACAGGCTTACACTTGCCTTACGGGGAACTCGTGGGGATTTCAGGTCATGGATGTCGAGCCGAGGGTCAGTCCGTCGCCTGCGTCTGGAGGTCGCCCTATCGACCTCGAACAGATGCCCCTGCGCGCGCGCAAATTGATCGAAGCCGCTTGCATGCTGTGCGACCACTGGGCGGAACCCACCCTGCGGCTATGCCTGGACCGCTTCGACAAACGTCTCTACGAACGGGCCGAACAATCACGCAATCATTTCGATCAACAGCAGTGCTTCGACAGCCGCCATTTGCTACGCAAAGGGCGCACGGCCTTCATCGAATCCTTCGCCGCCAGGCTGCGCGAAAGCTTCGAGCGGATGAGCCCGCAGGAAGACGAGCAAGCTGCCTCGGGCGCGCTGAATCTGCACTCGCTGACCCTGCTGGATCGCACCGAACACGAACTTACTGCCGCGCTCGATACGCTCGCAGCGCGCGCAGAGGCCCAAAATGGGCCGATCCTATCTGAGCTGTCTTATCGCCTGGCAGTGCTGGTGGGCGCACCACCACTGGAGGGCACGCAATTGCCCCCCGGGCCGCAGAACATGGCGCGCATCCTGCGTGCCGCCAGCGAACCATTGAACCTGCCCATTGAGCATCGCCTGCTGCTGTTGCAGGAATTCGACGGCAGCGTCGGCCGTACCCTGGTTTCGTTGTACGAAGGCATCAACGCCAAGCTGCTGGAAGAAGGGATTCTGCCCCGGTTGCGCGCGTTCGCCATTACGCGGATCGCACACGGTCCCACCCACGCAGGCTCACAAAGCATCGGCGCAGGTCCTGCTGCAGCCCCTACAAATACCGCCAAGCAGCGGCATGGCAGCGAGCCGATCGCCGTACTGGAAACACTGCGCGACATGCTGACACGGCAGCGCATGCCAGCTTCGGGCATGACACCTGCCGCGGCTGATCGCACTGCGACACCAGAAGAACTGCAGACCGCGCTGTCCGCGTTGCAGCAGCACATGGTGCAAGTCACCGACCGTACCAGCCGCGAACTGCGCAGCGCTCAGCGTCTGCAAGAAGAACTGCTGTACCAGCTCAACCTCGGCCTGCCGCCCGGCGCCGCGCCGATGCAGTTGACGGCCGAGCAAGGCGACACGGTGGAATTGGTAGCCATGCTGTTCGAACAACTCGTCCAGCAACTGCACCATGGCCCGGATGCGCACGCCCTGCTAGGCAACCTGCAACTGCCGCTATTGCGGATGGCGGTCGCCGATCGCGACTTTTTCAATCTAAGCGAACACCCAGCACGCCAACTGCTGGGCAAGCTGGCCGACGCCATCGACACCTGGCTGCAAGGTCCGAACGGCGAAACCGATCAACACCTGCTGGCCAAGCTCAGCCAGCTCGTCGACCGCGCCCAGCAGGAGCCGCCGACTGCCGGGCTCTACACCACCTTGCTGGCCGATATCGACCATCACCTGACGCAGCTGATGCGCAAGGCACAGACGGCAGAACGCCGGCATGTCGAAGCCATGCAAGGCCGCGAACGGCTGGAGCAGGCTCGCCGACGTGCCGGTGAGCTGATGGCCGAACGCTTTGCGGTCGTCTCACCCCGGGGCTTGCTGCGCACGCTGCTTGAGCGCGCCTGGACGGACGTGCTCGCCTTGAGCCTGCTACGTCATGAGGAACACAGCGAAGCCTTCCTGCATCAGTTATGCATAACCGATCAGCTGCTGGGACAGTTCCCGATCCAAGACCCGCTGGCACTGCGGCAGGAAGTGGAAAACGGCCTGCAGCAGATCGGCATGCCGGCGGATGAAGCCGAGCAGGTCGCGCAGCGTTTGATCAGCGCGCAGATGCCTGCCTCGATCGCGCCCTCGCCGCCGCCCGCGGAGATTGCCGAAGCCGTCACCGCTGAGGCCGCCCTCGACGAGAAGTCCGAGCCGGCAGCACCGCCAATGGCGACTCCCGCGCTGGAGGAAGCCAAACCTCAGCCACCGCCCTCGCGTCTCGTCGATGCACCCAGCGCGACGGATCTGGCGATCCGGCTCAAACAGCGCCAGCGCCTGGGCGAGCAGCGCAACCAGGAAGCCTCGCCAGCCACCCAGGCTGCGGTCGTACCGCCGCTTGGCCTACGCGAAGCCCGCATCTTCAACCATTTGCGCCAGCTGCCGTTCGGCACCTGGTTCGAATTCACCGATCCGGCTGGCGGCGCTGCCGCGCAACAAAAGCTGGCCTGGTTCTCGCCCATCTCAGGCAACAGCCTGTTCGTGAATCGCCGCGGCCAACGCAGCGATGTAATGAACCTGCAGGAACTGGCACGCGCGATTGCGGAAGGCCGCGTGCGAGAGCTGCCGCCGCAAGAAGACAACCTGCTCGACCGCGCCTGGCACGCCCTGACCAGCAACTTGCGGCGTCCCGCGCCGTTGCTGCCCGAGACCCACTCATGAACGAGCAGCGCCGCGCCCCGCGCAAACGGCCCAACCATATCGTCAACGTCACGGATGTGATCACCGGCCAGCCGTTCGGCCAGCTGGGCAACCTTTCCAGCAACGGCATGCTACTGATCAGCCGGCACGCACCGCGCAGCGAAGTCGTCTACCAGGTAAGCCTGCCCCTGC
This sequence comes from Dyella flagellata, assembly GCF_030160275.1. Lineage (GTDB taxonomy): Bacteria > Pseudomonadota > Gammaproteobacteria > Xanthomonadales > Rhodanobacteraceae > Dyella_B > Dyella_B flagellata. Next base: position 152,059 of record NZ_BSOA01000049.1, read on the forward strand.
CCACGCATGACGGCGGCATGCCGACTATCGAGATCGGCATTCAGGAGCAGTGGCATGAGCCGGCCGCCACGCCCGGGCAGATCTGGTCCGGCTACCGGATCATCGCCATCGCCAGTGCCGACGCAACGCAGCTGGAACGCTGGCTGCGGCAAGCTTGATCGCTTAGCGAACGCAGCTTGGGGATTACACTCTCGGGCTCGAGCCTGATCCCCGGACTTAAAAGCATGAGCCAAGCTCTCGCGCCCCTGTATGCCCAACACATCATCAGCTTGCGCCAGCGCGCGGACAAGGCGCTGACGCTCGGCGGCTTCGACCATCTGCTGATTGCCGCCAGCATGCCGCTCAGAAAATTCCTCGACGACCAGGACTATGTCTTTGTCGCCAACCCGCATTTCCGCCATTGGCTGCCGCTGACCGATGCGCCAGGCAGTTGGGTGGTGTACACGCCGGGCGGCAAGCCGAAGCTGATCTTCGTGCAGCCACACGACTACTGGCACGTAGTGCCAGCAGCGCCTAGCGGCTATTGGGTGGACCAGTTCGATATCACCACCGTGCGCACTAACGCCGAAGCGGTGGCGCTGCTTCCTCAGGGCAGGCGCGCGGTGATCGCACCGGAATGCCCGAGCATCGAAGGCGTGGAGGCCAATAATCCGCCCGCCGTGGTCAATTACCTGCACTGGCATCGCAGCTACAAGACGCCGTACGAGCTGGAGCTGATGCGCGAAGCCAACCGCATCGGCGCACGCGCGCATCGCGCGGCAGAACAAGCCTTCCGCGCAGGCGAAAGCGAATTCGGCATCCAGCTGGCCTACCTCGCCGCGGCCGGCCAGACCGAGGCGGAATTGCCCTATTCGAACATCGTGTGCCTCAACGAACACGGCGCCGTGCTCCATTACACCCATTTCGACCGCACGCCGCCGCAACAGCATCGTTCGTTTCTGATCGATGCCGGCGCCAGCAAGTCCGGCTACGCCAGCGATATCACGCGCACGCATGCCTCCGCCGGCCACCAGGAATTCCAAGCCCTGATCGACAGCGTCGAGCGCGCCCAGCAGGGTTTCGCGGCCAAGGTGCAAGCGGGCCAGAGCTACTCGGAACTGCACATCCATGCGCACCACACGCTGGCCGAGGTGCTGCGCGAACATGGTCTGATCCGCATGAGTGCGGAGAGCGCCGTGCAATCCGGGGTAAGTTCCGCATTCTTCCCACACGGCCTTGGCCATCCCATCGGCTTGCAGGTGCATGACGTCGCCGGCTTCCAGGTGGATGAAAGCGGCGGTTTCATTGCGCGGCCGGAAGGCCATCCCTACTTGCGCATGACACGCGTACTGGAGCCGGGCATGGTGGTCACCATCGAACCTGGCCTGTACTTCATCGACATGCTGCTGGAATCATTGCGCGCCCAGCCGGTTTCAAACGATATCGACTGGAACAAGGTGGCAGCGTTGCGCCCCTATGGCGGTATTCGCATCGAAGACGATGTGGCGTGCACGGACGGCGCCCCGGAAAACCTTACTCGCAATGCATTCGCAGCGCTGAGCTGAGCTAAGAGCCGCATAGGCTGGGATTTCATCCCAGCCTACTGAAACTAGATCCCGCGTGCCCATTCCCCGAGGCTTGAGAACGCCGCTGCGGCGAGATAGCGCACGACGCCAGCCAACAAACGGCGCTATGCTTGACGCCGATGTCATAGCTGGTAGCAAGCCTGCATCATGCACATGCCGCCGCAACGCATCCACCCTGCTTCGCCGCGCAATCCGCTGCGCCGGCTGAGTGCCGAACTCGTTCTCATCGTCATCGCCAAACTGGTACTGCTCTCGCTGCTTGGCTGGTACGTGTCTACGCATTATCCGCACGCAGATACCCGCCCCGCCGCGGTCGAGCGGCTGCTCGCCCCTGCTGCGCACACCCCATCGGAAGCCAAGCCATGATGATCGATCCGGACGTCGTCACCCTCTCGCGCCTGCAGTTCGCGCTTACGGCGCTGTATCACTTCCTGTTCGTGCCGCTCACGCTGGGCCTGGTGTGGATCCTGGCAATCATGGAAAGCGTCTACGTGATGACCGGCCGCGAAGTGTGGAAGCGCATGGTGCAGTTCTGGGGCGTGCTGTTCGGCATCAACTTCGCCATGGGCGTCGCCACCGGCGTCACCATGGAATTTCAGTTCGGCATGAACTGGGCTTATTACTCGCACTATGTAGGCGATGTTTTCGGTACTCCGCTGGCCATCGAAGGCTTGATGGCGTTCTTCCTGGAGGGCACGCTGGTCGGCTTGTTCTTCATGGGATGGAAGCGTCTATCGCGTCTGGGCCACCTGCTGGTGACGTGGTTTCTTGCACTGGGCACCAACCTCTCGGCGTTGTGGATACTGATCGCCAATGCATGGATGCAGAATCCGGTCGGCGCCCAGTTCAATCCGCAGACGATGCGCATGGAAGTCACCCACTTTGCCGACGTGCTGTTCAATCCGGTAGCCCAGGCGAAATTCGTGCACACCGTGAGCGCAGGGTATGTGATCGGCTCCATGTTCGTGCTGTCGATCAGCGCCTGGTACCTGCTGCGCGGACGCAATGTGGATTTCGCGCGTCGCTCCATGACGGTTGCTGCAAGCTTCGGCCTTGCCGCGGCGCTGTCCGTGGTGGTGCTGGGCGACGAGTCCGGCTACGCCGTCTCCGAAAACCAGAAGATGAAGATGGCGGCGATCGAGGCCATGTGGGAAACCGAGCCGCCGCCGGCTTCGTTCACCCTGTTCGGCGTACCCGATGTGCCCAACCGCACCACCCATTACGCCGTGCACATCCCCTGGCTCATGGGCTTGATCGGCACGCGTTCGCTGGACAAGCCCATCCTCGGCATCAACAACCTGGTGGAAGATACCAAGGGCAAGATCGGCAACGGAATCCAGGCTTACGATGCCATGCTGACGCTGCGCAAGGATCCCAACGATGCCGCGGCAAAATCCACCCTGGCGCAATTCGATCGGGATATGGGCTATGCCCTGCTGCTCAAGCGCTACGTTGCCGACCCGCGCCGGGCGACTTCCAGCGACATCGACAAGGCGGCCGAATCCACCATTCCCAACGTACCGGTGCTGTTCTGGGCGTTCCGCATCATGGTCGCCTGCGGCTTCTATTTCATTGCGCTGTTCGCGTGCTCATTCTGGCTGGCCAGCAAGCGGCGGCTCGACAGCTACCGCTGGTATCTGAGACTGGCGCTGTATAGCCTGCCGCTACCGTGGCTGTCCACCGAACTTGGCTGGATCGTGGCCGAATACGGTCGGCAGCCATGGGCGATCGAAGGCATTCTGCCGACGGCCCTGGGTGTGTCCTCGGTATCGGCCGGACAAGTATGGACTTCACTGGGTGGCTTTGTTTTGTTCTACACCCTGCTCGCGATCGTCGATGTCATGCTGATGCTGAAGTACGCGCGCAAGGGACCGGACGAACTCGGCATCTGGCCGGCCGCGGCGGCACCGCTTGAAAGCACGGTAAGCGCGCACTAAGGAGAACGCTTGTGTTCGATATGACGAGCTTGCGGGTGATCTGGTGGGTACTGCTCGGTGCCTTGCTGATCGGTTTTGCGCTCATGGACGGCTTCGATTTCGGTGTCGCCGCCTTGCTACGCGTGCTGGGTCGCAACGAGCACGAACGGCACGTACTGCTTCAGACCATCGAACCGACCTGGGAAGGCAACCAGGTATGGTTCATTGTCGGCGGCGGCGCCATTTTCGCCGCGTGGCCGATTCTGTATGCCACGGCATTTTCAGGCTTGTATTTGGCGCTCGCGCTGGTGCTGCTCGCCTTCATACTGCGGCCGGTAGGTTTCAATTTTCGCGGCAAGGTGCACGATGCACGCTGGCGCGCAGTATGGGATGGCGCGCTGATCTTTTCCGGCTTCGTGGTGATGCTGATCACCGGCGTCGCCTTTGGCAACCTGTTCCTGGGCCTGCCGTTTCGCTTCGATGACGATCTATACATGAGCTGGCAGGGCGGCTTCTTCGACCTGCTGCATCCCTTCGCCCTGCTCGCCGGCCTGGTAAGCATCGCCATGCTGCTCACGCACGGCGCTTGCTGGGTGGCATATCGTGCCGACCACACCATCGCGGAACGCGCTGCAAGGATCGCTCGCTGGATGGCGTTGACCTATGCCATCACTTTCGTCGGCGCCGGCATCTGGCTGGGTTACGGCATTCCCGGCTTCACTGTCATCGGCCCGGTCGTGACCGACGGCGTATCCAATCCGCTGCTCAAGCATGTAACCGTAGGCAGCAGCTGGTTTACCAGCTACATGCTGCACCCTTGGTTCTGGGCAGCGCCGATGGTGGGCATTCTCGGTGCGATCGGCGTGCAGTGGACGGTAGGCAAGCTGAACCTGCTGGGATTCCTGTGCAGCAGCCTGATGGTCTCCGGCACCATCCTTGCCGCCGGCTTCTCACTGTTTCCCTTTCTGTTGCCGTCCAGGCTCGACCCAGGTTCCAGCCTCACTATCTGGGATGCCTCATCCAGCCATGGCACCCTGATGCTGATGCTCGCGGCGGCGGTGATATTCCTTCCCATCATCATCGTTTACACCAGCTGGGTCTATCGCGTGATGCGTGGGCGCGTACTGTTGGAAGACGTAAAGCATTCGCATAACGGTTACTGAGGAGCCAACAATGTGGTATTTCACCTGGGTACTGGGACTGGGCCTGGCCTGCGCCTTCGCCGTGTTGAATGCGATGTGGTACGAAGTGCATGCGACGGATGAGGCGCATCGGAGGAAAGAGCAGTTGCCGCCGTAAGCCTAGTTTCGTCACATACTAAAAATGCGGACCTTGCCCCATCGTCATTCCGGCGGAGGCCGGAATGACGATAAGGTCTATTGGGGGTGTATCGGAACTGGGCTAGATACTCATCAGGCGGCAATCCCCCAGAGCTTCTTCGCCTCCTCGGCAATCACGTCCGGCCGCTCCTCCGGATAAAACAGCTTCGCATTTTGCAATCGCCGTACGCCGCGCGAATTGCCCATCGTCTTGTCCAGATACTCGGCTCCGGCGAGCGAAAAGATCGTGTCGTCCACACCCCACACGATGCGTGTAGGAACCTTGCAGCGACGCAGCGCAGGACCGATATCCTGCAGCGGGTTGTGCTCCAGAGCGATCGCGTAGGCATGCACCAGCGCTTTGCGGCGCGGCGAGCTCACCAGCGGCGCAAAGTAGCAGTCGATGGCTTCATCCGTAGGATCAGCCGGATTGGCGAAACACATGCCGCCGATACCTTGCGGCGAACGCGCCAATCGCTTGTCCGCCAGCCAGGGTGCAAGCCATTGATCCACGAACTTACCCTCATGCGACAGCTTGATCACTGGCTGCATGGCTGCCGGTGGACTTTCGTGTTCCGTATCGCAATTGGTGAGCAGCAGGCTGCGGACTCGTTCGGGGTGCCGCGTTACGAACAGCTGGGCGACAGCGCCGCCACTGTCGCTTCCAACCAAGTCCACCGCGGTAATACCGAGCGAGTCCAGCAGTGTTATCAGCATGGCAACTTGCGCGTCGGGCGCCACGCTCTGTCCCTCGGCCACCTCGGTATAGCCTAGGCCCATGAAATCCGGAGCGATGCAGCGGCGGTAAGGCGAAAGGCGATCCAGCGCGCCACGCCACTGGAAGCTGTTCAACGGAAATCCATGCAGGAACAGCGCGGCTTCACCCGTGCCACGGTCCATGTAGGCAATGCGGCCAAACGATGTCTGCAGGAACCTCCGGCTGGCGTGGAAGCGCTTTTCATCCGTGACCTGGCTGCTTGCCCGGCTACGAGGTGCGTAGGCAGCTAGCACGCCCGAAGCGATCAGACCGGCACTGAGTTGCAAGAAGGCTCTGCGTTGCATGTCATGTTCCCGCGGTGATTGGATGGCGACATGATTTGCTCCCCAGTGCAGTCGATCAATGACGCGTAAGGTCATGTCCGCATGACCTGAGAGGTCATGGCTTTCCAGCATGGCGCGGTTTAGCATCCGGCTACATCCCCACCAGTGCCGCAGCTTTGGACGCCAAAACGATCAGCACCAATGCTCCCCACATCGGCCATCTGTTACGCGAATGGCGCGCCAGCCGGCGGCTGAGCCAGCTGGACCTGGCGCTGGCAACGGACGTATCGGCACGCCACCTCAGCTGTGTGGAAACCGGCAAGGCGCAGCCCAGCCGCGAAATGGTGCTGCGCCTGGCGGACGCGCTGGACATGCCGCTGCGCGAATGCAACGCCTTGCTGATGGCGGCGGGCTACGCACCGAAGTTTCCGGAAACCTCGCTAAGCACACCGGCCATGGCCCAGGTGCGTCGCGCCATCGAACTGATGCTCGAACAGCAGGAGCCCTACCCCGCCTTTTTGCTCAACCGCCATTGGGACATCCTGATGGCAAACCGCGCCGCCGCACGCGTGGCGAATTTCGTATTGCGCGGCGCCGCGAGCCCGCATGCGAACATGATCCGGCAGATCTTCGACCCCACTGATCTGCGCTCGGCTATCGTCAACTGGGAAGACGTGGCGGGTGATTTGATCCGACATCTGCACGACGTGGTTTCCGCCGCCCCCTCCGACAAGGTCGCACGCGACTTGCTGGACGAAGCGCTCGCCTATCCCGGGGTACCGATGCATTGGCGCATACGGGACCTCGGCGCAGCACCTTCGCCACTGCTGACGACCATCTTTCGGGTGGACGATCAGCAGCTAAGCTTCTTTTCGGCCATCACCACGTTCGGCACGCCACGCGACGTGACGATTGAAGACTTGCATATCGAGTCATGCTTTCCGATGGACGAACAGACAGCAGTGTTTTGCCGCGAGCTGACGCAGCGCGATGACACTGCACCCTCCACTGCATAGATAGGGGAAGGCGCAGAGCTGCTCCCCGGCCCTCAAAGCCGCTGGTATTTCAGCCAGCGCGTCTGCCCTATCGCCGGATCGGTCACGCTCGACTCACCTGTCTTCACGTGCCCCGCAAGGCGCTGCACAAACCCGGCTTCCGCATCGGCCCGCACGATCAGGTCGTACCAGCCGTAGCTGTCGCCCAAGAACCAATGCCTCTCAGCATGTTCGCCTGGCTTGAGCTGGTAGGTCAGGGCTTGGCCGTTATATAGGTTTTCAACGGTCACGTTGCAGAAGTCATGGCCTGCGTTGGCCAGGACGAGGATCAAGCCGCCTTGTTCGCGCTGAAAGCGGCATGCGACCTGCAGGCTGGTCTTGCGAGAGGTGCTGTCGCCCTTGAAGCTGCGCATGAAGCCATTGGGGCCATACACGTTCCATTCGTAAGCGCCTTGTGCAGCCAACGTGGCGGCAAGCGTTTTTCCCGCCTCGACGGTGTAGTAGCCAGGACTATCGGAAGCATGCGCGGAACGAACGTGGAAACAGGCGCCCGCGCGTCCTTCATTCTGGAAATCGATGTGCAGCGCCCCATCCCCGCAGCGACCGTTTGCGTGCAGGTCGTAAGGCAGCGCTCGCAAGGGCTTTACGCCCTGCTCCTGTGCCGGCAGCACCTGATTCGCAGGCGGCATTGGCGAATAATCGGGATGGCGTAGATCATCCGGTGGCACATAGGCTTGGGTGCTCGGCAGCGCTGTTTGCGCGCGATCCGGCTTGGAGAAATCAAACGCCGAAGTCAGATCGCCGCACACGGTACGGCGCCAGGGCGTGATGTTGGCTTCAGCTACGCCGAAGCGCTGTTCGATGAAACGGATGATCGAAGTGTGATCGAACACTTCCGAGCACACCCAGCCCCCCTTGCTCCAGGGCGACACCACGATCATCGGTACGCGCGGCCCGAGGCCATACGGTCCTGCCGGGTAATAGATGTTGCCAGGAAAGATTTCATTGGCGATCGATACGGTGGATTGCCCTTGGCTATCCGAAGGCGGCACACAGGGTGGCACCATGTGATCGAAGAAGCCGTCGTTTTCATCATAGGTGATGAACAACACGGTCTTGCTGAAGACGTCCGGGTTGCTGGTCAGCGCGTCCAGGACTTGCGAGACGTACCACGCGCCATAGTTGGCCGGCCAGTTGGGGTGCTCGGTGTACGCCTCCGGGGCAGCGATCCACGACACCTGAGGCAGCTTGTCGGCCAGCACGTCGCTGCGCAGTTGATCGAACAGCGAACCGCCGGCGGAAATATTCGTGCCGGTCCTGGCGTCTTGGTAAAGCGGGCTGCCCGGCTGCGCATTGCGGTACTGGTTGAAATACAGCAGCGAATTGTCGCCGTAGTTGCCAATGTAAGCGTCGTTGGTCCAACCCCAGGAACCGGCAGTGTCCAGACCGGTGCCGGCGTCCTGGTAGATCCTCCAACTGATGCCCGCGTTCTGCAGGGCTTCCGGATACGTCGACCAACCGTAGCCCGCCTCGGCGTTGTCGACCACCGGGCCACCACCCGCGCCGTCGTTGCCCACCCAGCCCGTCCACATGTAGTAGCGGTTCGGATCGGTCGGGCCCATCACCGAGCAGTGATAGGCATCGCAAATGGTGAACGCATCGGCGAGTGCGTAGTGGTAAGGAATGTCATCGCGCGTCAGATACGCCATGGTCGTGGTGCCTTTGCTCGGCACCCACTGATCGTACTGGCCGCCATTCCATGCCGCGTGCGTACTGGTCCAGTCGTGGGCGAGATCTTCGAGGAATTGCAGCCCCAGATCCGGCGCGGTCGGATGAAACGGCAGCACGTAACTCGTGCCGTCAGGCTGATGCCAGACGGAGCTGCCGGTAGTGAGATTCACCGGCCGCGGATCGCCGAAGCCACGCACGCCCTTCAGCGAGCCGAAATAATGATCGAAGGAACGGTTTTCCTGCATCAGCACGACGATGTGCTCGACGTCTTCGATCGTGCCGGTCCGTCGATGGGCCGGAATCTCCAAGGCGCGCGCGATGCTGGCCGGGAGCATCGAGGCCAGCGTGGTGCTGCCCAGCAGTTGCAGGAATCGGCGACGGCTCATCGAGGTCATGCTGCGTTCCTTGTTTGCGCTTGGACGACGCTGCACGATGCTGCGTGGTCAAGGTTGCAAGCGTGCGACATTCGCTGGACCGGCCTGGGAAGTTGGCATGCCATCACAGCTACATCTTGCCTTATCGTCATTCCGGTGAAAGGGCGGAACATTGCTGCACGAGTGCCGCATCTATCGCCCAACCAGCAATGCCTCAAGCTCTTCCGGCAGCTTGGGCACATCCGCCGTCAGCACTTCGTTGCCATCGCGCGTCACCGCCACGTCATCCTCGATGCGAATGCCAATGCCACGCCATGCTTCCGGTACGCTCGTGTCATCCGGCGCAATGTAGATACCCGGCTCCACCGTAAGCACCATGCCCGGCTCAAGCATGCGTGGCTCGCCATCGACTCGATAGTCGCCCACATCATGAACGTCGAGCCCCAGCCAATGACTGGTCTTGGCCGGGAAAAACCGCTTGTACCTGCCTAGCACGACGGCTTCGGCAGGGTCGCCCTTGATCAACTCCAACGCGCACAAGCCTTCGGTGATCACGTGCACCGCTACGTCATGCGCCGTGCTGTACGAACGCCCAGGCTGCACTTCGTCGATCGCGGCCTGCTGGGCCGTGAGCACGATTTCGTAGAGTGCGCGCTGCTCACGGCTGAAGCGACCGCTGAGCGGGAAGCTGCGACTGATATCGGAGGCATAGCATTCCAGTTCCGCGCCCGCATCGATCAACAGCAGATCGCCGTTGTGCAGCACCGCGCGGTTCGCCTGGTAATGCATGGTGCATGCATTCACACCACCTGCGACGATAGGCGGGAACGCCGCCACCGCGCCGCGACTGCGCATCACACGCAACAGCTCTGCTTCCACTTCGTATTCGTGCCGGCCAGCGCGTGCCATCGCCATGGCGGCCAAATGCGCCTCCGCGGCGATGGCAGCGGAGGCGCGCATCAGCTTCAGTTCCGCGCGCGATTTGTACAGTCGCAGGTCGTGCAGCAGATGGCCAAGCGCCACGAATTCTTTCGGTACCACGCCGCCGCCACGCAGCTGGCGCAAGCGGCGCATCCAGCCCAGCAATTGCGCGTCGAATTGCGGCTCGCGCCCGAAATGACAATAAACGCGCGCGCGGCCTTCGATCATGCCGGGCAGGATGTCGTCGATGTCGTCGATCGGAAACGCATCGTCCATGCCGTAATCGGCCACCGCGCGCTCGGTGCCGATGAACGGGCCGTGCCAGCGCTCGCGTTCCACATCGCGCTCGCGGCAGAACAGCACTACCTCACCGTGCTGCCTCCCCGGCAGCAGCGCTAGTACCGCATCGGGCTCGGGAAAGCCGGAGAGATAATGAAAATCCGAATCCTGGCGGTAGGGCCATGCAGCATCGGCATTGCGCATGCGCTCGGGGGCGGTGGCGATCAGCACCACCGCGTCGTCCCCGGCCATTTTCATCAACTGCCGGCGGCGCCGGGTGAATTCCTCGGGGGCGATGTTCAATGCAAGCTGCCGCGGGAAGACGGGCCGGGAATATGGCATTCGGTGAACAGCAGCATGGCGCCCATGCGTACGAATTCGTGCACCTCGATCAGGGCGTCCTCGTCTTCCTCTTCGCTGCCGAAATCGAGCGAAGAGGAAGCGATGGCGCCGATGTCGCGCAAAATTTCCTTGCCCTCGTCGGACAGGCGCCCATGCGCGCCCGGACCGCCCAGGCCAAAGCCCCCCAGGAAACCGCGGCACCAATCCACCAGGGCATCGGCACGTTCGGGCAAGGGGCGATCATCCGCCGGCAGCAGGGGTTCGAAACCCAGCTCCGGGTCGGCCAGTTCCTGCTCGCTTTGCCGGGCCACTTGATCCAGCACGTCCTGGTCGTAATCGGACACACTGTCGCTGCCGGGTTCGAGATGCAAGGCGCCTAGCACCGAGCGCTTGCCCGGCCGTCCATGGGCGGCCAGCAAGCCACATAAAGAACCATGTAACTCACTGGCGCGGATGGACAATCGCAGGTGCGCAACGACCTCGTCCAGTTCGTCGTGTCCGATGGATTCGGGGGCGGTCATCGCGGTCTCCATTAACGTTCAAGGCACAAGTTTAATGCACCACCATAGTTGGGCCATCCAGCCCACAGATTTCTTCCGGCGTCCTGATATAGTTCGCCGCATGAAGACCCCCGACGCCCAGCACGAGCTAGCCGCCCTGAGCCAACAGCTGGACCGGCTGATCGACCATGTCCATCGGCTGAGCGAAGAAAACCGCAGCCTGCGCCATAGTCAGGAACAGTTGGCGAACGAGCGCGCGAATCTGCTGGCACGCAACGAACAGGCGCGCAGTCGGGTTGAAGCGATGATTCAACGACTCAAGGCACTCGAGAACAATGGCTGACGTCATCAGCATGTCTACCAACGAACCCGTCTCGCTGCGCCTGATCGATCGCGAATTCCTGATCGCGTGTCCGCCGGAAGAACGCGACGGCCTGCTGGAAGCGGCCAGTTTTCTGGATCGCAAGATGCGCGAGCTGCGCGCGCATGCCAAGACGCCCGGTTTCGACCGCCTGGCGGTGCTGGCGGCGATCAGCATCACGCATGAATACCTGCAGTTGCAGAAGCAGCCTAGCAACACCAGCGTGAACGTTGCCGAATCCGACATCGCCGACGGACTGGCTACGTTGCGCCGCAAGCTTGAAGCCGCACTGGATGCGCAACTAAAATAGTCCTCGGCGTTTTCTGCGGTGTGCGCCAGCACACTCTTACATATTGCCTTGTTCCTATATACGACCCGGGACGGTTACTTAAGGCTGTTGCGCATGTCCGCCGCGTGCGGAAAGCCTCGAGGCCTTAATTTCCCTCCCACCTGATCCCATTGGATCAAGGTCGTTTGGTGGGCAGCGGCATCGCGGTTTACGCCACCCCATTCCCACCCGGACGCCGCCCAGGCGGCGTCCGGGCAACGGGGGACGCCGGATGGCACCCCACCCTGAGGAGACGCGCGACGTGGACACCGCCGCACGACGTCGTGAACTACGCCAGCGCCTGGCCGAACACCGCCGCGCCCTCCCCCCTCCCCAGCGCATCGCCGCCGCCCAAGGCCTGCGGCGCAGCCTGGAGCACCTGCCCGAATACCACACTGACAAGCGCGTTGCCGGCTACTGGGCTTGCGACGGCGAGCTGCCGCTCAACCTGGTCATTCCGCCCCTGGCCACACGCGGCCAGCAATTCCTGCTGCCCCTCATCGGGCAGGACAACCTGCTGCGCTTCGCCCCCTGGTCGGCCGGCGACCCGGTTCAGCCCAACCGCTTCGGCATCCCCGAGCCGGTGACGCCGCACGAATGGTTCGCACCGTTCCAGCTCGACCTGGTGTTCGTCCCCCTGCTCGCCTTCGACCGTCACGGCAACCGCCTGGGCTATGGCGGCGGCTACTACGATCGCAGCTTCGCCTTCCTCAAGGATCAGTTGCGCCCGACCGAACCCCTGCTGGTGGGGATTGCCTACGATTTCCAGGAACTCCCCGAGATCGCCCCCGAGCGCTGGGACGTGTCGCTGGACTTCATCGCCACCGACCGCGAACTTATCGATTGCCGCGCAGACACCCCAGGAGGTCATGGCGCATGAAGTACTGGCTGATGAAGTCCGAACCGGACACCTTTTCCATCGACGACCTCAAGCGCAAGAAGCGCGAAGCCTGGGACGGCGTACGCAACTACCAGGCACGCAATTTCATGCGCGACGACATGCGTGTGGGTGACGGCGTGTTCTTCTATCACTCCAATTGCGCCGAACCGGGCATTGCCGGTCTCGCCGAGGTGGCCAGTGACGCGTATCCGGACCCGTCCCAGTTCGACCCCAAGAGCAAGTACTTCGATGCCGCCAGTTCGCGCGACAACCCGCGCTGGATGCTGGTGGACGTGAAGTTCGTCAACAAGCTCAAGCGCGTCATCACGCTGGACGAGCTCAAGAACCACCCCAAGCTGGAAGGCATGACGCTGCTGCGCAAAGGCAATCGCCTGTCGGTGATGCCGGTGGATGCGGCCGAGTGGAAGTACATTCTTACGCTGGAATGACAGCGTAGGCTGGGATGACAATCCCAGCATCGCGATCTGGCGTGCATGGCAAGGCTGGGATTGTCATCCCAGCCTGCGCACCTACTTCCCTATCACCTTGACCTTATCGGTCAAAGCCTTGTCGCCGCCCGTTGCGCTCAATACGCCCGCTGTATCGTTCCAGTGCAGATGCGTAGTCGTGGCGCCTTTGCCTTGCTCATAGTCATACGACTTGCCGTCGTCGTCATACAGCGCAAATTCGCCGTCCTTGCCGGGATACACGCGAATCTCGGCGATCGACTGCTTCGATGCGGTCGACGGAATGTCCGTACCCAGCGGCACGATGGCGCCGGCGCGCACGAACACCGGGATCTGGTCGATCGGCGCCGACACCTTCACCCAGCGTCCCCCGGCGAGCTTTTCATTCGTCCAGAAGTTGTACCAGTCGCTATCGGCCGGCAGGTAGACATCTTTTTCCGTCTGACCCTGCTCGGTCACCGGCGCCACCAGGAAGGCTGGGCCGAACATGTACTGCGTACCCAGGTTGGCGACATTGGGATCGTTCGGAAAATCCATCCACAACGGCCGCATGAAGGGCGCGCCGGTGTCGTAGGTGCGCTTGGCCTGGCTGTAGATATAGGGAATCAGCCGGTAACGCAGGCGATCGTAGCGGGCCATGATCGCCTCGGCCGGTTTGCCATACGCCCAGATCTCGGTGTGCTTGCGTTGACCGTGCAAACGCAGGGTTGGCAGGAAAGTGCCGTATTCGAACCAGCGCGTGAGCAGTTCGGGATAGTCGTTGTACTGGCCGACCGTGTCGCGTGCGCCCGACGGATCGAGCAATGGCACCTTCGTCGCGCTGCTGGTCGGCGGCAGCGATTGCCAGCCGCCGATATCGTTGCCCCAGTAGGCGATGCCGGAGGCGGTCATGTTCAGCCCGGTGGGAATCTGGCGTTGCAGAGCTTCCCAGGTGGGATCGATGTCCGAGGACCAGAACAGCGCGCCAGTGCGCTGCGAGCCTAAGTACGCGGCGCGGGCAAGAATCAGCACCCGCTTGTTGGGCTTCCAGGCACGCATGCCCTCAGCGAAACCTTCCACGTGCATCAACGGGAACACGTTGTGATAGCGGTCGCCCGAGCCGATCGAATAGTAGAAACCGTCCGGCACCAGGTCCGGTTCGGTTTCGTCCAGCCACGGATAGTCGAAGCCATGCGACAGGACGTTGTCACGCGCATGCTCCCAGTACCACTTGCGTGCGGCTGGATTGGTCGAGTCGATCAGGGCGCCGGCACGGTCCGAACGGAACGGCAGGCCATCGACCGTCTTGCCGTTCCTATCCTTGAGGAAATAACCCTTCGCGTCCAGCTCGCCGAAATAGCGCCCGGACTTCTCGAAGCGCGGCCAGATCGAGATGATCGAACGCAGCCCCAAGGCATGCAGTTGCTTGTTCATGCCGTCGGGATCAGGGAATTCCGCCGGATTGATATCCAGCTGCCCCATGCGCGTCCAGTAGAACCAGTCGATCACCATTACATCGAGCGGATAGCCTTTCTCTCGATAGGTCTTGGCGACACGCAGCACTTCCGCCTGGCTGTCGTAACGCGCCTTGGACTGGATCAGGCCGAAGGCGGCCTTGGGTGGTATTGGCGTCTTGCCGGTCAGGCGCGCATAGGCCGAATAGATCGCTGCGGGGGTATCGCCGGTGATGACGAAGAAACTTACGCGCTCGCCCACTTTCGACTGGAAGCTGGTACGCCCGCGAATACCCGCGACAAAACGGGTGTCGGACGGATTGTCCCAGACAATGCCGTAGCCCTTGGACGAAACCATGAACGGCACGCATACCGTCTCACCGCTTGGTGCGTCGTACCAGTGCCGGCAATCGATGACGCGACCGCGCAGATCCAGTGCGCCCAGAGAATCCTGGTTCTGGCCCATGCCGTAATAATGCTCGTCGGCGGGCGCGGTGAAGCTGGCACCGACCTGATAGGTGGCTTCACCTGCCACCTCATGCGGCGACATCTCCCACCCGGTCATGTTGACGAGGGTGTCGCCCTTGGCGTTTTTGACCTGCAGGCTGACCGGCGCGAGGGGCGGAATGAAGTAATGCTGGATCGGTCCGTCCGCGGGGGGCGGCGGCGCCGCATCGACGTGCAGCGTGAGCGCTGAGGAAGTAAAGCTGTCCTCACCCTGGCCGGCCGAGTGATGAAAGGCGGAATCGTCGGCATGCCCGGCCAGAATTCCATAGCCTGGCGCCTTCAGCGCCTCGGCCTTGTCGGCGGCTATCGTTACGTGGATGACATTCGGGCCATAAGCTTCAACACTTACCCACGCGCCGTTGCGATCGAGCGTGGCAATGGGTGTGGCACGGGCGGCCACGCAGGCCACCGCAAAAGGCAGGACTAGGCACAACAAGGCCATCTTCGACGTGCGCACTTTCATCCCCCATCAAGGTTGCTACGGCAGGCTTTTGCATGGCCACCCTCAATGGCGGCCGACGAGGCTATTTATCATACTTTTCCCGAGCCGCAGGCCATGCCACAACGCCGATGGTTGTTTCCCTGCAAAAACGCAGCGCAAGATGCGAAAAATCGCAAAATAAACGATCATTTCCGCCTTTCGCCATCCAGGACCCCGCCATGAGCAACGATGAGAAGCGCCTAGCCGGCGAAGCCGCCATCCAATACGTCGAAGACGGTGCCATCGTAGGCGTCGGCACCGGCTCCACCGTCGCATTCTTCATCGATGCGCTGGCCGGCATCAAGGACCGCATCCAGGGTGTGGTCTCCAGCTCCGAACAATCCACCGCCCAGCTGAAAAAGCACGGCATCCCCGTGTTCGATCTCAACGCCTCCGGCCCACTCACGCTGTATGTCGATGGCGCCGACGAATGCGATCCGCACAAGCGCCTGATCAAGGGCGGCGGCGCAGCGCTCACGCGCGAGAAGATCATTGCCGAGGCCGCGCAGAAATTCGTCTGCATCATCG
Source organism: Dyella flagellata (assembly GCF_030160275.1). Taxonomy (GTDB): domain Bacteria; phylum Pseudomonadota; class Gammaproteobacteria; order Xanthomonadales; family Rhodanobacteraceae; genus Dyella_B; species Dyella_B flagellata. The sequence goes on from NZ_BSOA01000049.1 coordinate 168,027, forward strand.
ACTCCAGCAAGCGGGTGAACCTGCTGGGCAAATTTCCGTTGCCGATCGAGGTGATTCCCATGGCCCGCAGCCTGGTCGGCCGCGAGATCGTCAAGCGCGGCGGCAACCCCGTGTGGCGCGATGGCGTAGTGACGGACAACGGCAACTGGGTGATCGACGTACACGGCTGGCAGATCGCCGATCCTGTAGCGCTGGAGGTCGAGCTGAATCAGATTCCGGGCATTGTCACCGTGGGTTTGTTTGCGCGAAGGCCGGCCGACGTGGTGCTGATTGGCGATAAATTGATGTGATGGTTTTGGTTTGGCCGTCAGGCGCAGGCTGAATTCCTGCTACATCATGTCAAAAAAAACCCCGCCATGAGCGGGGCTTTTTTTGTTAGTGCACGCGTTCTTGCTTACTTGTTGAACTTGTAGGTCGCCTCCACCATGAACTCACGGCCCTCGACGTTATAGTTCAGTGAGTTATACGGTTGAGACTGCGTACCCGGGTAGCTGCGATCGAGCGGCGGCATCTTGTTGAAGACATTGTCGATTTCCAACGACAGTTCCAGGCTCTTGATCGGACTATAGCTGGCCGAAATATTGTAGCGGATCCACGGCGCCAACCTGCCCGCACCCTGACCGGTGTAATTGTTGTCCAGCGTAGCTATGTAGTTCGGCGAAGCGCCATCCCGAATGCCATAGACGGTTACGCCCCACATTTGCGCCGGCGAGAGCCAGGAGACCGAGCCATCGACCCTGCTCTTGAAGTCCGTGCTGTAGAACGGCGAGCGCAGCAGATTGATGTAGGGATCGCCCGTAAACTGCTGCGACCGGTGCGTTACGATGTCGCTCCAGGAGGTCTTCGCATTGATGCTGCCGTAGGCACCAATGCCATGGCTGTAGCTCAATTCGGTTATCACCGCATTGAGATACTCACGCGCCACATTGACCTTCGGCGTATTGATCTGGGTAATCGGAGGCAGCAAGCCTGCCTGCATCGGAGTACCCGTGCGTATCACCTTGGACAATGCCTCCTGGCAAGTCGGCGAGTTGATATCGAGAGCGCCTAAGCGGCAGTTGGCTTCGGTCCGTGCAAGGAAGTCCGCATTCTGCGGCGCGACTTCATTACGGATGTTGTAGTGATAGTAATCCGACTTCAGCGCGAATCCTTCGAATGGCGAGAGCACGAAGCCCAAGCTGAAGGTCTTGGCAATGATCGGCTGCAGCTTCGGGTTTCCCGAGTTCTGGCTGAAGTAACTTTCCTGGCTCAGTATTCCCGGGCAGTTAGCGACATTGGCAGCACTGTAACCAAGCTTTGCGCAGTTGTAGTAGTCGGGAGTGCTCGCGTAGGAGCCGCTGGGACCCTGGAACTCATCCGGCAAGGTCGGCGCCTTGAACGCCGTACCATACGTACCGCGCAGCAGCAGCAGGTCGCCAAACGGGCGGAATTCAACGCCAAGGTTATAAGTCGCGTGGCTCACGGTACCACCGGCGACGTTATAACCGTCGTAGCGGCCGGACAAGTCCGCGGTCAGCATCGAGAACAGCGGAGCATTGAACTCCACCGTACCGGCATAACGCGAGCGATGGCCCTCGCCTGACACGTCGGTAACCTGATAGGTTTGACCGCTGAGCGTGCGCGCGTCGGGCGTATAGTTCCAGCCCTGATTGCCGCCCTCGACCACCATCGCCAGACCGGCATCTCCTCCTGGCAGCGTGAACAGCGACGTATCGGTCACCTGGGTACGCAGCATGTTGTCCCATGTTTTGGCGTACGACTCGCTGTACCCGGTAAATGCGTTAAATGACGCCCTCGATATCGGCGAATAGAACGCCTGGTAATTGGGTTGATAAATCGGGGCGCCATTGGGGTCGACGCCAAGCTGAGGGCCAAGTATGTTGCCGAAGTAGTTATTGATCGGGGTCGTCCAGCGCTGCCAGGTTCGCTGCTGCAAGTGATCTTCGGAATGGTTGAAGGTCACATCGTAGTCCCAATTCGATTGACCGAAGCCGCCTTTCGCACCCAGGGTCATCAGCCACGAATTTTCGACGTTGTTATCCATGATGTTCCGCAAGCCGCCAGTCTCTTCCGGACTGAACTCACGCTGCAACATCACCTCGTCCTGAAGGGTATTATCGAAGTAAGTGGGACTTTGGTAGAACCCAGTGCCGGTCGAGTACTTCTGCTGATCGTAGCTGTACAGCAAATTGCCATAAAGCTGCAGATCATCACTCACGTCGTACGTGGCACGGGTGTAGAGGTTTGCAGAATGATCCTGGCTGGCTTCGGTGTAATAACCAGCAGCGTATTGCGAGCCACAATAGTTGCCGCGGCCTGGACGGTTTTGCAGTCCAAGGGTGCCATTGAATTCGCCAGTTGCGGCGGAGCATCCGATACCAGGATTCAAGTGGTTCGGATCGTAATATGCGTTCGCGATTTGCGTTTGGCTGATTACAAGGTAGTTGCGCGCAGCCGTGGCGGGCGAGGTGCCTTGATTGAAGTATGTCCGGGTCAAGCTGCGATTGAAGCCCCAGATCGGGTCGGTGCTCTCGATCTGCACGCCGGTCATGACGTTCAATTTGCCGAAGGTAAATCCATCGGCACCGTACACGCGCCGGTCGACGCCACCTCCGCCGGTATGCCAGCCGTAACGCGCATCGACGACCGGGGCGTCAAGCTTCTTCTTCAGCACGATATTGATCACGCCGGCAATGGCGTCCGAACCGTAGATCGACGAATTACCTCCCGGCAAGACGTCGATATGATCAACCATCTCGATCGGAATGCTGGTCAAGCTGTTAAAGGCTTCGGTACCGTTATAAAGTGCCGGGAAATCACCCATCGGCAGACCATCGATCAGATACTTGGTGTAACTGGGATCAAGGCCGAAGAAGCTGATGGTTTTCGCAGTCTGAGTGAAACCACCCGAATAATTCGATCCCTGCACACTGCCCGTCGCAAAGGTTCCTTCGCGTAGCACATCGGCGACGCTGGTAAAGCCGCGATCCTTCATCTGTTGCGCGGTGATCGTGATGACTGGCTTGCTGGTCTCAATCTGGGTCTGAGGAATCAGCGAACCGGTGACGCTAACCGTTTCCAGCTTCTTGGGCTTCCCAGTCACGTCTTGCGTTGAGGTGCCAGGTGAAGACTGGTCCTGTGCCGCATTGGCCGCATCATCCGCTGAGACGTTACCCGCATAAGCGCTCGCGCTCCCGAACGCCAAAGCCAGCAAAACGGCTGCGCAAAGTTTCGACTTCAACATTATTCAATCCCCTTAAGCTTACTTGAGTTCCGCGGACGCCCTCCTTGGAACGCCGCGCAGCCGACACGCCGCAACCGTCCAGCCTCGTCACGCGAAGCAGGACTGATACGACAATTCGAATTGGCACAAGCGAGGCAAGTGCCCCTAGCAGGCCCGTGCTGCAGGCATGTTTACAAAATATGTAAATCTTGTGCAAATGGCTTGCGGCCTATTTATGCTAAAAAATGTCCCAAAAACGCGGATTTTTATGTTCCCTGAAAAAAAGCGATTTATTTTTTGCATGACAGGTAGGGATTCATACGCGCCCACCGTTTTATTTTAGTTTGCCGCTCACAAATAGCGGCTATTTCGCGCCGCGGACTGCCCGCACTGATCGTCGATCGGAAAACGACCTGATCAAATTTTGCACAGCTCATGCGCCGACCGAGATAGGCCGTATCGGGCAACAACATGGATAGCACCCAGCGTCATCCATGCTTTCTGTCTGCGATGGTGCGAGCTTCTGCTTTCGACGACACACAAGCTAGCCTTGCTCCAGGCCTTCGACCCGGCCCGAGGCTGAGGGGTAGCGCGAACACATCCGCTTCACTCAGCTGAACCTTTTCGCACGATCCTGCTGCATCGCAGGATGACATCGGCAAATTCCCTCGCCCATCCTCTGGCCCACGACCAGGGTTCACTGATGACGAAAAACCGCACGCGCCAATGCGCGTGCGCCGAGGGCAAGCAATGCCCGACAAGCGCAAGAGGTGCTTTTTCTTAGGGAGGGGATCGCATGAGTGGTTGCAAGTCACCGCGCAAGACGGTGAGCTTTACTGGTTTGCAGCGCCGTCCGTTGATGGCGGCATGTGCGTTGGCGCTTATGACCCACTTGCTTGTGCCAGGGGCGCAAGCCCAAGAGACGCGGGCCCAGCAGGACGCCAACGCAAGCTCCCAGCAAAACGCCACGCAGTCAGCCAATCCGCAGAAGCCTGTCGAGCAAGGCTCGGTGCACAGCCTGGACAAGGTGGTCGTCACCGGCATTCGCGGCAGCATCGAGGCCGCCTTGAAGGCCAAACAGAATTCCGACGACATCGTCGAGGCGATCTCGGCCGAAGACATCGGCAAACTGCCGGATGCGAGCATTGCCGAGAGCCTATCCCGCTTGTCGGGCCTGGCCACGCAACGCGTGGATGGTCGCGCCAATGTCATTTCCATTCGCGGCTTCTCGCCGGATTTCACCGGCACCACCCTCAACGGGCGCGAGCAAGCCACCGTCGGCGAAAACCGAGGCGTGGAGTACGACCAGTATCCGTCGGAGCTGATCAGCGGCGCTGTCGTTTACAAGACACCCGATGCCAGCGTGATAGGGCAAGGACTTTCCGGCACGGTGGACTTGCACACCATTCGGCCATTGGACATGCCCAAGCGAGCCATTGTCGCCAACCTGCGCGGCGAATACACCAGCAACGGCGTTCTCAATCCCGGCACTGGCGTGGGGGATCTCGGGCACCGCGCCAGCTTCTCCTATATCGATCAATTTTTCGACCACACGCTAGGCCTGGCGATCGGCTTCGCCCAACTCGACTCGCCCATCCAGGAGAAGCAATACCAGGCATGGTGGTGGAGTGTGGACAATGGTCCGGCCGGTATCGACCGCAACTGGGGTGGTCCGCATACGCCGGGCATGCCGGACAACCTGATCTCGCAGGAAGGCATGCAACTGCGCGCGCAGTCGGAAAATCAATTGCGCAACGGCTTGATGGCCGTGCTGGAATGGGCGCCAGGCGACCATTACCACTCCACGCTCGACCTGTACTACTCCACGTTCAACGAACGCAAATACAAGAACGGCGTGCAGTGGTCTAGCAGCCCCTACAACAACATTTCCTATGCGGACGTGGGTGCAACCCCGGCCTTGCCGTATCCCATCGTCACCTCGGGCACCATCAACGGCATCCAGCCTATCCTGCAGAACGAATACACCAAGGAGCACGACAAGCTGTTCGCCGCCGGCTGGAACAATCAATACGACTTCGGCGACGGCTGGACTGCGATGGCTGACTTGTCGTACTCCAGCGCGAAAAAGGATCTGCAAGATGCGTACCTGTTCGGCGGCCTGCCAAACAGCACCACCACCAGCGTGCAATTCAATACGCCGGTCGGCAATGGCTATCCGGACTTCATGCCGGGCGTAAACCTCGCCGACCCTTCCGTCATCCTGTTCACCGATCCGGACAACTACGGCTATGACGGCCGCCAGGAGTTCGACCGCCAGAATGACCACATCGGCGCTGTGCGGCTGGAGGTGAGTCATCCGCTGGGCTGGATCTTCAGCGATGTGACCCTAGGGGTGAACTACTCGGACCGCAAGAAAACCAAGCAGGCCGACGTGTTTTTCGCTTGGCTCAATGGCAACGGCGATGGTACCGGCTCTGCGTATCGTCCAGGCTTCGGCGCACCGATCGATCCCAGCCTGCTGTACGGACCGACATCGCTGAGTTATGGCGGCATTTCCGGCATCCTCGACTACAACGTGCTGGATGCGCTGCAGCAGCAATTCTATCTCACCCAACGCAATGGCCAATCCGACTGGAGCCGCAATTACACCGTGGAGGAGAAAGTCCCGGTTGGCTATGTGAAATTCAATATCGACACCCAGTTGGGCAATGTACCGCTACGCGGCAACCTTGGCGTGCAGTTCGTGCATACCGATCAGTCCTCACGAGCGTTCCAGACCGATGGCAACACGCTGGTCGGCGGGCTCACCGGCAGCATCAAGTACAACAACGTGCTGCCCAGCCTGAACCTGGTGGCACAGCTCAGCGAAGGACAGTACCTGCGTTTCGGCTTCGCCAAGACCATGGCGCGCGGCCGCATCGACGACGAAAAGGTGGCCAGTTCCGCCGACGTAGCACTGGTCACCAACGGGCCGGGCGCAGGCCAGGTGCTGTGGTCCGGCACTGGCGGCAATCCGCAGTTGAAGCCTTACGTGGCGGTGGGCACCGATTTGTCGTGGGAAAAGTATTTCGGCAAATCCAGCTACGTCGCCGTGGCGGTGTTCAATAAGAACCTGCTGAACTATATCTACCAGAAGACCGTCCTGGATTTCGACTTTGCCAAGGCCGGCTATGTCAACGACAACCCGTCACTCACCCCCACCAGCAACATCGGTTCGTTTACCCGTCCGGAAAACGGCACCGGCGGCAAGATGCGCGGACTGGAACTTTCCGGCGCACTGGAGGGCGGCCTGGTGACGCCTGCTTTGGATGGCTTTGGCATCCAGGCCAATTTCTCGCTCACCAACAGCACCCTCCCGGTCAGCGCGGTCTCGACCATTCCCGGCAGCCCTTCCACCCTACCCGGCCTGTCGCGCAAGGTCGCGAACGTGGCGCTGTATTACGAAAAGTAAGGCTGGTCCGCCCGCATCGCCGAACGCTGTCGCTCATCCTTCACCGGCGAAGCGGTGGCACTGTTCGACCAGCTCGGCTACACCAAGATCCTGGCCGACAAGCAGACGGACCTGCAGCTTGAATATGATTTTTCCGAAGGACGCTGGAACGGCTTGTCGATGTTGCTGCAGGTCTACAACCTGACCAACTCGCCGAACGTCACGCAGCAGATTTCCAAGCTGCCCAACAATGTGTCGGTGGCGCGGCCGCTGGACTACGTCACCTGGGGACGGACAGTGATGTTTGGGGTCAACTACAAGCTGTAGCAGAAGAAATGACGAAACAGCCGGGCCTGCTTGCGTCCGGCTTTTTCATCTTGCTGTCGTTCGTCGCGCGAACGAGAGCGCATACCCAAGTGCCAGAAAAACCAACACCGCCACCGGAATCATGGGAATACCTAGCGCCATCAGGCGAAACATGGCGCTCCAGGACATCCCTTCGGAAAGCCGCAGCGTGGCCACGACAAGCAACGAATACGGCAGCACCAGGCAGAGTGCCGATAGAGTCCCCGGCGTGAGTGAGTGGTGCAACAGGGACCTTCCAACGTGGCTAAACGCATTGAGCATCAGCGCGAAGTCGGCAATCAGGGAAATGTCGAGTAGCCAAGGAGTGCGATAGATCCACGTGAGTAAGCTCACCGCAGCTGTAGCAAGGGTGAGCAAAACCATGGCGCTACGAATGATTGGCCTGGTAAGCCATCGCGCAATGCGCGGAGGGTAGCTTTGAATGAAGTCGTCGTGGCGGAAATACTCTTCCACGTTGTGGATGCCAAGGATGATCGGAAATAGCGGGCCCAACACGTAGATACTCATCATGCACCCGGCTGATAATCGTCAGATAGATCGAGAGATGATCCTCGTTGGAAACCACAAAATTCTCAACAGAGGGATGTGGGTATCTGCGTGCCATCAGATTCTGCGCGAATAACCTGGCATCTCGCACCGCATCAACGCTCGTGTTGAAGCGAGGCAACTCTTTTTAACCGCTTCAAATCCGCTATCGCAGAGCAGTACGCGAGCAGGTTTCTTATTCTCAATAGAGGATCGTTGGCGGACAACCGTATGGTCTGAGTCCGCAGTCGCAAGCCATCTAAGTCGGGGCATAGGCAAGGCCCATCCCCCGGCATGATGTCCGGGGCCGGTGATGCTGGCCAGGTCTCAACGCGTGCGACCCGCAAATGCTGTAATCGTCCGCCGATTTTTATGAGATGTCCCCATGGACGCCCAGCCCGATACCACCCCCGTTGCCCAGGCATCCGCGCGCTCCAGTGGCCGCGCACCCGCCTTGCGAATGCGCACAATGGCGTGGGCCACCCTCCTGCTTCTGGGTATCAGTTCCACCGCGCTTTGCGCCTCGCGCGCTTCCAGCCATCTCTTCGGGGGCGTCCTTCATGCCCGCGGCCCGCATGGGGTTTACACCGACATCCGGTTCGAGCCGCACCGTCTAGTCGCGCGGGTGCATGAGCCCCACATGTGCGTATTGCACGCCCATCTTGTGCACGGGGACCCGCACGCCAGCCGCTACGCCATCGATCCACCTCAAGGCGGGCGCTTTTGCGATGAGCTGGTCGACGGAGAAATCGTGATCCATCCGCACTCGCCCAATGATGTGACGGCGGAGTTCCGATCGATGCGCATGGATTGGTCAGGAGAGTTTCGTCGCCACGCACCGGGCCGGTGATCCCTCAGACGGGGGCGACTGGGAGGGAATGGGGAATTTGCTTTTCACGGCTCCGACTCAGGGTTATCCATTTCCCCATCCGGTCGGTGGGAAAAGCCTCCCATCCCTCCCTGCGATGCCGCTTAACTGACTGCTTTGATGGCCCTGTTTATCTTGTTGCGTAAATCAAGATCCATCCCGGTAACGATGTAGAACCCGTTTCGCCACTCAGGATCGACGTTGTCCCTGGTATGGGCGAGCCGCGCCTGATCTTTTTGAGCCGGCGTACCCCCTTGAACCTGTACACGCTCATAGTGACAGGCCGTAAAGAACAATTGCGCAGTGACGCACCTGGCCACGATTCTCCGCGCACCACGATTGGTTACACCGGGAGTTGGCACCGTGTACTCGAGATAGCGGCCGCCAGGCAAATCACCAAACCTATTTCCGAAATTTGACCCGTCTTTCACCGGATAGGGGAAAGGCCCGTTGGAAATAATGAGATTGATGGTGTGGCGCGCTTCCGGAGGAAGTTTGTCGTAGTCGATGGAGTACAAGGCATTACCCATGCCACCTCCGCGTCCGAGCATGCCCTGACGTCGCATCGCATGCTCTTCGACAGCCCTATCGTAGTTTTCGCTGGTAACGGGATCAGCCATTTTCCTCATCCTCTGGTTGACTGCACTTTCCATGTAGCCTCGCGGCAAACTTCTGCGCGAGCCACGCCGACTTGCGCGCCGACGCCCTAAACCGTTTCCGCCGGCGTAAATTCAACTACCGTCCAACGCTCGTGTAACGGCCCGAACAAATCGCTCGCCCTGTGCCCGGCTGACCATCAACGCCGGCAGAGATTGGAACATATGTCGTAGATGAGTTTCGGTGATACCGAGCACATAGGTAAGCGCAAGCAAACACGCGCAGGCAATTCTTAGCGATTCGAATCAGACTGCACTCGGGTGGTTAGCCCCACCTCAGCTCATCTTGCGACGATCGCACGCATCCTGCTTTGCATCGAACGGAGGCAACTCAATGACTCACAAACAAGCGTGCAGGTCGCTCACTTGGGCGCTCGGCGCGAAATTGGGCCAAGTCAGACGACCTGTCAATGTCCAATTGCCGCAGTCTTGGCTTTCCTTGGCGACGTGGCTGCTCTCTCAGCCCGCCTTGTAGGAATCCGCCTACAGACCAAAGCGACGGTGCCTGATACCCCGACCCCATGCGTTTGTAGAAAATATCCTCATGCTTCGTGAGTCCCGCCGATGTTTCGGCTGGTGAAACGGACGTCAGGCGCGACAAGGAGGTCGCGATCGACGATCGGAGCATCATCAAGGATGATGACGTTTCCAAAGCCCCGGCCTAGCCGGGGCTTTTTCGTTCTGGCGTTGGCTCACGGCGGCAACCACTCATCGGCGATCAACAGATTCATAAGCCCGTAAGACACCTACGGCTTAGATTTCAGCGCCCAAAAGATGGATATTGCTTCAGCGCCGCCCAAATTCGTTGCAGACGACAAGCCGAACCGAGGCCCGGGTTCGGAAAACCTCCCGCCCAAACGCAAAAAGCCCGCCTTTATGGCTTTAGCTGGGAGACTAGGATTGTGAGCCCCATCCATGGGGCTCACCCCTCCGCGCAAAACGCTCCGGGGCCAGCGCACGCGCTGTCCAAATTTGTTCCAGACAAATTTGTCGAACGAGGCCCGTCTCCTGAACCCTCCCAGCCAAAAACAGAAAGCCCGCCATAAAGGCGGGCCTTCTGGCTTTAGCTGGGAGACTAGGATTGTGAGCCCCATCCATGGGGCTCACCCCTCCGCGCAAAGCGCTCCGGGGCCAGCGCACGCGCTGTCCAAATTTGTTCCAGACAAATTTGTCGAACGAGGCCCGTCTCCTGAATCCTCCCAGCCAAAAACAGAAAGCCCGCCATAAAGGCGGGCCTTCTGTTTTTGGCTGGGAGACTAGGATTCGAACCTAGATAAACGGAGTCAGAGTCCGTTGTCCTACCGTTAGACGATCTCCCAAAACTCGTACCGAGCGGTGCGCTCTGACCTGGTGCACCGTCCGGGAAGGGCTGCCTCTGGCGAGGATTAGCGCTTCGAGAACTGGGTGGCGCGACGGGCTTTGTGCAGACCGACCTTCTTACGCTCGACTTCGCGGGCGTCGCGGGTCACGAAACCAGCCTTGCGCAACGTCGACTTCAGGCTTTCATCGTATTCGATCAGGGCGCGGGCGATGCCGAGACGGATCGCGCCGGCCTGGCCGGTGATGCCACCGCCAGCGACAGTAACCTTGATGTCGAACTTGTCGACGCTCTGGGTCAGTTCCAGCGGCTGGCGCACGATCATGCGCGAGGTTTCGCGGCCGAAGAAGTCGTCCAGGCTCTTGCCGTTCACTTCGATCTGGCCGTTGCCCTTGCGCAGGAACACGCGAGCTGCGGAGGTCTTGCGGCGGCCGGTGCCGTAATTCTGCTGAATCGCCATGATGCTTCCTTAAATTTCCAGCGCCTTCGGCTGCTGGGCGGTATGCGGATGTTCGGCACCGCCGTACACCTTGAGCTTGCGATACATCTCGCGGCCCAGCGGGTTCTTCGGCAGCATGCCCTTCACGGCGATCTCGATGACGCGCTCAGGATGGGTAGCCAGCATATCTTTCAGGCTGGTGGTCTTGAGGTTGCCGACGTAGCCGGTGAAACGGTGATACATCTTGTCGTCCAGCTTGGCGCCGGTAACGGCCACCTTCTCGGCGTTGATCACGACGATGTAGTCGCCGGTATCGACGTGCGGGGTGAACTCGGGCTTGTGCTTGCCGCGCAGGCGACGCGCAATCTCGGTCGAGAGGCGACCGAGCGTCTTGTCCGTGGCATCAACCACGTACCAGTCGCGCTTGACGCTTTCCGGCTTGGCGCTGAACGTTTTCATTTCGGAATACCTGTCTGCCACCCATAGGGCGGTAAGCGGAATCGGTGAATAAAGGCGCGAGATGATAGCGAAGCTTTCATCCATCGCGCAAGCCCACGGTGGGATTGCGAGCCACGAATGATAGCATGAACAGCATGCCTCTTGAGAACCCCCGCCACCGGATCGCTGTGCTGGCCGACCAGTGCGTGCAATGCGGCCTTTGCCTACCCGTCTGCCCCACCTATGCCCTGGACGGCAATGAAGCCGAGTCGCCGCGTGGGCGGATTGCTATCGCGGCGGCGCTTGCCAGGGGGACGGTCTTACCGAACGCTGAGCTGCGGGAGCCGCTGGATCACTGCCTGGGGTGCCTGAGTTGCGAGCGGGTTTGTCCGGCGGGGGTGAAGTATGAGGAGTTGCTGGTGGAGACCCGCGGCCTGTTGGGGCCGGCGCCTGGGCGACCTGAGGTTTTACTGCAGATAGTGAAGCGGCCATGGCTGAATCGCCTGGTGCAGGGCTTGGCTCGTTGGAGCAGGGCCAGCCGTTGGCTTGGGTTGATATTGCCTGCTGCCTGGCGGGCAGGGTTGGCTTTTGCAAAGCAAAAAGGAGGTCTTGTCGGTTACGGCAAGCTCGGGCAACACCACCCCGGCCCTCCCCTGCCAAGCAGGGGAAGGGCGACGGTGGCGCTGTTTCCTGGTTGCGCGGGCAGCGTGCAGGATGTTGAGGCCGAGCGTGCCGCGGAAACGCTGCTGGCAGCGGCCGGATATCATGTGGTGCGCCTGCCGGCATTCTGTTGCGGCGCACTGGATGCGCACGACGGCGCCTTACGCGTAGCCGAGGCGGCATCCGCCCGCATTAAACAGGCTTGGACTGGAGCACGCGCCAATTACCTGGTTACGGTGACACCGGGCTGCCTGAGCACTCTGCGCAAGTCCCTGCCGGAGGTGCATGTGGACGATCCCTATCGCCTGCTGGCCGAACAGATCGATACCTTGTCGTTTAATCCCCTGCCCGCCCGGCTCGCGCTGCATGTGCCCTGCACGCAGGCCAATGTGGCGCGTAGTGATACGGCCCTGTTGAAGCTGCTGCAGCGGATTCCCCAATTGGAGCTGCAGCGCCTGCCTGCCCCGCCCTATTGCTGCGGCGCCGCCGGCAGCCACGTGCTGCAGTTTCCGCAACGAGCTGCGCAACTACGCAAAAGCGTACTGACGCACGTCGAGACGCTGGATGTACAAGCCCTTCTGTCGTCCAATATCGGCTGCCGGTTGCACCTGGCGGCAGGCCTGGAAGAAAAAGCCTCCCGCCTACTCACGCTGCACCCGCTGACCCTGCTTGCGCAGCAATGGATATCGTCATGAACGTACGCACGCTTACTCCACTCGATCGCCTGCTTGCCGGCATCGAACATGCCCTGGAAACCGTTGCCGGCACGCCGGAAGCGCATCGCCCTACCCCCGCCCACCATTTCGCCGACGCCGAGCTGGACGACAAAGAACGCCGCCACGTTGCCGGACTGATGCGCGTGAACCACACCGGCGAGGTATGCGCGCAGGCGCTGTACGACGGACAAGCCGCCCTGGCACGCAAAGAAGAGAACCGCGCACACCTCACCGATGCAGCCGCCGAGGAAACCGATCACCTCGCCTGGTGCGCCGAACGCCTGCACGAACTGGAAAGCCAGCCCAGCCTGCTCAATCCGCTGTGGTACGCCGGCAGCTACGCCATCGGCGCCCTGGCGGCGCTGGCAGGTGACAAGGTCAGCCTGGGATTCGTGGTGGAAACGGAGAAGCAGGTGGAGGCGCACCTGGCCGAGCATATGCACCGACTGCCTGCGCAGGACGAGCGTTCGCGCGCGGTGTTGAAGCAGATGCAGGAGGACGAGGTGCGGCATGCGCAGAACGCGCGGGAGCGTGGCGGCATCGCGCTGCCGTTTCCGATTCCGCAGCTGATGCATGCGACATCGCTGGTGATGAAGACGGTGGCGTATCGAGTTTGAGTAAGAACCAAGAGCCAAGCTAAAAGTCGCTGGGCCCCAGCGTTCGCCGGGGCGACGAGGACCACAAAAAACCCGCCTTTCGGCGGGTTTTCGTTACATCAGGTTGCGACCGTGGAACAGTTCTTCGATCTCCCGACGCAGCAGCTGCTCAATCTTCTGGCGCTCCTTGAACGATAGATCGTCCGCGTGCGCCTCGAACAGGTAGGTGTCGAGGTCGAAGTCCTTGATGTGCATCTTGGTGTGGAAGATGTTCTCTTGGTACACGTTCACGTCGAACATTTCGTACTTCTGGCGGATGTGGCGCGCCAGGTAGTCCTGCACCGAGTTGATCTTGTGGTCGATGAAGTGCTTCTTGCCCTTCACGTCGCGGGTGAAGCCGCGCACGCGATAGTCGCACACCACGATGTCCGACTCGAAGCTGTCGATCAGGTAGTTCAGGGCCTTCAGCGGGGAGATCACGCCGCAGGTGGCCACGTCGATGTCCGCGCGGAAGGTGGCAATGCCGTTGTGCGGATGCGTTTCCGGGTAGGTATGGACGGTGATGTGGCTCTTGTCCATGTGCGCCACCACGGCATCGGAAATCGTGTCGCGGCCGAGCTTCTCGACCACCGGCTCCTCGGAGATGAGGATGGTCACGGACGCACCCTGCGGGTCGTAGTCCTGGCGGGCCACGTTGAGGATGTTCGCACCGATGATCTCGGCCACGTCGGTCAGGATCTGGGTGAGGCGATCGGCGTCGTACTGCTCGTCGATGTACTCGATGTAGCGCTGGCGCTGGTCTTCCGATACCGCATAGCAGATATCGTAGATATTGAAGCTCAGGGCCTTGGTCAGGTTGTTGAAGCCCTGCAGACGCAGGCGAGGGAGGGGTTTCACCACGGCGACACTCCATGGCCGGGTCACGGCCGACAGGTGAGGCGGGTTAGCTACAAGGGTCCCCGCTGGTTGAAAAAGCGTGCTGGACCCTTATCCTGCACGCCCCTTGTGTACGGACGATGGCAGTGGGCTGCCTTCGGTCCGGAAGACTGCGAAGTATGCGGCAATTGGACGGAAAACAGAACCAGCCAGCCCCTTTTTTTGCACTGCGGCGTGACGGGGCACCGGGGGAATGGTTTGCGAGGGGGCATCGAATGGATCACGCAGGCTGCTTGCCGCCGATCACGTCCTCTATGCAGGGCGCCACAGAACATCCCTCTGCTTCACATGTCTTTGCCATAATGCGAAAGTCGCAAAGGACGCGCTTCGATCCGTATTGGTCGCAGGATGGGCGACCCTAGAGATCAACTCAGCTTGGGGAAAACTTCTGTGGTGCAACTGAAATACCAGTTACAACAGGCCTTCGAACGTTCACAGGCGCCGCTAGGCTTTGCGCCCGACCCAGCTTCCATGGAACGTTTCCTTGGGCTCTGCCACCGTCGCCGCTACCCGGGCAAAACCGCCATCATCCGCCCCGGTGACCCTGCCAACACCCTTTACTACGTCATCGAAGGCTCGCTGGCCGTCTGCACGGAAGACGAGCAGGGCCGTGAACTCATCCTCGCCTACATCAGCCGCGGCCAGTTCATCGGCGAGATGGGCCTATTCGTCGAGCAGGCGCAGCGCGAGTCGATGGTGCGCACCCGCAGCCCTTGCGAGATGGCCGAGATCAGCTACGAGCGCCTGTTCCAGCTGATGGAAGGCCCGCTACGCGACGAGTGCCCGAAGATCCTGTTCTCCATCGGCGCCCAGCTTACCCACCGCCTGCTGCGCACTTCGCGCCAGGTGAGCCGCATGGCCTTCATGGACGTCACTAATCGCATCTCCCGCACCCTGCTGGACCTATGCCAGGAGCCGGACGCGATGAGCCATCCTGACGGCACGCAGATCCGCATTTCGCGCCAGGAAGTCAGCCGCATCGTCGGCTGCTCGCGCGAGATGGTCGGGCGCGTGCTCAAGCAGCTCGAAGAACAGGGCATGATCGACGTGTCGGGCAAGACGATCGTGGTGCGCGGCACGCGCTGAGCTGGATGCAGTCGCCCCGGTGCACGCCGGGGCCCAGCGCCTCCAGTGACCATGCGCGGGCCGTTCAAAGTCACCTAAGTCCCCGCTTTCGCGGGGACGACGAATCAAGCAGGCCGCTTCTTCGAGGGCTGATAAATCATGTACACATCCGCCCGCTCGTAATGCGAGCCCGGGCGCACCGACGGCTGCAAGACAAAGCCCGCCTTTTCGTACATGCCCAACGCGGTCTTGAGGCGACTGTTGGATTCTAGAAACAGGGTGTGGCCATCGCACCGGTGGAATTCGGCGATGCATGCATCAAGCAGACGCTTGCCTGCCCCCAGCCCACGGAAAGTTTCATCCACGCCCATCTTGGTCAGTTCGAACACACCGGGCGATTCGTGCAGCAAGGCACAGGTACCTATGATCTCCTCACCCAGCCGCGCGAAGAAGATCGCACCGCCCGGCTGCAGGATGTAGCGTTCCGGATCGCTTAGCACGGCCTTGTCGATCTCCTCGATGCGGAAGTAGCGCTCCAGCCACTGCGCATTCAAGCGGTAGAAGTGTTCGCGTAACTCCGGCGCGTAGGGAACGACCTGAAGAGGCGTCGCCTTGATGGTTGCGTGCTCGGCCAGGATCGCCTCGGCTACCGGGCGTTCCTGCAAGGCGCGCTCGCAGGCCTCGATGGCATTGAGCAACTGCATGGCATGTTCTTCCAATGAGGTACTTACTCCGCGCCGCACGGCGCACCAGATCGGGCCGAGCTCGGCCAGTGAGGCATGCGCCTTGTCGGTGAGCACCAGCACCGTGCGGCGGCCATCGGCCGGATCGCGCCGCCGCCGCATCATGCCCGAACGCACGAGCTTGTCGCTGAGCTGGCTCACCGCCGAGTGGGTCTGGCCGATCGCAGCAGCCACTTCGCTCACCGAGCTGGGACCGGTGTCCCACAAATAACGTAGCACCGGCAGCCAGCGGGATTCGATGCGGGCACCGAGGGTCTGGTAGACCTCGTCGGCGGCGCCATAGAAGTGGTCGCTGAGGGCTTTCAGGCGGCTGCCGAGTGCCAGTTTGCCCAGGGATGCCAGGTACATATGGATGTCTGCAGGAGAGATGCGTAAGCACTAACGTATCTTGCCCCGACCGAAGCTGCAAGCCTCCCGAGGGCACCCTGTAGGCCGGGATGACAATCCCAGCTTTCATGCGGGTGGATGGATGCTGGGATTTCATCCCAGCCTACGCGACGCTTTGGCGGATGTTCCAAAGGCGGGCGGCAGTCAGTACCAGGCCACCCGTGTCACCGCCCTGCCCAGCGCCTTCTCCACCCGCTTGCACAGCTTGGGCGTGCCATTGACCAGCACCGCCTCGCCGGCCTGCTTGAGCATCGGCATGTCCTGGAAGGAATCGCTGTAGGCCAGCCGCCAGCCGGTCACGCCCTGGGCGGCAAGGTTCTGCACCTTGCGACGGCCAACGTTGTGCATATACACGCGCATGCCGAACAAGCCGGGCTTCAGCTGTGAGGCGACGATGCGCAGTTCGGGCAGGCCCAACTGGCTCAGCAGGCGCGTGACCAGGATCCGCTCGCAACCTGTGACGACAATCACTTGGTCGCCTTCCGCCAGATGCCGGCGCAAAACGCTCAGGCCATCGCGATAAAACTGGCGTGGGCGGCGCACGAGCTCGTCGGCAAAAGCTTCGGCGGCGACCTGGTAGCGTTGTGCCCCAAGGCCGCATAGCGCCACGTGGATCAGTGCCCGGCTCGCAAGCCGGCGCGAAAACACGCTGCACAACAACCACCATGGCAAGCACAGTATTGCCAGAAATTTGTAGATCGGCGAACCGGCGTAGCGATGCTGGATGAACAGCCCGAAAGCATCGCCCTGGAATAGCACGCCGTCGAAGTCGAACAGCACTGTGCGCGACGCATCGGCATCGCTGCCCGCTTGCGCCGGCGCGTGATTCGTTTCCCCTGTAAACATGATCAGTGCGTATTGAACAGCCGCTTCAGTTCCTGCCCAGGGTCGGCCGCGCGCATGAACGCCTCGCCGACCAGAAATGCGTTGATACCCGCCTCGCGCAAACGCTCCACGTCCTGCGGCGTATGGATGCCCGACTCGGCGACCAGGATGCGGTCGTATTCCATCAGTTGCTGCAGTCCGAGCGTGGTATCGAGCGAGGTTTCGAAAGTGCGCAGGTTACGGTTGTTGACGCCGATCAGCGGTACGGGCACGGCTTGCGCGCGCTCCAGCTCTTCGGCGTCGTGCACTTCGCACAGTACGTCCAGGTCCAGGTCGGCGGCCAGCAGCGACAGCTCCAGCAGATCCGCATCGCCCAGCGCGGCTACGATCAGCAGGATGCAATCGGCGCCGATCGCGCGCGCTTCGTACACCTGGTAGGGATCGATCACGAAATCCTTGCGCAACACCGGCAGCGAGCAGGCCGCGCGCGCCTGCCGCAGGAAGTCCTCGCTGCCCTGGAAGAAATCCTTATCCGTGAGCACCGACAGGCATGCCGCTCCGCCCAGTTCGTAACTGCGCGCGATGGCGACCGGATCGAACTCGGCGCGGATCACGCCCTTGCTCGGGCTGGCCTTTTTCACTTCAGCGATCACCGCCACGTCGCCCGCGGCAATCTTCGCTTCGACCGCCGCGGCGAAACCACGCGTATCGGGCATGTCCGCCACGCGCGCAGACAGCTCCTTCAGAGGCAACTTGGCGCTGCGCTCGGCGAGCTCTTCCGCCTTACGAGCAAGAATGCGTTGAAGAATGTCGGTCATGAGGCTCTGATCGGCACAGGTGGGATAACGGGGAGGCGGCAAGACCGCGTCCGGGGCTAGTATCAACTATCTGCCAGCCGCCGGGTGGCTGCAACGAACGCTTCCATTTTGGCACGTGCCGCGCCGCTGGCGATGGTCGCCCGGGCCAGCTCGATGCCACCGGCGATGCTGCCAACCAGCCCGGAGGCATACAACGCGGCCCCTGCGTTCAGGCAGACGATGTCGCGCGGCACCCCCTGGCGGTTGCCTAGGGCGTCCAGCAGCAGGGCTTTGGATTCCTCGGCGTTTTCCACCCTAAGGTTGCGGCTGGAGGCCATGGCCAGGCCAAAGTCTTCCGGCTCCACTTCGTACTCGTGCACCTCGCCGTCGCGCAGCTCGCCCACCAGGGTGGAAGCGCCCAGCGAAATCTCGTCCATACCATCGCGCCCCCACACCACCAGGGCATGCTGGGCTCCCAAGGCCTGCAAGACGCGCACCTGGATGCCGACCAGGTCCGGATGGAACACCCCCATCAGGATGTTTGGCGCACCCGCCGGATTGGTGAGCGGACCGAGAATGTTGAACAGCGTGCGCACGCCCATTTCCTTGCGCACCGGGGCGACCACTTTCATCGCCGGGTGATGGTTGGGCGCGTACATGAAGCCGATGTCGGTCTCGGCCATGCATTGCGCCACCTGCGCGGGCTTCAGGTCGATGCGCGCACCGAGTGCTTCCAGCACATCTGCGCTACCCGATTTGGAGGAAACGCTGCGCCCGCCGTGCTTGGCAATGCGGGCGCCGGCCGCGGCAGTCACGAACATCGCCGCGGTGGAAATATTGAAAGTCGACGCCCCGTCGCCGCCGGTACCGACGATATCCACGAAATGGGGGTGCACCGGCGCATCCACTTTCGCCGACAGCTCACGCATGACACGCGCCGCTCCGGTGATCTCACCTACCGTTTCCTTCTTCACGCGCAGGCCGGTGATGATCGCCGCCGTCATCAGCGGGCTCACTTCGCCGTTCATGATCTGGCGCATCAGCGCGATCATTTCATCGTGGAAGATCTCGCGGTGCTCGATCGTCCGCTGCAGGGCCTCCTGCGGCGTGATGGTGATCAGGCGCGCCGTCATGCGGCGAGCTGGTGCAGCGGCAGGCCCAGGAAATTCCGCAGCAGGTCGTGGCCGTGCTGGGTGAGAATCGATTCGGGATGGAACTGCACGCCTTCGACTGCCAGGGTCTTGTGGCGCAGCCCCATGATCTCGTCGATGGAACCGTCCGGGTGCTCGGTCCAGGCAGTGATTTCCAGGCAATCGGGCAGCGAGGTCTGCTCCACCACCAGCGAGTGGTAGCGGGTGGCCTCGAACGGATCCGGCAAGCCGGCAAACACCCCCTTGCCCCGGTGACGCACAGGCGAGGTCTTGCCATGCATGATCTGCTTGGCGCGAATGACCTTGCCGCCGAACGCCTGGCCGATCGCCTGGTGCCCGAGGCACACGCCGAACACCGGAATTTCCCCGCTCAGCTCGCGCAGCACCGCCAGCGAAACGCCGGCGTCGTCCGGCGTGCCCGGCCCCGGGGAAATCATGATGTGCGAGGGCTTCAACGCGCGGATACCGGCGATGTCCAGCGCATCGTTGCGCACCACCTTCACCTCCTGCCCCAACTCGCCCAGGTACTGCACGAGGTTGAAGGTGAAGCTGTCGTAGTTGTCGATCATCAGCAGCATGATTGGCCTAACTCTCTGATCTCATGGGCACCCGCATCTAACCGGGCGGTCATCGAAAGACGGAACCAGCATTATGCATTGTAGCGGCCGTCATCGCGGCAGTGCAGCAATGGCGGAGGCCCGGCATGGCCGAAGGGGATCGCCTTATCGGTTGAGCATGGTGTTCTTGTAGAAGATCCCAAGCCCCGTCGAACCGGCATGCCTGGAGAGGATGTCGACGACCTTGCCGGCGGTTTCTTTCTTGCTCCAATCCGCCTGCCATTCGAGCATGACCGGCAACCAGGTGATCGGCACCGCGCCGGCTTGCACCAGGCGCTGAACCGCGCGTTCGTGCGATTCGGCATCGTAGTCGCCGCTGGCGTCCGTCACCACGTAGACTTCGTACCCTTCCTTAAGCGCCGACAGAGCTGGCAGCACGATGCAATTGTCGGTCCAAAGCCCAGCCATGATGATCTTCTTGCGGCCTGCTTTGCGCGCCTGATGGAGGTAATCGGCGACTCGCGGGTCCTGCCACGCATTGATGGTGGTGCGGTCAATCGGTGTGACGTTCGGCGCCGCGGCCTGGATTTGCGGGAATACCGGCCCGCCGAAACCTTTTGCGGTGATGGTGGTGATGAGGGTCGGCACCTTGAACGCTTGCGCCGCCTCGGTGAGTCCCTCGGCGTTGTTGATCAGCGAATCGATGGAGGTGGAGCGGGTCGAAAAGGCGAACTGGGGCTGCATATCGATCAGCATGATGATGCTGTTGTCGGGCGTCAGTTCGTCCAGTACGGGAGGTGCAGCATGCGCTACGGTGGCAGAGACAGCGAGCGAGATGGCAACAATGGCAGAAGCCAGGCGTGACATGGTGTTTCCTTTACAGGCAAGGATTTGTACAGCTGAAACGGAAGAGCGTCCGGCGAGGTTTTTCGCTTAGGCCGAAACGGCCGGAAGATCGATCAGTAAAAGCTCCTGACCGGCATGCCCGATGGCCGTGACGGCGAAAGCTGCGGCGCTTGGCCAGGCCATGGCATCGCCCGTATCGAGCTGCTCGGGCACGGCGCTGCAGGCGGTCTGCACGCTTACCGGGCCGCTGGCCACATGGAGGTAGAGACTGCGCCCGGGCGACGGCACGTAGTTGAGCGGAGCGTCAGGCCGCGGCCGGGTCAGGTAGAGCTTCGCATCCTGGTCCAGGGGCAGGCTGACGTCGTCATCGCGCTCGGAGGCGATCAACTGCCATTTGCCCTCGCGTTCGGCCGTATCGAATCGCTGGATGCGGATGCTCGGCTCCTGACCGAGTTGGCGGGGCGTGAGCCACACCTGCAAATGATGATCCAACACGCGATCGTCAGCGTTCATCTGGCTGTGGTGGATGCCCGTTCCCGCTCGCATCATCATGATCTCGCCCGGCCGGATGACAGCCTGGTAGCCCAGGCTATCGGCATGTGCGATAGCTCCTGCGAGCGGAATCATGAAGATTTCCATGTCTCTATGCGGATGCATGGCAAAACCGCTTGCCGGTTGTACCCAATCCTCATTGAGGACGCGCAGCGCGCCGAACTGCATACGCGCTGCTTCCTGGTAACTGCCAAAGGAAAAGCTGAAGCGTGCTTGCAGCCAATCGCTCGCCAGCTTGCCACGGGACTCTGAGCGGCGAATTTCATAGGGTTCCATTTCGTGCCTCCTGCCTGCTCGGCGTCATCGCCAGTGAGGGCACTGTAAAACTTCCATATAGGACTTAGTTGTACTATTTAGGCACTTCATTAAGTCGCAAATGGAACGAAATGGACGGGCCTTCCCTGCAACACCTGCGCGCTTTTCGAGCCCTGGCCGAATTGATGTCGTTCAAACGCGCGGGCGAGCGCCTGGGGATTGGCGGCAGCGCCGTCAGCAAGCTGATCGCGAACCTTGAGCAGGACCTGGGCGCACAGCTGTTTCAGCGCACCACCAGGACCTTGACCATGACCGAGGCCGGGGCGGTGTTTTACGATTCGGTGGTACGCATCCTCGACGAAACCGAGTTAGCCATCGAGCGACTGCAAGAACAGGGCGCACAGCCCCACGGGCAACTGCGCGTTTCGTTGCCTCATTCCTTCGGTTTGCGCTGGGTGGCTCGGCGTGTGCCGGATTTTTTGGCGCGCCACCCTCACCTGACGCTCGACTTGTCGCTCAACGACAGGTACGTCGACGTAGTGGCCGAAAGATATGATTGCGCGCTGCGCATCGGCTCAGCGTTGCCGGACTCATCGCTTTATGCTCGGCGGCTAGGTGCCGTTTCACGGGTGCTTGTGGCAGCGCCGCGCTATCTGAAGCACGCGCCGCCGCTGAACAATCCTGCCGACCTCACCCACCATCGGGCCTTGTTCTATGCGCACTCTGACCGGGCCGCATGGCCATTCATGGTCGACGGCCGCGAGCTTGCCATGCCGGTGAACGGCCGCCTGAAAGTGGACAGCAGCCTGATGCTGCGCGATGCACTGTTGGCCGGGATGGGCCTGACTCTCACCCCGCATTTCATCGTTGACGACCTGCTCGAAACAGGGCAACTGATACCGCTGCTGCCGGCCTTTATGCCTGCGCCGCATGGTGTTTACGTCGTCACGTCGCAAAGAAAACACCTACCCGGCAAGACACGGGCCTGGATCGAGTTCATCGAGCAGGAACTCGAAGCGAGTGGCTACGGCATATCGCCTCGGTATGGCAGGCCGTCAATCCTCAAGGGCTGACCAGCACATGTGAGGTATAGCTCTCGACCACCAGGCTGAAAGGCTGGTTGTCGCCGGTATACAGCACGGCGCGATGCTGCAACACGTGGTCGGGGATGGCCAAAGGCTGATCGCTGGGGGGAGGCAAGGGCTTGCCGCTGTCCCAGCCTTCGGGCAAGGGCGACCACAGCAGGTCGGCGGAGAGGGTCTGGCGGCGGAAGTGCAGCGGCTGGACCACTTTGCCGAACGGTACGTCGGACGTATCCAGCTGATGATTCATTTCGTCGGTGAGGCGTGCAGGCACGTACCAGTTATCGGCGTCCGACAGCACGACGTCGCCACAGCTCAAGGCCACCCGGCGATAGCCCACCTTTTCGCCAGGTTCTATGTCGAGCAGCTTGCGCCCATCATCAGGCAACGGCTTGGGCACGCCAAGCACGCGATGGGCAACGACCTTTGCGTTCGGCGACAAGTGATGTGCTGCACACCAACGCTCCAGGGTGAGCGTAGCGCTCGGGTGGCTTAGCAGCTGCGCGTTCAAGCTCTGCAGCTCGGCCAGCGCCTGCGTGCGACTCAGCGGCGTATCCGCCCAATTTTTGCTGGACTCTCGCGCCAACAATGGCGATGCGCACGTCAGCACGGCCATAACCGTAAGGCAACTAATTCCACGAGTGGTGTTTCGCATAGCTCACAATCCTTTGGCCGCTTGGGCCACCGCGCGGAACAACGCGCGTCCCTTGTTCATGGTCTCCTCCCATTCTGACGCAGGATCGGAGTCGTACACGATGCCCGCACCCGCCTGCACGTGTAGGCGACCTCCCTGGATCACTGCGGTGCGAATGGCGATCGCGGTGTCGGCATCACCCCACCAGCCGATCCAGCCGATGGCGCCAGCGTAGATGTTGCGCTTGTAGGGCTCCAGTTCCTGGATGATTTCGATGGCGCGTATCTTTGGCGCGCCGCTGACGGTTCCGGCGGGGAACGTTGCCTTGAGCACATCCATGTAGGTGAGCTGCGGATGCGCGTCGCCCTGCACCTGCGACACAATGTGCATCACGTGCGAATACCGTTCGACCACGAAGGATTCGCTGACCTCGACGCTGCCGGTTTGACAGATGCGGCCGATGTCATTGCGGCCCAGATCGATCAGCATGACGTGCTCGGCGCGTTCCTTGGGATCGGCCAGCAGTTCGGCTTCCAGGTCCTGGTCCTCCTGCTCCGTGGCGCCGCGCCTGCGCGTACCGGCGATCGGGCGCACCACCACCTTGCCATCCTTGAGGCGCGCGAGGATTTCCGGCGACGAGCCGACGATCTGCGTGTCGCCCAGGTCCACGAAATACATGTAGGGCGAAGGGTTCATCGCGCGCAGCGCGCGGTAGACATCCACCGGCCTGGCATTGAAGCCGACGCTCAAGCGCTGGGAGGGCACCACCTGGAAGATGTCGCCCGCACGGATGTATTCCTTCGCGCGCTCCACCACAGCTTCGAATTCTTCGCGCGTGAAGGAGGATTTGAAGTCGCTTTCGTTGAGCGCGGTCGATTGGGTGAGTTGCGGATACGCCGCACCGCCCTGCCGCAACCGGTGCGTTAGCGCATCGAGCCGGCGCTGCGCATGCGCATAGGCCTGCGGCTGCGCAGGATCGGCGTGCACGATCAGGTACAGGCGGCCCTTGAGGTTGTCGAACACGGCGACTTCCTCGGCCAGCATCAGCAACACGTCGGGCGTGCCCAACTCATCGGGGCGATCCCATTGCGCCAGGCGCGGCTCGATGTAGCCCATCGTCTCAAAGCCGAAATAACCGACCAGGCCACCACTGAACGCCGGCAGCTGCGGCAGGCGCGGCACGTTGTACTGCTGACGCAGCCGTTCGATTTCGGCAAGCGGCTCGTCCAGATGGCGACGCTCGATGATTTCACCGGCGTCTTCCACTTCCAGTTCGTGCCCGCGCAGGCGATACACGCGCTTCGCCGGCAAGCCGATGATCGAATAGCGGCCCCAGGTCGCGCCGCCCTCCACCGATTCGAACAGGAAAGTGTACGGGCCGTCGGCCAGCTTGAGGTAGACCGACAGCGGCGTGTCCAGGTCGGAGAACACTTCGCGCACCAACGGGATGCGGGTGTGGCCTTGGGCGGCGAGCGCTTGGAATTCGTCGCGGGAAATCACGTGGGGGCATTCCGTGAAACCAGGAGAACCTGGGATTGTATAGGCAGCCCGCGTTTTGTCTCCCCCGGCTTTTGGAGAATCAACCCGCCAGGCGCTGCCTCGGCATGCCATGCAGGCGCAGGCTGAAAGCCACGCCGCTGCCGTCTTCGAGATTGCGCGCCGAGGCCACGCCGCCGTGGCGTTCGGCCACCATGCGCACCACGTATAGGCCAAGGCCAAGGTGCGGCGCATCGCCAGGCGTGGCCTTGTCACGCAGACTGACCAGCGAGTCGAACAGCCGTCCCTGCATCGCCGCCGGCAACGGCGGCCCTTGGTTGGCCAGCTCGATCTCGGCTCCATCGTCTACCGCGCGCAGGCTGAGCCGCAGCCAGCCATCTACGGGGGTAAACGAGAGCGCGTTGTCGAACAGCTTGTCCAACGCCTGCGCGATCAGCTCGGGCGCACCGTGCAGATGCACCGGCTGATCGGGCAGCACGCATTCCAGCTGGCGCGTGCCGGCCAGCGGCCGATAGGCCTCGGCACAACCACCCACTACATCGGCCAGATCGACATCCTCCGGCTCGGCGGCGGCAATGGCGCGCTCCATTCGACTGGCTTCGCTCATCGCACGCACCAGCGTGCCCAGGCGGGCCACTCCGTCTCGCGCACGTGCCAGATAAGGCTGTGCTTCATTGGAAAGCTCGGCGTGCTCTAGGTTGTCCAGCGACGACTTCACGATCGCCAGCGGCGTGTTCAATTCGTGCGAGAGTTTCGATGCCAGCGTGCGCAGGTAGTCGGTGTAGCCGCCCACCGCCTCGAATAGCTTCTGGAAGCTGCGGGCCAGGTCGCCGATCTCGTCATCGGACTCGGACATCGGGAAATGACTCTGGATCATTTGGCCGTCCAGACGCCCGTCATTGAGCTGGGCACGCTCCACCGCATCCCGTAAGCGGCCAAGACGCAGGCTGAGGCGCGTGGCGAAGAACAGCAGGATCGCGCCCGCCACCAGGGTCACCCCGAAGCTGGTCAGCAGCAGGCTGAAGAAGGCGCGATTGGCGAGCAAGGGCACGGCACGGCTGGCCTGCTCCAGCAGCAGCACGCCGACCACGCTCTGGCCACGCTCCACCGGAACGGCGGTGGCCAGCACCACACTGTCGCGTTGTTCGCCCTGGCGCCACAAGGTCGTGGGCTGGCCGTTGCGGGCCGTTTTCACCTCGGGCAGCTCCAGGCGCGGTGCGTCCGTGGTCCACGCTTCGGCGTCCTCCAACGGATTGGCGAGCAGCGAGTGATAGATCACCGACGACCACCAGCTCGGCTGCGGACCGGAGGTGGTCAGGCGGCCGCTCTGCGCCAGCAGCCAGCCCTGGGGCGCAACCAGGCGCGCGCGCGTGCCGCTGGGCGCCAGCTGGGCCAGTTCCTGCGACAAATCCTGCGAGTAGCGCCAGAGCGGACGGACATCCACCGCAAGCGGATCGCCGCCATCGGCCGCCACATAGACGCCCACGCCAAGCGCGCTCAAGCCGAGGCCGCGTGCCAGGCGCAGCTCGGCGTGATAGCCGCTGCCGTCCTCTTGCCACTGCCCTACGACCCGGTCCGGCAGATCCCCTGTGGGCGGATCGAGGGTCTGTGCCGTGAACGCGCCTGGCGCCGCGCTGGCAATCAGGTAACGCCGGTGCTGGTCGCCTTGTACCAGTTCCAGGATCACATGGTCGGCGGAAAGCGCATTGACGTCCCCTGCATCGGCACGCGTCCGGCGCGAGGTGTGCACGTCGATGTAGAGGTAGAAACCGTTGTCGTCCTCTGCTAGCAGCAGCTTGCCTTGCTTGCCCAGCCGCTGGCTCCACGGCGTCATCGGAGCCCAATCGTCACCGTAACCATCGACGACGATGGGATTCATTGCCTGCTGCACGTACCAGCCCTCGCCGGGCTGCGGCAGCGGCACGTCGGTTACCGCAAGACTGCGCGCGACCGCCGTGGCCGTGGCGGTCAATGCCTGCTCCTGCCCCTGGCGCAGCAGGGTTTCCATCTGGCGCACGTACAGCCAGCCGGCCACCGGCAAGGCAAGGGTGCACAGGGCGACGAGCAGAAGTTTTTGGCGCAGGCTCATGCGTCAACGATACCGATTTGCACGTGCGAAGCTTACTTCGCCGCCGCGGGGTGAGCCGGCTTTTGGTCCGATACGTATTTCATGTACAGGGATTGCTCTACCACCCGCTTGAACGTCCCGATCAGCGCCTGCCGGTTGGGATCAGTGTCGCTGACGGTCATCGACCAGCTGTAGCGAATACCGCTGGCCTTGCCGGGATCGCAGAATACGACGACGTCGTCGATCTGATCGGAACCGCGATAGAGCACACCTTGGCAAGCGATCGCCTTGGGATTGGCCACCGCAAAGGCGTCGGCCTGTCCATGCGCGTCGGACTGGAGGTAATGCTTGCGGTCCTCCTGCACGTCCGCATCAAGCGTAGGCAACTTGGCCGGCCAAACGTTGAGCACCATGACCCGCTCAGGCTTGCCGGTCCACTCCCCTTGATAAAGCACGAGATTGACCCCGATCGCCGAGGCAAACTTGCAGCAATCGTTGGTCCAGCCCTCAGGCGATTGGGTCACGATGGCCCAGCCAGGCCCGTTCTGGACAGCCTTGCCATAGACGATGACGGTATGCGCATCCGCGTTCTTGCAGTACGCCTGCGTTGCCAGCAAACCCAACAGCAAAAACAAGATCAGTCGCCGCATCACGGACGCCACCGGTAACCGACGCCATGCACGGTTTCAATGGCATCGAAATCCGGCGCCACGGCGATAAATTTCTTGCGAATGCGCTTGATGTGCGAGGTGATGGTGGCGTCATCCACCACCAACTCGGCTTCGCGCATCAGCTGGTCGCGGTTTTTCACGTGGCCGGGGAAGCGCACCAGGGTATGCACCATCCAGAACTCGGTCACGGTCAGCGGCACTTCCTCATCGTTCCAGGTAACGCGCATGCGCTCGGATTCGAGCTTCAGCGGACCGTGCCCGATCACGGTTTCACTAGAAGCTGGCGCCTTTAGCGATTCGATGCGGCGGAACAGTGCGGCGATGCGCGCGGCCAGCTGGTGCAGGCTGGTGTCCTTGCTGAGGTAATCGTCGGCCCCCAGGCGCAGGCCGGAGATCACGTCGAAATCCGAATCCCGCGCGGTGAGGAAGATGATCGGCAGCGTGGCCGATTTCGCGCGCAGCTCGCGGCAAAGATCGAAACCGCCTTCCGGCTCGTCGCCCAGGCCGATGTCGATGATGACCAGCTCGGGCAGGCGGATGGCGAAGGCGTTGGAGGCCTCCTGCCGCGAGCCGTAGCCGCGGGTGTCATAGCCGAAGCGGTTCAGGGCTTCGACGTAATTGGCGCGGATAAGAGGTTCGTCTTCGACGATGGCGATGCTGCGTCCCATGTGGATTCCTCGTGAGGATGGCGCGCAGGGTGCTATGCGAGGGGCGCCAGCGCAAGCCGGGCGGCTTGCTTGCCCGCGTTATGCCACATTCTGTCGGCCGAACGCCCCGTGGGTGCCGGTGGCGACGCCCTGGCCGGGTGTTTGATATTCCCAACACCACACCGCAACGAGCCAAATCCATGCGCGCCGACCCCTCTATCGACCCCAACGCGGAACTACGTAGCTTCGAACCGCTGCGTGTGGTGCTGGCGCTGGGCTCTCTCTTGCTGGCCGCCCTGCTGTGTCTGCATTGAGTTTTGCTATGTGAAGCTGCTGTGGAAAGCCAAGGGCGCGACCGGCGCACAGGGATGGGTACCGGTCGCGCCACCCGGCGAGATGGATCTCGCCCACGGCACGCCAAGCCCTTCATCAAGCCATTTCCCGGTCAATGCTGGTCCTCTGACGTTCCTTCCCCTCCCTACCCCGGAGGGGATTTTTTTTTCGCCCGGACGGGAACCATTCGAAGCGACCCCGGTCCGAATACCTGGCAGGCGCATAGTCCATTGCCGTGGAACTCGCCGAGGTCTGATTGACGGCCGAGCCTCCCGTCCTTCAGCCGCGTGCAGGCTGCAACTGCCGATGGTGTCTCCTCTAGCGTCGTTTCGACGCCCCTCCAGCCCGGCACAGACTTCCCCCTGTGCCGGGTTTTCTCTTGACTGCAAGCTGGATCAGCCGATGGCGGCGCGCATCTTGCCGATTACGCTGGCGTAATCGGGCGCACCGAAGATGGCCGAGCCGGCCACGAAGGTGTCCGCGCCGGCAGCCGCGATCGCGGCGATGTTCTCCGCGCTGACACCACCGTCGACTTCAAGGCGGATAGACCGCCCGCTGTCATCGATCAGGCGACGCACACGGCGCAGCTTCTCAAGCGCCTCGGGAATGAATTTCTGGCCGCCGAACCCTGGGTTCACCGACATGATCAGCACCAGGTCGAGCTTGTCCAGCACGTGGTCGAGCCAGTTCAGCGGCGTGGCCGGATTGAAAACCAGGCCCGCCTGGCAGCCAGCATCCTTGATCAGCCCGATGGTGCGATCCACATGCTCGCTCGCTTCCGGGTGGAAGCTGATCAGGCTGGCGCCCGCCTTGGCGAAATCCGGCGCGATGCGATCCACCGGCTTCACCATCAGGTGCACGTCGATCGGCGCGGCAATGCCGTAATCGCGCAGCGCCTTGAGCACCATCGGCCCCATGGTCAGGTTGGGCACGTAATGGTTGTCCATCACATCGAAATGCACCCAGTCGCCCCCGGCAGCCAGCACCTTGGCGGTGTCTTCGCCGAGTCGGGCAAAATCGGCGGAGAGAATCGAGGGGGCGATGACGGGAGATTGTTTGCTCATGGTTTTATCAAGGCGGGGAACGGGACGAAAGCTCAAGGGCGGAGCCGCCGCTCATTCTAACGGCACCGGCAGGCTTCCCGTTTCCTGCCCTCCCGCCTACTTAAAGCCGCGCTCGGCCTTGATCCGCTCGTACGCCGCATTGATTTCGCTGGCTCGCGCCTCGGCGCGCTTGCGCATCTCGTCCGGCAGGTCGCCCAGGCGATCGGGATGGTGCTCGGAAATCAGCTTGCGGTAGGCCCGCTTGATGGCGCGCTCATCGGTATCCCGCGTGATGCCCAGGACGGCGTAAGGATCAGGCCCTTGGGTGTTCCGCTGCGGGGGCACATAACCGCCGCCCGTGCCATAGGCACGCCCGTGCGCACCGGCGGCGCCCTGCCACACGTAGCCCTTCATCGCCATCAGGGCCATCAGTTCCATGTCGCTGATGCGCAGGGCAAAGGCGAGCTGCCGCAGGATCGCCATCTTTTCCGGCGACGGGCTGCCTTCGGCCAGCACCGTTTCAATCACCACGTCGACCAGGGGAAAGGCGTGATCGCGGCGCAGGCCCGCCCATTGGCGCAGCGCATTGATCGGGCCGGTCACATCGAACTCGGGCTGCTTGCCCTGGTTGAACGCCTTGACCGCCTGCTGGCGCGCGTCCCCATCCAGCCCCATGCGTTGCATGATGCGTTCGGCGATGGCGATTTCCGCTTCGGATACGCGGCCATCGGATTTGGCAATGGCACCCAGCAATGCGAACAGCGGCGAGACATAGCCACCCGCCTCAGGGGTCGCCGCACGCCGCTGGCTATGCTGGAAATTGTCAAACATGAAGCCAACGATCGCGCCTACGCCCATGCTTATGAAGCCATGGCCAAGCACCAGGCCCGCCAGCGCAAAGCAGATGGTAAATGTATAGCTCATGGGTGCGCTGCAGCCTGGGATTGCGGTACCTGTGCGCTATACCAGCGCGCCAGCTGGTCCAGCTCCGCGTCGCTGAGCGGGCCAATGGCGGCACGCATCAGCGGCACGTTGCGCGTGCCGTCGCGGTACTCCTTCAATGCCTGGCGCAGATAATCCAGCCGCTGCCCGGCGAGATTGGGGGCGCCAGGCATCTGCGCCATGCCGGTTTCTCCATGACAGGCCGCGCACAGGCCCAATCGCAGCGGCTTAGGCAGCGGATCGGCGGCAAGCGCCGGCAAGGCACAGGTCAAACCGAGTGCCGCGAACAGGACGAATCGCATGGGGAGCACACAGGCATTAAAGTCATCCATTCTATAGCAGGGGTTCTCGCGTGCGCCGGCCGGTACAATAGTCCGCTTGTCTTAGCTTTCGGAGCGCGCCGTGCCCACCACCCTGCTGCAATCGAACCTGCCTGGCCTGGAGCTGATCCATCGCGGCAAGGTGCGCGACGTCTACGCGCTGTCCGGCAACCGCCTGCTGATAGTCGCCACGGACCGCCTGTCCGCCTTCGATGTGGTGCTACCTGATCCGATTCCCGGCAAGGGCGAGATGCTTACGCAGATCTCCAATTTCTGGTTCGGCAAAACCGCGCACATCGTGCCCAATCATCTGTTGCACACGCCATTGGAAGAAGTGCTGCCGCCCGGCACGGACCTCGCGCTGTACCACAAGCGCGCCGTGGTCACCAAGCGCCTGAAGCCGGTGCCGGTGGAAGCCATCGCGCGCGGCTACCTGATCGGCTCCGGCTGGAAGGATTACCAGGCCAGCGGTTCGCTGTGCGGTATCCAGCTGCCAGCCGGATTGCGCCAGGCCGAGCAATTGCCCCAACCGATCTTTACCCCATCGACCAAGGCGGCGGTGGGCGATCACGATGAAAACGTGAGCTTCGATGCCGTGATCGCGGCGGTCGGCCAGGACCTTGCCGAACAAGTGCGCAATGCGACGCTGGCCATCTACCAGTGGGCCGCCGCCTACGCGGCCGAGCGGGGCATCATCATCGCCGACACCAAGTTCGAATTCGGCACCGACGAAGACGGCAAGCTATACGTGATGGATGAAATGCTCACCCCGGATTCCTCGCGCTTCTGGCCCGCCGACCAGTACCAGGTGGGAATCAGTCCGCCGAGCTACGACAAGCAGTTCGTGCGCGACTATCTGGAAACCCTGGACTGGAACAAGAAGGCGCCGGGACCGCAGGTTCCGGCGCAAGTGATCGCGGGCACTTCGGCCAAGTACGCCGAAGCGCTGCAGCGCCTGGCCGGCATTACGCTGGAATGAATGCCTGGCTCTGCCTTGGCGTGGCGATCCTCGCCGAGGTGATCGCCACCAGTGCCCTGAAGGCGTCCGATGGCTTCAGTCAATGGGCGCCCAGCCTGGTGGTGATCGTCGGTTACGGCATCGCCTTCTTTTGCCTCAGCCTCGCCTTGCGTAATGTGCCGCTCGGCATTGCCTATGCGATCTGGTCCGGTGTGGGTACGGCACTTATCGCGCTGATCGGCACGGTGCTGTACAAGCAGAAGCTCGATCCAGCCGCCCTGTTTGGGATCGCGCTGATCGTCGCGGGCGTGCTGGTACTGAACCTGTTTTCCAAGAACTCCGCGCACTGATGACGACCGCTTCCGGCCAACGCAGCATGAGTGAGTGGCTGGCCAGCTACAGCCAGGACCATCAACACCCCATCAATCGCGTACTGCACTGGATCTGCGTGCCGCTGATCGTGTGGAGCGCGCTGGCCTTGCTATGGACCGCGCCGGTACCGGTAAGCCTGCTGCGCCCCGGGGCGTGGGCCGTGTTTGCGATCGTGCTAGCGTTCGCATGGTATTGGAAACGTTCGCATCGCCTGGGCGCCGCCTTGCTGATTGCGCTAGCGATCCTGGCGCTGATTTGCGCGTGGCTATGGGAGCCGCTAGGGCCGATGCGCATGCGCTGGCTTGCGGCGGGGGTATTTGCCGTCGCGTGGGTCGGACAATTCGTTGGCCACCTGTTCGAGGGAAGGCGGCCGAGCTTCTTTACCGACCTCGCCTATTTACTGGTCGGCCCGGCGTGGCTGATGGATAAACTGTTGAACCGCATCGGCCTCAAGGAAAAACCATGACGGGTTTGCTCGCGCTGCTCAGCAGCCTGATCTGGTGGGTCCTTTTCAGCAGCATTGGCGCGGTTGTGCCGAGCGCGATCGCCTGGATGGTGTTGCGTTGGAGCGAAAGCGCGGCAGTGGTATTCAACCGTACTTATCTGGCATGCCTGGTCTGGAGCTCGTTGACGCTGTTGATGGGCGCGATGGCCGCGGCGCATGTTGGCGTCACCCGGCCGCCCTTCGGGCCTCTGCTTGCGAGCGGCGCGTTCAGGATATCGCTCGTGCTGTCGATGCTGATTGGCGTGCTTGCGTTGTGGCGCCTGATCCCGCGCGTGGATGCGCGGCGGATTCGCCTGGCTAGCGCATGCGTGGCGGTGGCCGTGGTGATGGCAGTCGTGTTTGGTATTGCGACTACGCTGGTAAGCGCTTGATGCCTTGCCCTCTCCCCCGCAGGGGGAGAGGGCTTACATAAAGCCTCGCGTTAACCGACTACGCGCTTCACCGCATCCATCACATTCACCACGGTGAAACCAAAGTGCTCGAACAACGCACCGGCCGGCGCGGAAGCGCCGAAGCTGGTCATGCCGATCACTTCGCCATCCAGGCCCACGTACTTGCGCCAGAAATCGGCACTCGCCGCTTCCACTGCGACGCGCGCGCGGCACCAACCGGGCAATACGCCTTCGCGGTATTCCAGTGGCTGGGCATCGAACACTTCGTTGCAGGGCATCGACACCACACGCACCGGCACATTCTGTTGCGCGAGCGTGCGCGCGGCTTCCATGGCCAGCTCGACTTCGGAACCGGTGGCGATCAGGATCGCCTTGAACTTGGTATCGGCCGGATCAAGCAACACGTATGCGCCGCGCTTGATGTCGGCCAACTGCTGCGCTGTGCGCTGCTGATGCTTGAGCGTCTGGCGCGAGAAGATCAGGCAGGACGGACCGCGCTTGTGCTCGATCGCCTCCTTCCAGGACACCGCCGACTCCACCGCGTCGCACGGACGCCATAGGCGATTGTTCGGAATCAGACGCAGCGAGGCAAGATGCTCCACCGGCTGGTGGGTGGGGCCGTCTTCGCCCAAACCGATCGAATCGTGCGTATACACGTGGATGGCATGCGAGGGAATCAGCGCACTCATACGCACCGCGTTACGGGCGTAGTCAGAGAAAACCAGGAACGTTCCATCGTAGGGAATGAAGCCGCCGTGCAACGCCAGACCGTTGGCGATCGCGCTCATGCCGAATTCGCGTACGCCATAGTGCACGTAGTTGCCATCTGCACCGGTGACGCTGCGGCTACCCTTCCACATGGTGAGATTGGAGCCGGCCAGGTCGGCCGAGCCGCCGACCATTTCCGGTAGCAGCGGACCGAACGCATCCAGCGCCATCTGCGAGGCCTTGCGGGAGGCGACGTCGGGGCCGTCGGCCTGCACTTTTTCCACGTAAGCTTGCGACTGCTTGGCCCAGTCGGCCGGCAACTCGCCCGCCGTGCGACGGCGGAATTCCGCGGCAAGCTCCGGATACTCGGCCATGTACTTGGCGAACGCTTCGTTCCACTGCTGCTCGCGCTCGGCGCCGACTTTCTTCTTGTCCCAGGCCGCGTAGATGTCCTCAGGGATCTCGAAGGGCGGATGACGCCAGTCGAGTTCATCGCGCGCGGCCACGATTTCGTCCTTGCCCAGCGGTGCGCCGTGCGATTCTTCCTTGCCCTGCTTATGCGGGGCACCGAAGCCGATGATGGTCTTGCAGCAGATCAGCGTAGGCTTTTCGTGCTGCGCCGTAGCGGCGGCGATCGCCTTCTTCACCGCTTCCGCATCGTGGCCGTCCACGCCACGAATCACGTTCCAGCCATAGGCTTCGAAACGCTTGGGCGTGTCGTCGGTGAACCAGCCTTCCACTTCGCCGTCGATGGAGATGTTGTTGTCGTCGTAGATCGCGACCAGCTTGCCCAGCCTCCACGTGCCGGCCAGCGAGGCGGCTTCGTGCGAGACACCTTCCATCAGGCAGCCGTCACCCATGAACACGAACGTGTGGTGATCAACGATGGCGTGGCCGGGGCGATTGAAGTGCTCGGCGAGCAGCTTTTCCGCCAAGGCAAAACCGACCGAGTTGGCCAGGCCCTGGCCCAGCGGACCGGTGGTGGTTTCCACGCCCGGGGTTTCGCTCGCTTCCGGGTGGCCGGCGGTCTTGGAATGCAGCTGACGGAAGCGCTTGAGCTGCGCCATCGGCAGATCGAAGCCGGTCAGGTGCAGCAGTGCGTATTGCAGCATCGAGCCGTGGCCGTTGGACAGCACGAAGCGGTCGCGGTTGGGCCATTTCGGGTTGCCGGGGTTGTACTTGAGGAAATCGTTCCACAGCACTTCGGCGATGTCGGCCATGCCCATCGGCATGCCAGGGTGACCGGACTTGGCTGCCTCCACGGCATCCATGGCAAGGGCGCGGACGGCGTTGGCGAGTACGCGGCGGGACGTCATCAGGGGTATCTCCGGGGGCAGGCGCAAAAGGGCGTATTGTCGCTGATCGACGGCTTCCTGTCGTGCGACCCGAGGGACCGGAAGAACCGGACTTTCCTGCGCGCCGAAGCACCACGGCGTGCAATCTTAATCAATTCTTAATACTGAACCAAGCAGTATTGAATCTATCGGGCACGTCCTTATCTCATGGCCACGCATCGCTCAAGCGTGCGTACGGACGCTCGGCTTCCCCCTCTGTGCCGGGCTTCCGATCCATGCATAACAAGGAGTACCCCATGAAGAAGACGCTGTTCGCTGTTGCCCTGGCCGCCGTGGGCTTTGCCGCGGTACCCGCCGCTTTCGCACAAAATGCCTCCACGCCAACGGCTCAGCAGGGCTGGTATGCCGATGCCGAGGTCGGCTACGGCCAGATCAACAAGGGTCCGTACGATTCCAATGGCGATGCGATCGGCGGCCTCAAGGGCGGTTACCGCTTCGCGATCAATCCGGCCATGTCGGTCGGTGTGGAAGCCGGCTATGAGTATCTTGGCCGTATCGACGCTCGCGATTCGAATCAATCCTCGCTGCGCTCCAAGCTGTACGGTCCGACCCTCGGCGCGAACCTGCGCTACAACTTCACCCCCGACTGGTATGGCGAAGTGCGTGCCGGCGCCTTCTATGCCCAAGGCCAGGGTCTGACCGACAGCGTCAACTCGAGCTATCAGCGCTTCGATCGCACCCGCTACTACGCTGGCGTGGGCGTGGGCTACAACATCAGCCAGAACTGGAGCGTGGGCGTGAACTACAACTACTACGACGGTTCGGCCCGCAACCATGGCGTGCAGTTGCAGACCAATGCCTATACGGCTTCGGTGGAATATCGCTTCTGATCGAGCGTGCTATCGGCTGCAAAACGAAAAGAGCGCCGTGCGGCGCTCTTTTCTTATGCCTGCAGAGGCTGGGCTGATCAGCCCTTCCATTGACCCAGCGCGGCCAGGCCATTGTCCTTGGCACGCGCATGCACCACTTTCTGTGCATCGGCGTACTGCGCCTTCATGTCCTTGGACCACAGCTTCAACGCGGCCTGCTGCATCGCGCGGCCGTAGGAGAAGGACAGCGGCCACGGGTGCGGGCCCATGCGGTTCATCGCATTGAGGTGCGCGGTCGACTGCTCGTCCGTCTGACCGCCGGAAAGGAACACGATGCCCGGCAGCGTCGCCGGCACCGTGGTCTTGAGCACGCGCACGGTGGCTTCGGCCACTTCCTCGACGCTGGCCTGTTCATCCGCATCCTTGCCCGGAATCACCATGCTGACCTTCAGGATGGTGCCTTCCAGCAGCACGTTTTGCTCGTACAGCGCATTGAACAGGCTGCGCAGCACGGCTTCATGCACTTCGTAGCTCACCTCGATACTGTGGTCGCCATCCATGATCACTTCCGGCTCCACCATCGGCACCAGGCCGGCTTCCTGGCACAGCGCGGCGTAGCGGGCCAGCGCGTGAGTGTTCGCTTCGATCGCGGTGGAGCTGGGGTTGTCTTCGCTGATGTTGATCACCGCACGCCACTTGGCGAATTGCGCGCCAAGCTTCACGTACTCGGCCAGGCGCTCGCGCAGGCCATCGAGGCCCTCGGTCACCACGTCGCCCGGGAAACCGGCCAGCGGCACGGTGCCCTTGTCCACCTTGATGCCCGGAATGATGCCGTGCTTCTTCATGATCTGGGTGAACGGCACGCCATCCTTGGTGGATTGACGGATCGTCTCGTCGTACAGGATCGCGCCTGAAATGTGTTCGGACAGATTCGGCGTGGTGAGCAGCAGCTCGCGGTAGGCGCGGCGATTTTCCTCGGTGTTCTCGATGCCGACCGCCTCGAAGCGCTTCTTGATGGTGTTGGTCGATTCGTCGATGGCGATGATGCCCTTGCCCGGTGCCACCATGGCCAGTGCGACGCTCTCGAGATCTTCAATGCTCATTGGACGACTCCGTAAAACTTTGGCGGCCGGTGGCCGCAAGGGAGGGATGCCACCCGGTCGGGCGGACAAGCTGGAAAGCGCGCGATTATAGCCCCATCCCGTCGGCGGGGCGTTCACACGGCCCCAAGAGGCCGCTCAGGCGGCCTGACCGTACCCGGGCAGCTTGCAAGGAGCCATCAGCTGGGCGCGCTTGGCTGGGTCGTCGGGAGAATTGAACGGAACGACGTAGTAAGTGGCTACCGGCGTGTGGTTTTTGTTGCTGAGCGAGGGTCCGTAGCGGAAATGGGACACCGCGCTCACCGCCGCCTTGCCCAGGTCGCTGGAGGGCGCCATCTTGGCCACCTGCACGTTCATCGGCACGCCATCGTTGCCGATCAGGTAGGTAACCGCGATACAACTGGGCTTGTAGAGGTTCACACCGCTGTTGGGCACGTCCACCGAAACGTCGCGGTTGAGCAGGACCCAGTCCTGGGACAACTGGTCCGGCGCCACCCTGGGCGCCTCTTGCGCCATGGCCGGCATACCTGCCGCCAGCAGGGTTGCCACGAACAGGGATGAGGCGAAACGAGTCGTCGTGCGCATGGCGGAACCTCCGATGTAGAGCTGTGGGGACGTGCCGCCAGTCTAGCCAACCCGCGACGCTGCGGCGCAGCGGGTTGGCGATTCCGTTACAGGTCGCGCAGGCTTTCCACCACGCCATCGGCTCCCACCGACAACAGCTTCAGCGTATTGGTGCCGCCGCCCTTGCCGATATGGTCACCGTGCGTAAGCACCACCCGATCGCCCTCGGCCAGCTTGCCGGCGGTAAACAGCTGACGCACCGCTTCGCGTGCAGACACCGCCGGATTCAAGGTGTCATGCGTGAATTTCACCGGCTGCACGTCGCGCAAAACCAACATGCGGCGGCGCGCATCATCGAACGGCGACAGCGCGTAAATCGGTACGGCGCTGCGATAGCGCGACAACCACTGGGCGGTTGCGCCCGATTCGGTCAGAGCCACGATCGCACGCACGCCGATCTCGCTGGCCAGCAACATCGCCGCCAACGCAATCGCCTGATCGGTACGATCCAGGTGGTGCGCATTCTTGGTAAGGTCTTCCTTCGGCTCGAACTGGCGCTCGGCACCCAGGCAAATGCGACGCAGCGCCGCCACCGCCTTGTCCGGATGCGCACCGGCCGCCGATTCCTCCGACAGCATCACCGCATCCGTGCCGTCGATGACGGCGTTGGCCACATCCAGCACTTCGGCGCGGGTGGGAATGGGCGAGCGCACCATCGACTGCAGCATTTGCGTCGCGGTGATGACGGCGCGATTGCGCTGCACGGTTTCACGGATGATCTTCTTCTGCAGGCCCGGCAGCTCGGCGTCGCCGATTTCCACGCCCAGGTCGCCGCGCGCCACCATCACCACGTCGGAGGCATCGATGATTTCGCCGAGTACCGGAATCGCGTCCGCGCGCTCGATCTTCGCCACCAGCGAGGCATTGCCGCCGGCCTCCTTGAGCAGGCGGCGCGCGAGATCCATGTCTGCAGCGGAGCGCACGAACGACACGGCCAGGAAATCCGCACCGATTTCCGCGGCAAGCTTGATATCCGCCTTGTCCTTTTCGGACAGTGCATCGACGGACAAGCCGCCGCCCTGGCGATTCAAGCCCTTGCGATCGGAAAGACGCCCGCCGATCAGCACCTTGCAGCGTATCTCGCTGCCGGCCACTTCAAGCACAGTGAGCGCGACCAAGCCATCATCCAGCAGCAGCACGTCGCCCGCCTCGACATCCCTGGGCAAGCCCAGATAACTCACACCCACGCGAGTGTTGTCACCGGGCGGCGCATCGGAACGGCAATCGAGCACGAACGGATCGCCGTCACGCAACTCGACCGGACCATTGGCAAATCGCTCGACGCGAATCTTCGGCCCCTGCAGGTCGGCGAGAATACCCACCTCACGGCCAACCTTCTCGGCCGCCTTGCGCACCGCTGCCGCGCGAGCGCGGTGATCGTCGGCCTGGCCATGCGAGAGATTGAGGCGTACGACATTGACGCCTTCGGTAAGGATTTTTTCGAGCATGCCGGGCGCGTCGGTGGCGGGGCCCAGGGTTGCGACGATCTTGGTGCGGCGGGAAGGAGTGTCGGTGGCCATTGCGGGAGTTTTGAAATTTGTCGGACGAGACTAACAGAACACCATGGCGACCCTGCAATATCTTTTTGCGTGCAAACGTATGCAATATTGCGTGCGGCAGCGCGGCAAAGCCCGCTATGGCAATTGGACGGAAAGACGTAAAAGCGTGTCCCGTAGAAGCTGGCACACGCATGCATGTCTATACGATGGCGCATGGTTCGCACACGCGCCGCCATCGGATCGGCTTCGCGCGTCTTGAAGGTAGCGCCAGATCCCTGCAACTTAAGTTTTCGGCTACGACAATACCTGCGATCTGCACGCCACTTAAGGGCAATGCGATTTCCCTGATTCAGCCGTTTTGCAGCGCCAGGTTCAAGACCTCAGCCAGTCGCCTGCCCGCTTCGCGCAGGCGGCTGTCGGCGACCGGCAGCTCGGCGTCGATGTAGGCCTGGTCGATCTTGTGACCGGCAGGGTAGATATCGCGCGTGATCTGGCAGGACTCTTCCGCCCACTGCACCACCGGCTTGTCCAACGGCGCGATCGGCTGCGGCAGAGGGGCGGCGCCTTCGGCATCGAGCCGCTTGGCGTAGGCCTTCCAGTCCAGCCCACGCGTGCTCAGCAAACCCGAATCCCACACCCGGTGCAGGTTCGAGCCTTGTCCCTGGAATTGCACCTGATAGGCATTGCCGCCGGCATCGTCGCGATAGCCCGCATGCAGTGGCTGGTGCAGATCGCCGATGAAATGCACCACGAATTTGAGCGCCTTGAGCCGCACCTCATCCGGCTGGCTGCGATCACTCAAGATCGCGACATAGCGCGGGATCGCTTCCACTACACACTGGCCATTCTTGCAATCGCGCGGCGGCACGTACTTGCAGGAAGGATCGCGGAAGTCGATGTAGTGCAGGGGACGCGTTTCCTTCCACAGCGCCTGCTGCTTGGGATCGTTGCGGATCTCGTCCGGCCAGCTCGCGATATCGGCCAGCGACTTGGTGTGATCCAAGGCCAGCAGGCGCTCCACCTCAGCCTCGGCCGCCGGGCTCAAATGCCGCTGGGCCAGTTCGGCCACTACGCTGTGCCCCAGGGGTCCCCACGCGTAGGCAGCGGGCGCGACGGCCAGCGCGGTGAACAAGGCGGCAGCGAGACGGCGGGCGAAAAACATCGGCAATCCCTTGGAAACAAGTGCGGGATGATGCCACATGCGTTATGACAATCCGACGTGAGCGGCCCGCCCGGGTGAGGGAGAGCGCCGGTTCGGGCTAGAATGCGGGTTTCGGCGGCCAGCGTGCCGCCGCTTTGCTGCCCCATCATCCTTTGGAGGACGCTGTCCCATGGCCATCAAGGTCGCCATCAACGGTTACGGTCGCATCGGCCGCAATACTCTGCGCGCGCTGTACGAAGCCAAGCGCACGAACGAAATCCAGATCGTCGCGGTCAACGACCTCGGCAA
This sequence comes from Dyella flagellata, assembly GCF_030160275.1. GTDB lineage: Bacteria > Pseudomonadota > Gammaproteobacteria > Xanthomonadales > Rhodanobacteraceae > Dyella_B > Dyella_B flagellata. The sequence continues at coordinate 208,346 of NZ_BSOA01000049.1, forward strand.
CGCCGAAACCAACGCGCACCTGACGCAGTATGACACTGCCCATGGCCGATTCCCCGGCGAAGTATCGGTGGAAGGCGGCGAACTGATCGTCAATGGCGACCGCATCAAGGTCTGCGCCGAGCGCGACCCGTCCAAGCTGCCCTGGGGCGAACTGGGCGTCGACGTGGTGCTGGAATGCACCGGCCTGTTCACCTCCAAGGCCAAGGGCGGCGCCCACCTCGCGGCCGGCGCGAAGAAAGTGATCATCTCCGCGCCCGGCGATAAGGACGTGGACGGCACCTTCGTGTATGGCGTGAACCACGACCAGCTCACCGCCGCGCACCAGGTGATCTCCAACGCTTCGTGCACCACCAACTGCCTGGCGCCGCTGGCCAAGGTGCTGCACGAGAAGATCGGCATCGTGCACGGCCTGATGACCACCATCCACGCCTACACCAACGACCAGGTACTGACTGACGTCTACCACTCCGACCTGCGCCGCGCCCGTTCGGCCACGCATTCGCAGATCCCGACCAAGACCGGCGCTGCAGCGGCGGTGGGCCTGGTGCTGCCTGAGCTGGCCGGCAAGCTGGACGGCTTCGCGATCCGCGTGCCGACCATCAACGTGTCGGTGGTCGACCTCTCCTTCGTGGCCGCGCGCAACACCAGCAAGGAAGAAATCGACGCCGCGATCAACGAAGCCGCCAACGGCGCGTTGAAGGGCATTCTGGCGGTCAACACCAAGCCGCTGGTCTCGATCGACTTCAACCACAATGCCCACTCCTCCATCTACGACTCAACGCAGACGCGCGTGATGGGCGGCACCCTGGTCAAGGTGCTGAGCTGGTACGACAACGAGTGGGGCTTCTCCAACCGCATGCTGGACATGACCAAGGCCTTGCTGGCGGCGAAGTAAGCCAAGTCCCCCGCTTCATGCAAAACGGCCGCCCTCGGGCGGCCGTTTTTTTAGGGATTACGCAGCGGGCTTAGCGACGGAAGCGTACGAACGCCCGCTTGGCAAGATAAAGCAGATGGCCGGTCAGGCCACTATCCTGTGCGGCACGCAATGCGGTGTTGTCAGCGTAAAGCATGCGGATATGTGCATCGCGCTGTTCCAGCAGTTGCTTGATTTCCGCCAGGTCGCCGCGCGTGAGCGCATGCCCCTCGGTGAAACGCTCGGACAGCTGGCGGTTGACGTAGAAGGTAGTGTGCCGTCCCGCGGTTTCTTCTGCTGGACGGTCCTTGGTGTAGAAGTACAGCGCCACCGAGCGCCGCGTCATGTCGGCTTGCTTCTCGGGCAAGCGAATGGGGTCGAAGCCATGCCATGAACGCTCCGAGGTCTCGAAGATCACGCAGCGATTGAACGCCGGACTTACCAGGCGCGAAGCGCGGCCATCCACATGCGGGTCGCGGAACAACTCCAGACAACCACCCCATGCCTGATCCCACTCGTGGTTGAGATAGACGATGAGATTGAGCCGGCGATGCCAGCGTTCGCTGGGGTGGTAATTGAAATCCACGTGCGCATCCAGCGACATGCCGTTGCGATTTTCGTGCGTGCCGCCCCCCAAGTACCAAGGATCGTAGATCAAGCCATCGATGCCAGTGACACGGCCGATCGCATCCAGGAAGGCCCGGTTTTGAATCGCATCATCCAACTGCTGGTAAGCCGGCCCCAGGCTTCGCACCTTCGCCAAGGTGGATTTGCCGCCTGGCTCGCCGCCGTCGCCGATGAAATTGCCGCGCTCGAACGCGGGAAAAGCATCCAGCAGAGCTTGCGCGAAAGCCGGCTCGAGAAAATCGTCGATGACGACGTGCGGAAACGGCATCGCGGCCGCGAATTCATTGGAATACTCGGCTAGCTTGGCCAATACGGCCGGATTGATGATGGCGGTTCCTGCAGCGGCTTGCATGCAATCCCTTTTGGTCGGTAGCTGCGGCGCTCCACTATGGATCGGCGCCTCCCATGGCTCTTGTGCATGGGAGCTGGCATTCTAGCAATTTGGTCTACTCCAAGAGCAGACCGGGCGCCGACGCGCCGCCTTCAAGCCATGGAGAAAAGCCGGCTTATGCCTTCTTCGCAGCAAATCCCGGCCGGCAGCAAGCAGCTGTTCGGCATCCTGTTTACCGGCTATCTGCTCTTTGTGCTTTACCCGATCCTGCGTGCCGACCGCCCTTTCAATGACGACATGGCGCGCATGCTTTCGGGGGCGTACAGCTGGAACGACAACGGGCGTCCGCTGACCACGGCCTTGATGCGCCTGCTGGAAGGAAACCTGCCGCGCCTGGTCGACTTTGCGCCGATGCCGCAGATCCTCGCCATCGCCCTGCTGGCTTTGGCCGGGATGCTGATCGCGCGCCGCTACGCCATCCAATCGCCCTGGCTGGCCGCGCTGCTCGTGCTGCCCTTGGGCGCGCAGCCATTTTTCCTGGAAAACCTCTCCTTCCGCTTTGACGCCGTCGCCATGGGCGCGTCCGTGCTGCTGGCCGTGCTTCCGGTAAGCGTGTGTCGCGACAACCTGCGCGGCTTCGCACTGGGAGCGCTAGCGCTGCTTGGCTGCCTGTGCAGCTACCAGCCATGCTTGAACGTATTCCTGATCTTCGTGCTGCTCGATCTGGTGGCGGCGCAGGCACGTGATGAAACGCCTGCGCGTGTAGCGCGGCTGGCGGCGTTCTACGTAGGCGAAGCACTCCTGGCCGTGCTCATTTACCAATGGAAGGTGGCCCCCTCCATCAAGGACTGGATCCACGAGCACAGCCAGATGATCCACAGTCCCCAACAATGGGACGTGGTCGTCGCCAATGCAAAGAACATGAGCGCCTTTCTGCTGCACGCGCTCGCCCGGCGCTGGACGCCCGTACTCGTTTGGCTGCTGGCGCTCACGGCGCTTGCTCCTGTCGCCGTCGGCCTGTCTTACGCGTTTGCATCCAGCGCGAAGCGGACACGCCCGGTGTGGGTCAAATGCGGCTTGGCTCTGTTTCCCCTCTTGCTGCCGTTCGTCGCTCTGGCTTGCGTAGCCGGCCCGATGCTCCTGCTGGTCTCGCCGATCTTGTCGCCGCGCGTGTTTCCCGGGGTGGGCGCACTGATGTGCGCAAGCCTCATCGCCTTGCACGTCGCATTGCGCAAATGGGGTCCCGGCTGGGGCAATGGACTGTGCTACACGGTAGCCGGAGTATGGACGCTCGGCATGTTCTGCTTTGCCAACATCTACGGCAACGCTTCAACCGCACAAAAGCAATACGAAACGCAGATCGCCTCGCAGCTCGCCAACGACCTGGCCGAGCTCAAGCAGAAACAGGGCATCAATAGCTTCCTTATGGATGGCTCGGCCGGCCTGTCGCCGCTTTCGGCCCATGCGGCGGAAATCTTTCCAGTGCTCAACAACCTGATTCCACCCTACCTGATGGGGAACGACTTCCAGTCGCGCCATTTCGTCAAGCTGTTCGGGACCGGACTGGACGAGGCCAGGGAGAATCCGGCTGGCAATGCCGCCGCCGACGCCCTGCTGCTACGTGCTTGCGATGCCCCGGTCCTCTACACGAGGAACCGCTATGTGCTGCGCGTCGTCGATACCACCGCGGTGGTGACTTTCCCGGGCGGACGCCCCTTGTCTTGCCCGCATGGTTGACCGCCGCCTTGCGCGGCCCAATCGCAGCTCCGGCGGCATCCTGCCACGGCCGACAGGATGCCTGGAGGGCGTATAATGGCAACATGCAAGACTCAAAGCTCGATACCGCGCAGATCGCCCAACTGGTCGATCGCTTTTACGAAAAAGTGCGCATCGACCCCCTGCTTGGCCCCGTATTCAATGCCGCCATCGACGACTGGGACGAGCACAAGCGCACACTGACTTCGTTTTGGTGTTCCGTGGCATTGCGCGCCAATAGCTATCGCGGCAACCCGATGGCGATTCACCGCGAACAGACCAGCATCCGCACCGAGCATTTCGAACGCTGGCTCTCGCTATGGCGGACCACTACGCGCGAAATGCTGGACGAGGCCGATGCCGGAATCATGCTTGAGCACGCCGATCGTATCGGGCGCAGCCTGCGGCTGGGCATGGGCTTGCAAGAACGCCTCGGCATGAGCCCGTTCACGATTCCAGTCGTAGGCCGCTGCCCGTAGGCTGGGATGACAATCCCAGCTTCGGAAACGCGCCGTGAAAGCTGGGATTGTCATCCCAGCCTACGCTCCGATCAGCCCAACGCTTTCAATGCCGCTTCGTAATTGGGCTCGTGGGCGATCTCGCCGACCAGTTCGGTATGCACGACCTTGTCGTGCTCGTCCAGCACCACCACAGCGCGTGCAGCCAGACCGGCCAGTGGGCCTGACGCAATCGCTACACCGTACTCCTGCAGGAAAGCATGACCACGCATGGTCGACAACGTCACCACGTTGTCCAGGCCCTCTGCCCCACAGAAGCGGGCCTGGGCAAACGGCAGATCGGCCGAGATGCACAGCACCACCGCATTGTCCAACTGGCTGGCCTTCTCGTTGAAGCGGCGCACGGACGTTGCGCAAGTCGGCGTGTCGATGCTGGGGAAGATGTTCAACACCTTGCGCTTGCCGCTGAATTTGTCCAGCGCCGCATCCGACAGGTCCTTGGCCACCAGCTTGAACGCGGGCGCCTGGCTGCCGACAGCAGGCAGTTGGCCGCCGACTTGAACCGGATTGCCCTTGAGGGTCACTTGGGACATACGCTGCTCCTAGGGATGGGAAGGAAGAGACATGTGAAGATAGCGCCGGCGGCCCTGCGCGTCACCCCTTCCTTTCCGGCCCGTACCCTCAGGCGATGGCGGCTTACTTCAGCGGCGAAACAAGCTGCTCGATGGCTCCGAAGATCGAGACACCCTGCTGATCGGTGATGTCAATCCGCAGCGTATCCCCGAACTTCAGGAACGGCGTGCTCGGCTCGCCATCGCGCAAGGTTTCCACCGTGCGCTGCTCGGCCAGGCAGGAAGCGCCCTTGCTGGTGTCTTCGTTGGCGATGGTGCCCGAGCCCACGATGGTGCCCGCGGTGAGTGGCCTCGTTTTCGCCGAATGCGCCACCAGTTGCGCGAAGTTGAACTGCATGTCGACACCGCATTCGGCTTCGCCGAACCATTGGCCATTGAGCCAGGTGCGCATCGGCAAATGGAGCTTCTCGCCTCGCCATGCGTCGCCGAGTTCATCCGGCGTGACGAATACCGGCGATAACGCCGAACGAGGCTTGGACTGCAGGAAGCCGAAACTCTTGGCTAGTTCCGCCGGAATCAGGCTGCGCAGGCTGACGTCATTGACCAGGCCGACCAACTGGATGTGGGCAGCGGCCTGCTCGGAGGTCACAGCCATCGGCACGTCATCGGTGATGACCACCACCTCGGCTTCCAGGTCGATGCCGTAGTCTTCGCTCGGCACCACCACCGGGTCGCGCGGCCCTAGAAACCCTGCACTCGTGGCCTGGTACATCAGCGGATCGATGTAGAACGATTCTGGAACTTCCGCGCCACGCGCACGACGCACGCGCGCCACGTGAGGCAGATAGGCACTGCCGTCGACAAATTCATAAGCGCGCGGCAGCGGTGCGGCGAGCGCTGCCATATCCAGTGCGAACGCGGCTTGTGCACTGCCTGCGTTGAGCGCATCGGAAAGCGCATTCAAGCGCGGCGCGGTGTTCGACCAATCGTCCAGGGCAGCCTGCATGGTCGCCGCGATGCCGGTCGCCTTCACGGCCCGCTGCAAATCGCGGCTTACCACGATCAGCGTGCCGTCACGGCCACCTTCCTTGAGACTGCCCAGTTTCATATGTTCACTCCGTCGGCCGCCTTATGCGCAGCCTTCCACGTCATCGATCTTCGGTGGCGCACCTGCGCGCCACCGCATTATTTTGCCAGCGGCGTCCGCTTCGGACAGCCGGCTCAAGCCCTTTTCGGATCGAAATGCTTGGCGATGCCCTGCCAGCACTGATAGTAGTCATGCTGCAACTGCGGCGCCTCGAGCGCTTGCCGGGTAGGATGGATCACCTTGCGCGTTTCGAACATGAAAGCCATCGTACCGGTGATGTGATCGGGCTTGCCGACGTCGGCCGCACTGGCCTTTTCAAACGTCGCCGCATCCGGGCCATGGCCGCTCATGCAGTTGTGCAAGCTGGCGCCGCCCGGCGCAAAACCGCCGGCCTTGGCGTCATACACGCCTTCGATCAAGCCCATGAACTCGCTGGCGACGTTGCGATGGAAGTACGGTGGACGGAACGTGCGTTCGGCCACCAGCCAGCGCGGCGGGAAGATCACGAAATCCACGTTCGCGGTGCCAGGTGTATCGCTCGGCGAGGTAAGCACCGTGAAAATGGAAGGATCAGGGTGATCGACGCTGATCGAGCCGACCGTGTTGAAGTGCGTGAGATCGTATTTGTAAGGCGCGTAGTTGCCATGCCAGGCCACCACGTCCAGCGGCGAATGATTGATGCCCGCTTTCCACAACGCCCCCTGGAACTTCGCGATCAGCTCGAAATCGCCCTCGACGTCTTCATAGGCGGCATGCGGCGCGAGAAAATCGCGCGGCAAGGCCATGGAGTTGGCGCCGATCGGGCCCAGGTCCGGCAGACGCAACAAGGCGCCGAAATTTTCTGCGACGTAGCCACGTGCCTCGGCATCCGGCAACTCCACGCGGAAACGCACGCCACGCGGGATCACCGCGATTTCCAGCGGCTTGAGCTCAAGCACGCCCAGCTCGGTGGCGATGTGCAAGCGCCCCAGCTGCGGCACGATCAGCAGCTCGCCGTCCGCGTTGTAGAAGTAGCGCCGCTGCATCGAGCGGTTGGCGGCATACAGGTGGATGCCACAGCCAGCTTGCTCGGCCGGACCACCATTGCCGGCGATCGTCACCAGCCCATCGACGAAATCGGTCGGCTTCGAGGGCAGCGGCCACGGATCCCAGCGCAACTGGTTCGGGGTGGCCGGCGCTTCATCGAAACGGTTGTGGAAGCCGGCATGAGGCAGGGGCTCGAACGGCTGGTGCATCGCAGCCGGCCGAATGCGGTACAGCCAGCTGCGCCGATTGGCGTGGCGCGGCGCGGTGAAGGCGGTACCGGACAGCTGTTCGGCATATAAGCCATGCGCTACACGCTGCGGCGAATTTTGGCCCGCCGGCAGCACGCCCGCGATCGCCTCGCTGGCGAACTCATTGCCGAAACCGGATTGGTAGCCGTTCGATTCCATCATAGAGCCCACTCTTGCCTCGTCCAGACGCCCTCCCTTGCCGAGAGAGGGGCTTTGAAGAATTTACAGAACGCCGCGCCTCATCTGGTCGCGCTCGATCGACTCGAATAGCGCCTGGAAGTTGCCTTCGCCAAAGCCTTCGTTGCCTTTGCGCTGGATGATCTCGAAGAAGATCGGGCCGATATTGTTCTGCGTGAAGATCTGCAACAGTTTGCGCTGCTTGGTCTCCGGATCGGCGTCGATCAGGATCTTGTTCTTCTCCAGGCGCGGTACGTCCTCGCCGTGGTTCGGGATACGCTGGTTGATCACCTCGTAATAGGTGTCCGGCGTATCGAGGAACTGCACGCCTTTGGCGCGCATTGCTTCCACCGTTTCGTAGATGTCGTCGGTGAAACAGGCGATATGCTGGATGCCTTCGCCATGGTAGGCGTCGAGGTACTCGTTGATCTGGCTCTTCGGATCGCTCGATTCGTTGAGCGGAATGCGCACGATGCCGTCCGGCGCGGTCATCGCCTTCGACACCAGGCCGGTCTTGGCGCCCTTGATGTCGAAATAACGGATCTCGCGGAAGTTGAACAGGCGCTCGTAGTAATCGGACCACTTCTGCATGTTGCCGAAGTAGAGATTGTGGGTGAGATGGTCGATGAAAGTGAGGCCGAAGCCGGACGGATTTTGCTCGGCACCAGGTACCGGCTCGTAGTCACCGTCATAGATGCTGCCGGCGTCGGCATAGCGATCCACCAGGTACAGCATGCAGTCGCCGATGCCCTTCACCACCGGCGCATTCACCGCCTTGCTGTCGGCTTTGGCCGTCATCGCCTCGCCGCCATTGGCCAGCACGGCCTTCAGCACTTCATCGGCGGGCTTGCTGAAGCGGATCGCGAAGCCGCAGGCGCAAGGGCCATGCTTGGCGGCGAATTCGGCGGCGAAGGAATCGGGGTCTTCATTGACCAGGAAGTTGACGCCACCCTGGCGATACACCGTAATCGGCCGGTGCTTGTGCTTGAGCACCGCCGTGAAGCCCATGTTCTGGAATAACCTACGCAGTTCGCCACCACGGCCCGCCGGGGCGGCAAATTCAACGAATTCGAATCCGTTGATGCCCATGGGGTTCTCGAAGGTGGTGACGTGCATGCCGAGATTGGGTTGGGCGTTCATGGCGCTCTCCAGGTGAAGTCGGTGCGCGACGGCGGCCAGCTCAGCGTGCCACCATCAAGCTCAGATCGCCGTTATAGTTACAATTGAAACTAATTGCAAGGAACACCGCCGCAAATGTCCCATCCGCGCAAGCCCGCCCCCGCCGGAGCCGAACACGCCCCCCTCGAACTGGAGCGTTTCCTGCCCTATCGACTGTCGATCCTTTCGAACACGGTGAGCCAGGCGATCGCGAACGACTACCAGCGTCGCTACGACCTCAGCATGACGGAGTGGCGCGTGATGGCGGTGCTGGCGCGTTTCCACGGGCTCTCCGCGCGGGAAGTGGCCGAGCGCACGGCGATGGACAAGGTGGCGGTCAGCCGGGCGTTGGCCCGCTTGGTCGAAGCCGGCCGGGTACACCGGGATACTCACGGCAACGACAAGCGCCGCTCCGTGCTGAACCTGACCGAAGCCGGCTGGGTCATCCACGATGATGTGGCGCCGATGGCGCGCGCGCGCGAACGGGACGTGCTGGCCAAGCTGGACGAGGAAGAGCGTCAGTGGCTGACGCGCATCCTCGACAAGCTGCTTGACGACGTGCCGGGACTGGGAACCTGAGGAGCCCCTGCTACTTCACCCCGTGCATCAGCCGGTTCACCAGCGGCGAAATCAGCAGCAGCAGGACGCCCGAGCCGGCCAGCACGTAGAAGCAGAAGGTGAAGCCGCTCAGTGCCGAGGCCGCGGTCATGCCGGTGGCACCGCTGATGTGCGAGGCCAGCATGCCGGAGAGGTTGCCGCCCAATGCCGTGGACAGGAACCAGCCACCCAGCCCCAGGCCCACCAGTCGCGGCGGGGCCAGCTTGGTCACCATCGACAGGCCGATCGGCGAGAGGCACAGCTCACCCACCGACTGGAACAGGTAGCACATCGCCAGCGGCCAGAACGGGATCAGGCCATGGCTGTCGAGCAGGTGCGACAAGGCGTAGATCAGGCTCACGAAGCCGACACCCTCGAAGACCAGGCCCAGGCCGAACTTGCGCGGGATGGAAGGCTCCTTGTGGCGCTTGGCCAGCCAACCCCAGGCCAGCGCCGTCACCGGCGCCAAGGCGACCACCCACAGCGGGGTCATCGCCTGGAACCAGCCCACAGGAAACATCCAACCGCCGAACATCTGCCGGTCCACCAGGTTTTCGGCCAGGAAATTGAAGGTGGTGCCGAACAGGTAATAGAACACCCAGAACAACACGTTGAAGGCAAAAATGATCAGCATGGCGATCACGCGATGCAATTGCACCCGATCGTGGCGCAGGGCTTCGGCGATCAGCACCACCACCATGCCAACGAACAGCACACCCATCACCCATTGCAGGCCGACCGCGCCAAGCTTGGCCAGCAGCAGGTAAGTCACCGGCACGGCGGCCGCAACGCCAACAAACACTTGCACTACACGCATACGGCTTTCGCTGCCTGGCGCCGGGCGTCCCACGCCGCGCAGTCCTCGCCGCCCAAACCAGAACCACAACAGGCTCAAGAGCATGCCCACGCCGGCGGCCGCAAAGACGATGCGGAAGTTCTGCTGCAGCGGGGTCTTGGTGAAATAGCTGGCCATCCAGCCGGTGATCAGGGGGGCCAGGAAGGCGCCGCAGTTGATGCCCATGTAGAACAGCGTAAAGCCGCGATCACGACGTTCGTCGCCGGGCGGATAGAGCTGCCCCACCATCGAGGAGATATTCGGCTTGAACAAGGCGTCGCCGACGATGACCATCGCCAGGCCGAACAGCAAGGCATCGCGGCTGGGGATCATCAGCACGAACAAGCCAGCTGCCATCACCAGAGCGCCGAGCAGGATCGAGCGCTGGTAGCCGATAATTTTGTCGGCCACATAGCCCCCGAACACACCGAAGGCAAACGCCAGCGCCACATAGGCGCCAAAGATGCTGCTGGCCCAGCCCTGCCCAGTGGGGTCGCCGTTGTAGAACTGCGCCACCGCATACAACGCCAGCACCCAGCTGAGGCTGTAGTACGCGAAGCGCTCCCAGAACTCGGTCATGAACAGCATCCATAACGGCCGCGGGTGGCCGAAGAGCTGCGGAAAGTCGGGCGTCATTCGGACGCCGGCTTCGGAATGCTGGTTCACTGGGGTTCCCCCTGGGATTGGACCCGAGAGATGTAACGGGCCTGGTGCGTTCAAGTCAAACGCGATGCAGCAACTTCGTGCCGCCACCCATCATGTTTGTGCGGGATTGATCAAAGGCGCGCCGTAAAAGTTTCCAACCTAGGCGTTGCCGAGCACGGTTCGCACGTCCAGCAACTCCGGAAAGAACTCCAGTTCCAGCGCCTTCTTCAAGAACGCCACGCCCGAGGAACCACCCGTGCCGCGCCGGTGTCCGATGATGCGCTCCACCGTTTTCATATGTCGGAAACGCCAAAGCTGGAAACTTTCCTCCACATCCACCAGTTGCTCGCACATGTGGTACTCGGACCAGAACGCCGCACGCTGTTCGTAAATGCGCTTGAAGACCGGCAATAGACCTTCATGACGCTGATACGGCTCGCTCCAGTCACGCTCCACCCGCTCGGCCGGCACGGCATGGCCGCGGCGGGCAAGGTAGCGCAGGAACTCGTCGTACAAGCCCGGCGCCTGCAGCACGTCGCGCAAGCGCGCGTGGGCCGCCGGGTCATGCTCGAACACCTTGAGCATCTGCGCGTTCTTGTTGCCCAGCATGAATTCGATCACTCGGTACTGCAGCGACTGGAAACCCGACGACGAGCCCAGGGCGTCACGAAATTCCAGATATTCCGCTGGCGTCAACGTCTCCAGCACAGCCCACTGCTCGAACAGCTGCCGCTGCACGTGCTTCACGCGCGCAAGAACTTTCAAGCATTCGTTCACGTCGTCCATGCGCAGGTGCGCGATGGCCGACGTCAGCTCATGGATGACCAGCTTCATCCACAGCTCGGCCACCTGGTGCATCACGATGAACAGCATTTCGTCGTGGTGCGGCGGCCGCGTCAACGGCTGCTGCGCGCTAAGCAGTTGATCCAAACGCAAATAGCCGCCATAGGTCATCCGGCCGCTAAGGTCGAGCTCGATGCCTGCCTCGAGGTCCCGCTGGTTATCCGTCATGACGCCCATAAACCCGCAAAAAGATTCATGTTACCCGCTATGACAAGTGCCTACGTACGGGCTCGCATGCTGCAGTGTACCTTGCGGCGTGAAATGGCGCCCTGCTATCTATTGGCGTTTGCCTGGGTCCGAAGGCTGCTTTTTGACTGCTCACACAGCGCGGTGACGCCCGCGTAAAATGGTCAAAGTATCCTTTAACAGCGCGTCCGGCCCCACTGGATGGGCCGCGCCTCCCCCCGCAGCGTTTTCCCCTACCCCATCCGGGAGCGAGTCGTGTCCATCGCCGCCAAGTTTGAAATCGAATATCTGCAATACCTCGATGCCGAAGGCAAGCAGGTCCGTGATGACCTGCCCGAATTCGCCAAAGACCTCGACCACATGGTCGAGCTGTACAAGCTGATGCTGTCCACCCGCGTGTTCGACGCCAAGTCGGTAGCGCTGCAACGTACCGGCAAGCTCGGCACCTATGCAAGCTGCCTTGGCCACGAAGCCGCGCACGTGGGCATCGGCAGCGCCATGAAGCCCGAAGATGTGCTGGCTGTCAGCTATCGCGAATACGGCGCGCAGCTGTATCGCGGCGTGCAGCCGCGCGAGGTGTACATGTACTGGGGCGGCGACGAACGCGGCAACGATTACCAGAATGGCGCCGCGCGCCATGATTTCGCCTGGTCGGTGCCGATCGCCACGCAATGCCTGCACGCGGCCGGCACCGCGCTGGCATTCAAGATCCGCAACGAGAAGCGCGTCGCCGTGTGCACGATCGGTGATGGCGGTTCGTCGAAGGGCGACTTCTACGGCGCCATCAATATCGCCGGCGCGCAGAACCTGCCGATGGTGGCGGTGATCGTCAACAACCAGTGGGCGATCTCGGTGCCGCGCAAAATCCAGTCCGGCGCGCCCACGCTGGCACAGAAGGGCATTGCCGCCGGCCTGTACTGCATCCAGGTGGACGGCAACGACATCATCGCCGTGCGCAAGGCGATGGAAGATGCCCTGGAGCGGGCACGCAACGGCGAAGGCGGCACCGTGCTGGAGCTGGTCACCTATCGCCTGAGCGACCACACCACCGCCGACGATGCACGCCGCTACCGTGGCGAGCAGGAAGTGAAGGACGCCTGGGCGAAGGAACCGATGAAGCGCCTGCGCAACTGGCTGGTGGCCAAGAAAGTGTGGGACGACCAGAAGGAAGAAGCCTGGAAAACCGAGTGCGATGACTGGATGGACAACGAGGTGAACGCCTACCTTGAGACCAAGACCCAGCCCGTCACGGCGATGTTCGACTACACCTTCGCCGAAGTCCCCGCGGACCTCGCCAAACAGCGCGATCTCGCGCTCTCGCTCGACAAGAAGGCGCACTAAGCCATGGCACAGATCACTCTTATCGAAGCCGTCACCCAGGCTCTTGCTTATGAAATGGCCCATGACGACAGCGTTGTCGTGCTCGGCGAAGACGTGGGCGTCAACGGCGGCGTGTTCCGCGCCACCCAGGGCCTGCAGGAAAAATTCGGCCCGCTGCGCGTGCTCGACACGCCGCTGGATGAAACCACCATCGCCGGCGTCACCGTGGGCCTCGCCGCCGCCGGCATGAAGCCGGTGGCCGAAGCGCAGTTCGAAGGCTTCATCTATCCGATGATGGAGCAGATCGCCTGCCACGCCGCACGCATGCGCAACCGCACGCGCGGCCGCATCACCGTGCCGGCCGTATGGCGCGCGCCGTGGGGCGGCGGCATTCGCGCACCGGAGCATCACTCCGAGGCGAACGAACACCTGTTCACCAATATCCCGGGCCTGCGCGTGGTCATGCCCTCTTCTCCAGCGCGTGCCTACGGCCTGCTGCTGGCCGCGATTCGCGATCCGGATCCGGTGATGTTCTTTGAACCCAAGCGCATCTATCGCCAGTACAAGGAAGAAGTGCCGGACGACGGCGAAGCGCTGCCGCTGGATGTGTGCTTCGTGCTGCGCGACGGCACCGACGTCTCCATCGTAACCTGGGGCGCGCAAGTCAAAGAGGCGCTGGAAGCGGCCGACGCGCTGGCTGAGGAAGGCATCAGCGCCGAAGTGATCGACGTGGCCACGCTCACCCCGCTCGATTTCGACACCATCGCCGAGTCGGTGCAGAAGACCGGCCGCTGCGTGATCCTGCATGAAGCGCCCAAGACCGCCGGCTTCGGCGCGGAAATCGCCGCCCGTATCGCCGAGGAATGCCTGTACGACCTGCTCGCGCCGGTGGAGCGCGTGACCGGCTGGGATACGCACATTCCGTTGTTCCGTCTGGAGATGAAATACCTGCCTAGCGCCGAGCGCGTGGTGGAAGCCGCCAAGCGCGCGCTGGCCGCCTCCTGACCTTACAGCGTCATTGTGGTGATTACCGGAATGACGCACCAAGAACATCAAGACTGATTACGGGAACCGAACATGGCCGACATCAAGACGTTCTACCTGCCGGACCTCGGCGAAGGCCTGCCTGACGCGACCATCGTCGAATGGCACGTGAAGGAAGGCGACACCATCAAGCTCGACGCGCCGCTGGTGTCGATGGAAACCGCCAAGGCCGTCGTCGACGTGCCCTCCCCCTATACCGGCAAGGTCACCAAGCTGCACGGCGCCGCCGGCGACGTGATCGAGACCGGTGCAGCGCTGGCCGAATTCGAGCCCGATCCGAATGCCAAGCAGCGTGCGGAAGCCGAATCCACCGGCCACCATCACGGCCCCAAGAAGGCCGCCGCCGCGGAACCGAAGAAAGTCACCGCCTCCGATGAAGGCGGCGAACTGGAAACCAACGGCAAGGCCGAGCGCGAAGACGAAGGCACCGTGGTCGGCGCGATGGTCAGCGGCAGCCATGTGCATATCGAGCAGGCTTCCAGCGCCGGCGGCGTGAAGGCCGTTCCGGCTGTGCGCGCGCTCGCCAAGAAGCTGAAGGTGGATATCTCGCGCGTGCGTGGCACCGGCGCCGATGGCGTGGTCACCATGCAAGACGTGAAGAACGCCGCCGCCAACGGTAGCGCCGCACTCGGTGCAGCACCGGCGCGCGCCGTGCCGGCCTCTGCCGGCCGCCACCTGGCCCCCGAACTGCCACAACCGGAGCCGACCCGTACCGCTGTGTCGCTGGCCGGCAAGCCGGTGCGAACCGCGCCGCCGAGCGTGCACGCGAGCGGCCAGCCGGAACAGCTCAAAGGCGTCCGCCGCAACATGGCCCGCGTGATGGCCGAGGCGCACGCTAACGTGGTGCCCACCACGCTGGTGGACGATGCCGACCTGCACGCCTGGATCGGCAAGCAGGACATCACCGCACGCCTGATCCGCGCCATCGTCGCGGCCTGCAAGGCGGTGCCCGCGCTCAATGCCTGGTTCGACGGCAAGAACCTCACCCGCACGCTGCATCCGCATGTGGACATTGGCATCGCGGTGGATACGGAAGACGGTCTGTTCGTCCCAGCATTGCGCAATGCCGACGTGCTGGATGGCGCCGGTATCCGCGCCGGCATCAAGCGCCTGCGCACGCAAGTGGAAGATCGCAGCATTCCGGCCACGGAACTCAGCGGCTACACCATCAGCCTGTCGAACTTCGGCATGTTCGCTGGCCGCTATGCCACACCGGTGGTAGTGCCGCCCTGTGTGGCGATCATCGGCGCCGGCAAGCTCAGCCACGACGTGGTAGCCGTGATGGGTGGCATCGAAGTGCATCGCCGCATGCCGATCAGCATCACCTTCGACCATCGTGCGGCGACAGGCGGTGAGGCGGCGCGCTTCCTCAAGGCCTTGCTGGACGATCTGTCCGCGCCGAACTGATGGTTATGCACCCAAAAAAAGCGCCCTTCATGGGCGCTTTTTTTTTGCCTTCAACCGTAGGCTGGGATGCAATCCCAGCATCGCCATGTATGCCGCACCGGCAATGCTGGGATTGCCATCCCAGCCTACCCGTCAGCTTGATTATCCATGTCAATCCGCAATCACTGAAATATGGGTTTACCCCATGTTGGGACGATTCCGTCGACGCATAGACTGCTTGCGCACTCCGTGCTCACCGAGGAATCCCCATGCACCCCCTTCGAAAGATTTTCATGTTCGGCGTGATCGCGCTCGCCCTGGGTGTATCTACCACCCAGGCCACCACCACCGCACAGGAACAGGCGCAGCAGAAGTCCGATTCGGCAACACCATCCGGCGACATGCCGGTACCCATGTGGCTGGCCGGTACTTGGACCCTGGTTCGTTGCGATAACGTCTACCCCGATGGCCACCGCATCGAGCTATATGGCCCGCATCCGGAAGGCTTGTGGATGATTGATACGCATGGCCGCTACATGATGCTGATCGCGCGTGCGCAACGCACGCCGTTCGCCGCTGGCGACAAATCCAAGGGCACGCCGGAGGAATATCGTGCAGCCTCGCTGGACGTCAATGCGCACTATGGCAGCGTGAGCGTGCATGGCAATCAGCTGACCACACATATCGAGCAAGCTTCCTTTCCCAACTGGATCGGTCACGGCGGCAGCACTGGCTACACCCTCAAGGGCAACCAGCTGACCTACATTGTTGCCAAGCCCAGCAGCGGCGCCGCCGAAGGCGCCCATGGCGAAGTGGTCTGGCAGCGGCAGGATTGAGCAGGGGCACATCGGGCGTATCCGGCAAGCCGGGATACGCCCGAACGCAGCGGTCTTCGTCAAGCGCTACGCGTGTCCATCGGCAACGGCAAGCGCATGACGACTTCCAGGCCACCGCCCTGCACGTTGTGTGCCGTCACCTCGCCGCCATGCGTGTGCATCACCCGCTGCACAATCGCCAAGCCCAGTCCGTGACCTGTCGCCTGGGCCGCGTTCTTGCCACGGAAGAAGGGGCGGAACAGGAGTACCAATTCCTCGTCGGGTACGCCTGGCCCGTGATCGCGAACGCGTAGTTCCACATGCGACTGCCGACGGTTCAGATCGATCTGCACGACCGCATCGGAGGGACTGAACTTGATCGCGTTGGCAATCACGTTGTCCAGCGCTCTCTCCAGCAAAATGGCGCTGCCCTGCACGATGGCGAGCCCGTTTTCCGTCATATGCAGAGTGACGCCACGGGCTTCGGCGTCGATACGCGCCGCCGCCACGCGATCCCTGGCCAGCGCCGCCACGTCGACCGGTTCACGCACCATCCCCGGCAAACCACTTTCCAGTCGCGACAGCGCCAACATCTCCGCCGTCATACGATCCATGCGCTCGATCTCATGCTCGGCGCGCTCGAAGTGCGCCGCGGCTTCCTGCGGATTCGGGCTGTGTTGAGCCAGATCCAGAATCAGATGCAGCCGTGCCAGGGGCGAACGCAATTCATGCGAAAGATCCTGCAGGACGCCACGATCATGCGCCACCAGATGCTCGATGCGCTCGGCCATGCCATTGAAGTCGCGCGCGAGCTGGCCAAGTTCGTCGTGCTGCTTGCTCCAGCGCCGCTCGACCCGAGTGGCAAATTCGCCAGCGGCCATCTTGCGGGTTGCAGCGCGCATCGCTTCGACCGGTCTGGAAACGCTGCGTGCAACCCACCAGCCAATGATCGCGATCGTCAGCAAAGAAAGCCCCAGCTGTACGCCGAGCAGGATTTTTTCACGCGCGTGCGGAGGAATGCGCGTCCGCGAGCTGCTTACCGCCACCAACTGCCGTGGATGCCCGTCGCTACCGCTTACGTTTTGCACGGCAATGTAGAAGCCGGGCCATGGATTCAAGGCGATGTCGTGCCCGGAAGACAACCAGTCGGGCAAGCTTCGGCGGACCGGTGGAGGCAAGCGTATCTCGCGCAATGGCTCTCCATTTTCGTACAGCGTGGCGTCCACCCCCTGCTCACGCTCCTGCCTTACCCACGCATCCAGGCCGATGCTCCCATCTTTCTCATAAGCCTGCTCGGCGGCCTGCGCCATCGCCGGCCAATCGAAATCCTGCTGCACGGAGTAGCTGATGAAGCTGCGCGTCAGCAGTCCACCCAGCATCAGCACCAGTACATTGGCAACGCAGACGGAGATCAGCAGGCGCCAAAACAACGGGCTGCGAAATGGACTCCTGAACGTGTTCATGCCGAGGCGCCACTGTTGGGCAGCAGCACATAACCGGCACCGCGTACCGAATCGATGCGTGGCGCCTGCGCCGATGCTTGCTGCAACTTGTGGCGCAACCGGCTGACGTGGACATCGATGCTGCGATCGAAGCGCTCCAGCTCACGCCCCAACGCAGCGCGAGTCAGCGATGTCTTGTCGACGACTTCGCCGGCACGCTGCGCCAACAGCAACAGCAAGGCGAATTCGGCGCCGGTAAGATTGAGCTCTTGCTCAGCCGCATACGCGCGCCTCTCGCCAGGCAACAAGCGCAGCACGCCCGCGGTGAGCTCGCCCACGTTTTCTACCGTGTGGCGACGCAATTGGGCGCGCACGCGCGCCAGCAGTTCGCGTGGCAAACAGGGCTTGGAAAGATAATCGTCCGCGCCCAGCTCCAGTCCGACCACCCGATCCACCGGCTCGCCACGTCCGGAAAGCATGATCACCGGCAGACGGAATTGCGTACGCAGATCACGCAAGGTATCCAAGCCGCTGCGACCGGGCATCATCACGTCGAGGATCAATAGATCCGGACGCAAGGCAGGATCACGCAGACGCGCCAGCACGCCTTCGCCGTCGTGCACCACCTCCACCAGGAGACCCTCGCGGCGCAGGTACTCGGCAAGCAGCGAGCACAGCTCGCGATCGTCATCACCAATCAATATCCGGGACATCGGCCATACCGTCGACAGTGTGTAACACACTATCGCATGACAACCGCGACGGGCTGCCGCTCGCTTGCAGCAGGCTGACTTTACCCTTCTTTACACCGCAGCAAAGCTCTTAAACCTGCCCCTGCTTTCCAATACTTGCGCAGCACCCTCCCCCAAACAGGAGTTTCACGATGCGCAAGTCGATGACCTTGTCTCTCATTCTCTCCGCCGCCCTGGGCGTATCCGCGCTGGCCTTCGCCCACGACGGCGGCCCCGATTTCGGCCCCGGCGGTCCCCGCGACCACCACGGCGAAGCCATGATGGCCCTGCACGGCCTGAACCTCACGGACGCCCAGAAAGCCCAGGTCAAACAGATCCTGCAGCAAAGCTTTGCGTCGTTGAAGACGCAGGCACAGACCGTTCGCCAACAGCATGAGGCGTTCGAGGCGCTGTCGCCAAACGCATCCAATTATCAGTCGGCGGCAGCAAGCCTGGCCCAGGCTGAAGCCAACCTCACCAGCGCCCGCATTACCGCCCGTGCCGGCGCTACCGCGCAGATCTACAACAGCGTGCTGACCAGCGCACAGCAGAACCAATACGCCAGCCAGAAGGCGGCGTTCCAGGCACGCAAGGCGCAGTGGCAACAGTTCAAGGCCGAACATCCGCTGCCGGCGAGTGCCGGCTCGGCACCGTAAGCACGGCAAAACCAAGACAAATAGACGGTTAGCGACTCTTAGCGGACGCTCTAACCGATAAGCTGAGCGATCGCCGCTGCATCGGCGATCGCTTTTTTTGCTTCATTTCTTCACGCAGCTGCAACACAGCAGGCTGTCACGCAGTTGTCTTGCGCAGCGCTTAGCTTTCATGGGGCTGACCATCGAGGGCGAGCCCATGCAGACGGATGCGACTGTCGTCAGTACCGCCACACCCAGCCAAGCTTCCGGACGGCTGTTCGGCGCCCTGTTTGGCTTGATCTTGCTGATAGGTGGCGGCTACGCCGGCTTGCACCTCGTCGACGATCTTTCCATCGTGCGCGCGCATTCGACCGGCCCGTTCATCCTGCTGGGCGTGGCCTTGCTGATCGCACTGGGCTTCGAGTTCGTCAATGGCTTTCACGACACGGCCAATGCCGTGGCTACGGTGATCTACACGCATTCGATGCCGGCCAACCTGGCCGTGATCTGGTCGGGCATCTTCAACTTCCTGGGCGTGCTGACCTCATCAGGCGCGGTCGCATTCACGGTGGTATCGCTGTTACCGGTCGAGCTGATCTTGCAGGTGGGCAGCGAAGCGGGCTTTGCGATGGTGTTCGCGTTGCTGTTCGCAGCGATCCTGTGGAACCTCGGCACCTGGTATTTCGGTCTGCCGAATTCTTCTTCGCATACCTTGATCGGCTCGATCATCGGCGTAGGTCTTGCCAATCAGTTCACGGCGGTAAAGACCGGCACCAGCGGCGTCGACTGGAACGCCGCCATCGGCGTGCTGCGCGGCCTGGTCTTTTCGCCGATCGCCGGCTTCCTGCTGGCGGGCCTGCTGATGCTGTTGCTGAAAGCTTTGATCAAGATCCCAGCGCTGTATCGCGCACCGGAAGGACAAAAACCGCCCCCGTGGCCGATCCGCCTGCTGCTGGTGCTCACCTGCACGGGCGTGAGTTTCAGCCACGGCTCCAACGATGGGCAGAAGGGCATGGGCCTGATCATGCTGATCCTGATCGGCACCGTGCCCACCGCCTATGCACTGAATGGCGCAGTATCCGGCGGCCAGGTGAAAACTTTCCACGAGGTTACGGTGGAAGTCCGGCAAGTGCTCGATACTCTCGACCACGGCGTTCTGTTGAACGGGAACGCGCGCGACATCGTCACCACGACCTTGCAACGGCGCCGGCTGCTACCCGATACGATCCCTGCGCTTTCGGCGCTGATGGCCAACATCGATCAGCAGGTGGGCAATCGTCCGTCGCTGCGTTCGGTACCGCAGGAACAGATGGGCAATGTGCGCAACGACATCTATCTGGCGAACGCGGCGATTCCATTGGTGCTGGCGCAGCCAGGGCTGAGCGATGAGCAGAGCAAGGTGCTCACCAGCTGGCGCGGGCTCGGCGTCAAAGCCACTCAATTCATCCCGCCCTGGGTCAAAGTGGCCGTTGCGCTGGCGTTGGGTCTGGGCACGATGGTGGGATGGAAGCGCATCGTCGTGACGGTTGGCGAGCGCATCGGCAAGGAGCACCTCACCTATGCGCAAGGCGCATCGGCCGAACTGGTAGCCATGACCCTGATCCAGGCCGCCGACATGTATCACCTGCCGGTCAGCACGACGCATGTGCTGACTTCGGGTGTCGCCGGCACGATGGCGGCGAACGGCTCCGGCCTGCAATGGGGCACCGTGCGCAATCTGCTGATGGCCTGGGTGCTGACCTTGCCAGCCTCGATCCTGTTGGCGGGTTTGCTCTTCATTGCCTTCAAGCACCTGTTCTGAGCGCCGCTCGCTAATAAGCACAACAAACGTGAAACATCGCATTGGCAATGCAAGCACATCACTGAACTAACTCAATGTGCATGGGAATTTTGCAACGCCGCTTTCACACGCGGCCTGTTGCCATGGGCATGCGGATCCCTAGCGATGCGCCTGCTTGCTTCTCTAACGACTATCCTTGGCAGGCAGCCCCCAGCTCCAAGGAGATTGCCAATGCGTAACCAATCCCATCTGCGCAAATCCCTGATCGCCACTACCGTGATGATGGCCTTCGCAGCCGCACCATTTTCCCTACTGGCGCAGAGCACCCCGCCATCGTCGATGCCGCAGCAACAACCCTCCACCTCTCCGATGCAGCAGCCATCAAGCACGCCACAGTCGACCCCCACTACCGACCAGTCGACGATGAACCGTAGCAACGAGACGGTTCCCGGCAAAGTGGACGACACCTGGATTACCACCAAGGTGAAATCCAAATTCGCCGCCGCCAAGGGCGTGAAGGCGTCCGACATTACGGTGAGCACGGCCGACGGCGTTGTGACCCTGACCGGCAGCGCTACCTCCAAGGCGGAAAAGAATCGCGCCGTACACCTCGCCAAGCACGTAAAGGGCGTGAAGAGCGTCGATGCATCGGGCCTGACCGTGAGCGAAGCGAGCTCCAAGCCGGCATCGAGCGCCTCCAGCGGCAAGTAGTGAGGCCTGCCAGCCTGCCCCCTCCCCCGCAGATTGGGGAGGGGTTTTAGTTACTCGCTCTTTTCCTGCACAGCCAGCAGGTCCAGGGCCGCGCGCAAATAGCTCAACGCTTCGTCGCGCTCGATTTCATCCGTGTAGTCCGGCGCAGTCGCCACCGGCTCACCGTCAAGCTCAAGCACCAATGAACGAGGCAAGCTGTGTACTGTTGCGGCGGCGCCACCTAGCACCTTCAAGCGCTTTTGCACTGCGCCGGCTTCTTTCGGATCCTTGAACGACTTCGACAGCAACAACTCATCGCCTTCGGACGAAAACAGGCGGAAGCGGAAGCTGCCGTCAGTGTCGCGGAAGCTGGCAAAACGTGGCGGCCTGGCCGCTTTCGTCGCCTGCCTGGTGCCACCGGCGGGGAGGTTCGCGGACGACATCGCGCGCAAGCCGATCGCGGCACGCAGTTCGGCGATTTTCGGACTGGCGATAGCACGCGCCTTGCGTGCGCCCTCGCGCAATATGTCTTCGATATCGGCCGGACGCGCGATCAGCTCCTCGTAACGCTCGCGCATCGGTGCGATATCCGCCTCCAGGCGTTCGTACAGCACCTGCTTGGCTTCTCCCCAGCCGATCCCCTCTTCCAGCGCACGGCGGAAGGCATGGCTTTCGGTTTCGCTGGCGAAGGCGTGGAAGATGGTAAACAGCGAGGAACTGTCCGGGTCCTTGGCCTCGCCCGGCATGCGCGAATCGGTGACGATGCGCATGATGGTTTCACGCAACTGCTTGGCACCACCGGCGAACAGAGGAATGGTGTTGTCGTAGCTCTTGGACATCTTGCGGCCGTCCAGCCCTGGCAAGGTGGCGACCTGCTCTTCGATCACCACCTCGGGCAGCACAAAGAACTCGTGCCCATAGATGTGATTGAAACGCTGCGCGATATCGCGCGCCATTTCGATGTGCTGGATCTGGTCGCGCCCCACCGGCACTTGTTGGGCGTTGAACGCAAGGATGTCCGCCGCCATAAGCACCGGATACATGTACAGGCCCGCGGTCACGCCCGCATCCTGGTCTTCGCCTGCTTCGGTGTTCTTGTCCACGGACGCCTTGTAGGCATGCGCGCGATTGAGCAAGCCCTTGGCGGTGACGCAGGTAAGAAACCAGGTAAGCTCGGGAATTTCCGGAATATCGGACTGCCGGTAGAACGTCACCCGGTTCGGATCCAGGCCCGCCGCCAGCCAGGTTGCCGCGATTTCCAGGCGCGAGCGTTCGATGCGGGCCGGATCGTCGCTCTTGATCAGCGCGTGATAATCGGCCATGAAAAAGAACGCATCGACCTCGGGCCGGCGGCTGGCGGCAATCGCCGGCCGGATCGCGCCGACGTAATTGCCCAGGTGTGGCGTACCGGTGGTGGTGATGCCTGTAAGGACGCGAGTTTGCATGCAGCAATCCAGGAAAGGTCAAACAAACGCCCCGCGCACCCTGCGCGAGGCGGCTAAAGCAGTGTACGGACTTTAATCGGGCTCACGCATCAGGGTGGACTTGCCGAACAGCGACTCGACCAGCTCCACCGCCAGCCTCGCCGTGCGGTTGCGCTTGTCGTAGGCCGGGTTCAATTCCACGATGTCCAGCGAGCCCAGGCGACCGGTGTCGGCGATCATCTCCATGCACAGCTGCGCCTCGCGATAAGTCGGGCCGCCGCGCACCGTCGTGCCTACCCCAGGCGCGATCGAAGGATCCAGGAAGTCCACGTCGAAGCTCACGTGCAGATGCGTGTTCTCGTCCAGGCCTTCCAGCGCTTCTTCCATCGTGCGCTTCATGCCCACCTCGTCGATGTGGCGCATATCGTAGATATCCATCTTCGCCTGCCGCACCAGCCGCTTTTCGCCTTCGTCCACCGAACGGATGCCGATCTGGCGAAATACATCGGGCGTGACCGCGGGAACGCGATCGCCGATTTCCACCAGCTCGCGCGGGCCGTTGCCGCACAGGCAGGCCACCGGCATGCCGTGGATGTTGCCCGAAGGCGTCACTTGCGAGGTGTTGAAATCGGCATGCGCATCCAGCCATAGCACGCGCAGCTTGCGTTCCTGCTCATGGCAATGGCGCGCCACCGCACTGATCGAACCAATCGCCAGGCAATGGTCGCCGCCCAGCATGATCGGCAGGCGGCCCGCCTGCAGTTCCTGATGAATGGCCGTGTGCACGGCAAGGTTCCACGCGATCACTTCCGGCAAGTGCCGATAACCGTCCTCCGGCGGCTGCCAGGGGTTCATCGGACCGTGCAGATTGCCCCGATCAACCACCTCCATGCCACGCCGGCGCAGCTTCTCGCCCAGCTGCGCCACGCGCAGGGCCTCGGGCCCCATCGACGCGCCGCGATGCCCGGCGCCGATATCGGTCGGCACGCCGACCAATGCAACCACCTGCTTTTTCATACGACCCTGCTTATGTCCTGCATGAAAGCCAAGTTTAGCGGCTCAGAAGAGGTGATACGCGGCAGCAAACGCGCCAAGCATTCTTCCCGCACCCCACCCATCCATTTATGTAACTGAAAAATATGGTGTTTTTTAAAAGAAGCCACCCTTGGGCAAACATCGCCCGCGGCCCGAATTAACAGCAATGTGACGCTCGCGTGAGGCATCGTGCACACCGCCATTGCTAGACTGGGATGCTGTTGCGTCACTGAGCGTCGCCCGTACGTGCTTCGTCTCCAGGGGGAGACTCGCATCCTTGTCAGTCAGGCTTCGTGCTTCAGTCCTAGCTACGCAATGAGTGCCGTGCCGACCATGGGCGGCATGTTTTCCTACAAGTCTTCGACCCTTCTCCCTGCAGCAATCACCTGGCGAGCGACCTAGTGTCGCCAACGGCTATGTGCCTGTTTCTGAGACGCCGCGGTTCACTCAACGGTCAACCTGAGGAGGTGGGTCATGATCTCAAGCTATCCGCTGGCCGACACGCCGGACCAGCACGGGTTTGTGATGATTGGAACTGAAACCCTGTTTCTGCATCACCTGGCGATGTTCAACATGGAAAACCATCGCTATCAGCTGCTTATGCAAGTGAGTTTGCCCGCCTATGCAAAGCGAGCGTATGTAGCGGACAAGGCCGCGCAACCGCCGGGCACCACCTACATACTCGGGAATCTGCAAACGGACCTGATGACCATCCCGCAAATCGCCAATGGTCAGCGCGTTGCCTTCAGCGCCGATATTTTCCGTGGGCTGCCGAACGATCCGAACACCGATCCGCCACTGATCCACAACGTCCCCGTGCAGATCGAGCGGATCGTGATATTCCGCCGTTTCGACTATTGCATGGATTACCCCCCGTATCTCACCTACTACTTGTTCGGGGCGGGAACCTCGGCGCACCTGGTGCACTGGACCAGTCAATTGCCCGACTTCGACCAGGTGCTTGATCTGCTCGAGGTGCCGGCGTGGCTTGATCCGGAGCACCTGGCCTCGGGCGTAACAATCAACTTTCTGTCGTTGCCGCAACAGTTCTACACCAGCAATCCGCTCACTGCGCCCGCCTACAGCGTCAGTGTCGGCGGTATCGGCGAATACCTCGCCGATATCGGAGTCACCTCGTACTTCGACACGGCGGCCATCAACATGGTCCACGAGCCCCCCGGCAGCGAGCAATTGCATGCCATACACCGCGCCAACGCAGAGCTAGGAGGAAGAGCATGAATCCGAAAACATCCGCCCAACGCTTCACCGAACAGCTCAACCAGACACTTGCCCAGACCAAGCCCGGCGACGTGTTCTCACTCGATGTTCCTGGCACCTCGTCATTGGCCGCTTGGTTCCTAGGACCCAAGGCCGAGAACGAGCAGTTGCTGAAGGAGCTGATCGCCGACGCCATCGGGGCGCACTGCATGGATCGGCGCGAATACTTTCCGAACGATCCGCCTTACGTGACCGAGGAGATCAAGAAATCCCAGGCGTACAAGGAATCGGTAAAGACGATGCGCCAGGAGTACCTCAATCTCCTCGAAAAGCTGAAAGGCTCGGTGCCCTTTTTCAGCTACCGCTATCAAGCCCATATGAACTGGGATATCACCTTGCCGGGCGTTGCCGGGTATTTTGCCGGCATGCTGTACAACCAGAACAATGTCGCCTCGGAGGCCTCGCCGGTTACCACGCCGCTGGAAATGATCGTCGGCGACGATCTGTGCGAGCTGCTTGGCTATCGCATACCGCCGAAAGACGACACGGGGGCAGTCCGTCCGTGGGGACACATCACATGCGATGGCAGCGTGGCCAACCTTGAAGCGATGTGGTCGGCGCGCAACTTGAAGTACTACCCCGTGTCAGTGGCAGCCGCCCTCATGCGCGAGCCGTCGCTGGCCGCAGCCAGGAACATGACGGTGCGCTTGCCCAATGGCCAGCGGGAAATCCTGACGCGATTGACGTCATGGCAGCAGCTCAATCTTGAGCCGGATGTGGTTCTGGCCATACCCACCGTATTGGTGAACGACTACGGCATCAGCTCGGCGCCCAACGAAGGCATCAACCTCATCAACAATTACTCGATCCAGCAGCTGGGCTACGTCGAATTCGCGCGCCAGTATCTCAGAGGCGAGGTTGGTGCGCCGGTGCTGATCGGCCCGGCGACGATGCATTATTCCTGGCCCAAGGCGGCGGCGATTCTGGGCATCGGACAGAACAACCTCGTCGGCGTCGATGTAGACCTCAATGCGCGTATGGCGATGCCGGCCTTGCGGGCCGCGTTGGACCGCTGCATGGCCGAACGCCGGCCGGTGATACTCAATATCGCCGTGCTGGGGTCGACCGAAGAAAGCGCGGTCGATCCCCTGGGTGCGGTAGTTGCCTTGCGCGACGAATATCGGCACGCCGGCTTCAGCTATCCCGTGCACGTCGATGCAGCGTGGGGCGGTTATTTCGCCGCGATACTGCGTGCGCCCAAGCACGAAGCGCCCATGGCGGCGAAGGCGGATGGCCTGCGTTTCACGCCCGATCTGGCGATGAGCGACTATGTCACGGCACAGTACGAAGCGCTGCCCACCGCCGATTCCATCACCATCGATCCGCACAAGGCCGGCTACATTCCCTATCCGGCGGGCGGCTTGTGTTATCGCAACGGCGCCCAGCGCAATCTGGTTTCGTTCACGGCGCCGGTGGTCTACAAGGGCACCGCGGACCCCACCGTAGGCATCTATGGCGTGGAAGGCTCGAAGCCGGGCGCGGCGGCGGCCGGTGTCTATCTCAGCCATCGCGTCATCCGCACCAACCAGAGCGGCTACGGCAAGATCCTTGGGCAGTCGCTGTTCAACAGCAAACGGCTTTACGCCGCCCTGGTGACCATGGCCTTGGAGGAGGATGCGCCGTTCGTCATCGTACCGTTCCAGCGCCTGCCGGCCGAACAGGCAGGCGGCACGAAAAAGGAGATTCGTGCGCAACTGGAATACATCGCGCGCGAAATCGTGCCCAAGTCGAACGAAGAACTGCTCCGCGATCCGCAGGCGATGCAGTTGCTGACCGAACTGGGTTCGGACCAGATCATCGTTTCCTACGCATTCAACTATCGTCTGGACGATGGCGCGCTCAATCGCAACGTGGAGATGCTCAACGCATTCAACACCGCCATCTACAATCAATGCAGCCTGCAGCCGAACAGCGATCACACACGCGATACGCCGATCATCCTCACCAATTCGGCCTTTGAGCCTAGCGTCTATGGCCAGGCATTTGTCGAAGCATTCAAGCAGCGCCTTGGCGTACAGGGTGATCCGGAGCAGTCCATTTCCTTCCTCCTCTCCACCACCATGGACCCGTGGATGACCAGCACGGAAAAGGGAAATTTCATTCCCACCTTGATCGACGCATTGCGTAAGGCCGTGCTCGGTGCGATCCGGGAAATCAAGGCACAGCCTTTCGCCGTGTTCCGGTCCGAGGAAGAAGAGACCATACGCATCCCGCTGAAGCCCGGTACCGCGGCGGCCATCGGCACCAGCGGCAATGGTCATGCCCGGCCAAGGGCCAATCCGTAGACCCGCCCGGACCAAGCACCAGGCGAACATCGCCATCACCCTCCCCTGCTTCAGGGGAGGGTGATGTGCTAGGAAAATGGTCTTGGAGAAACACGATCAGCAGGCGCGGTGCGGTGGTTTCCTGGTGCCGACAGTCTGACTCGAACAGACGACCTACCGCTTACAAGGCGGTTGCTCTACCAACTGAGCTATGCCGGCATTGGGCCGTCCATTCTAACAGGCTCTACCTTAAAAACAGCCCGTGCTGTGCGAGCCGATGGCCGGATCATGGACCCGGCTACGCCAGTCGAAGTGCTGGCTGTCGACAGGAATCAGATCCAGCCAGTATTCGGGCACGCTTTCGGTGCGCTCGCTCACCTGCGCCGGGAAGCCGGCGGCCACGATTTCGTCGCGGCGCTTGCGTGCGTTGGCGGGATCTTTGAACAACCCCAGCGACACAGTGTTTTGGTTGTCGCCGGCATTCACCACGAAGTAGTCCTGGATATTGCGTGCCCCTAGCTGACGCGCCTGCGCCAGGGCGGCCGCGTGATTCGGACTGGGCGGCAGATGCACCCACCAACCGCGCGATTGCGTGGTCTGCTCCTGGCGCGCGCGCATACGCTGCGCTTGTGGATCGAGGGCGTTACGGGCGATGCGCAGGTCTTCCTGCGTCGCGAACGGACCCAGCGCCATGCACGCGTAGCTCAGCGCATTGGCGCTGGGTGCGACTGCCGCAGGCGCAGGCGCTGAAGCGGGCGTGGCGGCCGTAGCGGGGGGCGCCACCGACGCCGCGTGGACGGTAGTGGTGGCCGGTGCTGGCAATTCGGATAGCAGATGCAGCCTGGGTACGCCCGGATCCGTGGCGAATCCGGCGTGCGTGTCGTTCTGGCCCAGCAGCAGCCACGCGCCAACGGCAATATTCAAAGCGATCAGCAGAACGAACAGCAGGCGCAGCACCATCGAACAACTCCACTGGGATGGCCGATTCTAGGGGGATGGATACCCTGGATGTGAGGCCGCCCACACATTGAGGCCGCGCAGCACGCTGTCGGTGGCAAGCTCGGCCGGCACACCCAGCAAGGGCAGCAAAGCTGCGGCATCCCCCCCGTCCAGTAATAGCCGCTGCGGAGCGCCCGATTGCCTGGCGACGCTCGCCGCGAATCGTTCGATCAGGGCGGCCACCGCCTGCCAGCATCCCGAGACGACAGCATCGGCAGTGTTGTCGGCGAGATCGCGGATCACGCCCGGGTCGCCCGGCCGCACCCGTGCGGTGGCACCAAACAGCGATTGCTGCATCAGCAACGGCCCCGGTGCGATCAGGCCACCCAAGTGCTGCCCGTTCGGGGCCAAGGCATCGAGCGTCAAGGCCGTTCCGATGCCAGCGAGCACGCACGGCATTGCTTCCGCAGCATGCGCGGCCACCATGGCAAGGAAGCGGTCCACGCCCAGGCGCTGCGGTTCGGCGTAAGCGATACGTACGCCGCAGGCTTCGGCCACTGTGCGCACCCATTGGACCTGTTGTCCGAATACTTCCGCCATGACGCGCTCGATCTGCACTTCGCGTGCCTCATCGACCACCGATGCACCCAGCACTCGTTGCGGCGAATCGAGATCAGCCCAAGCCTGAGTCAGCACGGCGGCTATATCTTCCTCCCACGCGACCGCGCCCCGCAGGATCCATTCGTTCGCGTCGACTACAGCCCATTTCAGGCGCGTATTGCCAAGATCGAGCAACAGTTTCATGCGCGTCGCACCGTGACGTCGGCGCTGTCGATGCCACGCAAGCCCGTAGCTGTCTGCACTTGCAACGATCCCCGCGCATCGATGCCGGCACCAATGCCATCAAGTTCGCCCGTTGCGCTGCTTACGCGCAGCGGCACGCCGCGCAACGCATCGTGTTCTGCATATTCATCGACGAAGGCACGGAAGCCTTCGCGCTCGAATTGCTGCAAACCCTCCACCAGGCTGGCGATCAAGGCGGCCGCCGCCTGATTGCGGCCAGGAGGCCGGCCCTGGCCCAGCGTGGCCAGATCACAGATGGGCTGCCCGGCCTGCTCGCGCAGCGCGTCAGTGAGCCGCAGGTTGAGGCCAATGCCGATCACCGCCGCGCACGGTCCCTGGTACTCGCCGCTCAGCTCGACCAGGATGCCAGCCAGCTTGCCGTCCTTGGCGAGCACGTCGTTGGGCCACTTTAAGAGCGCGCCATCCGTGCCTAGGGCGTGCAGTGCGCGCAGCACGATCACTCCAGTGGCCAACGACAGGCCCGACAATGACGCGAACCCCGCCTCGAATCGTTTCAGGCAGGACAGGTAGATGTTCAGCCCCGGGGGTGACAACCAGCTACGCCCGCGCCGGCCGCGTCCGGCCGTCTGCGTTTCCGCCAGCACCATGCTGAGATCGGCGGCGGCGCTGCCACGCCGCAGCAATTCACTCGAGGTGGAATCGATCTCCCAGTGGACCTCCAACGCACCCAGCCGCCGCGCGACCGCTAAAGGAAGTTCCGAGCGGATCGCCTGGCCATCGAGCATCTGGATCGGCCACGGCAATCGGTAGCCGGCCGCGCCGGCCGACTCGATCGGCACGCCGCGCTGGCGCAAGGCCTCGATCTGCTTCCAGATGGCAGCGCGGGTAATCCCCGCTTCAGCGGCCAGGCGAGAGCCGGAAAGCGTCTCCCCGGAAGCCAGGGTGGCCAGTAGCTGTTGCGGCTGCATGGTCTCAATGGCCCCAGAAGTGGGCAAGTCGCACTGGTCGCGGCGGGACAGGTAGCACAGGAAATGACATGGGCTGGAGAGGCGGCATTAAACAAGATGTTTAGCGAGTCAACAAATGATGCAACCTGGAAAAACTTGCGGCAGGGCGATCATTTATCAACAAATCAAGGAGTTGAGTAAAGAAAAACGGCCGTAACTCGACTAGGCCGTAGCGTCAGATCACAGTCTGTTGACGTTGTTGTCAACAAAAGCTTACGCGCAGGTGAGAAAGACACTGGCATCCAAACAGGGTTTCTGGGAGTATCGGGCGGCTTGGCTTTATGCCTCGGGGGCCTGGATCGCCATGCGTGCCACTTCATTGCTGCTCGTCTGCCTGCTCGGTCTTGGGACTGCCGCCAACGCAGTGGCTGCGGGCGCCGCTGGGGCTGCCGGCAGCGCAAGTGCTGGCTGCACGGGGCGCAACAGCAGCAGCGAACATGCTGGCGGCCACGACACGTCTTCCTCTTCCGGGGATACGATGAATGTGTCGCGCAATGGCAACGCGTCCTCGCGTCAGCCGTCTTCCAGCAGCCGCTCCGGCAACTCCAGCAACAGCAGCATGGACGACACCCCGACTCGCTTCAGCACGGGCGATTCCGCGCCGGATGGCTCTTCACACAGTTCTTCCGGTCTCGGCTGGCAATCGCTTTTGCCCGGCTCGATCCAGTAAGCGCAAGCCGCAAACCCCGCAGCTGATCAAGTGGGCGGTAGCGCCACGCTGAATCTTGCGCCGCCGAATTCCGGCGAGCTGTCCACAGTGAGTTCGCCGTTATAGGCACGCACGATGTCCTGCACGATGGACAGGCCGATGCCATGGCCTTTCACGCGCTCGTCGCCACGCACGCCACGCTGCAGGACCTTCTCGATCATGTCTTCCTCGATGCCGGGACCATCGTCTTCCACGCTGAGCAACAGGCCAGGGCGCGGGCGACCGGGCTGGCGGTGCGCCTTGACCACCAGCAATACATGATGGCCAGCCCACTTGAACCCGTTCTCCAGCAGGTTGCCCATCAGCTCCAGCAGGTCGCCCTGCTCGCCATAGAACGCGGCACCGTCCTCGATATCGAATTCGCACAGCACATTCTTTGCGGCATAAACCTTCTCCAGGCTTTGCACCAGATCTTCGGCATGCCCGGCAATCGGCACCGCGGCGGCGGCAAAGGTCTGGCGACCGGTGGTCGCCGCGCGCGCAAGCTGATAAGCGACCAGTTCGTCCATGCGCCGCACCTGGTCCAGCACCGGCGCACGCACCACGGGCGGCAACTCGCTCGCCTCCACCTGCGAGCGGATCACCGCCAGCGGCGTCTTCAGGCTATGGGCCAGATCGGCCAGCGTGTTGCGATAGCGCGTGCGCTGCTCGCGTTCGCTCTCGATGAAACCGTTGATGCGGCCGGTCAGACCGGTGAGCTCGGCCGGGTACTGGCTGTCCAGGTGATCGCTCTGGCCGCGCTCGACCCGGCTCATGTCGCTGGCCACTTTGCGCAACGGCGTCAGGCTCCAGCGCAACAGCAGCAACTGCAACACGATCAGCATCACGCCCAGGGTAGCCAGCCAGCCGACCAGGCTGCGCCGGTAGACCGCGGTGTTGCTTTCCAGTTCGTCTTCGGTTTGCGCCACCGTAAAAGTAAGATGCACCGGCTGCCGTTCCGGCACCTCCAGCGCCACGCCGAAGCTGTAGTAGTAGAGCCTGCCCAGTTCCGTGTCCACCGGACCGATGAATTGCGACTGCCCTGGCTCCAGGGGATGCAGGAAGCTGAAATCGCGCCCCAGCGCCGAAGACGATTCCCAATGAAAGCCGCTGTCGCCTAGCACCACGGCATACAGGCCCGAACCTGGACGCGAGAACATCGGATCGGGCGGCGTATCCGGCATCAGCGGGGTACCGTCACGCCGCGCATCGGTGCCGGCGATATAGGTGATTACATAGTCATGCAGGTGGCCTTGCAGCTTGTTGAGTTCGCTGGCCGCATAGGTGCGCGACAGCGTCCAGCCGATGGCGCCCAGGAAGGCGGCCAACACAAGGCCAGTGGTAAGCGCTGCTCGCGCCGCCAGCGAGAACGGGCGGCGCGCAGCGGCATCATTCGTCTTCGCTGCGAGGGATAGCAAAGCGGTACCCGCGTCCACGCACCGTCTCGATCGGCTTCAGTGTGCCTTCCGGATCCAGCTTCCTGCGCAGGCGGCCAATGAAGACTTCAAGCACATTCGAATCGCGATCGAAATCCTGTTGATAGATGTGCTCGGTGAGGTCGGCTTTGGACACCAGCTCGCCGGCGTGCAGCATCAGGTATTCCAGCACCTTGTACTCGTAGCTGGTGAGGTCCACCGGCTTGCCTTCCACCCCGACGGTTTGCGCTGTGGTATCCAGCTTGATCGGGCCGCAGGCCAACACCGGCTTGGACCAGCCGCTGGCTCGACGCACCAGCGCATTGATGCGCGCCAGCAGCTCTTCGACGTGGAAGGGCTTGACCAGGTAGTCGTCGGCGCCGTGCTTCAAGCCTTCGACCTTGTCCTGCCAGCTGCCGCGCGCGGTGAGGATGAGGATGGGGTAGCGCTGCCCGGCTTCGCGCAGCGACTTGACCAGGTCCATGCCCGACATCTTGGGCAGCCCCAGGTCGATGATGGCCAGATCGAACGGCACTTCGCGGCCCAGGTACATGCCTTCTTCGCCATCCTGGGCGGTGTCCACGGCAAACCCGTCGCGTTTGAGTCGAGCCGCCAGCGTCTCGCGCAGCGGCGCTTCGTCTTCGACCAGGAGGATGCGCATCAGTGTTTCTCCTTTTTGCTTCCGCCGTTAGGGGGTTTCTTGGAGGAGGATTGTGCCGCAGGCGGCACATGGGTGGCATCGGACGGCACGGCGATGACGCGCACATGCCCTTCGGGCGTAAGCACCTTGATGCGGTACTCCACCTTGCGCCCGATATGACGTGGTTCGGCCGACAGCACCTTGCCGCCGACTCTTTGCTGTACTTGCGTAACGGCCTGGTCCAGGCTCATGCCGCCTTGCGGAGGCGCCGACTGGGCAGCAGCCGTGCCGGCCGCCAGCAGCCCAGCCGCGGCCATCCATGCGAGTTGCTTCAAAGCCATAGTCCCGTTATTGAGTGCCGGAAGGGTCCGGTGGCTGAACATACTGCTCAACCCGGGCTGAATAATGACCGGACGGCTGAACGGGGGATGCCCTGACCTATGCCGCGGCCAGCATCGGCGCTACAGCCTGCTCGATCAGCGCCCAGCCGGCCCCCTCCCGATGCGCCCCTTCGCTGAGGACACGCCGGAAACCCCGCGCCCCCGGCTCCCCCTGGTACAGCCCCAGCAAATGCCGGCAGATGTGCTTGAGCGCGGTCCCTCGCGCCAACTCCGCTTCCACGTACGGACGCATGTGCTGCAGTACGTTTTCACGCGCGGGCAATGGCACGCCGTAAAGAGCCTCCTCGACCCGGGCCAGCACGTAGGGATCGTGATACGCCGCGCGCCCCAACATCACCCCATCCACATGCTCCAGATGCTCGCGCACCGCCTCCACCGTGGTGATGCCGCCGTTGATCACCACCACCAGCTGCGGAAATTCGTGCTTGAGACGATACACACGCTGGTAATCCAGCGGCGGAATCTCGCGATTCTCCTTGGGCGAAAGCCCTTGCAGCCAGGCCTTGCGCGCATGCACCACCAAGACCTCCACGCCCGCTTCCAGCATGGTGTCGGTGAAGTGCTGCAGGTCCGCGTATTCGTCCTGGTCATCCACCCCTATACGGCATTTCACGGTGACCGGCACCACCACCGCATCACGCATCGCCTTGACACAATCCCCCACCAGCGCCGGCTCGCGCATCAGGCACGCCCCGAAGCTCCCCGATTGCACCCGGTCGGAAGGGCAGCCGACATTGAGGTTGATTTCGTCATAGCCCGCCTGCGCTCCGTAGCGCGCCGCTTCCGCCAACTCCTGCGGATCGCTGCCGCCGAGTTGCAAGGCAACGGGGTGCTCCTGCTGGCTGTGCTCCAGCAGCCGCAACTGTTTGCCGCGCACCAGCGCCGCGCTGGTCACCATTTCCGTGTACAGGCGGGCATGGGGGGACAGCAAGCGATGGAAATAGCGGCAGTGCCTGTCCGTCCAGTCCATCATGGGCGCTACGGACAGGTGCCAGGGCTTGGGGCTGGTGTTTTGCATGGCGCCATTTTAACCGGATAGCCCAGTCGCAAACTTTTCCGACAACCTTTTTAACCCCCACCGAAGGGTGGAAGACCCGCGGAAAGCCGCCAGCGTCGAAAGCGCTACGGAACCCGCCAATACGGGTGGCGGAACTCTGGCTTTCAAGTTCATCTTGACCGTCTCGACAGGGGTTCCGCCCCAACGACCTGACTACGCAACAAGTCTCCGAGCCGTTCGTTGCTCATCCCTATTCCAAGCTTTCCGTCCATGTACTTCCAACTTATTTCATGATGCGTCTTGTCATGCGACGAGATGCAATCGCCGGCCAGTATCACTTCGTAATCACGCTGGTAGGCATCGACAACGGTCGTGCGTATACAAGCATGCGTGTTTATCCCGGCAACGATCAGCCGGGTACAACCTATTCTGGATAGAAAAGTATCCAGCACCGTGCCAAAGAAGGCGCTGTAGCGCTTCTTCACCACGACAAGGTCCTGCACTTGCGCATCCAGTTCAGGCAACAGCATTGCGCCGGGCGTGCCCGCGATCACAATAGATATGCGGCCCCTTTTCACTTCCAGCGAAGCGTCGCTTAGATCCGGCAAAAACTCCTGCTTGACCCAAACGATCGGAACCTTCGCAGCCCGGGCCATGGCAATCAGTGCGTTGGTATGAGCTGCGAGGGCGGACCTTTGCCGCACGAGGCCTTCATGGGCAAAAAAATCCACCTGCATGTCGATGATCAACAACACACTCGCCATGTCCCCTCCACGAAAAATGGCTGCCCCGGATGCTTGCTGGTTCTCTAACGGGAAATCCGGATTCCCTATCAAACCACTACAAAAAAGGTCAGAAGCCCCTATCCCATTGCGGGCAGGATCTGCCAAAGCCAACGGCGAACCTGTTGGATATTCCATTGAACAACTCTTCCTGAAGCCAGCGCGCCAAGGCAGGCGCGACCACGCTTCCGGAGCCTAGCCTATTGCCCATCGACGAGCCACGAATGGCGAACCGCTGCGCCCTCTGCCTGGACAGGACCGAACGGTCCCTTCCAGGCAGGGTGTTCCCAGACCTTGTACACGGCCACAAGCCCTCATATGAGAAACCGCTAACACGCGGCTCGGCCAAATCGCGTAATCTAAGGCCCTGCCCGTGGCAAGCACGGCGTTCGCAAGGCAACGGCAACCCCGCCTTCCCCGCGAAAAACCCGCTGTTTCGCACAGCGCATCCCCGTTTTCACAAATTCGAGAAAAACCCATCATGGTGGCCTTGGCGACCGAGCAAGTCATTGACGTTCATCATTGGAACGGCAGCCTTTTCAGCTTCCGCACCACGCGCGACCCCAGCTTCCGTTTCGACAGCGGGCAGTTCGTGATGATCGGCCTGGAAGTGGACGGCCGGCCGCTGATGCGGGCGTATTCGATCGCCAGCGCCAGTTGGGAGGAGCACCTGGAGTTCTTCTCGATCAAGGTGGAGAACGGTCCGCTCACCTCCCGCCTGCAGCACCTGAAGCCGGGCGACAGCGTTACCGTGAGCCGCAAGCCCACCGGCACACTGGTGCTGACCGATCTGAAACCCGGTAAGCACCTGTACCTGCTCGGCACCGGCACGGGCCTGGCGCCGTTCATGAGCATCATCCGCGATCCGGAAACCTACGAGCGTTTCGACAAGATCGTGCTGGCGCACGGCGTGCGCCACATCAGCGACCTGGCCTATTCGGACTATCTGCAGAACGAGCTGCCGCAGCACGAGTACCTCGGCCAATTGGTGCGCGAGAAGCTGATCTATTACCCCACCGTGACGCGCGAACCGTTCCGCAATCGCGGCCGCATGACCGACAACATCGTGGACGGTGCGTTGGCCGCCACCATTGGGCTGCCGGCGCTCAATCCTGAGACCGATCGCGTGATGCTGTGCGGCAGTCCGGCGATGCTAGATGACCTGTGCGCCTTGCTGGATGCGCGCGGGTTCCAGGCTTCACCGCGTACGCGCGAACCCGGGGATTACGTGATCGAGCGGGCGTTTGTTGAGAAGTAGGCTTAGGCTGCAATCCCAGCATGGGGAGCCGCATAGAAAGCTGGGATTAGCATCCCAGCCTACGACCGCACCCTTCCTTTCCCTTCGTTGTCCCAGTACCCGAACACGCGTCGCGCAATCAACTTGTAGAGCCGCTTTCCCGTCGCGCGCCACAACCTCGAATGCAGCGCAGGCGTATTGAGCATTGCCCGCTGACGTGTCGTGAGCGCATGCGCGCAATAGGTACGCTTATGCTTGAGCAGATGGCGCAGGTCTTCGCGCGCCAATAACCGAAACAGACGACCGCGTTTGCCGCGCGTCCAGGCAATCTGGAAATCGACCAGCGCCGGGCGCCCATCTGCGCGCACCAGCCAGTTCGGCTCCTTCGCCAGGTCGTTGTGCACAATGCCATGCCGGTGCAGTTGCGCCAGCAGACGCAAGGCGTCACGGTAGTAGGCAGGATCGCGTGGCTGCGCCTGCTGCATGGGCCGTCCGGCGATGTAGCCGCGCAACAGCTCGCGGCCATTCCATCCCAGCAGCGCCGGCACCCCTTCGACGCCTTGCAGTTTTGCCAGCGCACGCGCTTCGCGCGCCGCGGCGCGATGGGCGAAGGCACTCGCCCACCAGCGGGCCGCACGAATATCGCGTCGGATGCAGGGCACGCCATCGCGCTGGACGATCTCAATGCGCCCCAGTTCGTCGGCCTTCAGCAGGATGGGATGATCTGTCACGTGCCTGTCGATGCGAAACTTTGCAAGCGCCGCCGGGAATGACGGCAGACTATTGTCGCCGATTCGCGGATCAACCGACCAAGGACCCCAGCATGCTGTTCATGGACATAGCGCTGTACGTGCTCGCCATTGCCCTGATCGTGGGCGGCCTGATCGGCGCGGTGCTGCCTACCATCCCGGGCATCCCAATGATCTTCGGCGGCATCTGGCTGGCCGCTGCCCTGGACGACTACCAGCATCTAGGCAGCGTGTGGCTGCTCATTCTCGGCATCCTGTCAGCCATCGGCGTGGCCATGGACTTCGTCTCCGCCTCGTTCGGCGCAAAGCGCGTGGGAGCCAGCTCGCTGGCTATCTGGGGCGCATCGATCGGCACCTTCATCGGCATGTTCCTGGGGCTGCCCGGGCTGATCCTAGGCCCCTTCGTGGGCGCGCTGGTCGGCGAACTCGTTTCCAGCAAAAGCGTGCTGCGTTCGGCCCACGTGAGTATCGGGACTTGGTTGGGTTTGCTGTTCGGGGCGCTGGTGAAGCTGGTGCTGTCGTTGATGATGGTGGGGCTGGCGGCCGGAGTGTGGCTGCTGAACCTGTGACCCATGGCTTTGGAGGCATGTGTCGCGCGCAACTTTGCGAATAAGCTCGCCATTCCAAACCCATAGGGATAGTCATCATGATGAAGAGTCTCGCCTTGGCCGTGGCGATAGCCTTGGTCGCCACCGGATCGGCTTACGCCCAGGATGCCAAATCGCCATCCTGGGTCCAGCGCAGCAATGAAGACGCCAAGCCGCTGCTCGAGGCCCAGGCCAGGTTCAATCCCGAGAACGCCTCGCAAATCGGCCTGCCGGGTTATGACGACAAGGTCAGCGACCTGAAACCGGGTACCGATGAACGCCAGATCGCCGCGCTGCGCGAGGCGAAGAGCAAGCTCGAAACACTGCTCGCAACCGAACGCGATCCCAACGTGCGCCAGGATCTGCAGATCATGATCAAGGCGGCGGCACTCAACATCGAAGGCATCCAGCTGAATGACAAATACATGCTGCCCTACTTCGACGTAGGCCAGCTCGTGTTCAACGGTGAGTTCCCCCTGCTGAAGGACGAGGTCGATGCCAAACGCAGGGCCTATGCGCTCAAGCGCCTGGAATGCTATGTCGGCCAGGCCCCGGGCTGCACCCCCATCACGCAACTGGCCCAGGCAAGAACAGCCGAACGCCTGTCGGACGCGCATTTGCTCGGCCCGTACAAGGGCAGCGTCGATCAGCAGCTGCGTAACACGCAGAGCTATGTACAAGGCATTCGCGAGCTGTTTCAGAAGTACAAGCTCGACGATGCACAGGGCAAGGCTGCGCTCGATGCGCTGGACGCGCAGCTCAAGGAATACGACGCATGGGTGCGCAAAACCATCGTGCCGCACCAGCGCAACGATTTTCGCCTGCCCGAACCGCTGTATGCCTATAACCTCAAGGCCGTCGGCGTCGACATTCCCCCGGCGGACCTGATCAAGCAGGCGCAGCTCGAATTTTCGGAAATCCGCCAGGCCATGCAGATGATGGCGCCGGTGGTGGCCAAGGACGAGGGCATCCAGGCCAGTGATTATCGCGACGTGCTGAAGGCCCTGAAACAGCAGCAGCTTGGCAAGGACGACGTGATGCCCTGGTACCACCAGGTGATCGCCAAGATCGAAGACGTGATCCGCCGCGAACACATCATCACGCTGCCGCAGCGCGAGATGCAGCTGCACCTGGCGTCCGCCGCCGAAACCGCCAACGTGCCTGCGCCGCACATGGATCCCCCGCCGCTCATCAACAACCACGGCGAGCGCGGCACCTTCGTGCTGACCATGGGCAATCCGTCCAGCACCGGCAGCGCTTCGGATAGCTACGACGATTTCACCTACAAGGCCGCCGCGTGGACGCTCACCTCGCACGAAGGACGGCCGGGGCATGAACTGCAATTCTCAGCCATGGTGGAGCGCGGCGTATCGCTGGCGCGCAGTCTGTTCGCCTTCAACAGCGTGAATGTGGAAGGTTGGGCGCTGTATTCCGAAGGGGAAATGCTGCCCTTTGAACCGCCGGCCGGCCAGTTCGGCGCGCTGCAGGCACGCCTGATGCGCTCAGCGCGTGCGTTCCTCGACCCCATGCTCAACCTCGGTCTGATCAGCAAGGAACGAGCGCACGATGTGCTGCGTTATGACGTGGGTTTGTCCGAGGCGCTGACGAGTGAGGAACTGGACCGCTACACCTTCAACAGCCCCGGCCAGGCCACTTCGTATTTCTACGGTTACATGCGCCTGCAGCAGCTGCGTCTGCAGACCGAACTGGCCCTGGGCAAGCAGTTCAACCGCCAGGCCTTCAATGACTTCGTCATCAGCCAAGGCCTGCTGCCGCCGGATCTTATGGAGGAAGCGGTGCGGACCCAGTTCATTCCCGCGCAGAAGAAATGACAACGGGTGATCGGACCTCAATCCCATCCCCCTGAATGTGTGGCAGAACTCACAGCTCCAGCTTCGTGAAGACCACCATCACACAGGCTCCACGATTCACCAAGCTAGCTTCCAGGAACATGACTGCCGCGGATATCGCCTCCCCGATATCCGCTAATCCTGCAACCCCGCTCCCCCGCGGGGTTCTTTTTTTATGGGAAAAAAGCTCCCTCGTCCGGGCGGGGGAGCCGATCCGCCCGCATCAGTAGCGCAAGCTGACGCTGCTGCTGGTGGTGGAAACGTGGTAGCTGCACTGCGGTGAGGTGGAGCCGATCGGGTAGTCCGCCCCCCACGGCGGGCTGGCAATCTTGCCGAAGGCGGTGTTGTAGACCGCTATGCTCGAATACGTCAGGGGCGAACTGGCCGGCAACTGGTTGCAGCTGCTGACACCATAGACCTCCATCACGCCCCCGAATACCCAGCGCAGATTGCCATAGGGACTGGTGCTGAGCGTGGTGCTCTTACCGGTGGTGACGTCCTTGGAGGTAATCGTCCAGGTGCCGCAGCTGTTGGCCGCCTTGCACTGGGTGGTCCCCAGGATGGTGTCGCCCGCATTCACATTGATCGGGCCGCTGTAGTAGGTGGTGCCGCTTACGCAGCAGTTCCAGCTCGACAACGTCCATACCGTGCCGCTGAAAGCGTCATAGCCGAGCACCGGCTGCAAGATGCTCTCCACATTGGGCAGCTGCTCCAGTCCCGGGAAGAAATAGTCGGTCTGGCCCGATTGCTTGGCCGGCGTGCCCGGCACCTTCCAGGTCGCCACGATCTTGCCGATATTGATGGAGCTGGAGTAATTGGCGTCTTCCACCCAGCCGTTGATGGTGGGCTGGCGCAAGGCCACGATCGCCGGCATGAAGAAACTGCCATTGGGTTCTACGCGCGTGCCGTCAAAACGATAGTGCGGCTGCGCACACACCGCCGGCGTGCGCGTCAGGCCGTTGGGCAGCTCGATACTGCCGTCGGCATGCAGGGTTTCACCCTCTTGTACTCGCTGAACACATGAAGGCGAGAAGAAACCGTTTGGTGTCACCACATAGTCGGTCGGCACGCCTTGTGGCCGCAGGCTCGCTTCGAACTCGCTCAGCGCCTTGGGTGCGAACGATTGGCTTGTGCTATCGGCAGCCAACGATACGCCGCACGCTCCCAACATGCTCAAGACCAAGAGCGCGCACACGCTTTTCCAAGCTATCCGTCGTTGCATAAATGGTTTCATGACACGCGTACCCCTCTTCAAGGTGAGTGAACGCGCTCCTTCGCAGACGAAGGGTTTTCCACCGATCGAGGTGAAGCCAAGAAGCACAAGATCCCCGAACCCGAAAGGGTACCCCTACCCTCCCTGTCGCCCCGGCTGGCAGGGCCGGGGCACTTTCAAGGCAAAGCCGTGCATCGGCGGTGAACCAACAGTTGGTTTTTCACGCAGCTTGTACTGGTCACTGCACAAAACCCCAAGGCGGAAAAATCTCACTCATGCATGGGATGCCGCCTGAGGCCGGAGCCGATATTTACGAATTAAAAAAAGCACGAATTCAATAGTGGCCGCCTATAGCTCAGGCAGCCGATTTATCATGCTGTTTGGACGGCTATTGCATAAAGCCGAGATTCAGGCATAGGCTGGAGCCGCATCCACACGATCCCCCCGTGTCCCCACACGGCGTGACGGATGCCTACAACTCACATCGAGAGTCAGGAGGTCGTCCTATGTCGTCCGCAAGCCTGGCAGTCGTTCGTCATGCCCAGCATCCGGATATGGCGCGCATCGCCGCGCTCAGCGCAGCCATCGCCTTCAACCTTGCAGCCTTGGTCTTCGCACTGCGTCCTTTGGCCCCGCAGTTCGCCCAGGTGCTGGAATCGCCCAAAGCCACCATCGTAAGAGTGATCGAGCCACCGCCGCCGCAGCCACCGCCGCCGGTCCTCAAAGTGCAACCCTTGCCGATAGCCGTGCCGCATGTGCCGATCGTGCACGAGCCGCCAAAATCCCCACCCATTGCCGACCCACCCACGACCGAACCGTCCAATAACGTTGTACCCGTTGCGCCGACACCGGTTGCTCCGCCGACAAGCATTGTGCCGGGCGTGGTGTCGTTGGCTTATCGAGCATCGCCATTGCGTTTCCCAACGCAAGCTTTACGCATGCATATGCAAGGCACGGTGATGTTACGCGTGCTGGTGGATGAAACCGGCAAGCCGATCGACGTGGTGATCGAGCACAGCAGCGGCTCCGCACTGTTGGACAAGAGTGCGCGTGAGCAGGTGCTGGCGAGTTGGCTGTTCCAACCAGCCGTCATGGACGGTCACGCGGTCAAGGCGTGGGCGCGCGTGCCCGTCAGCTTCGTGATGCAGCAAATGTAAGGAAAAGAAAACGCGGGTGAGGGAGTAGGGGGAAGGTCCGCACTAAGGCGGTGCCGACGCTATGCCCTGCTCCCTCCTCCGCCTAGCGCGAGACCGGCGTAGCTAACGGCTTGCGTGCAAGATGGACGATCGTCCAGATCAGGCCGAACACCAGCAGTGCCGGCAGCAATACCGGCAGCAGCGACAAGGCGATTACCGGCAACACCAGCAACATCACCAGGCCGCTGATCACGATCCCCAGCGCCCCGGCAAGCAGGCTGAACAAACCGCCGATTAACCCGAAGGTCAGCTTGAAGACGAGGCCCACCAGCGAGCCGACCAGCCACAGCCCACCCACTACCAAGAAAATCACCATCAGTTCGATCATGTCCGTACCTCCGACGTCGTTACGCGCTTGGATGCACATGGCCCGACAAACGTTTAAGGATTTGTCTGCAAGGCGTGCATAGCCGAAATCCTTGCTCGGCCCAGTAATAAGCATAGGCCGAAGCGGCCGGTCTTTCATGCTACGGAAGTCATGCCGGATCGGTCCTGGCCTTACGGCTATTTAACGGTGCGCATGCTCCACTGCGGAGCATTCGAGGTCTGCTCGAGAACCCTATGCGCACCTATCGACACAGTCTCAAAACCTTGCGCGATATTGCGCTCGCCTATTCGCTGGAGAAAAGCCCGGATCTCGCTTCACTGTCCCGCGAACTCGGCGCCATCGTCCATCGCGATGCGCGCAAGCTTGCCGATGGCCTTGCCGATTTGCGCATACGCAATCGCGGCTTCGAACGCTGGCTGCTTGCGCGTCGCGGCCGTCCCGGCGTCAGCGTGCTGGTGATGGCATGGCCGCCCGGCTACAGTTCGCCGTCGCACGATCATGCGGGTTTGTGGGGGATCGAGCTGAGCCTGTATGGCGCGCTCGAAGTGGAATCGTGGTCGCGTGCGTCCACGTCGGAAGCTTGGCAACTGCGCGGACGCGACTGGCTCGGCCCTGGCGATGCAACCTGGTTCGACACGGACCCGCCGTACATGCATCGCTGCCGCAATCTTTCGCGACAAGAGACCGCGCTGACCTTACACGTGTACGGCGGCGACGTGGAAGATTTCGCCGCGTATGAACAGGTTGGCGCAGAGCCGCACTGGCTGAGCTTGCCGCAACGGGCTCGGATTGCCGGTCCGCTGCGCGTCTGACATCAGCAAACGTCCAATCATCCCATCCTAAGGAGTGACATGTTTCGACGCGTCGCCATCATTGGCGGCGGCGCCGCGGGAGCTACGCTACTGAGCGAACTACTGGAGCGTCCCGTATCGCAGCCGCTACACCTGGACTGGTACACCGGCGGCGGCACGCCAGGTCGCGGCATTGCTTACGGTACGCGCTCCGAACGCCACCTGCTGAATGTGCGCGCTGCCTCCATGGGCATGTTCGCCAGCCGGCCCAATGGCTTTCTGGAGCACATGCAAAAACGCGATCCGCGCATTTCCGGCACTGATTTCCTCCCCCGCTGCCGGTATGGCGAATACCTTGAAGCCGAAACCGCCAGTGCGCTCGCGCGCGCCAGGAGCAATGGCCACGACGTGCGTGTCGTGCCATACGAAGTCGACGCGATGGTGCCGGAAAATGATGGCGTCACCCTCTTTCAGGGGGAAACCACCACGCGTGTCGAAGCTGCCGTGCTCGCGCTCGGTACATTGCCGCCGCGCCCGCTTTCGCAAGTGGACGAGGCAACCCTGGCCGGCGGCCGCTACGTTACGCGGCCATGGTCCTTGCTGGCCGAAGCCAAGCCAGATACGCAGGCCTATCACGTCGCGGTGATTGGGCTTGGGCTTACCGCCGTCGATGTGATAGTCGAACTGGCTGCGCTGTGGCCGAATGCGCGATTCACGGGGATCTCTCGCCACGGCTTGCTGCCGGAAGTGCACCAGGCCAACGCAGCGCTGCCGTTCGAGGACAGCGAAGAGCTGATCGAAGCAATGCGCGACGCACCGGACATCCGCACCTGGATGCATCTGTTGCGCGAAGCCATCGGGCATACCGACGACTGGCGCCGTGTGATCGACTGCTTGCGTCCCCGCACCCAGGAACTCTGGCAATTGCTGCCGCTCGCCGACCGCTCGCGTTTCCTGCGCCATGCGCGCTGGGCATGGGAGCGCTCACGCCATCGTTTGCCGCAGCAGGTGGCGCAAGCCATCGCCGCGCTGGAACAGGAAAACCGCTTGCAACGCGTGAGCGCCCATCTGCACGGCGTGACATTGGGCGAGCGCGGCCCGCAATTGCGCATCCTGCCCAAGGGCCAGGGCAAGGAACGTACGCTCGATGCCGACCTGGTCGTGCAATGCGTCGGCCTTGACAATGATATTCGCCGCACGCAACACCCCCTGTTGCAACAGATGGTCACCAATGGCCATATCAAGCCCGATCCCTTCGGCTTGGGTATGCAAGCCACGCCAGATGGCCGCGTGCTGCACGACGGCAGTGCGTGGCCGCGGCTGTTTGCCATCGGCAGCATGCTGCGCGGCAGCTTGTGGGAATCCACCGCCATGCCGGAGATACGGCAGCAGGCGCGGCAGCTGGCGGATCATTTGTTGTCGGACTGACTCCGTCGCTGCGTGGAAATTTCAAATGCCGCCACCCCCTCCCCTGCTTGCAGGGGAGGCAGTTGATTCGGGCACGACCAAAACAACTGCAGGCCCTCTCCCCCAACGCGATCAGGCATGGTCTACTTCACGCCCATGACCCTCGCGCAAATTCTTGCCATGCTCGCTCTCCTGCTGCATGTGGC
This sequence comes from Dyella flagellata, assembly GCF_030160275.1. Taxonomy (GTDB): domain Bacteria; phylum Pseudomonadota; class Gammaproteobacteria; order Xanthomonadales; family Rhodanobacteraceae; genus Dyella_B; species Dyella_B flagellata. The sequence goes on from NZ_BSOA01000049.1 coordinate 252,885, forward strand.
CGGCATCCTGGCCGCCATGCATGCGGTGATGAATACGCGCACCCCGCAAGGCGCGTTCGCATGGGCGCTGGGCCTGTCGCTGCTGCCTTACTTCACGCTGCTGCCTTACCTGTATCTCGGGCGCAGCCATTTCCAGGGCTACGTTACGCTGCATCGCGTGCATCGCCAGCGATTCTCGCAAGCGTTGCAACGCGGTGAGCACGTCGATGCACCGCCGTCGTGCATCCGCTACACCGCACTGATGCAGATGATGCACGGCACGTTTCACCCCGGACAACAGTTGAAACTGCTGGTCAATGGCGAAGCTGCTTTCGAAGCGATTTTCCAGGCCATCGCGCAGGCCGAGCAATGCATCCTGGTGCAGTTCTTCATCTTCCACGACGATGGACTCGGGCGCCGTATGCAACAGGCCTTGCTTGAACGTGCGGCCGCCGGCGTGCGCGTGTTCATGCTGTTCGACGGCATCGGTAGCCATGCCCTGCCGCGGCACTATGTGGAAACCTTGCGCCAAGGCGGCGTGGCGATCCACCCGTTTGCCACGCGGCGGCGCCCCCATCGCTTCCAGCTCAATTTCCGCAACCATCGCAAGATCGTGGTGGTCGACGGCTGGCTGGGCTTCGTCGGTGGCCTCAATGTCGGCGATGAATACCTAGGCTTGAAGCCGCCACTCTCACCCTGGCGCGACACCCATCTGCAGCTGGCCGGGCCCGCCGTGGACGATTTGCAGCGCAGCTTTGCCGTGGACTGGCACTGGGTAACCGGTGAATTGCCCCCCCTCCTGCCGCCCCGGCCGGCACGAGGCAGTGCGCATACGCTGATCGCAGTCACCGGGCCGGCCGATCTGCAGGAAACCTGCTCGCTGTTTTTCACGGTCGCCATCAACGCCGCGCGCAAACGTTTATGGCTCACCAGCCCCTACTTTGTGCCCGACCAGGCCGTGATGTCCGCGTTGCGCCTGGCGGTAATGCGCGGTGTGGACGTGCGTGTGCTGCTGCCCTCGCGCCCGGATCACCACACCGTGTTTCTTGCTTCCAGCCTGCGCGCGCAGGATGCGATCGAAGCCGGTGTCCGCCTGTATCGCTACCAGCCGGGCTTCATGCATCAGAAGGTAATCCTGATCGACGACGACGCCGCCTGCGTCAGCAGCATGAATCTGGACAACCGTTCGTTTCGACTCAATTTCGAGATCGGCGCTTTGAGCGTGGATCCCGCGTTTGCCCGCGACGTGGAGCAAATGTTGCTGGAAGACTTCGACCAGTCGACGGAGATTACGCGCGAGGAATATCGCAAGGCAGCTTATCCACGGAAACTTGCGATGCATGTGGCGCGCTTGTTTGATCCAATGCTTTAAGCCGGCTGCGCGTAGGCTCGGATGATGATCCCAGCTTGTCATGCGGCATCCCGATGCCGGGATTGACATCCCAGACTACGTATCTGGGGCGTCCTCAATCGCCGCGCAGCGCGCGCCGCCAATCTCCACCGCTCAGTATCCAGCCCAGTCCCGCGCCGACCAGCGCCCCGAGCATCTCCCAGAACACGCGCTGCCCGATGTTGTCCGGATCGTGCACCTGCGCCAGCCGCGCCTTCAGGAACTGAATCGAATTCATGTTCGCGTAGTTGAAATAGATCAGGTCCCACAGGTCGCCGCTGGCGGTAAGCAGCAGGGAAACCAGGAAAGCGATGGCGATCACGCGCAGCGGGCTCCACCCTTGCTTGCGGCCGATGGCGTGGAACACCAGGTACAGCAGCAAGGCCGCGGCCGCGCTGATCGCGCCCGCTTCCAGCCCGCCCACCAGGCCGTAACCCATCCACGATTGGTCGTAGTGCATCTACCGTTTCCGCCTGCCTGCAGTGATCGCTTGCATTATGCCGATGAAGCGCGGTGGAATCTTGCGCCCCCTCCGCGGATCGATCATGCACTCCCAGGCCGCCCTGATCGTCGTCGACATGCAACCGGATTTCATGCCCGGCGGCTCCCTGGCCTGCCATGAAGGGGATGCCATCGTTCCCGGCATCGACCGCTTGCTGCGCAGCCGCTTTTTCAGGCAAGTGGTGGCCACCCAGGACTGGCACCCGCGCGGACATGTTTCCTTCGCCAGCACGCACGCGGGAAAGCGCCCGTTCGAGCAGATCCCGCTTTACGGCCACCCGCAAACCCTGTGGCCGGAGCACTGCGTGCAAACCACGCCCGGGGCTGCACTGCATCCAAGCATCGACTGGTCGGCGGCAGATCTGATTCTGCGCAAGGGTAGCCATCCGGAGGTGGATTCCTATAGCGCCTTTCAGGAGAACTACGGACCGGACGGCCGGCGCCCCAGCACCGGGCTGGCTGGATGGCTGCGGGAGCGTGGCGTGACCGAGGTGTACGCGGCAGGCCTGGCGCGCGATGTTTGCGTGTTGTGGACGGTGCAGGATGCGCTGGCACTGGGATTCCGGGCGCACCTGGTATGGGACCTGACGCGGCCGGTTACACCGGCCAGCGATGGGGCTACTCGGGCGAGGCTGGAGGGGCTGGGGATTGGAATCGTGGAATCATCCCAACTACGGTGAACTACCCCCTCCCCTGCTTGGCACCTGATTAGCGTCGAGTCTCAGCTGGGTTTCGCAAATCCTGCTCG
>NZ_BSOA01000050.1 GCF_030160275.1 Dyella flagellata
GCGTCTGGCGGAGCGTAGGCTGGGATGGCAATCCCAGCACCGGGATGCCGTATGGAAGCTGGGATTATCATCCCAGCCTACGCTCCGCCAGACGCGCATACAGTGCGGTGACGGGTACTGCAGTGAGATTAGAGACTCCTTAAGCAAGCGCGGCACTCTAGTGCAGTACGGTCCGGAAATCATCCTGTTTTTCCCCCTCCGCATCCGGCCCCTGGCAGGAGCGAGCCGACGGCGCATTTAGGCCAGCTTCATCGCTCGCTCTTGTGTGCTTCGCCAAGCTGAAAGACACTGCCGCCTTGCGCTGCGCCGCCTCGTTCCCCCAACGCGACGACGTTGCTCCTGCTTCTCCTTGAGGTGTCATGACCCGACTCGTCATCGTCGTCGAGAAAGCTTCCGACTGGGGCTCCTACTACCCGTCCGTCGACGTCGTCAGCGCCATGGATTACCTGCGCGAGCCGGTGGGCGGCGACGAGGAGCGCACCCACGTAATCAACCTGTGCCGCAACTACAAGTACCTGGGCACGGGCTACTACGTCTCGCTGCTGGCCGAAGCGCGCGGGCACCGCGTGATGCCGTCCGTGCGCACCGTAAACGACTTGCGCCGCCGCTCGCTGTACGGCATCGCCATCGACGACCTCAACGCCAAGCTCACCCACTTCCTGCCCGCCGGCGGGCGTGACACCACCGACTTCGGCATCCTGGTCTATTTCGGCGAAACCGCCTACCCCGCGCTGCAGGATCTGGCGCGGCAGGTGTTCGAAATGTTCCCCTGCCCGCTGCTGCGCATCGAGTTCGAGCGCGAGCGCGTGTGGCAGATCTCGTCGGTGAAGCCGGTGGGCCTGCATACGCTGGACGACGCGCAGGAAGACGCCTTTGCGGCGGAACTCGACCGCTTCTCCAAGAAATTATGGCGTAAGCCTCGCGCAAGGCGCTTGTACCGCTACGACCTGGCCATGCTGGTCGATCCGAACGAAGGCATGCCGCCATCGAATAGGAAGGCGTTGAAGTCGTTCATTGCGGCCGGCAAGGAGCTGGGCATAGAAGTCGACCCGATCGGCAAGAACGACTACCAGCGCCTGGCCGAATACGACGGCTTGTTCATTCGCGAGACTACCGCCAGCGACAACCATACCTACAGCTTCGCACACCGTGCCGAACGCGAAGGCATGGTGGTGATCGACGACCCCAGTTCGATCCTTCGCTGCACGAACAAGATCTTCCTCAACGACCTGATGGTGTCGCGCAAACTCGCGGTGCCACGCACCGAGATCCTGTATCGCGACGATGTGAAGGGTCTGCGAGAAGTCGCCGAAAAGCTCGGTGTTCCGCTGGTCCTGAAAATTCCCGATGGCTCGTTCTCGCGCGGCGTGGTCAAGGTGGAAAGCGAAGCGCATCTGGAAAAGGCCGCCGCCGAGTTGTTCCAGCACAGCGCGCTGTTGCTGGCGCAGGAATTCGTCTATACCGATTTCGACTGGCGCATCGGCGTACTCAATCGCGAGCCGCTGTATGCATGCAAGTACTACATGTCGCGCGGACACTGGCAGATCTACAACCACGGCGCCAAAGGCACCGCGAAATCCGGTGGCTTCGAGACCATACCGGTACGCGATGCGCCGGCCGAAGTGGTGAAACTCGCGCTCAAGGCTACCAGCGCCGTCGGTGACGGGCTGTATGGTGTGGACCTGAAGCAGGTCGGCGACAAGGTGGTGGTGATCGAGGTGAACGACAATCCTTCGATCGATGCCGGCGTGGAGGATCAGTACCTGGGCGAAGATCTTTATCGCCGCATCATGCAGGAACTGCTGCGGCGCATGGAGCGCAAGCGCATGGGCATCATTACATAGGGCCATTCCGGCCACCCTTCCCTGGGCGAACCGGAATCGCTGGCGCGTTCCTTCGCGCTGACCGCCGGGCCGCGACCACTCCCTTCCAGCCGGCGATCATCCTCTTTAAATGCGGCCCTCCGGCCGCAATGGCTCCACTGCCAAGCGGAATTCGGTCTGGCGTTAGTTCCAGATCAATGTCGATGGCTGGCGACGACGCTGCCGGCCCAAGCTCAACAACTGCGACGGCAGGCGGGGCTCCAGGGTGAGCGCCACGGCGAGCGGCGCGACGAACAGCCAGAAAAACGGCGTCCATCCGAGCAAGGCGGTATGCGCCGGCACCAAGGTCGTGGCAAGCAACAAGCTGCCGCTGAGCAGCCACAGCAAGGCCGTGGCAAGAAGACGGGGATGACGGCTGGTATCGACGGGCTTGCTACGCATGGATGAACTCCGAAGCTGCACGATGGATGCAGCTTGCCCCGTCCCCGTCTCATAGGTTGCGATGGACCGGGGGTCTGTTCGATGGGGCATGCGCGGCGCCGCACACGTCAATGCAGTGTGAAATGAGGGCGTCGCCACTGGCCTGAAGCTGACGAGGCGCATGCATCACTGAACGTCAGGTGTGCACCGGATCGCAAAGCACGCGATCCAAATGCCATTGTCTTGACCGCCATGTGACTTTCGGCCTACTTTCCCAACAGCCACACCGGGGAGGGTGTGGCGACGTGTCGGGGAGACACGCAGTTCCATTCTTAAAATCATTTATTTCATCTCACATGGCGGGGAGGGGTAGCTCATGCCTTTTGATTTGCATAAGCCGTCGTTTCGGCGGCATGCGCTGTGGCTGTCGGTAGTATCCGCACTGCTTTGCGCATCATCGATCCATGCACAGGACACCAGCAGTACCACGCAAGACAACCAGAACACCAAGCAACTGCAGCAGGTCGTTGTTACCGGTACGCGCAGCACCACCCGTACCGTGAGTGAATCATTGGCACCCATCGACGTATTGAGCCCCAAGGATCTGACCGCGACCGGTGCGGGAGACTTGGCGAGCGCGCTCAATATGCTCTTGCCCTCCCTGGATTTCCCCAAGCCGGCGATCAACGACGGCAACGACGCGTTGCGTCCGGCTACCTTGCGCGGTCTTTCACCCGATGACGTGCTGGTGCTGGTCAACGGCAAGCGCTATCACACCTCCGCGCTGGTCAATTACAACGAAAGCGTTGGCCGTGGCTCGGCACCGGTGGATCTGAACTCGATTCCGATCTCCGCGATCGACCACGTCGAAGTGCTGCGTGACGGCGCCTCGGCGCAATACGGTTCGGATGCTATCGCCGGCGTGATCAACATCATCCTCAAAGGCGCGCCTGGACCCGGCAAGAACAGCGTCGATATCTATGGCGGCGTGATGGATGTTGGCGATGGCGAAAACAATGGCGTGGAAGGTTCGGTAGCGATTCCTTTAGGCGGCCAGTTGGGCAAGGCGCCCGGTTGGGCGCGCTTCTCCTGGAACTACCAAAGCGTGATGAACACCAATCGCGCCGAGAACACCGACCCCACCTTCAACTATCCGCCGCGCGACTTCATCAACAATCCCTATCCGCCACCGACGCCCTACCAGCGCTATGGCGAACCTGCCGAGAAGATCCTTCAGGGCGTAATCAACATGGATTACCACCTTGGCGGCACCGTCGAGCTGTACGGCAATCTGATCATGGGCAAGCGTGATGTAACCTCCAATGGTTACTGGCGCATGTGGAACAACCCCGACCGCAACGTCACCGCGGTTTATCCCAACGGCTTCCTGCCGCACATCGTCAACCCAACGCGGGATTACCAGGGCACGCTTGGACTGAAGGGCCAGGCCTGGGGCTGGAACTGGGATTTGTCCGGCACCTATGGCGAAAACGACCTGATCTTCGACATCACCAACTCGCTCAACACCAATCTTTATCATTCCACCGGCTCCTCGCCGACCTCCTTCTTCTCCGGCCGCTATGCCACCAAGCTGGGCGTGCTGGATCTGGAAGCGGCCCGCGAGTTCGGTCCAAGCTTCCTCAAGAACCCGCTGACGGTGGCGTGGGGCGTGGAATACAAAAAAGACGAATACGATGTAGGCGCGGGCGAACCGTCCTCCTGGTATTTCAATCCCAACACATTGGACCCTAGCGGCAACGTCTACCCGGGCGGCTCGCAGGTGTGGCCAGGCATTACGCCGGATCTTGCCGGTAACTTCAGCCGGCATAACTACGCCGCCTACCTCGATCTGGAAAACGACATCACCGACAAACTTTCCGCCGGTGCCGCCGTTCGCTACGAGAAGTACTCCGGCAACGTCGGCTCGGTGGTTTCCGGCAAGCTATCCGGGCGCTACCAGCTCACCGACAACTTTGCGCTGCGCGCCACCGCTTCCAATGGCTTCCGCGCACCGTCGATGGCGCAGGTCAACTACAGTTCCACCGTTACGCTGGTGTCGAACGGGCAGCTGGTGCAGGTGGGCACGCTAAGGCCAAACAATCCGTTGGCCATTGCCTATGGCGCCAAGCCGCTGACGCCGGAGAAATCGTCGAACTTCTCGCTGGGTGCGGTGTTCTCGCCGTCGGATCGACTCAACGCCACCCTGGACGTGTACCAGATCCGCATCTGGCACCAGATCCTGTACAGCGATCCGCTCACCAACACCAACCCCAACTTCCCGCAGATCTCGCAGCTGCAGTTCTTCGTCAACGGCGGCGACACGCGCACACGCGGCGCGGACCTGGTGGTGAACTACAACCAGGAACTCGGCAACTGGGGGCGTCTCAATAACGGGGTCAGCGCAAACTACAACCAGGTCCATATCGAGTCGATCAGCAATCCCGCGCTGCTGGGTCCCTACAACCAGGGCCTGCTGACCAAGGGCACGCCGCGCACCAAGTACTCGCTATACAGCGATTGGCTGAAGGATGGATGGGACGTGCACGCGGACCTGGTCCGCTACGGCTCGGTCACCGACATCTCTGATCCGGCCATCGGTCTGGTGGGCCAGAAATTCTCGGCGCGCTGGCTGTTGAACCTGGCCGTCAATTACAACCTGCAGAGCTGGACCTTCGCTGCCGGCGTCGACAACGTCACCAACCAGTACCCGACCAAGGTGACGCTGTCCAACAACGGCGGTTATGAAGATCGTGCGAACGGCTTGCAGTATTCGGCGCTGTCGCCGTTTGGTTTCGATGGCCGTTACTACTACGGAAAGGTGACTTACCACTGGTAAGCACTTGCTTGCCCTGATGCCGAACCCTCCCCTGCTTGCAGGGGAGGGTCGGATACAATGGGAGGACACGCAGGAGCACCCGCATGTCCCGACCCTTGAATTTCGCCGTCTTCGGCCATCCGATCGCCCACAGCCTGTCGCCGCAAATCCATCAGGCCTTCGCACGGCAGTTCGGCATTGAGCTTCAGTACCGTGCCATCGATGCGGCACCGGGAGAGTTCGCCGATGCGGTGCGGCGTTTTTTCCGCGACGAAGACAGCCGCGGTGCAAACTTTACCTTGCCGCACAAATCCGCCGCATTCGCGCTGGCCGACGAGTGCACGCAAGCTGCCACACGCGCAGGCACTGCCAACGTGATTACGCATCTTGCAAATGGACGTCTATCCGCCCATAACACGGATGGCGCCGCCCTGGTGCGTGATCTTACCGACCGTCACGACCTCGACTTGCGCGGTCATGACGCGCTGCTGCTGGGCGCGGGTGGAGCGGCCCGCGCGGCAGCCTGGTCGCTGTTCGACGCGGGCGTGCAATCGCTGACCATCGTCAACCGCTCGCCCGAGGCGGCCGACGCAATTGCCGATGCCATCGGCGAACCGTCGCGCGTGCATACGCGCTACTGGGAAGATCTCGCCAACATCGGCAGCTTCGACCTGATCGTCAACGCCACCTCGGCCGGCACCCTGGGCCAGTCGCTCAGCCTGCCGTTTTCGCTGCTGGGATCGCGCGCCACCTGCTATGACCTGGGCTACGGCAAATCCGCATTCGGCTTTGTGGCCTGGGCGCGCGCAGCCGGTGCCCGTTATGCCTATGACGGCCTGGGCATGTTGGTGGAACAGGCAGCCGACGCGTTCGAATTGTGGCATGGCAAGCGCCCCGATACGGAGCCGGTCTATCAATCGCTGCGCGTGCAGGCTTCGTGAACGTGAGCATGCAATGCCGTGCGGGCTGCGGCGCATGCTGCATCGCGCCGTCAATCACTTCACCGATTCCCGGCATGCCGAACGGCAAGCTGTACGGCAATATTTAACCCCGAAGATTCGGTCTGCGAACGGGATTCCTTGGCTTCGCTTTGCCGGACGTGTAGCGCTTCATGATTCTGGAAATTTGCCTGCCCGTGAGAAATTTCCCTCGCCTTGTCCGATAGCCTTGGCCGTTTAGCAATTTTGCGTATCGGCCATAGCTCATTCCGCCGCCGGTAACGTTTTGCAGTTCGATCACTGCTTTCACGATCGTTTCCGCGTGCTCGTCGGTCAACCTAGCTCGTTCAAGGTTGGCCGCCGTTACGTCATTGTTCCTGACCTCATCCAGCCGAGGGTTGCCGCGCTTCTTTTGTGTCATCTGAATTAGCGAAATGTCCGGGTACTCTACAAATACGTGTAGGAGCATCGAATTGCAACGCTCCGAAGCGAAACCATGGATACACAAGAGTACGAACAGAGACAGACAACTTTGCAAAAAGCTATGAGGGACTGGCTGCTTCGCGGGCAGGCCAACGCCTTTATCACACTAACATTCCGTTCCGAAGACGGAGTTAGTTTCAGCTATGGAGAGAAAGCCTTCGGAGCTTTCATCCACGACCTGAAGTGTAAGTTGTTTGGAGAAAAATCAAAAAAACGTCTGTTCGTTGTGCCAGTAATTGAAGGGTATGTTTTGGCCAAACACGAACCCAACAGAACGCACATCCATATTCTGGTGAAATTTCCCGGTGACCCTTTGAACTACAAGGAAGTAGTGAGAAGGAGTTGGATGGCATCCAGCCGCTTAAGTGGAGACCCACTTGTCTATGATCCAAGCAATAAACAGTGGTTCAAAGATATCAGTGACCAAGAGCTGTGCCGCATAGAGACGAACTATGTGCTTAAGACTTGCGCCATCGATACCGAAGCAATTCTTTGGAAATACGTACCGAAATTGGACGCATGATTTAAGGGCAAGACCCACTTCGTGTTGAGAGTACAAACATACAACGGCAAGAAGGCGGTTGAGCCCCGCCTTGATTTTTATTTCCAAGAAAAATAATTAAAAACATATACAACTGTAAATTTTTCTGAAGTACTGATGAGCATCATTGAACACCCTACCTAATGCTATCAAATAGGTATCCTATAAATTTGCTCACTGTAAAATTTGGAAAGCTACGGATAGGACGGAATCTCGCATCTCTTCCAGCACAGATAATTCTACAACTGTCAAACTTGTCAGGGGTGCCTCACGCATCCCAGTGCTTATTAAAATTTCCCTGCCTTTATTAAAATTTGAAGAAGGCATCTGCGGTATATACGTGGCACGATGTATGAATCACGCACCAGTGCCTTCTACATTTGCCAATAGGGCAAGTTCGCGTGTGGGCGGAAAGAACTCGCCAACCTCACATTGCAAGGCCAGTGCAATTTTGACAAGCGTTGGAATGGTGGCAGCGCGCTTACCATTTTCAATCATGCCAATGTGCGCCCTATCCAGAGGAATGCTGTAGGCGAGTTTGTCTTGGCTGAACCCTTTGGCCTGCCGTACCTCACGTATCCGTTTACCAACGGCAGATAGCAGTGCAGAAGGTGGTCCAGACCTCGTCTTCGATGCTTGGGTATTTGTCTTTCGTGGTTGTTTGGCTGCCATCCCCAAACACTAGGTATTAGTTGCTTTTTCTACCTCTGGCGGCATATCCTCTGGCGGAACAACACATAACCGCTAAGCCACTAACAATATTGAGTAAAAAGCGGCTATCCATCCCGGCAATGCAGCGGATGGCCGAATGCCGGCGAGCATATATCACGCAGCAGGGGACGAGGAAATGAGCTCGCTTTTTGGTCGACTGATGACGCTGTGGGCTCTTTACAGGCTGAGCGGTCCGGGCGTCGTGCTGATCTTGCTGGCACTTATTGGCTGGTACATCGAAGGAACGTTCGGTTGGATCAGTCTGGGGTTGTACATCGCACTGGTCATCACTCTCGCGTTCATTGCAATGCATGTGCTGATCGAACTGATAAACCGAAATTCAAAGTTTTTTGGCCGCAAGCCGCTTGATTCCGATTGAGTCGAAGTTGGTATACGAATACGAACAGGGGATTCCGAAATGCGTAAGCCGTTCAAAATTATGCTTGGCACGATTGTAGGATTGATGTGCCTTGGTGCCGTCCTTCGAGTAACCGGTGTTACCACCGATACGCCCAGCACTCAGGAAACCTCCTCTGGCGAATCGGATGTCCATCCGGCAGCCTCTGGATGGGCATCAAGTGCAGAAGTGTTCGTTCAACGTTGGAACAGCGATATCCAAGACGCTTATCGGATAACTGACCTGCATACCGTAAAAGGCGGAAAAAATGCCAGCCTTCTTGGCGCAACTGTCTCTGCGATCGATGGTCAGATGTATATGCTGTCCACGCACAATGAAGAAAAATTCGGGCCAATGTGCGTCGCCACTGTAAAAGCAGCATTAGGGGTGTCGGCAGATGAGGCAACGGCGCTTGTCAGCCAAGCTCACAGTAATATGCAAAATGGGCCGATGCCGGCATACGGCTTGGTCGAGTACGATGGATATAACGTCAGCATGCAAGAGTTTGCTTCAAGCGGAGAAATGGATTGCACCGTCATGAAGAAAGGAAGCTGATGGCGAGCGGAAGAAACGTCTCTTCCCACGGCCTGTAGGAAAACGTGTTGACGGAAAACAAGTTTGGCGATTCTTAAGACCCCTTTTTTTACTTCACACCCAGTCAGAACAAGGCTTTGTTTGACTGGGCGTGTGCATCATCGTGATACCCAACTGGTCTTAAGTTCGGTTATCTGGATTGGGCTCTATAGCTTTCTCAGCTTTACGGTCGTCGTTGTCGAATTCTTCATGTAGCAGGAATTCAATGTCTCGGAACAGCGTTGGTCGAAACATCTTATCGTCGAATTCCAATTCATCGATAAACGGGGTGTGTCGAACAACTTCAATCGCATGCAGAAATTTGCGAACGGCCTTAGTAGCAGCGTTGCGATTGCCGCCAGAAGCCTGCCGGTAAGCATCAACTCCAAGCTCGTACAGCCACGGAATATCGTCCCGAAAGATGCTCGCAGCCATCAAAATTGCGACTGGATCACCTCGTTTTTCAGAGAACATATGAGAAAACTCACGGAGCATCATGGGATGCATCCGCTTGCGTCTTCGAAGCTGCCTTGGTTCGTCCGGAGTCTCTCTCAAGCGTGACTCCATTGTCCTGACGGTACCTACTAATTCTTCCAGCACCTCAGATTGCGATCTAGTCCGAGTGACGGGATCAGTTGGCTTGGGTATATCGGATATCTTTTTTTCTAGGTCCGGCCACAGGGCATCGAAAAGCTGCTTATAGCGAACATCAGCCGGATTTGCCGCGCTTTGATTGATGGATTGTATGGTTTCAAGCAAACCATTCTTTTCGCATTTCTTTGCTTGAAACTGCGCAAGCGGACCACTTATTTCACGGAAGTCCAGATCCAAAAGGAGAGGTATGACGCGGCTACCCTCTAAAGATTTCGCCAGCGCACCTGCTTCAAAAAGTACCCACGGAGAATTTAAATTCTCCCGTGTGACGCAGAGAATTCCAAAGTTACAAGTCTCCAACTCTTTGGCGACCGCATCAGCCCATCTTTGCCCAGCTTCAATGTCCGCCTCAGAAAGCCAAGGATCAGCGTAATGTAAGACGAGTGGAAACCAATCCTTTAGCGCAAGCGCTAAAGCCTTGCTTCTTTCACCACTCCAACTGATGAAGAGTTTCATACGTCCCCTGTGATTGTGATCAATGCATAGAGTTTTGTTGAAACAGACCACCTGAAGTTGTCCGCCAACAAATATTACGTCTTGGCTTCATCGATGCGCCTGTCACCAAACGATACAATGCTAAGGCAGCTTCAAAGCACGGTACACGGTAGCCACGCCAACATTGAAGCGTTCGGCAATCTGCGGAACCGAAAAGCTCTCTTCTTCGCGCAGTGTCTTAATCCGCCCGATCTGCTCAGCCGTAAGGGCTTGCTTCCGGCCAAATTGCACGCCCTTCATCCGGGCCTTTGCGATCCCATCCATTTGCCGCTCTGCCCGGATATCGTTTTCGAACTCCGCGAAGCTGGCTAGCAAGCTGAACATCAGCTTCCCTTCGGACGTGCTTGTATCGATGGCCTGATCCAAAACCTTGAGGGTCACACCCTTCTGGCGAAGCTGGTCAGCAATCTTGGCCAGATCGAGCACAGAACGCGCCATACGGTCCAGCTTGGTGATGACTAGCGTATCCCCCTCCCGAAGGAAGGTAAGGCATGCCTGAAGCTCTGGACGGCTGTCTGCTTGCCGGCCAGAACGCTTTTCGGCAAAGACCTTAGTACAGCCATATGCGTTCAGCTTATCGAGCTGGACATCCAAGCTTTGGCCGGTGGAACTGACACGGGCGTACCCAACTGTAGTGACGGACATCATCAAATCTCCTAAGATGATTTGATAATATCATTATGACATGAGATTTGATAAGCCTTTTCAGGGATTCCGGAACGTATACCTTTTGATCGTCTTCACTTGCCCTATGTAATCCGAAGTGTAAACTGCTCCACCCAGAGCGAGGAGAATTTTCATGGGGCAACCACTGACGCGTGCGCCGGTATATTTCGCTGCGGCACAAGTCCGGCATAACCCAATAGCCGCTCTGAACGATGATGCTAGGCGTACGGCGATCAAAGAGAGGCTCCGGAAGCTAGGCTACCCGGACCAGCGAGAGATGCCGCCCAACTTGTTTTCGGTAGTGTTGAACGCCCAAAACATCGAGCTTCCTACGCCTAGGCAGCTAACTTGTCTCAACCTTGCAAGAGACTGGGCGGTTGTGATCCAAAATGACCGCTTCTGGATCCAGACAACAAACTATCCGGAATACTCGACCTTCAAAGAACGCTTTTTGGCGGCTCTGTCCGAACTGCATGCTGAGGTATCTTTGGATTACACCGAATCGGTGAGCATGCGGATGCTGGACGCTATCGTCCCTGATCAAGAATCCGGTAAGACCCTTGCTGACTATTTGCCCCCATCTTTACTTGGGCTGGATTCTTGGGCTAAGGAACGAGACTGGCAGCTTGAGGAACAATCGGCAGAGCATATTTTCATTACTGCCGCAGGGAATAAAGTGGTTCTTAGATGTGTACGAAGGCCCGGAGAGATTGGTTTCCCTCCAGACTTTATCCCTCTTGGCATGGAGTTGCTTCCACGTCACAAGGGAATAAAAAGTGCCCACGCGGTTCTAGATAGTGACGCAGGGCATGAAAAACGCGAGCCCTTAAACATGGACGCTGTTGGTCGATATCTTACAAGTGTGAAAGGAGATCTCTCGCAATGTTTCAAACACTTGGTGACTCCCGAAGCCCTAAAACAGTGGGCTTGAATACTGCGGCAGCAGTAATGTTTCTGGCTCTACCGCATTCCGCAATGACTAATGTGCGGTGGGGTTCGTCATATGGCTTAGACGATTGGCGAACTGCAAACGCGGTATTCGCACCTGCCTTGCCCAACGCTAACGCTACGGCATCTCTGGCACCTCAAGTTGTTCAACCCTCAATAGGGAGTGAACCATCTTGGGGTTTACATATAGCGACACTGCGGTCTTCGCTTCATGCGACCACGGAACAATTGGCCGCTGCGTTTGGTGTTTCAAGGCAGGCTTTGCATTCGTGGCAAAGTGGAAAGAAGGTTCCGCTTAAAGAAAACAAGCAAAAAATCGGTCAGCTTGTGGCCGCCGCAAAAAGTTTGAATGATCGTCTTGGCTACTTGGTGCCGATCTATCTTGATTATCCAGTTGGGCCATCCGATGAGACTTTCTGGCAAATGATCAATGAAGGCGCCAATCCGCAAAGTGTTGTCGACTTGGTGGTGAAGGTCGCGCTCGAAAGCGAGCAACGCAAGATGTCGTTGGGTTCGTTGGATGACCTGCTTCCGGAGGATCCTCTGGATAATCACATGTGAGCACGGAAGCATCTCGAAAACTTCATCCTTGGAGGCAGGGTTCGCTTGTCGAGCCCAGTCACGCGCTTGCTAAAGGGTGGGTGAATTCGAGCGAAGATGGTGCATTACTCTTTGTCGCAACACATGATTGTGATTTGCAGACAACCGCGGAGGGTGCCCAGTTCGTTGAGCTTATCGAGTGCACTAAGCTACAAACAGGGAAAATGTCTGGAAAGCATGTATCAGGACAACATGCCCGTATCTTGCACATAGAGCAAGAGATCGACGGTGAGAACCATGCCATCAGCATGGATCAGACCAAGAAAATCGTAATAAAAAAAGAAGATCTTTTAGATCACGCGCCAAAGCTCATTTTAAGTGACCAGAACCTTCGTACGTTTGGTCGCTGGTTAGCATCACGCTATTCGCGATCTGCTCTTCCGGATAGCTTCGAGCAGCGCCTGAAGTCTGCCCGCACTATTCCTCCTGATAAGATCGATAACAAGCACGTCGACAAAGTAAAGAAAGACAGAAAGCTTTCCAACGCACTGCTTTCAGTGATTACCGAACTAGGTAATCCGATAGAGGGGATTTATCTCACCCTTGCAGGAAACGAAAGCGTTGAACTGAAGCCCGAGCAGCCCTACAGCTTAGGATTGGCTGTGGTCGCGTATAGCAAGAAGGGGCAGTCGGCAGAGCAGCAAATTAGTGAGGCAACGAAGCTCGCTGACAAGATAAAAGCACTGTTCGACCACAGTGTCTGGGACGACAGTGTTGGTAGTATCACTGTAAAATCTTGTGTGCCAACGACGGAAAGAGACTTTTCTTTGTATCAGGCTAAGCGAACTATTCGATGGAACTACGATTATCTTAGCGTGAACGACGCCGCCGAATAATCTTTGTATGTAATGACGAACTTTCCAATCAGGAATCACCCTTGATATCGACTGTCAAGGTCACATTTTGCCCGTTGAGCGCGAAGGGAAAATCGTCATCCTTGTCCAAAACGTAGACCAACTTTCGGTGGCTAAAAAACAGTAGCTTTTCAATACCGACTTGAAAGGCTACAACACATACACGGTTGATAGTTGGGATATCCTTGCCAAACGTGTTCCTCCATTCCGCTTGATGCTCGGGTGGCGACCTAAAGAGTTCCATCTTGGTGACGGCTGATCGAATGATTCTTTGAAGGCCAGCGCGCAAGCGCAACTTTTCAGGGGTGGAGGCGGATTCAAGCTGAGACATCACATTACCGAACATGTCCTTGAAGCTCTTTCTTTCGCGCAAGCGTTCTTCTTCCTGAGCAAGCTCTAGCTCTGTGCTTTTCAGTTCTTCCGTAAGATTTTCCAGTTTATCTTCAGCCTTGAGCAAGTAGGTCTGAACAGCTTTGGGCATCACGCCACCATTTTTTCCCACATCGGCCATCAGTCGCTCGATGACGCCGGCTTCAGTAACCTTGCTTCCTCTTAACGCAAGAACCTTCTTGCGAAGTTGAACCAATTTGTTGTTCGGTGATCCTTCATATGTAATTTCGGAAAGATCAATGTTTTGGCAGTAATTGAGGAATGCTTCTTCGAGCGGATCATATGGCCAACTGTAATAGGCACATCCAGCGCCTCTCCTTGCAATGGAACAAACGAGATATTTTTCCGCTCCATGCGCTGGGCCTTTTTGTACCAAGACCATGTTGTTGCCACAGCTTCCGCAAGTTGCCACATGGCTAAACAAGTTTCGGATGGCTTTGCCTTTCCTTCCGGAAGCATGCTTTGCTCTGGAAGCTTTTTGAACTTGGACACGGTTGAAAAGATCAACATCAATTATTGCTGGATAGTAGTTTTCTATAGGAACCCCTTCGTGGGCCACTCTCCTCCGGAGGCCATCATCTGTCTGAACGTGCGTAATTGAGCCGGGTTGGAACGTTCCGATGACGGCAGGGCTCAGCAGTATTTTTACGATACGCGAAGACTGCCAACCTTTCGATCTTGGGGAGAACGGACGGACACCTGTTTCATTAAGATATCGTGCTATTGACTGATAACCCATCGATTCAGCGCAAGCAAATATCTTCCGCACGACTTCTGCACGTTCCTCATTGACGATAAAGTGAGTGCCGTCTGGGCTTACCGTAAGCCACTGCGGGCATACTCTTGTAATGATGGCTTTATCGCGTGCCTTGTCGCGCTTCCTGTCCCATGCAGCCTTAACCCGTTTCGACTTTAGTGCCGACTCGGCATGAGCCCGCTCCATATGCGTGAGCATGACGATCAAGTCGATCAACCCAGCTTTGCTGTCATAGACACGGACTTCAACTGGAGAAGTGGTGGCAACGGTGATGCCGCGATTGAGAATATTCAAAAATACTCGCTGCGCGGGAGCGATTTCCTGCCTTGAAAGTCTGTCCAAGGATTCCACCAGCAAGAATGATCCCGACAAAATCTCTCCACGATCAACCGCAGCCAAAAATTGTCCAAGTGCTTTGTCGGCGGCGAGATTGTCACCGGTAAAGGATGAAACGCCGCGATCGATGAACGTCACGTCTTCGTCAATTTCAATATGGAGATCGGTGCGAGATTCCGCGAACTGTCTGGCGAGACGCAATTGCCGCTCTACGCTGTCACCTTGGCCTTGTTCAACCGTTGAATAGCGGACGTAAACATATCCCTTCGGCATCCGGAAGATTCCACTCTATCGATGGGTTATATAGTACCTTCCATCAAACCCGCCGGTGTGCGATGCGTGCAACTTACTGCCGACAATCGTTGCATGATCTTTGGTGATCCACGTCGCCCCGCGGTGTGCGCCCGTCTGCAAGCGGAACCTGTCATGTGTGGCAAAGATCGGCAGCATGCCATGCAGTGGCTCGCCGATTTGGAAGCTGCGACACGCGCCGCATGAGGTGTGTTGCAACGCACACGGTGCTTCCTGTCATTTGGCCTTTTTAAATGGGCGCCCATGCTAGCTTGGGCGGACAGGGGGCATCACTGTGGGGAGAGCTGCACCATGTTGTTGCCGAGAGGGTGTTTCAGCCGCTGTCTGGCGGTAGCCGGGGTTTCCTTGCTGTTGGGTGGCGTTGCGCAAGCGGCGCCGGATAGTAGTCCCATTGGTTCGGCCAATGTCACCGTCGCCGATCCCACCGTACCGCGTCCGCCGGGTCAGCCGTGCGTGGTGCAGCTTTTCAGCGATGACACGTTCAATGATTTCGGCACGCGTCCCTACGGCTACGCGCCACCTACCGGCTGCGGTACGCATTGGGCGAAAGTGGTGCTGGAGGCGGATTTCTCGGTGACGGCCGGCGTGCAGTTCGACCGCACGGCCTCGATCTGGCTGGGCGGCGTGAACCTCTATTTCGGTACCACGCAGGAGCCAAGGTCCAACTTGGCGCCGAACTGGCACGTCGAGCGCGACCTGACCGATTACAGCGCTTTGTTCCGCAACTCGGGCCAAGGCCAGGCGGTGCTCTACAACCTGGTCGACAGTACCTACACCGGCGTGATCCACGGCAGCGCTCGCTTGTTGTTCTATCCCGCTTCGGTCGTCGCGCCCGCGCCACGGGTGCCGGATGCGGTCTATCCGCTGGGCAGCGATCCGGTCGGCAATACCGTGACCTTGAACAATTCCAGCAGCCAGATGGCCGCAACGCTGACGTTGCCGGCCAACGTGGAACGGGCCTATCTGGACGTCTTCACGCAAAGCCAGAGCAACGATGAATTCTGGTACACCTGCGTGCCGGATCAGTACGCGGCGGAAACGCAGGAGTGCGGCGGCGGCAATTTCCGCGAAGCGGAGATCAGCATCGACGGCCAGCCGGCCGGCGTGGCGCCGGTGTATCCATGGATCTATACCGGTGGCATCGACTTGTTCATCTGGAAGCCCACACCCGGCGTACAAGCGCTGAACTTCATGCCTTATCGCGTGGACCTGACGCCGTTCGCCGGCATGCTGAGCAATGGTTCGCCGCATACGGTGGCGGTTAGCGTGCAAGGTGCGAATAGCTACTTCTCGGCCACGGCCAGCCTGTTGGTCTACCAGGATCACGGCGCGAAGCAAGTAAGCGGCGCCTTGTTGCGCAATACGCTCGCGGGCCAATCGCCCACGCCGACCATCGGCAGCACGCTGCAGCAGGATTCGTCCGGTAACGTCACCGGGGCGGTTACCACCGATCTCAGCCGTCACTTCGTGATCGAAGGCTACGTCGATACCTCCCATGGCCGGGTCACCACCACGGTGGACCAGACCGTAGGCTTTGCCGACACGCAAACTTTCGGCATCACTGCCACCGACTTTCACCAAATCACCGACCAGCTGACCAGCGTCGAAGGGGTGAGCCGCAGCAGGATCGGCAATTTCCTGAGCGGCGAATTCGAAGCGCGCTTCCGCTATCCGCTGCATGTGGACGTCAACCAGGCCACCGAGTCGAACGGGGATTATTCGATCCTCACCTCGATCAAGCAGGGTTACGACCAGCACACCGGTATGAGTCTTGGCGGCTTCCCGCTGTATTGGGCCGACGTGCACAACAATGTGGCCGGTTCCGACACCTTGGTGCTGGACAGCGGCTTCCACATCGTCAGCCATAGCGGCCAGCAGGCCACGCAAAACTTTGCGTTCCACGACTCGCTGGGTGGTTGCTACAGCGGCAGCGTGAGCTCGGCCAACAATCTGGTAACGGCCTACAGCACGGGCCAGGATTGCGCCGGCGAACAGAACCGGGTCTTGTGGTTTGCGCATCCGGATGGTTCGCCCTATCTGGGCGACAGCCTGTTGCCCTGGTAAGGCGTAGGTAAACGCGGCGCCTCCTCCCATGGCCGGAGGGGGCGCCGGCATGCTAGGTTTGCCGGCATCTCACCTGAGCCAGAGTGCTCGCTGGAGCCCTTACCGATGCGTATCCGTCTGCTTGCCCTTTCCGTTCTTGGCGTGGCCGTGGCCCTCGCCGGCTGCCACCGCGGCACGCGGCCGGACGGTAAGCGCGGCGTCAACGACATGGCTTCGTTCGAGAGCTTCATCGGCACGCATCCGACGCAGCAAGAGTTCAAGAAGGAGTATCCGGGCGTGCAGCTGATGCTGCCGGGTACCATCAGCACGATGGAAATCCGTTACGACAACTCGCGCTTCTTCCCCAACCTGGATCCGCAAGGGCACATCATCGGCGGCGATTTCCACTAATCACCGACGCGTAGGCTGGGATGGCCATCCCAGTCTGCACTTTGTAGCCGGGCTGTCATATTCGACAGCCCGAGTCATTTAGCTGACACGTTGCCGCGCTACCCTGGTCGCAACAGGGCGCCGCCATTTCTGCTAGGCGGCCGTTTTACTTTAGATTCAAAGCGCGGGTCGGCATGTCTTCTACCGTTTCCATCGACGCCAACCGGCGCGGTCTGTTGTTTGGCGCGCTCGCCGGAGTGTTGCTGCTGTTGATCGGCGGGGGGGTTTGGTATGCGCGCACGTCAGTCAGCGACAAACCCTCTGCCGTAGAGCACACCGCCAATGACGGCAGCGAAGTGGGCGTGATGCTGGGCCTGGCCGACCAGGCATACAAGGAAAAACGCCTGGTGGCGCCGATCGGCAGCAACGTCTACGAATTCTATTTCAGCGTGCTGCAGCTCGATCCGAACAATGCCATCGCGCAGAGTCGGCTACGCGACGCCTTCAAGCCGGCCTGCGACGTGGTGGAGAACACCATCAACAATGGCGACCTGGATGAGGCGCAGCGCGAACTCAGTTTGCTGCGGCAGTACGACGTGCACAACTACAAGCTAGCCCTGCTTGGCAGCGTGCTCGATGCGCAGCGGGTGATCGAGCGGCGCAGGCACGAAGCGGAAGCAGCGCGCATCCAGGCCCAGCAAGGACAGTAGGCTGGGATGTAATCCCAGCATCGCCGGCCACACGTCAGCTGTTGGCCAGATACGCATCCTTCAGCCGTACATAGTGGTCGGCCGAATAGTGCAATTGCTCGATCTGCTTGTCGGTGAGCAGGCGCACGCATTTGGCCGGATTCCCCAGCCACAGCTCACCCTCGCCGACCACCTTGCCCGGCGGCACCACGCTGCCGGCGCCGACGAAGCCGTGCTTCTTGATGACCGCGCCATCCAGCACGATGGCGTGCATGCCGATCAGGCAGTAGTCCTCGATGATGCAGGCGTGGATGACGGCGGCATGGCCGACGGTGACGCCTTCGCCGATGATCGTGGCAAAGCCGCCGGGCGAATACGGGCCATCGTGCGTCACGTGCACAATGCTGCCGTCCTGGATGTTGCTGCGCGCGCCGACGCGGATATAGTTCACGTCGCCGCGCAAGACTGCGCCGGGCCAGATGGAAACGTCGTCACCCAGCACAACGTCACCGATGACGGTGGAAGCCGGGTCGACATAGGCGCGGGCGCCGAGGGTGGGCAGGATGCCCTTGAAGGGACGTAGGCAATTCATTCCAGGGATTTTAGCCTTCAAGTGACAGACGTGCCGCATCATCCACGCCAGGCGGTTTGTGCTGCTGTACCTCAAGCACCCGCATGGTTTCCTCGTAACCGGCGTCCACCGCGAGCTGCCAGTCACGCCAATCGAGCATGCCGACGTGTTCCAGCGGCGGTGTGATCAGCAAGTCCGCCTGCTCGCGGCAACGCTCGCTGGTCTCCTCGCTGTTGACCATGGCGGCACGGGTCAACGTGGAGACCAGGCGCGGCCAGCCGGCCCCGCGCCGTTGCCGAATCCACAGGCGCCACCAGGGCGGGGTGGCGAATTCCTCGGTTTGCGCGCGCAGCTCGATGTCCGCGCGAATGCTTACCGCGGTGATGTGGGCGATGCCGTCCTCGGCCATCACGTCGGTCGGCAGGTTGTCGACCAGGGCGCCGTCCACGTACACCTGCCCGTGGTGCAGCACCGGCGGCAGGATGCCGGGGATCGAACTGCTGGCGCGTAGCCACAACCATAGCGGGCCATGGCGATGCACCACCTTGCCCTGGCCGGAGAGACTGGTGGAGACGCAGAAGAAAGGCCGCTCCAGATCCTCGATGTCGATCGCTCCGAACGCGCGCCGCAGCATGATCGCCGCGCGGCGTCCGCGCGTGAGCGCTACCAGCGGCACGGTCCAGTCCGACAGCGGCTTGCCGCGCACGAAGGCCTCGTAATACACGCGCATCATCTCCTCGATGCTCCACATATTAGCGACCCCCGCGCCGATGATGGCGCCGATGCTGGTACCGCCGATGGCATCGAAGTCGTGGCCGGCCTCGCGCAACGCGCGCAACGCACCCAGATGAGCAAGACCGCGCGCACCGCCGCCCGCCAGCACCAGCCCGCGTGCGTGGCCGCTGATCAGGCGCGCGATGCGCGGAATGTCGCTTTCGCCGCAGATGTGGTGATGCTGCAGCTCGCCACTGAACTGAGCGCGCCAGCGCCGCGCCGCGCCCTGCTGCACACGCCGCCCGGGGTGGACCAGCAACAGATGGCGCGGACGATGCCGCACGCGTGCCGGATGCCCCGGCGCTGCTTCCGGCCACAGTTTCGCCGGCTGCGCCGCCAATGCGGGCAGCAACAGCACGTCGGCCTGGCGCAGGCAGCGCAGGCGCCAGGAAGCATCCCCGGTGCTGTCCAGATAGATCACGAAGCGCGCCTGCGCTTCGCGCTCGGCGAACCAGTCGCTGCCGCGGTTCGCCCCGAGTTCGGCATCGATCACCAGGCAGCTGCCGAACTTTTCCAGGGCCTGCGCCAGTTGCATCGCCAGGCCACGCACAGGCACGGCCTGGTCCACCGGCAGGATCGCAAAGGTGCGCGGCTTGTCCGGCGGGTCCACGTGGCGTTCACGCCGGATCATCCGATCCATGGCCTGCCGCGCCATGCCGATCATGGCGCGTGGATGATGTTCGATCAGCAGCTCGAAATGGTGGCGGTCGAGCCGCAGCAGTTCACAATCGCGCAGTGCGCGCACGTTGTAACGCAAAGCTTCGCCGCTCAGCAGGCTGACCTCGCCCAGGCAGTCGTCGGCCGCAATCTGCCGGATCAATCCGGTCGGGCCGTCGAACACGCCCAGGCTGCCGCTGCGCAGCAGGTACAGCGCCTCGGCCACCTCGCCCTCCCGGTACAGGTATTGGCCGCCTGGGAGGCACATCCACTGCAGGTGGGTGGCAAGCGTCGACCGCTGCGCTTCGGTCAGATGCGCGAACAGCGGGACGCGACCGATCAGGGCATGGACGTCGGCAGGTAGCATGCGCGCGATGGTACGACGGGCGCGATGACACAGTATGCGTTCCATCGGCTTGATTTCGATCCGCAACGCACGCACCCTTCGAAGCCTGTAAGGAGCGAAACCATGAGCCAAGACAATCCCCTGCTGGCCGACCCTACGCTGCCCGCGTTTTCCCGTATCCAGCCCGAGCACGTGCTGCCGGCCGTCGAAGCCCTGCTGGCCGAAAGCCGCGCCGGCATCGCCGCGCTGACCACCCCTGGCGCGCCCAACGATTTCAAATCGGTGATGTTGCCGCAGGAGCGCTTGGAGCAGCGCATCTCGCACGCCTGGTCACCGGTTTCCCATCTGCATTCGGTGGCCGATAGCGAAGCGCTGCGCAAGGCCTATGGACCGGCCGAAGAACTGCTTACCGACTACTCCATCGAAGTCGGGCAGAACCGCGATCTGTATGCCGCTGTGCAGGCGGTGGCCGATGCGCCGGATTTCACCAGGCTATCGCGCGCGCAGCGCGCGCTGGTCGAACATGCCCTGCGCGATTTCAAGCTTTCCGGCGTGGCGCTGGAAGAACCCGCGCGCTCGCGTTTCCGCGACATCGGCGTGGAGCTGTCCAAGCTTTCCACCGAATTCTCCAACGCCGTGCTGGATGCGACGGATGCGTGGCAGGAGCACATCACCGACGAACGCGACCTGGCCGGCATCCCCGAATCGGGCCGCGCCGTACTGCGCCAGTACGCCAAGGAAAAAGGCCTGGAAGGCTACCTGGTGACGCTCAAGCAGCCCAGCGTGCAAGCGGTGATGACCTATGCCGACAAGCGCGAGTTGCGCGAACGGGTGTACTGGGCATACCAGACGCGCGCCTCCGACCAGGGACCGCATGCCGGCAAGTACGACAACACCGCGCGCATCGAAAAGATCATGGCGCTGCGCCACGAAGCCGCCCAGCTGCTGGGCTTCGCCAATGCCGCGGAAGAATCACTGGCTACCAAGATGGCCGGCACGCCGGCCGAAGTGCTGGACTTCCTGCGCGATCTCGCCTCGCGCGCCAAGCCGGTGGCGCAAAAGGAATTGGCCGCGCTGCGCGATTTCGCCGCCACCGAACTGAAGCTCGACAACCTCGAATCCTGGGATGTCGCCTATGCCGCTGAAAAACTGCGCCAGCAGCAGTACGCGCTGGACGAAGAACAGCTCAAGCCGTACTTCCCCTTGCCGGCCGTGCTCGATGGCTTGTTCGGCCTGGTGCAAAGGCTGTACGGCGTAAGCCTGAAGCCGCGCGATGGCATCGACGTGTGGCACCCCGATGTGCGCTATTACGATGTCGTCGATGCCGATGGGCATATCTTTGCCGGCGCCTATGTCGATCTCTATGCGCGTACCGGCAAGCGTGGTGGCGCCTGGATGGACGTATGCCGCGCACGCTTCGACGACGGCGCGCAGCTGGAGTTGCCGGTGGCCTACCTCACCTGCAATTTCGCGCCACCGACCGAAAGCCGTCCCGCGCTGCTCACCCACGACGACGTGCTCACGCTGTTTCATGAATTCGGTCATGGCTTCCATCTTCTTCTGACCGAAGTGCCGCTGCCCTCCGTCGGCGGCATCGAGGGCGTGGAGTGGGATGCGGTGGAGCTGCCCAGCCAGTTCATGGAGAACTTCGGCTGGAACCGCGAAGCGCTGGATCTGTTCGCCAGGCATTGGGAAACCGGCGAACGCCTGCCGGATGAGCTGTTCGAGCGCATGCTGGCGGCACGGCATTTCCACGCCGCCATGTTCCTGGTGCGCCAGCTCGAATTTGCCCTGTTCGATTTCCAGCTGCATTTGCAGTACGACCCGGTCAACGGCGCACGCACGCTCGAAGTGCTGGCGCAGACGCGCCACGAAGTGGCCGTGCTGCATCCGCCGGCCTGGCAGCGCTTTGCGCATGCCTTCACCCATATTTTCGCGGGCGGCTACGCGGCCGGTTACTACAGCTACCTATGGGCCGAGCTGTTGAGCGCGGATGCCTTTGGCGCCTTCGAGGAGCACGCGCGCGATGGGCATAGCGTGATCGACCCGGCTACCGGCGAGCGCTTTCGCCGCGAGATCCTGGCGGTGGGCGCTAGCCGGCCCGCCCTGGAGAGCTTCATCGCGTTCCGGGGCCGCAAGCCGGAACCGGAAGCCTTGCTGCGCAGCCACGGCCTGGTGTGATTGATTCGCCGCTCCTCACCCTGGCGGGGGAGGAGCAGGCAGAGGGCTCGCCGTTCCCCGCCCAACAGGTTCACAATCGCCTGCGCGCCGCCCTGTCACGCTTAGCGGTGCGAGCCGGTACCGAATCGACTGCGCTGTGGACCCAAGGAATCTGCGATGAATGCGATCACGCACCTGCCGCCCGAGTGGCACAACTGGATCCAGGAAAACCTCGCACGCGGCTGCGCTCCGCAATCGCTGATCGACGACATGGTGCGCAATCACTTCGATCCGGTGTTCGCGCGAGCCGCGGTCAACGGTGTCATGCAAGGGCCCTTCGTCGCCCCCACGCAGACGCAGGCCAAGTCCGCGCATGGTTACGCTTATGAAACACCGCGACTGCATGCCGGCAACCTGATCCGCACCTTCGATCGCGAGGTGCGCGTGGTCACGCGTATGCATCGCCCGATGATCGCTGTGCTCGATGGTGTGTTGAGTGCTGAAGAATGCGACGAGCTGATCCGCCGCTCCTCCGATAAGATGCGCCGTTCCACCACCGTGGACCCGATGACCGGCAAGCATGAAGTGATTGCCGACCGCAGTAGCGAAGGCACCTTCTTCACCCTCAACGCGGATCCCTTCATCGCCCGTCTGGATCGGCGCATTTCCGAGGTGATGAACTGGCCGGTGGAAAACGGCGAAGGCCTGCAGATCCTGCACTATGGCATCGGCGGTGAATACAAGCCGCATTACGATTATTTCCCGCCGGAAGACCCCGGCAGCCAGGTGCAGATGACCATCGGTGGTCAACGCGTCTCCACCATGGTGATGTACTTGAATGAGGTGGAAGAAGGCGGCACCACCATCTTCCCCGAGATCGGCCTTGAAGTCGTGCCGAAGCAGGGCTCGGCCGTCTATTTCGAATACACCAATAGCAACGACCAGCTGGACAAGCTCACCCTGCACGGCGGCTCGCCGGTGACGCGCGGCGAGAAATGGATCGTGACCAAGTGGATGCGGCAGCGCCGTTACGGCGAAGCTGCCGCGTAATCGCAGGCTGGGATGGTCCGCCGATATCAGGCCTGGGCGCTGTCCGCTTCGACGTGATAATGCGTCGCGACTTCCACTTCGTGCTTCGAACCCAGGAACACCGGCACGCGCTGGTGCAAGCCGGTCGGCTGTAGTTCGAGCAGGCGCTGGCGACCGGTGGTGGCCGCGCCACCGGCCTGCTCGATGATGAAGGCCATCGGATTGGCCTCGTACATCAGGCGCAGCTTGCCGCCCTTGGCTCTGATCTTCGCATCCAGCGGATAGAAGAACACGCCGCCGCGGGTGATGATGCGGTGCACGTCGGCCACCATCGAGGCGACCCAGCGCATGTTGAAGTCGCGGCCGCGCGGGCCGTCCTTGCCGGCGAGCAATTCACCGACATAGCGTTGCATCGGCGCTTCCCAATGGCGCTGGTTGGACATGTTGATGGCGAATTCGCCGGTTTCCTCCGGAATGCGGATATCGCGGCGGCTGAGGATGAAGCTGCCCACTTCGCGATCGAGCGTGAACTCGTGTGTGCCGTGGCCGAAGGTCAGCACCAGTACGGTAGCGGGGCCGTACACCACGTAGCCTGCGGCGAGCTGGGTGGTGCCGGCTTGCAGGAAGTGTTCGGCCTTCGGGTTGGTGATGCCATCTGGGCAGCGCAGCACGGAGAAGATGGTGCCGACCGAAATGTTCACGTCGATATTCGAGCTGCCGTCCAGCGGATCGAACAGCAGCAGGTGATTGCCCTTCGGATACATGTCGGGAATCGGCTGCGGGTCTTCCATCTCCTCGGAGGCGCAGGCGGCGAGCTGGCCGCCCCAGGCGTTGGCTTCCAGCAGGATCTCGTTGGAGATCACGTCCAGCTTCTTCTGTGCTTCACCTTGGATGTTGCCGGTGCCTGCCTCGCCCAGCACGCCGCCGATGGCGCCCTTGTTGGTGGCGACGGCGATGCGCTTGCAGGCGCGCGCGACCACTTCGATCAGCAAGCTGAGCTCGGCGTTGACGTGGCCGGCGCGGCGTTCTTCGATCAGGAACTGGATCAGCGAGATGGGCTTCATGACGGCTCGGCAGGCTAAGGGGCCGCCATTGTCCCGGGTCAGCCGCAAGGAAGCCAGTCGAGCGCCTGAACCGTCGCGCATCTTGCTGCTGACAACACGCTGGCAGTAGCGGTAGCGCAAGCTCTCACCATCGAAGCGGAGGGACGGACATGCGCGATACGGTCTATGTGCTGGTGTTCGAAGGGTTTGCGGATTGGCAGGTGGCCTTGGCCCTGGCTGAAATCCGTCGCCCGGGGGAATGGGAGGTACGCAGCGCCGGTTTCACGCGCGAGCCGGTCACTTCGATGAGCGGGTTGCGGGTATTGCCCGATATAAGCGTGGATGAGCTGGACCTGGAGGCAGCCGCCTTGCTGATCGTCCCGGGCGGGCATCTTTGGTTGTCCACGCAAGTGGAACGGACGGCGGCAGCTGCGCGGCGTGTGTATGAGGCCGGCGCGCCAGTTGCCGCCATCGATCAGGGCGTGCTGGCCCTGGCGCGTGCCGGCTTGCTGGAGCATTGCCGGCATACCGGCAACTGGCCGGGACAGCTCGGCCGTGAAGTGGCGGCGTACGCCGGGCACGACCAATACGACGCCAATGTGCTTGCGGTGGCCGATGGCGGCGTCATCACCGCCAGCCACCTGGGCAGCATCGAATTTGCGCGGGAAATCATCCACACGCTGGATCTGTACAACGCCAGCGATCGCGAACACTGGTACCGCTTGTTCAAGCACGCCTTGCCGCCGCCGTGGTTGGCCGGCGAGCCGGTCGAAGTGATTCGCGCAGCTGAGGTATCTACGACATGAGTAGCTTCTTCGATCGCGTTCTGGCCGCTTATCGGCCGCTGTATCTGCGGGGCTTGTTGATGGATGGGCAATACCGCCTGCCCGCCCAGCCAGAGGAAAAACCGCAAAAAGGCAACCGGGTGGTGCAAGTCACGCCGGTGTTCGAGCCCGGACGCAAGCGGGTGCTGCTCGCTCCGGCCCTCGCTTCCACCAGCTTGTGCGCGCGCTCGACCGATGAGGCGTCGGGCGGCTTGAGCGGCGCTTGAATCCATTACCAGGAACTGATCATGCAAAAGACCTATCACGGCAGTTGCCATTGCGGTGCGGTGCGCTTTGAAGCGGACATCGACCTGGCGACGCAAGGTACGGGACGTTGCAATTGCTCTATCTGCGCCAAGGCGCGGCAGTGGGGCACGGTGGTGAAGCCTGGAGCATTCCGGCTCATCGACGGCGAAACGGAGCTTAGCGATTACCAGTTCGGAACCCACAGCATGCATCACCTGTTCTGCAAGCACTGCGGCATCCGGCCGTTCGGCAAGGGCAATCTGGACGTGCTGGGCGGCGAATTCTATTTCGTCAACGTGTTCTGCCTGGATGACGCCGAACCGGCGGAGTTGATCGAGGCGCCGCTGCGTTTTTCGGATGGGCGCCACAACAACTGGCAGAACGTACCAGCCGAAACGCGGCATCTGTAACCCAACCTCATAGGTGACGACATGGACCGGAAGATTGTCTTTTATCACGCGCCGAACAGCCGCTCGGGCGGCACGCTGACGTTGTTGGAAGAACTGGGAGCCGAGTACGAGCTCCATGTGCTCAATCTCAGGGCCGGCGAGCTGCGTGGTCCTGACTATCGGGCCATCAATCCGATGGGCAAGGTGCCGGCGATTCGGCATGGCGATGCCTTGATCACCGAACAGCCGGCCATCTTCATGTACCTGGCCGACCTGTATGCCGAAGCTGGGCTTGCCCCGGCCGGCAACGATCCATTGCGCGGTCCTTATTTGCGCTGGATGGTCTTCTACGGGTCCTGCTTCGAGCCGGCGCTGGTTGACCGTTCGTTGAACCGCGATCCGGCGCCCCCGTCGACCTCGCCCTATGGCACCTGGGAAGACGTCATGAACACCTTACAGCTGCAGCTGGCCAAGGGCCCGTACATGCTCGGCGAACGATTCACCGCGCTGGACGTACTGTGGGGCGGCGCCTTGCACTGGGCGACACTGTTCAAGCTGGTACCGGAAACGCCGCTGATCCGCGCCTACATCGATCGCGTGATCACGCGCCCCGCGATACAGCGTGCTGCGGCCAGGGACGCCGAGTTTGTCGCGCGGCATGTGGCGTGAGATCAGCCGATGGCAACGGTCATGCATGACTTCGGACGCTGTTCCGTAAGCGCGACCTGGGCGATGATGGGTGGATGCGTCGCGCCGATCGCCTCTTCCTCATCATCAACGCCCTGCGTGGACGCCGTACCGCGTTGCAGGCGCGCCAGCTCGCCGAAATGCTGGGGGTATCGCTGCGCACGGTCTACCGTGATGTGGCGGACCTCCAGCTCTCGGGCGTACCGATCGAAGGCGAAGCCGGCGTCGGTTACGTGCTGCGCAAGGGCTCGGACATTCCGCCGCTGATGTTTACCGCCGAGGAGCTCGAATCGCTGGTGGTCGGCACGCGCTTCGTACGCGCCTTTGCGGGCGAGAAGCTGGCGGCCGGCGCGCAGGCCGCACTGATGAAGATCGAGGCGGTGCTGCCGCCGGAGTTGCGCGAACGCTCCTCTCGCACGCGAATCTATGCACCGATCTGGCGCGACGAAAATTCCACTGCGTTCGCCGAACGCATTGACCAGCTACATGCGGCGATCGAAGCCCAGAACGTCCTGAAGCTGTTCTACCGGGACGAGCTGGGCCGCGAAAGCGAGCGCGACGTGGAACCGCTGTGCCTGGCGTTCTGGGGCGGCAAATGGACACTCGGCACCTGGTGCCGCTTGCGCAAGGATTTCCGCAACTTCCGTCCTGACCGCATCGCTCGCATGCAGCACACCGGCGAAATATTCCAGAGTGCCGCCAATCGTGACCTGGCTTCTTATCTGCAGGCGATGCGCGGCTACTTCTCGGGGCTGGAATAAGCCGAGCAACCTTTGCCGGCGCTCTTACGCTACCCTGCGCCCACCAGGGCCTTTGCAGGAGTCATCTCATGTCGTCAGGCGTGCGTCATCCCTTGTTGTCGATTGCTCCGGCCAAGCTGCGCCCCACCCAGATGACCGTGGGCAAGGCTGAAGTGGCTCAAAAGCGGGCGCAATGGGAAAAGCTCGGCAAGAAGAAGCGCAAGGAGCTGCTGGCCGCGCACTGGTTCCCCGGCGTGCTGGGACCCAAGCACCAGGTCTACATCGTCGATCACCACCATCTCGGACTGGCCCTGTGCGAGGAAGCGGTCAAGGAAGTACCGGTGATGATCCAGCGCGATTTTTCCTGGCTGGAGCCGGAGGTGTTCTGGCGCACCATGGAATTCAACCGCTGGGCGCATCCCTACGACGAGCATGGCCAACGGCAGGAATACGACGCGATTCCCCGCAACCTGACCGACATGGTCGACGATCCTTATCGCACCCTGGCAGCGCGCGTGCGCACGGCCGGCGGTTTCTCCAAGGACGCCACGCCCTATTCGGAATTCCTGTGGGCGGAATTCTACCGGCGCAACCTCAAGCTCAAGGGCGATCGAGTTACCTCCAAGCAGTTGCAGGATGCGCTACTGCTCGCGCACTCGCATGAAGCGGGCTACCTGCCCGGCTGGAGCGGGCAAATCCAATGAGCACGGCCGTTTCGCCGGCCCGTATCACCGACGTACTGGCGGGCCTGGGCATAGCAGGCTTGCTGTTGCCTGAAGCGGTCGCATATTCGGGTATCGCCGGCATGCCACCGCAGGCGGGCGTAGTGGCTCTGTTCGTCGGGCTGATCTGTTACGGGCTCTTGGGCACCAGCCGTTTCGCGATCGTCTCATCTACTTCGTCATCGGCGGCGGTGCTGGCGGCGGGCACGTTGCTGCTGGCTGGCGGCGGGGCAAATCGCGCGGCTGTCGCCGCTACGCTCGTGTTGCTTGGCGGCATCTGCTTTCTCATCGCAGGCTCGGCTCGGCTCGGTGGGTTGTCGCATCTGATCGCACGCCCCGTGCTGCGCGGCTATACCTTCGGGCTGGCGATCGTGATCGCGCTCAAGCAGCTGCCGCACCTGGGTGGCTGGCCGGATCTGCACGGCGACTTCGTGCCGCTACTGGTAGCGGACCTGGTGCGTACATCGGGACAGGTGCATGCGATTACGCTACTCACCGGTGTGCTGGCACTGGCGGTGTTGTACGCCTGCGAGCGTTTGCGCCGCTTGCCGGGCAGCCTGCTGGTGATCGCGCTGGGCGTGGCGGCCTCCCAATGGCTGGCAGCGCATGGCGTGCCGCTCACCGGTGCGATCCGCTTGCAGTTGAGCATCGGCATGCCGGTGTGGCCGTCCAGCGGCCAATGGCTGCCGAGCGTGGAACTGGCTGCGGCGCTGCTGCTGATCCTGTATGCCGAGTCTTACAGCTCGATCCGTGGTTTCGCCTTGAAGCACAACGATCCGGTGGCACCGAATCGCGACCTGCTGGTGCTTGGCGTGGCCAACGTACTCAGCGGCTTGTGCCAGGGCATGCCGGTGGGCGCCGGTTATTCCGCCACTTCCGCCAACGAGGCCGGGGGAGCGCAATCACGGCTGGCAGGACTGATCGCAGCGGCCACGGTCTTGCTGATGGTCTTGCTGCTGCTGCGCTGGATCGAACGCATTCCGCTTGCCGTGCTGGCAGCCATCGTGATTCACGCGGTGAGCAAGTCGTGGCGGCTGTCGGTCTTTCGTCCCTACCTGCAATGGCGGCGCGATCGCTTGCTCGCACTCGCCGCGGTAGTGGCGGTGCTTTCGGTGGGCATTCTCAACGGCCTGCTGTTTGCCATCGGCTTCAGTCTGGTCCTGTTGCTGCGCCAACTCGCCTCGGCGCGCGTGAGCGTGCTCGGCCGTCTCGCCGGCAGCCACGATTTCGTGGACATCGCGCAGCACAAGGATGCGGTGCCGCCGCCGGGCATGCTGATCCTGCGCCCGGAAGAGCCTTTGTTCTTCGCCAATGCCGAAGCGGTCATGACGCTGGCGCGCAAGCAGGTGGAAGAGCATGCCGGCGTGAAACAGCTGGTGTTGAGCCTGGAGGCATCGCCGGATCTGGACAGCACCGCGCTGGAGTCGCTGGGTGATTTTGCCGCGTGGCTTGAGGCGCGAGGAATCGGTCTGCGCATGGCGCGCCTGAAGGATGAAACCCGCAACCTGCTGCTGCGTGCTGCCCTACCCCAGCTTTCGTCACAGGCATTGGATAATTGGAGCGTGGAAGATGCCGTGTCGGCATCCCTAGCCACGACGTCATCCACAGGGAATCAAGCTCAGTGAAAAATATCACTCGGATCGGCTGCCTGGCCGCAGGCCTGCTGCTGACCATACCGGCCTTCGCGCAGCAAAGCGCGGATGCACGCTTCAAGCAGGTTTACGAAAAAGAATGGGCCTGGCGCACCGGCCAGGCCGGCGTCAGCGCCTCCGGCGAAGCCCAGCCGAACAACGGCCGCCTCGACCAGGTCGACGCCAAGCGCCAGCAGCAGCGGCTGGATGATTGGCGCAAGGTGATGAGCCAGCTGGATGCGATCGATCCGAAGCAGCTTTCCGCCGCCGAGCAGGTGAACTACGCGATCTACCGCGAGCAGATCCGCAACTTCATCGCCGACCAGCAGTTCAAGCAATGGCAGATGCCGTTCAACAGCGATTCGGCGTTCTGGAGCGAGCTGGACAACGATCTGGGCAGCGATTCGCTGCATAACGAATCGGACTATCGCCGCTACGTGGATCGCCTGGGCCAGGTACCGGCGTATTTCGACCAGGAAATCGCCAACATGCGTGCCGGCCTCAAGCGCGGTTTCAGCGTGCCGCAGGCGGTGCTGGCGGGGCGTGACGTGTCCATCGCTGCTATCGCGGACGTGAAGGACCCCACGCAAACCTCGTTCTACGAACCGCTGCAGCACATGCCTTCGAACATCCCGACGGTGACGGCCGCAGCCATCCAGGCCGACGCGCGCGCGAAGATCAGCCGCGACGTGATTCCCGCTTACGCCAAACTGCTCGCTTTCTTCCGCACGGAATATGTGCCGCAAGCACGTACTACGCTGGCCGCCGAAGCGCTGCCGGATGGCAAGAACTACTACCGCCAGCAGATCCGTGAATACACCACGCTCGATCTCGATCCTGACGCCATTCACCGCATCGGGTTGGAGCAAGTCGAGAAAATTCACGCGCAGATGCTCGAGGTGATGCAGCAAACCGGCTTCAAGGGCAGTTTTGCCGACTTCCTGCATTTCCTGCGCAGCGACCCGCAGTTCTACGCCAAGACCCCGCAGGAGTTGCTCGACAAGACCGCGTGGGTGGCAAAGGAGGTGGATGGCCAGCTCGGCAAGTTCTTTGGCCACTTGCCGCGGGCGCGCTTCACCATCGAGCCGGTGCCCGATGCCATCGCGCCGTACTACACCTCCGGACGTGGCGGCCCGGATGTCTACCTGGTCAACACCTACGATCTGCCCGCGCGCCCGCTCTACAACATGCCCGCGCTGACCCTGCACGAATCCTATCCCGGCCATGCCTTGCAACTGGAGCTGGCTGCAGAGCAGCGCGACCAGCCGGCGTTCCGCCGCAATAGCTACATTTCGGCCTACGGCGAGGGTTGGGCGCTGTACTCCGAATACCTCGGCAACGAGATGGGCATCTACAAGACGCCCTACCAGCGCTTCGGCTATCTCACCTACCAGATGTGGCGCGCCTGCCGCCTGGTGGTCGATACCGGCATCCATCATCTGGGCTGGACGCGCCAGCAGGCGATCGACTTCATGACCGAGAACACCGCCCTGTCCGATCGCGAAATCGCCAACGAAGTGGATCGCTACATCAGCTGGCCCGGCCAGGCTCTGTCCTACGAGCTGGGCTACCTGAAGATCCTGGAGCTGCGCGCGAAGGCCGAGAAAGCGCTGGGACCGAAGTTCGACCTGCGCGCCTTCCATGACACGGTGCTTGCCGTGGGTTCGGTGCCGCTGCCGCTGCTGGAACAGCGGATCGACCGGTTCATCGCGGAGGGTGGTCGTGAACCGTAGGCTGGGATTGTCATCCCAGCCGGCGCCGCCGGAGCCTTGGCAAAAACTTCACCAATAAAGTAGTATTGACCCAAGCTCTATTGGGAGAGTTCGTCGTGACAGCCCATGCCTTGACCCGGCCAAGCCCCGCCGAAGAACTGAGCGGCCCTGCCTTGCGGGCCTTCTTCAACATGGCCGAGCGCTGGCACTTGCGCATCGCCGAACAGCGTACGCTGCTCGGCGAGCCGCCCGAATCCACCTTCTACAAGTGGAAGCGCCACCAGGACGGCGCGCTGGGGCGCGACACGCTGGAGCGCATCAGTTATCTGCTCGGCATCTACAAGGCACTGCAGATCCTGTTTCCCAACGCCGAGCAGGCCGATGCCTGGCTGCATAAACCCAATCGCTCGCCGCTGTTCGGTGGGCAGTCGGCGCTCGATCGCATGCTTTCGGGCAACGTGGGCGATCTGTACGTAGTGCGGCAATACCTGGACGCGCAGCGCGGCTGGTAAGCAACCCGTCGCAGCCGGCGAGAAGCCGCTCCGGCATCATTCCCCATCGAACAGGGACAGACCAACGATGCGGTGAAGTGCCGCCGCGGACTTAAGCCATGTCTATGTCTACCGACACGCCCCCTACTCGCCGCATCCGCTGGACCCACGCCTATCGCATCGTGCCGAGCCGCTTTCCGCCGGCCGGGTTGTTCGACCGCATTGCCAATCCGGCCGACCTGGATGCGATTTTTGCGCTGGAAGCGATGACCAATCCGCGCCTGCGCGAGGAAGCCGACGCCTTGCGCCTGGTGCCGAAGGAGCACCGCATCAGTGGACCGGGCTCGACACCGGTGATGGCCGCGTTCACCCATCTGAATCCGGAAGGCAGCCGTTTTTCCGACGGTACCTGGGGTGTGTTCTACGCGGCGCGCAACGTGATCACCGCGGTCGAAGAAACGGTGTACCACCGCGAGCGATTCCTGGCGGCTACGGCGGAACCGGCCTGCGATATCGAGATGCGTTGTTATCGCACCAGTGTCGACTGCAAGCTGCACGATATTCGCGGCGGCTGGATTCAAGCGCACGATCCGGACAGCTATGCCGATAGCGTCAAGCTGGCGCGTAGGCTGCGCGAAGCAGACTCCAACGGCATCGTGTACGACAGTGTGCGCCATCGCGGCGGTGAATGCCTGGCGGCCTTCCATCCCGACGCCGTTGCGCCCTGCGTGCAGGCGCAACACCTGACCTATCGATGGGACGGCGAACGCATCGCGAACGTGTTCGAGGTAAGCGAGCTAAAGCGTGGCTGAGTGGGTTTTCCCGATGCCGGGATCGTACGCACTGGAGAGTTCATGAAGATTCTATTCGCATGGTTGCTGGCCCTGGTTTCCGGCCTCGCTTACGCCCAAAACACCCACACGCATTGGAACGGCGCAATCGAAGCTTTCGAGACCTCCGATCGCGCCCACCCGCCGCCGCAGCATGCAGTGTTGTTCATTGGCAGTTCGTCGATC
This sequence comes from Dyella flagellata, assembly GCF_030160275.1. Lineage (GTDB taxonomy): Bacteria > Pseudomonadota > Gammaproteobacteria > Xanthomonadales > Rhodanobacteraceae > Dyella_B > Dyella_B flagellata. Next base: position 32,874 of record NZ_BSOA01000050.1, read on the forward strand.
GAGCATTGGAAGTCGGTGGCGGCAGATTTCCCCGAGGTGAAAGTGATCAACCGCGGCTTCGGCGGCTCGGAGCTGGGCGATTCCACCTATTTCGCCGATCGCATCATCAAGCCCTACCAGCCACGCGCCATCGTGCTGTATGCAGGCGACAACGATCTGTACGACGGCCGCACGCCACAACAGGTGCGCGATGATTTCGCCGCGTTCGTGCGCAAGGTGCGTTCGTTCGACCGAGGCGTGGCGATCGCCTTCATTTCGATCAAGCCGAGCGTGGCGCGCGCAGCGCTGCTGCCGAAGATCGAGCAGGCGAATGAACTGGTGCGCGAATACGCGGCGACGCAGAAGCAGGTGACGTACGTGGACGTGTTCACGCCGATGCTAGGGGCGGACAGCAAGCCACAGCCGCGATGGTTCATCGAGGATGGGCTGCATATGAACCGCACGGGCTATGCGTTGTGGATCAGCAAGCTCAAGCCATGGGTGGATGCGCACGGGCGCTAATCGCCGGCGTAGGCTGGGATGAAATCCCAGCACCGCCTTCCGCATGAAAGCTGGGATTTCATCCCAGCCTACGTATCGGCGCCGGTTGCAAACCCTTCGCGGGTGCCGTGATTGAACACGCGGTCGCTATCGAGCACATCCGCCGCGGCATGCGCGGTGTGCTGCTTCAGCTCGGCGTAGATCGGGGTGAAATCCGGCCGTGTCGCTTCGAACAGCTGCTCGAAGCTGTCGATCACGAAATAGGTCTGCTGGTAGGTGTCGATGCGATAGCGGGTGTTCATCACGCGCTCCAAACCGAAGCCGATGCGGTTTGGCGCGGTCGCGTCCAGGCAGTAGATCGACTCGCCCTTGGAGCTGACGATGCCGGCGCCGTAGATGCGCATGCCTTCGTCGGTGTTGATGAGCCCGAACTCCACCGTGTACCAGTACAGGCGCGTCAGGTTCATCAGTGCCTCCGGACCGATGCCGAACGCCTTCATGCCGCCACGGCCATAGGCCTGCATGTAGTCGGCAAAGATCGGGTTGAGCAGCAGCGGCACGTGGCCGAACAGGTCATGGAACAGGTCCGGCTCGCTCAGGTAGTCGAGCTGTTCGGGCTTGCGTATCCACCAGCTCACCGGGAAACGCCGGTTGGCCAGGTGATCGAAGAAAACTTCATCCGGTAGCAAGCCTTCCACCGCGACCAGCTCCCAGCCGGTGGCCTTGCCCAGTACCTGGTTGAGCTCGGCGAACTTGGGGATGCCGCCTTCGCCCATGCCGAAGCGCTCCAGGCCATCCAGAAATTCGCGGCAGGCGCGGCCGGGCAGCAATTCCCGCTGGCGCTTGTACAGCGTGTCCCATACCTCATGGTCGGTGCGGCTGTAGCTGGACCAGGGCTGCTCCACCACGCCGGTGGCGTAGACCGGAACGTAGCCGCGGTCGGTCTGCTGGTGTTCGACGCGGCGCGGGTTGCGGGAGGTATCCATGGACGGCTCCGGAAAAGCTTGCGGGATGGTCAATAGAATACGTCCCGTCCTGCGCATTTTGTTTGTTTTGTTGTGCATTGTAGCGCCATTCGCGCAATAATCATGCGTCACAGCGTCATTTAATCGAGGTATCGTGCATGGTGAACCTGGATCGTACCGACTTGCGCATGCTTGGCGTGCTGCAGGCCGAAGGGCGCATTACCAATGCCGACCTGGCTGAGCGGGTCAATCTGTCCCCTTCCGCTTGCCTGCGCCGCTTGCAACGGATGGAAAGCGAGGGCGTGCTTGCCGGCTACAGCGCGCAGGTGGATCCGGAGGCGGTAGGGCTGGGCCTGCAGGCGTTCGTGCGGGTGCAGCTCACCCGTCACGAAAGCGATGTGATCGAGCGCTTTGTGGAACGGGTGAACGGTTGGGACGAGGTAGTGGCCTGCTACGCGCTCACCGGCGACATGGACTACCTCATGCACATTTATGTCGCCGACCTGCAGCATTTCTCGCGCTTCCTGCTCGACCGCCTGCTCAACGCCTCCGGCGTGGCGGATGTGAATTCCAGCTTCGTGCTACGCACGGTAAAACGCTCGGCGGCCCTGCCGCTGACCCAACTGGAACGCCCGTAGGCTGGGATGACAATCCCAGCATCGGAAAGCCGTGTGTAAGCTGGGATTGTCATCCCAGCCTACGCTTAGCCGCTTTCGCCTACCAGTTCCAGCGGCTTTGAACCGAGACGGCGTTGAATGCGCAAAGCCAGGAATGCGGCGATCACGCCGGTCGCGCCGGCGATCACGAACGGCGTGAGATAGCTGCCTAATTGCACCCGCAACACACCCGCCATGAAGGCCGCCGCCGCCGCACCCACCTGATGCCCCGCCACGACCCAGCCGAACACCACCGGTGCATCGCGGTCGCCGAACGCGTCGGTGGTGAGACGCAGGGTGGGCGGCACCGTGGCAATCCAGTCCAGGCCATAGAACACGCCGAACAAGGCCAGGCTGGAGAGCGAGAAATCCGAGTAGGGCAGGTACATCAGCGACAGGCCGCGTAGTCCGTAGTACGCAAACAGCAGCTTGCGCGGATCGAAACGGTCGGTCAGCCAGCCGGATGCGGTGGTGCCGAACAGATCGCAAATGCCCATCATCGCCAGCACGCCGGCGGCGCGTACCTCCGGAATGCCATGATCGCCGCACAGCGCGATGAAATGCGTACCGATCAGCCCGTTGGTGGTGAAGCCGCACACGAAGAAGGTGGCGAACAGCAGCCAGAACACGCCGCGCTTGCTGGCGCGATGCAGGGTGCCCAGGGTCAGTACGAACAGATTTCCCGCCGGCCCACCGGCATCCACCGGCTCATTCGCTGCGGCGCCGTAGCGGGTCAGGCCAATGTCGGCAGGACGTTCCGGCATCAGCCATAGCACCAGCGGCAGCAACAGCGCGCAAACCGCGGCGATGGTCAGCACCACCGGCCGCCAGCCGGCGTATTCGGCAATGAAGGCCAGGCCGGGCAGGAAGATCAGTGTGCCGGTGGCGGTGCTGGCGGTCAGCAAGCCCATCATCAGGCCGCGGTGCGTGCTGAACCAGCGAGACACCACGGTCGCACCCAGCACCACCGCCACGCAGCCGGTGCCGGCGCCGGACAGCACCCCCCAGGTCAGCAACAGATGCCAGGGGCGTGTCATGAAAGCGCTGGATGCTGCCGCCAGCGCCATCACCGCCAAGGCAATCAGCAGCACCCGCTTGATGCCGAAGCGCTGCATCAGCGCGGCGGCGAACGGACCCATCAGGCCGTAGAGCAGGATACCGACGGCTGCGGCGGAAGAAATGTCGTCCCGGCTCCAGCCGAAGGCGTGGCCCAGCGGCAACATCAGTACGCCAGGGGTGGCGCGCATGCCGGCCGAAGCCAACAGAGCCAGGAACACCACGGCGATCACCACGAAAGCGTACTTTTGGCCGAATGGCCGTTGCTGCGGTATAGTCATGTCATGTTACCGATCGGTACGGGTTCGGTGCAGCATACGTACCGATCGGTAACACTGTCAACCCTGCGCTGATCGCCATGCCTACCAAACCCAAACCCCAATCCGCCACCGAAGCCCCGCGCCGTGCGGCGGACCGTATCCGCGACACCGCCTTCGACCTGTTTTATCGCGAGGGCATCCGCGCCGTCGGCGTGGAGGAAATCGTCTCGCAGGCCGGTGTCACCAAGCCCAGCCTGTATCGCGCGTTCGAATCCAAAGACGAACTCATCGCCGCCTACCTGCGCGACTACAACCACCGCTTCTGCGAGCGCTTCGAGGCGCCGGCCGCCGAGCATCCGGATGATCCCAAGCAGCACCTGCTCGCCTACCTCGACCGACTGGCCCAACGAGCGAGCCACGATGGATATCGGGGCTGCGGCCTTACCAATGCGTTGATCGAGTATCCCGAGCCTGAACATCCCGCGCACCGGGTGGCACAAGAAAGCAAGCAACAGCTGCGCGAACGGCTGCGCGAAATGTGCCGAGGCATGGGCGCGCGCGATCCGGATGAATTGGCCGACGGACTGTTGTTACTGCTTGAGGGAACTTACGTTTCGGGCCAGGCTTTCGGCGAAGGCGGCCCTGCGCATGTGCTGGGCGTGATAGCGCGGCGGCTGATCGAGGCGTCGATGTAGGCGGATGCCCGCAGCTCCTCGCTGGCCGGGACGAGGATGCTGCACTGCCGATAAGGCATCGATTAACGCTAAACTAACTGCACTGATGAGCATCGAAGCCGTTTCTACCCCCGACCGAGACCTGTTGCGCCCGCTGCGTTACTTGTGGCGCGTCCCACTGCTGCTCGTGCACATAGTGCTAGGCATCCTGCTGTGCGGACTGATCCTGACCTGGAACCGCGGCGCGGTAATGAAGGACGGGCGCGAGCCGTTCACCCATCGGATGATTCGTGCGTGGTCTGCTGGGCTGATGCACATCTTCGGCTTGCGTTCCGTACGCGTCGGGCAGCCGTTGCGTGACGCGGTACTGTTCGTCGCCAACCACACTTCCTGGATCGACATCGAGCTGTTGCACAGCCAGCGCGCAGCCTGCTTCGTGGCCAAGGCGGAAATCGCCCGCTGGCCGCTGGTCGGCTGGTTGGCCGCCAGCGGCGGCACGATTTTCCACCGGCGCGGTAGCAACCATTCGCTGGCGGCAGTGATGGGAGTGATGGTGGAGCGCCTGCGCAGCGGACGCTCCGTGGCGGTTTTTCCCGAGGGCGGCACCGGCCATAACGGTGTGCTGAGAGTATTCCATGCGCGCATCTTCCAGGCCGCGCTGGACGCCGAGGTGCCGGTGCAGCCGGTGGCCTTGCGCTTCGTGCGTGACGGCAAGCGGCAGATCGATGCCGGTTTTCGCGACCACGAGAACTTCATGCAGAACTTCTTGCGCATGCTTGGCGGTCCGGCGATGGATGCGGAAGTGCATTTCCTCGAAGCGGTGCCCGCGAGCCCCGAAGGCCGCCGCCGCATGGCGGATCTCGCGCGCGAACGCATTGCCGCCGCGTTGGAGGACCGTCCGGCATGAGCTTGCCGCAGGGACGCGACTTCCAGCCGCGTTGGCCGCTGACCAGCGGGCATATCCAAACCATGCTCTCCTCCAGCGGTGTACGGCGCTCACTGCTGCCGCGCCGCGCGTACCGCGTGCTGCAAGATGCGCAGGAAGTGCTAGTGGACGGTGGCGACGGCATCCGCCTGACCGGCTCCTACACCGCGCAAACAGCCCAGGCGTCGTCGCGTGGCCTGGCTGTGCTGTTCCATGGCTGGGAAGGCAGCGTCGACTCTACCTACGTCTTGCAAACCGGCAGCCGGCTGCTTGAAGACGGCTGGGACATTTTTCGCCTCAACTTCCGTGATCATGGCGAAAGCCACGGACTCAACGAGGCACTGTTCCACTCCTGCCGGCTGGATGAAGTGGTGCATGCGCTGGGTGACATCGCACGGCGCTGGCCGGCGCCGGTCATGGCGCTGGCAGGGTTTTCGCTCGGCGGCAATTTCGCGCTGCGAGTGGCGATGCAGGCGCCGGCGCAGGGCATCGCGCTTCACTACGCGCTTGCCGTATGTCCGATCATCGATCCCAGCGAAGGCCTGTTTTCGCTGGAAGCATCCGCGCCATGGTTCTACCAGGCGTACTTCATGAACAAATGGCGGCATTCGTTGCGCGCCAAGCAGAAGGCGTTTCCGGAAGTCCAATACTTCGAATTGCAGGAGCTGAAGCAGAACCTGCGCGGCCTTACCGAAGCGCTGGTGTTGCGCCACACCGATTTCGGTTCGCTCGAAGCCTATCTGGACGGCTATTCCGTGGCCGGCCGCGCGCTGGCGAACATGCAGATTCCGGCCACGATTCTTACCGCGCGCGACGATCCGGTGATTCCTGTCACCGCGTTCGAAAAACTGGAACTGCCGAGCAACGTCGAACTGGATATCGCCACCTATGGCGGGCACTGCGGCTTTATCCGCGGCTGGGACATGACCAGCTTCTGCGACGATTACATCGCGGCACGCTTCAACGCGGTGGCCGAAGGGCATTCCCACGGCAGTTGAGGGCGAGTGACTTTTTGCACGGTGACTTCCCGCAGGGGAAGTCACCGGCGTGCGTGCGTAAGCTTCGGCCTCACCTTCACCCGAGCGCCGCCGGAACCCCGCCATGAAATTCCGCATCGCTGTGTTGCCCGCGCTGTTGTCACTGATTCTGCCAACGATCAGCTTTGCCGCGAATCCACCGCAGGACGGCGAGCTGGTGCAGGCTGGCGGACATCCAGGTTGTGAACTCGTCGATGCAAAAAGCTGCGTTGATGAGGCCATCGCCGCCATGGGCGGCAGACAGCGGCTCGAAGCCATCCACAGCCTCCGCTACGATCATTACGGACATGCTGTGGCGGCCGAACAGTCCTATCGTCAGCAGCCGTTCCTCACTTCCTACGAACGCGACAAAGTCACCATCGACTTCGACCGGCAGCGCTGGATAAGCGATGAGGAGTTCATCTGGCCGGAAGCCGATCCGCATGCCGAAACCATCAAATCGATGCTGGTCGCGACGCCGCAAGCCGCTGTTCGCCGCGGGCAGCAGGGCATTTCGCCAGGCTCGCTGACCGATCTGGACATTACCCGAGATACCCTGGAATTGGGCCCGGAACGCCTGTTGCTGCATGCGGCGGCCGCGGGAGACCTGCATTACGCCGCATCGCAGTGGCTACGCGCTACGCCGCACAGCGTAGTTGAATTCAACTGGCAAGGCAGGCCGGTGCGAGTGCTGCTCAATGCCCACAACCACTTGCCGGATGCGTTGGAGCGCACCACCACCTTCAATGACTATTGGTTCGCATGGGGCGACGTCGATCAGCGTATCTATTTCGATGATTGGCATCTGGCGCAAGGCGTGCTCCTTTCGACCAATCGCATCGACCAGCGCAACGGCATATGGCTGGCGTCTTCCCAGTTGCTCAATCCAGAGCTGAACGTCGATCTGGACGACAAGGCATTCAGCATGGATCCGGCCATGGCTGCCAAGAGCAGCCAATCCCGAGGCTGGAATCGCGTCTTCAGCGACCGGCAGCACGTGCAGCTGGCACCCGGCATCGAGCTTTATCAGGGCGCATGGAACACCACGCTGATCAAGCAGGATGACGGCGTGCTCGTGCTGGAAGCGCCGATTTCACCGAGCTACGTGAAAGGCATACTCGCCAAAGTACATAGCCAATATCCGGGCGTGCCGATCAAGGGTGTGCTCAGCACCTCCGATTCATGGCCGCATATCGCCGGCGTCAGGCAGGCCGTCGCCGAGGGCGTAACGGTCTATGCGTTGGACCTTAATCGGCCCTTGCTGGATCGCCTGGTGAACGCGCCGCATCGCTTGCAGCCGGACGATCTGGCGATGCATCCAAAGCCACCGCACTGGGTAAGCGTGAGTGATCGCCTGGTATTGGGGGATGGTGCGAATCAAGCCGTGCTGTATCCGCTGCGGGGCGCGTCGACCGAACGCCAGTACATGGTTTACTTCCCGCGATACAAGCTGCTGTATGCCAGTGACACGTTGGCGATGACTGCCAACAACACACTGTACGACCCGGAACTGATGTACGAAGTGGCGCGGGCCGTGGCACGCGAACATCTGCAGGTCGACACGGTGTATGCCATGCACGAGGGGCCTACACCGTGGAAAAAGGTACAGCAGTGGCTCGCTCAAGCCATGCAGACCGTAGAGCCCGCAAGCTAACGTAGGCTGGGATGACAATCCCAGCATCACCAGGCTGCCGCAAAGCTGGGATTGCCATCCCAGCCTACCTCAATCGGCCAGCACGCAACGCCCCTGCGCCCACGCGCGCAATGCCTCCACTTGTTCGTGCATCAACACCGACAAGGGTCTTGTGGTCTGCAAAGCGTGCAACAGCGTCGCCTGGTCGAGCACGCCGCCATTGCCGCCGGCATCGTAAAGCGCACTGACGACGGCCTGCTCGATCTCCGCGCCCGAAAAACCATCGCTCGCCTGCGCCAACGCATCCAGGTCGAACTCGTTCGTATCCAGCTTGCGCCGCTTCAAATGCATGGCGAAGATCGCCGCGCGCACTTCCGGCTTGGGCAGGTCGACGAAGAAGATTTCATCGAAGCGCCCCTTGCGCAGCAGTTCCGCCGGCAGCTCGTGCACTGCGTTCGCGGTGGCGACCACGAACACTTTGGCCTTGCGTTCCGCCATCCAGGTCAGCAGATAGCCAAGCACACGCCGTGACACGCCGCCGTCTTCGCCGCCGCTGGCCAGGCCTTTTTCGATCTCGTCGATCCACAATACGCACGGCGCCAGCACTTCGCAGCTTGCCAGCGCCTCACGCAGGTTCTTCTCGGTTTCGCCCTGGTATTTGTCGTACAGCGAGCCGAAATCCATGCGTACCAGCGGCACGCCGAAACCACCGGCAATCGCCTTGGACACCAAGCTCTTGCCGCAGCCCTGCACACCGAGCAGCAGCACGCCCTTGGGCGGGTCCAGCGCAGGGCTTGGATCGAGAAACACCGCGCGCCGCCGCTGCACCCAGTCGCGCACATGGCTTACGCCAGCCACGTCGGCGAAGCTGGCCGTGGCGTATTCGTAATGCAGCAGGCCGGAGCGGTTGAGCAGCTCGAACTTGGCCTTCATCAATTCGGGCAAGTCGCTCGCATTGAGCGCACCGTCGTTGTAGATCAGTTTGCGTACGATGCGTCGCGCATCCGGTGCGCTGAGCCCGACCAGGTTACGCACGATGGTGCGGGCCGCTTCATTGTCCACCACCAGCTTGCGGTTGTTCTCCCGTTGCCAGGCGGTGGCTTCGCCGCGCAGGATGCCAGCCAGCTCCTTGATGTCGGGCAGCGCCAGCGGCACGCGGGTGGCCAGCGCGTCGAGTTCTTGCGGCAGCTCCACCTTCGCGCCCACCAGCACCAGCGTATGCGCCGCCGAGCGCTGCCGTTGCACGATCTCGCGCATCTGCCGCAAGGTCCCGGCGTATTGCAGCAAGGGCTGGAAATCGAACAGCAGATAGATACTGCGCTCTGGCGTCTCGCGGATCGTGCTGAGCGTCGAGGTAGCGTCGGGCGCGATCCCGGTCTCGCTCGACCCGCTGAAATCCAGCCGCTCCAGGCCATTGGTGAGCGTCCATTGCCACAACGGGTGCAGCACCTGGGCGATGACATGGCGAAAGCAATCGATCACCCGTTGTTCGTCGATCGTTTCGATCACCAGCAAGGGGGTTGCGGCACGTACCAGCGTGCTGAGGTCTTCCAATTCGCTCATGCCGGGCACGCGGGAATAGATCAGGGGGCCCTCTAAGTTAGCAGAGCTGTCACGATCGGATCATGGCCCGCCCGCTAGGATCAGCGAGGACAGGGGGCGTGGGTTCGGTGTAACCGGCCCCGGGCTGACGGCCTTCACGCCGGGACAGCACGCCCTATGGCACATGGATAGGGGGCGCGGCAGGATGCCCTGGAATCGGAGGAAGCATTGCCATGCTGCACTACGCTCTGGTCTTCCTGGTCATCGCCGTAATTGCCGCCCTCCTTGGGTTTACCGGCATCGCCGGTACCGCCGCGTGGATCGCCAAAGTGCTGTTCGTGCTATTCCTGATCCTGGCGGTGATCGCCTTCTTCAGGCGAACCGGCTGAACAGTGCGAGCACCGGTTCAGCCAACCACGCGGCAAACCGTTAGAGTGACCATCCTTGATCTCACGGAGCAACTTCATGAACAACGAAGTCCAGGCGAACGAAAGCAACCTCCATGGACGCATCGACCAAGGCGCCGAGCGTATCAAGCAAGCTACCTCCGACGTCGTGGCCACCAGCAAGGAAAAATTCGATCGCGCGGCCGACCGCGTGGAAGAACGCGTGCATCACGCTACCGACAAGGCCGCGGGTGCGGCCAATCGCGCTACCGACAAAGTCAACGAGGCCACCGAGCGCGGGCGGCAGGCTTATGACGACGCCAGGGAACGTGCCGACGAGTGGCTGGAGGAAGTGCGAGAGTACGTGCGTCAAAAGCCGGTACAGGCGGTGGCCATTGCCCTGGGCGCCGGCTGGCTGCTCGGCCGCATCCTGCGTCGTTGAACTCCAACTAGGCACGGAGGCGGGCAATGCACGATTCCGTGCGCGACAACGAAACGGCGGCGGCGCCGGAACCCGGCGATGAGGCAGATTCGAGCAGTCTGTTGAACGATTTGGGCCGGCTTGGGCGCGCCGTGCGCAGCCTGTTCGGCGCGCAACTGAGCCTGCTCGCGGCGGAACTGGGGCTGGCGCGCAGCGCCGTCACCTGGCTGCTCGCGGCGGGCCTGGCCGCCACCATCGCCGGCGTGGGCCTGGGGCTCACCCTGCTTGGCCTGATCGGCCTGATGCTGGCCAAATGGCTGGCTTCCTGGATCTGGGCCTTTGTGGCGCTGGCGGTGCTGGAAGCCTTGGGCCTGTTCGGCGCGATCGTACTGTTCCGCCGTTGCATGCACTGGATGAGCCTGCCCGGTACCCGGCAGGAATGGCATGCGATCATGCGCGATACGTTGCATCGGGCCGAACAGGACATCGGCACCGAAAAGGGGGAATGACATGGGCTTGTTCAAGCAACTGGAAAGGGTGGACCTCGCGCGCCAGCGCGTGGCGCGCCACCGCGACGAAATGGCCGCCCCGGCGGCTGCCCTGCTGGAGCGCGGCTACCGCCATCCGCTGGCCACGGTAGGCGCTGCCGCGGGTGCGGGTTTTGTGCTCGGCAGCCTTGGCGTAGGTCCCTTGCGTGTGCCGGGCCTGATCACGGGCTTGAGCACAGGGCTGGCGGAAATCGTGGCCTATGGCACCCGCCTGATCGCCGAGCTGGGCCTTGACGCGGGCGAGCCCGCTGGCGACAGCGATGAAACATGACCGTCGTTCCGCCGGTGGCTGAAACATCGTCGCCCAAGCCAGCTGTGAGGGCTCCCGTTGGCGTGGAAAAACAAATGCAGCAGGCGACACGCGGCGTCTATCGCCTGCATGGCCATCTGCGCGCCATCCGCGTAGCGCTCAATGCGTTGCTGATCCTCGCCCTGCTCTACACCGTCACCCTGGTCAAGGCGCTGATCATCCCGCTGGTGCTGGCCGCCTTCATTGGCCTTGCCCTGAACCCGATCGTGGCGCGCGGTACCCGCCATCACATACCGCGTTGGCTAGGTGCGAGCGTGCTGATGGGCACGCTGATCACCGGCATCGTCGCCGGCATCAGCATGCTGACCCAGCCGGCGCTGGGCTGGCTGCATAGCGCGCCTTCGCAGATCCGCAGCTTCGTTCCCAAGCTGCAGCACTTCACGCGCCCGCTGGAAGCGGCCGGCCGCGCCACGCAGGCATTGGTCAATGGCCATCCGACCTTGTCTTCGGCACAGAATCCCGGTGATGTCGCGATCAGCGTGTGGGATGTGCTGGCGGGCGCACCCAAGGTTTTGGCGGCCGTGCTCACCGTGCTGCTGCTGGTGTATTTCTTCCTGGTCTACGGCGACCTCATCCTGCGCCGTCTGGTCGAGATCGCGCCCAACTTCGGCTACAAGCGCCATGCCGTAAGCATCGTGCGCGGCATCCAGACCGAAGTGTCGCGCTACATCCTCACCACGATCGTGATCAACGCAACGCTCGGCATCACCACCGCCGGCATGCTGTACCTGCTGCACATGCCCGACCCGTTGCTGTGGGGCACGGTGGCGATGTTCGCCAATTTCATTCCGTATGTCGGGGCGATCGTGACCACCACGACCTTGTTGTTCGTGGGGCTGATCCATTTCGAAGTGCTGGCAAATGCTTTGCTGCCAGCCTTGTGCTTCGCCGGCCTCACGGCGGTGGAAGGCAACTTGATTACGCCGATGATTCTGGGCCGGCGCATGCGCGTGAGCCCGATCGCCATCCTGATCTGGCTGCTGATCTGGGGCTGGCTGTGGGGTGTGCCCGGTGCCTTGCTGGCGGTGCCGATGCTGACCAGCGCGAAGCTGATTGCCGAACGCGTGCGCGGTTGGGAGTGGTTCGCGCGGATGGTGCAGCGCTGAAACAGCTACCGCTGGGATGCAATCCCAGCTTCCATGACTTACCAGTTGTCGAGCAAGCTGGGATTGGCATCCCAGCCTACCCAAAACCAAAGCAAGCGAACCCTCTTCATTGCAATAACAGGTTGACCATCGCCGGTAAGCCAAGCCAAGCAGGACGGTTCAAGCAACGAGATGAAGAAATCGGCAGCGAAACCGCCGTGTTAGTGGTTACATCGGACACCGGGCATACCCAGTCGTGTACAAGGTAAAACCTTATTGCTTGATTTTCTGCTTCGGTAGGCCTGATGTCATCGCGAACAACGGTATGCCCAAGGTGCTGCTCAAGTTCCAACAAATAGCCGAAGGTATCGGACATCATGATATGAGGTCGCGCCCATTCAGCCTCCGCTAGATCGCCTGCCAGAAAAAAAATCCTGTCTTGATTTGGCGCAGGGTTGGGAAGGACATCGTGACTCGCCTCAAACCCGGGATGATCCAAGCCCAGGGCATGACCCGTTAGATGTAGTAGGCGAGCAGTCAGATAGTTATCAATATAAACCTGCGCTGGGGTGTCACCAAAAAGGGGAAGCCTATTCCGAAGCTCGGCAGATATCCTCCTTGGAATGACGCTAATGGTATTGCGAGCTTCGCCAGCACCTGATCGATACGAATCGATTTGCCCTTCCCCGAGAACTTCAGGGGGAAAATTGGTGCTTCTAGCCTCAAAAACCAGGTCAGCCTGCGTTGACAGGTTAACCCGCTCGAACGAACACGTAGCCGGTTGTCCAGGTAGGACCGTAGCTGACCGCCATTGCTCCAATGCTCTTTGCACAAGAGCATCGCCATTTACAAAACGAACTGCGCCGCCTGCTGTTAGCTGGATGGGAATAGTGCTGAAGCCGGGCTCCACATAATAGCGGATCGGTATGGCGTGAAGTACGCAAATGCGATAATAAAGCGGCCCAACATCGGCATTTGATGCGGAAACCAAATTGCCATTGTGGGCGACGCAAGTTTCTGAAATTAAAAGAAAAATAGAAGCGACAAGGGTATAAAAAACGGTTTTACAAGAAATCATGAGACATGATTCGTGACAAATATGGGCTATAGATTAAGGCCAACATATTCATGGGGTATTTCATGCCGCACGATTGCGCTACAAATTCTTACCGGAATCGGCGTCTTAGTCCGTGAGGCAATTCCAACTCGATGAATCGTTCTATTTCCCACGGCGAGACTAGGCATGGGGAGAACAGCTGGGTGCTCGTAGGGCTCGGCGAAAATTTCCTTGGACGGCCGAAGGTCTATGCCAGGACGACGGCTAGTTTTGGGGCAGCACCAGTGACGCCGATTTTTGCTGGACAGGCGGCAGCAAGAAGGTGAGGAGAAACCTCAGGAAGAGAAGCCCCGTGAATTGGGAGCTGAAGCAAACCCTCCCCTGCATGCGGCAGGGGAGGGTGAGGCTTACGGTGTTTGGGCTACGTTCGCACACTTCGCGTCGTCGCAAGCTTGCCAACCGCCACCCAGTGCTTTGTACAAGGCCACCGCCCGCGTATCGATCGCGCTTTCCGACTGCGCCAGCGCATCCTCGGCGGCCAGCTGCACGCGTTCGGCGTCAAGCAATTCCAGGTAGCCGGTAGCGCCTTCCTGATAGCGCACACGCGCCAGCTCCGCCGCACGCCGGCTTTGCTGCGCCTGGGCGATCAACTGCTCCACCCGCCCATGCTCGGCGTTGTAGTTGCTGACGGCGTTGTCCACGTCCTCGATCGCTTGCAGCACGGTGCGTTGGTAATTCGCCTCGGCCGCATCGGCGCGCGCCTCAGTGGCGTGCAGTCTGGAGCGCACGCGTTCCACGTTCAGGCCGTTCCAGGTGATGCTAGGCATGTACGACCAGGCGCGTGAAGCCGGGCCGCCGAAGTCATTGCTGCGACCGGCCAGGAAGCCGACGAAGCCACCCAGGGTGATATGCGGAAAGAAATCCGCCTTGGCCACACCGATACGTGCGGTGGCCGCGGCATATTCCCGTTCCGCGATGCGCACGTCGGGACGGCGTGCGAGCACATCACCGTCTTCGCCAATCGGCAACACGGTGGCGATCGGCTTGAAGGTGGTGGGCGACACATCGACTTCCAGCTCGCCCGGGCGTTCGCCCAGCAGCACCGCCAAGCGGTACTCGTACGCGCGGGTTTGCGCGTCCAGTACCGGCAACTGCGCCTTGGCCGCGCTGAGCTGCGCGCTGGCGCTCGCCACATCCTGCTCCGAGGCCGTGCCGATCTGCGCTCGCGCGCCGATCAGCTTGAGCGAGTCCGCCTGGTTGGCGATATTGCGCTGGGCAATTGCCAGGCGCTGTTGCGTGCCGCGCAATTCAAAATAATTGCGCGCCACTTCCGCAAACAGGCTTACCTGCGCATCGTGCATCGAGGCTTCGCTGGCGCCCAGGTCGCCACGCGCGGCTTCCACCGAGCGGCGGATGCCGCCGAACAGGTCCACTTCCCACGAGGCATCGAAGCCGGCCTGATAGCTATCGACGGATAGACGCTGTGCCGTGCCAAAGCCGGGTTGCTGCTCGCGTGAGCGCTGGAAATCGATGGTCGTATCGATGGTCGGAATCTGGTCCGACTTCGCCGTGCCGAGCAGCGCGCGCGACTCGGCCAGCCGTGCCCGCGCAATACGCAGATCAAGGCTACCCTTGGCCGCGCGCTGGATCAGCCCATCCAGCACCGGATCATTGAATTGCTTCCACCAGGCGGCCTGGAACTGCGTGTGGCTTTCGCGCGCCGCATCGATGTTCTGCACGTTGGCCGGCTGGGTGTTCGGGGTTTTGTAATCCGGCCCCACGCTGACGCAACCGGCCAGCGCGAGTGCCGCAAACAACGTGGTATTACGCAGAAAACTTATCATCTCAATGCCCCTCCAAGGCGGGCAAGTTGGATGCATGCTGCTTCTTGCGCGCTTCACGGCGTTCCACCATGGCGCGGATCAGCACGTAGAACAGCGGGGTATAGATCAGGCCGAAGATGGTCACGCCCAGCATGCCGGAGAACACCGCCACGCCCATCGCATGACGCATTTCCGCACCGGCGCCGTGCGAGGTCACCAGCGGCACCACGCCCATGATGAAGGCGATCGAGGTCATCAGGATCGGACGCAAGCGCAGGCGAGCTGCTTCAAGTACTGCGTCATAGCGCGTCATGCCTTCATGCTGGCGCTCGCGAGCGAATTCCACGATCAGGATCGCGTTCTTGCACGCCAGCCCCACCAGCACGATCAGGCCGATCTGGGTGAAGATGTTGTTGTCGCCGCCCGACAGCCACACACCGGCGATCGCGGACAGCAGCACCATCGGCACGATCAGGATCACCGCCAGCGGCAGCGACCAGCTCTCGTACAGCGAGGACAGCACGAAGAACACCAGCAGCACGCACAACGGGAACACGAGGATGGCGGTGTTGCCGGCCAGGATCTGCTGGTAGGTCAGCTCGGTCCACTCAAAGCTCATGCCGTTTGGCAGGTTATCCTTTGCCAGTTTCTCCATCGCCGCCTGCGCCTGGCCCGAGCTGAAGCCAGGGGCCGGACCGCCGTTGATTTCCGCGGTGATGTAGCCGTTGTAATGCTGCACACGCTCCAGGCCGGCCGTATGACGCACCGTCACGAACGAACCCAGCGGCACCATCTCGCCTTTGTTGTTGCGCGTCTTCAGTTGCAGGATGTCCTCCGCCTGGTGGCGGAAGGCCGGCTCGGCCGAGACGTTGACCTGGTACACGCGGCCGAAACGGTTGAAGTCGTTCACGTACAGCGAGCCGAGGTAGGCCTGCAGGGTTTCGTTGGCATCGCTCAGGTCGATGCCTTCGGCCTTCGCCTTCTCGCGATTCACGTCCGCGTCGACCTGCGGCACGCTCACCTGGTAGCTGGAGAACAGCCCCGCCAAGGCCGGCACTTTGCGGCTCTGCATCACCAGGTTCTGCGTCTGCTTGTACAGCTCGTCGAAACCGAGCTGGCCACGATCCTCGATCTGGATGCGGAAACCGCCGATGGTGCCCAGGCCCTGCACGGGCGGCGGCGGGAAGATGGCGATGTAGGCGTCCTGGATGCCGGCGAACTTCTGGTTCAAGGCCATGGCGATCGCGCCGGCGGAGAGCGACGGATCACGGCGCTCCTCGAACGGCTTGAGCGGCACGAACACGATGCCCGCGTTGGTGGCATTGGTGAAGCCGTTGATCGACAGGCCCGGGAACGCCACCGCGTTCTGCACGCCGGGTTGTTTTAGCGCGATCGCCGACATGCGGCGGATCACGTCTTCCGTGCGATCCAGCGAAGAAGCATCCGGCAGCTGTGCGAACGCCACCAGGTATTGCTTGTCCTGCTGCGGCACGAAGCCGGTTGGCACGTGATAGAAACCGAAGCCTGCCAGCGC
This sequence comes from Dyella flagellata, assembly GCF_030160275.1. Taxonomy (GTDB): domain Bacteria; phylum Pseudomonadota; class Gammaproteobacteria; order Xanthomonadales; family Rhodanobacteraceae; genus Dyella_B; species Dyella_B flagellata. The sequence continues at coordinate 49,245 of NZ_BSOA01000050.1, forward strand.
GATCAGGCCGACATACAGCACTAACGCCACCGGTCCCGTGCCCACGATGCGGCGCACACCACCGACGTAGCGGTCCGCACTGCGTTTGAAGAAACGATTGAACGGACGGAACAGCCAGCCCAGCGCCTTTTCCATCAGGATGGAGACGCGGTCCTTCGGCGCATCGTGACCCTTCAGCAGCACCGCGGCGAGCGCCGGGCTCAGGCTGAGCGAATTGAAGGCCGAGATCACCGTGGAGATGGCGATGGTCAACGCGAACTGGCGGTAGAACTGGCCGGTGAGGCCGCTGATGAAGGCGGTCGGGATGAACACCGCGCACAGCACCAGGGCGGTGGCGATGATCGGTCCGGTCACCTCGTTCATGGCGCGGCGCGTGGCTTCGCGTGGCGTATGGCCCAGCTCGATGTTGCGCTCGACGTTCTCCACCACCACGATCGCATCGTCCACCACGATGCCGATCGCCAGCACCAGGCCGAACAGTGACAGCGCGTTGAGCGAGAAGCCGGCCACATACATGACCGCGAATGTGCCGATCAGGGAGACCGGCACGGCGACCAGCGGGATCACCGAGGCGCGCCAGGTCTGCAGGAACAGGATCACCACCAGCACGACCAGGAAGATCGCTTCCACCAGTGTATGCGCCACCGCTTCGATCGAGCCGCGCACGAACACCGTGGGGTCGTACACGATCTGGTAGCCGACGCCCTGCGGGAACTCCTTGCTCAGCTCCTTCATCGTGGCGCGCACTTCGTTGGAGATCTGGATGGCGTTGGAGCCAGGGCGCGCAAAGATCGGAATCGCCACCGCCGGCTGGTTATCCAACAAGCTGCGCAGCGCGTACTGATTGGAGCCCAGCTCGATGCGGGCGACATCGCGCAGATGCACCACGCTGCCGTCCGAATCGGTGCGTACGATGATGTTGCCGAATTCCTCGGTGGTGCTGAGGCGGCCCTGCGTGTGGATATTGAGCTGGAAGTCCGTGTTGCCCGGCACCGGCGGCGCATTCAAAGCGCCTGCGGCCACGGCGACGTTCTGCTCCTGGATCGCATGCACGATGTCGCCGGTGGTCATGTTGCGCTGGGCCAGTTTGTTGGGGTCCAGCCACACACGCATGCTGTATTCGCCGGCGCCGAACAACTGCACGTCGCCCACGCCATCGAGGCGCAGCAGGGTGTCCCTGATGTGCAAACGCGCGTAGTTCGACAGGTAGAGCATGTCGTAACGGTTATCCGGCGAAGTCAGGTGCACGACCATGGTCAGGTCGGGCGAACTCTTCTGCGTGGTGACACCCAGGCGCTGCACTTCTTCGGGCAGGCGTGGCAGGGCTTGTGACACGCGGTTCTGCACTTCCACCTGCGCATTGTTCAGGTCGGTGCCTAGTGCGAAAGTAACGGTCAGCGTCATCTGGCCGTCGCTGGTCGCCTGCGAGGACGAATACAGCATGCCCTCCACGCCGTTGATCTGTTCTTCCAGCGGGGTGGCCACGGTTTCGCCGATCACCTCCGGGCTGGCGCCCGGATAGTTGGCGTGCACCACCACCGTGGGCGGCACCACTTCGGGGTATTCGCTGATCGGCAGCTTGAACACCGCAATGCTGCCCGCGATCACGAAGATCAGCGAGAGCACCGCGGCCATGATCGGCCGGTCGACGAAAAACTGTGCGATGTTTTTCATGTCAGTTCTCGAATTCATTTGCATGACGCATGCGCCAAACAGTTGGCAGATGCGCGAACCTACTGCTCCCTCCCCTACGTGCAGTAGGGAAGGGTTGGGGTGGGTGTAGCCCACCATCTCGCGGTGAACTCATGGTGTGCGGCAAGCGCAGGCAACCCCACCCCGACCTTCCCCTGCTCACAGGGGAGGGAGCAAGGGCGTCAGCCCTGCGAGTGCTTCTGCACGTGCTTGTTATCCGCTTGCGCGGTACGCGCATCCTTGCCATCCGGATTCGTCTCGGCGGCATCCACCAGCGCCTTGTCCTGCGCATCCAGGCGGTAATCCATCACGACCTGCTGCGGATTCACTTCCGCACCCGGGCGCACATGCTGCAAGCCGTTCACCACCACCACGTCGCCGGCGTTGAGGCCGTCATCGATTACACGCAGGCCATGGAACAGCGGACCAACGTCAACCTTGCGGTACTGCACCTTGTGCTGACCATCCACCACGTAGACGAACTGGTTGCTCAGGTCCGTGCCCACGGCGCGATCGTCGATCAGTACGCGCGGACGCGGCTGGCCAGCCTGCAAGTGCATGCGCGCATACAAGCCGGGCGTGAGCAGGCCGTTTTCCTCGTCGAACACGGCGCGCAAACGCATCGTGCCTGAGCCGGGGCGTACCTGGTTGTCGACGAAGTCGATGCGGCCCTCATGCGGATAGCCCTGCTCGTCGGCCAAGCCCATGGCCGCTTCGATGCGTGGCGCGCGGCCGTTCTTGATCGCGTCGCGACGCAGGCGATCGAGCTTGAGCCAGGTCTGCTCATCCACGTCGAAATACGCGTAGATGGGATTGACCGAGACCACGCTGGTCAGCACGTCGGAGCTGGATACCAGGTTGCCCGGTTGAATGCGCGCGTTGCTTACGTGGCCGTCGATCGGTGCACGCACCTGGGTCCAGTCGAGATTGAGCTTGGCCGTGGCCAGCGCCGCGATGGAAGCTTCCAGCGTGGCCTTGGCGCTTTGCTCGGCGGTGTTCTGGCTGTCAGCTTCCTCTTGCGAAACCGCATGCTGCGCGAGCAGGCGGCGCGCACGGTCCGCGTTGGCCTGGGCCAGCGCGAGTTGCGCTTTGGACTGTGCGGCGTTGGCTGTCAGCCGATCGACTTCGGCCTGGAACGGACGCGGGTCGATCACGAACAGTACGTCGCCCTTGCGCACCTCGGTGCCTTCCTTGAAGTGCACGGAGTCCACATAGCCGCTTACGCGCGGACGCACGTCGACGGTATCGACGGCCTGCAACTGACCGGTGAAGTCGGCGCTGTCGCTGACCGGGCGTACCATCACCGGGGCCACGGTTACTTCAGGCGGGCCCCCCTGTCCGTTGGCGGCCTGGGCATGGGCGCTGCCGCCATGGCTGCCCAGCAGTGCCCAACTGCCGGCAATAGCTGCTACGACCAGGCTGGCCAGGATTGCTTTCTTCAACATCACTCGCTCCCATTTTTGTCAGATGCCGGGGAAAGGGCTCTCCTGCGCTTTCCAAAGCGCCATGCCGCGCGGATGCGCGGGCACGACCACAGCGAAATCAAGCATTTACACGACCTGGGTTCGCTTCAGGCCATCCCGGGCCAGGCTGACAGGTAAAGCCGATGCCATGTCAGGCTTCTCTTGTCGCAGTGCAGCAAGATAGCGACGGAACGAATAATGGGTATACCGTACAGTTTAGAAAATCCGTTTCTTGCGCAAGCCACTCGTGACTTGGAGTCACGAGTGAGCACATAATGAGCAACAGTCTGTCGTTTGGATCGTGCTATGGAAGACTTTTCCGCTATTGCCGCTTTCGTCCGGGTCGTGGAAGCGAAGAGTTTTGCGTCCGCCGCCGCCCAGCTGGGCATGACCCCTTCCGGGGTCAGCCGGGCGGTGTCCCGCCTGGAAGAACAGCTCAGCGTGCGGCTGCTGTTTCGCTCCACCCGCTCGCTGCGCCTCACCGACGATGGGGCCTCGTTCTATACCCGTTGCAAGGAGATCCTTGCCGATCTGGCCGAGGCCACCGAGGCGCTGGGCTATGCCCACCACAAGCCGCAGGGCAAGCTGCGGGTGGGCATGTCGGCCTCGATCGGCCGCACCGCGATCGTGCCCAAGCTGAGCGAATTCCAGCAACGCTACCCGGAGATCCGCCTGGAACTGATGATGTGCGACTTCCCCTACGATCTGAACGAGGAAGGGGTCGATTGCGCCATCCGCATGGGCGAGTTGGAGGATTCCAGCCTGATCGCCCGCAAGATCGGCTACCTGCGCAATGTGTTGCTGGCCTCGCCGGAATACCTTGAACGCTATGGCACGCCGGGGAGCATCGATGATCTGAAGAACCATCGCTGCATCAATTACGTCTACCCGAACGGCAAGCCGCGGCAGTGGTCATTCGATACGCCCGGCGGCCGCATGGAAGTGGACGTCAACGCGCATTTGCTGATCAACGACGGCGAATCGGTGATCCAGGCGGCCATGGCGGGCTTGGGCATCATCCAGGCACCGCACGTAATGGCGACCTGTGCGCTGGAGGTCGGCAAGCTCGAACCGATCCTTACCGACACTGTTTCCACCGGCAAGAACGTGTGGATCGTCTATCCGCAGAAAAAGCATCTTTCCGCCCGCGTCCAGGCCTTCATCGAATGGGCGCGCGAATTGTTCGAGCGCCCGTTCGAATCGGTGTGTCCGATAGCGCCGGTGGTGGAAGCTTTCCGTCCGCCGCTGCCGTCGGTGAGGAAGGAAAAGCCGCTGCGCGCGCAATGACGGCGCGTAGGCTGGGATGACAATCCCAGCACTGCCATGCATGCGGCACAAGCGATGCTGGGATTGCCATCCCAGCCTACGAATCAGGCTCCGGCGGGTACCAACAACAGCAACGCCGCACCCAGCGCAATGCGATACCAAGCAAACCAGGTAAAGCGATGCGTGCGGATATAGCCGAGCAGCCATTTCACCGCCACGAACGCCACCACCAGCGAGACCGCGAAGCCAATGATCAGCGCGCCCCAGTCTTCCTGGGCGGCGCCACCTGCCTTGAGCACTTTCAGCAGCTCATAGCCGGTCGCCGCATACATGGTCGGGATGCCGACCAGGAACGAAAACTCGGTGGCGGCGGGGCGATTGCTGGTGCCGGCGAGCATCGCGGTGAAGATCGTCGCGCCCGAGCGCGAAGTACCCGGAAACACGCCGGCGATGATCTGCGCGACGCCGACCAGGATGGCTACCCGCCAGCTCACCTCACTACGATCCACCTGGCGGGCGGCGACGGCTTCCGCACCCAGGATCCAGAACCCGCCGATCAACAGGGCCCAGGCGATCGGCGTGATCGTTTCGGGCAGCTTGAAGCCGTAGTGCGTGACGACGAGGCCGAGCACGCAGGTAATCAGAAAGGCCACCAGCAGCTTGAGCAGATAAGCGCGGTTGGCCGGTTCTTGCCAGTGGATGAGCAAGTCCCAGATGCGTTTCCAGTAGATCAGCGTGATGGCAAGGATGGCGCCGGCCTGGATGCCCACGTTGAACAGGTCCGATCGCGCGCCGAGCCCGAAGCTCTCGGCGATCAGCAGGTGTCCGGTACTGGAGACCGGCAGGAATTCGGTAATGCCCTCGATGATGCCGAGCAGGATCACATGGATGAGGTCGTGCACGCGGAAACTCCTGGTGGAGAGATGCGACGGCACACGGCCGGCATGAAAACGATATAGCCTAAGGCTTAGTTCTGCCTTGCCGGATGGTTAACGTGGCGGGCAGCCCACGTGCGACACGACACGATGACGACCAGCAAACCTACCGATACCGAGCAGTATTTGCGCGAGCTGGCGAAGCTGCGCCGCGTGCGCGACCGGATCGACCGCCAATACTCCCAGCCGCTGGACGTGGAGGCGCTCGCCCGGGGCGTTCATATGTCCGCCGGGCACCTCAGTCGCCAGTTCCGCCTCGCCTACGGCGAATCGCCTTACTCTTATCTGATGACGCGGCGCATTGAGCGTGCGATGGCGCTGCTGCGCCGGGGCGACCTCAGCGTCACCGACGTGTGCTTCGAGGTCGGCTGCTCTTCGCTAGGTACCTTCAGCACCCGCTTCACCGAGCTGGTCGGCATTTCTCCCAGCACCTATCGGCGACAGCAGGCGCAGGCGACCGAGGGCATGCCCTCGTGCGTGTCCAAACAAATCACGCGACCGATCAGGAATCGAGAAGCGCCAGTACCGGAGCCGTCGTTAGAGTGATCGCACTTTCAACCCAGGACCGATCACATGAACATCAGCATCCACTCCACCTTCCTCCCGCAGACCAACCCGGAAGCTTCGCTGGCCTTTTACCGCGATACCCTGGGCTTTGAAGTCCGCAATGACGTCGCCTACGGCGGAATGCGCTGGATCACTGTCGGCCCCAGCGGCCAGCCCGGCGTGTCCATCGTGCTGACGCCACCGGCCGTCACCCCTGGCCTTACCGAGGACGAGCGCCGCACCATCACCGAGATGATGGCCAAGGGCACCTACGGCATGATCATCCTCGCCACCCAGGACCTGGACCGTACCTTCGAGCGGATCCAGGCCACCGGTGCTGAGGTGATCCAGGAGCCGACCGCGCAGCCGTACGGGGTTCGCGATTGCGCCTTCCGGGACCCGGCCGGTAACCATGTCCGCATTAACGAGGTGCGCTGAACTTGTTCGGCGATGCCATGTAGGCCGGGATGACAATCCCAGCCAGGCGAAACCAGAAAAGCAGCTGGGATTGGCATCCCAGCCGACGTCGCCCCGGCTATTTCTGATAGCACCATATGGGTGCAATATTGCACCCATATGGTGCGCAAGGGGTTCGCGCCAACCGCCCGTTTTTGTGCAATCATTTGAAGTTCCGGGGCTTTTGAAGTTGGTACGGTGCTTGCCTAGAAGCACGCGCGATCCCCCTTTCACGAATCATCGAGGTTTTACATGTCTGCCAAGCAAGTTCTCGACCTGATCCAGGAAAAAGAGGTCGAGTTCGTCGACCTGCGTTTCGCCGACATGCTCGGCAAGCACCATCATGTGACCTTCCCGGCCCACCAGATCGACGAATCCACCTTCGAAGACGGCAAGATGTTCGACGGCTCCTCGATCTCCGGCTGGAAGGGCATCAACGAATCGGACATGGTGCTGCTGCCCGACCCGACCACCGCCTACCTCGATCCGTTCAGCGCGCACACCCAGCTGGTCTTGCATTGCGACGTGCTGGAGCCCAGCACCATGCAGGCCTATGGCCGCGACCCGCGTTCGATCGCCAAGCGTGGCGAGGCCTTCCTCAAGTCCACCGGCCTGGCCGACACCGCCTACTTCGGTCCGGAGCCGGAATTCTTCATCTTCGATTCCGTGCGCTGGCAGAACGACATGGGCCGCGTGTTCTACGAAATCGAATCGCAGGAAGCAGCGTGGAGTTCGCGCTTCAAGTACGACGAAGGCAACAGCGGCCATCGTCCGGGCGTGAAGGGCGGCTACTTCCCGGTCAGCCCGGTCGACTCGCTGGGTGACCTGCGCGCCGACATGTGCAAGGTGCTGGAGTCGCTTGGCCAGGTGGTGGAAGTGCACCACCACGAAGTGGCCAATGCTGGCCAGTGCGAGATCGGCGTGAAGTTCAACACGCTGGTAACGAAGGCCGACGAGCTGATGACGCTCAAGTACGTGATCAAGAACGTGGCGCACCAGAACGGCAAGACCGTCACCTTCATGCCCAAGCCGATCGTTGGCGACAACGGCAGCGGCATGCACGTGCACCAGTCGCTGAGCAAGGACGGCAAGAACCTGTTCTCCGGCGACCTGTATGGCGGCCTGTCGCAGATCGCGCTGTGGTACATCGGCGGCATCTTCAAGCACGCCAAGGCCATCAACGCGTTCGCGAACTCCACCACCAACAGCTACAAGCGCCTGGTGCCGGGCTTCGAAGCGCCGGTGATGCTGGCCTACTCCGCGCGCAACCGCTCGGCGAGCTGCCGCATTCCGTTCGTGTCCAATCCCAAGGGTCGCCGCATCGAAGTGCGCTTCCCCGATCCGATCCAGTCCGGCTACCTCACCTTCACCGCGCTGATGATGGCTGGCCTCGACGGCATCCTCAACAAGATCGACCCGGGTGCGCCGGCCGACAAGGATCTGTACGACCTGCCGCCGGAAGAAGAAAAGAACATCCCGCAGGTGTGCTCCAGCCTCGACGCCGCGCTGGAAGCGCTGGACAAGGATCGCGACTTCCTCAAGGCCGGCGGCGTGTTCACCGACGACTTCATCGATGCCTACATCGAACTGAAGATGCAGGAAGTGACGCGCTATCGCGCCAGTACGCATCCGCTGGAATTCCAGATGTACTACGCGATCTGATCGCAGGCTTCACGTGATGCATCAAGACGGGCGCTTCGGCGCCCGTCTTCGTTTGCCGCTTTATCCCCAATGATCCGTATTTCGTGGCAAGGTCGCCCCTGCACCCACTTTCAAGGCAGGATCGTGTCGCATAAGCGAATCGCGCTGTGGCTCATGGCTTCCATAGCCTGTTGCTCGCCAAGCCTCTTTGCTGCTTCGCTCGCGATACATCGCCCCCTCGACCAGCCCCAGCCGCCGCCCGGTGCCGGCCCCAGCGCGCAAACCATCAAGGCCTGGCAGGACCGCAAGTTCGGCATGTTCATCCACTTCGGCCTGTATTCCATCGCCGGCGGCATGTGGCACGGCAAGCGCGTGGACAACGGTTATAGCGAGCAGATTCTCGCCAACGCCCCGATTCCCGCGCAGGCTTACGAAGCCCTCGCACAGCAGTTCGATCCAGAGCAATTCGATCCCGATGCCATCGTCGCGCTGGCCAAGGCCGCCGGCATGAAGTTCATCGTGATCACCGCCAAGCACCACGACGGCTTCAATCTGTTCCAGACCGCGCAGACGTCCTACAACAGCGCGGACGGCACGCCTTATCACCGGGACGTCGTGAAGGAACTGGCCGAGGCCTGCGCTCGTGGTGGCCTGAAATTCGGCGTGTATTACTCCACCATCGACTGGCATCACCCGGGTGGCAACACCTACATCGAAGGCAACAGCAATCCGATCACGCCCGGACAGGAAGCCTTCAACGTGGCCCAGTTGAAGGAACTGCTCAGCCATTACGGCCCCATTGCGGAAATCTGGTTCGACATGGGCAAGCCCACGCCTGCGCAAAGCGCCCACTTCGCGCGCACTGTGCATGCGCTACAGCCACAAACGATGATTTCCGGCCGAGTTTGGAACCATTACGGCGACTTCGCCGTGATGGGCGACAACGCGGAGCCCGACGTGGGCATGGAGCTGCCGTGGCAATCGCCCGCCTCCATGTTTCCCGAAACCTGGGGCTATCGCTCGTGGCAGGAACGAAAAGACCTGCCGGGCAAGATCCGCGAGAACATCACGCGCCTGGTGCGCGTGGTCAGCCAGGGCGGCAACTACATCCTCAACATCGGCCCGGAGGGCGATGGCTCGGTCGTGCCCTATGAAGCGCAGGTGCTGCGCGGTATTGGTGAGTGGCTCAAGCGCAATGGCGAAGCCATCTACGGCACGCGCAAGCAGCCGTTCGCAGCCCTGGATTTCGGTTACGCCACGGTGGGTGCGCATGCGCTCTACCTGTTCGTGGCAAAGCTGCCGCCGGATCACTTGCTGCATGTACCCGGTTTGGCCGACACCGCATTCGGCGCCGCCTATCGATTGGGCTCGCCCGGTTCGACCGTGCAAGTGCAGCGCAACGGCCATGACATAAGCATTGCGCTCGACCGTCTTGCCAACCAGCCGATCGGCAACGACGTCGACGCTTTCATGCCCGTCATCGTGCTGCCGCTCAAAGGACCGCTGCGAGTTCGCCCCAACATGATTGCCGCGGGCGCCGATGGCAGCTTCCATTTGCAGCCCGCACAAGCCGAGCACTATCTCAACTACAACGGCGAGGGCTACGAAGCGCCAGCCACGTTGTACAAGCTGAGCTGGCGGCTGGATGCGCAAGCGGCCAGCTACACGCTCACCCTGCACTATCTGCCAGGCAGCGAGCGGATGCAGATGGACTTGTGGGTCGATGGCCAACGCTATCCCCTGGATCTTGCAGCCGCGACAGCCAGCCAGGCAGTGCGCATCCGCCGCATCCGCACCAATCATCCTTACGCCATGCAAGTGGAGCTGACTCCATTGGCGCCGTTCCAGCAAGGCGCTGCGTTGCCGGTGCAGCTGCAGTCGCTAGAGTTGTCGCCGTATCAATAAATGTGCCGGGGCGCTGTGCGGCGTCCCGTATATGGGTCTCTCGTCAGTTGACCTCAGGCATGGATATGCTTTTGAATAGTGAGATAAGCATCACATTTATCCGCGCCGTGAACGGAGCGCAGGCGACTACAGGGGACAGTCGATGGATCGCCGCTTTCACTTCATTTCAGGCCTGCCCAGGTCCGGCTCCACTTTGCTTTCCGCCATATTGAGCCAGAACCCGCGCTTCCACGCGGCGATGAGCGGCCCTTTGGGCGGCGCCTTCAACACTCTGTTGGGCGAACTCAGTGGTCGCAATGAGTATTCGGTATTTATCAGCGACGTGCAGCGCCAGCGCATGCTGCGTAGCTTGTTCGCCGCTTATTACGGCCCTGAATACGGCGCCGAGGTGGTGTTCGATACCAACCGCATCTGGTGCGGCAAGTTGCCTCAGCTCAAAGCGCTGTTCCCCCAGGGCAAGGTGATCGCCTGCGTGCGGCACGTGTCGTGGATCATCGACAGCGTCGAGCAGCTGGTGCGCAAAAACGCGTTTCAGCCCTCCTCCATCTTCAATTACCAGCCCGGCGGTACGGTGTATTCGCGCGCCGAAGGCTTGGCTAACGGCGACGGCCTGGTCGGCCACGCCTATAACGCGCTAAAAGAAGCGTTCTATGGTGATGACACCGCCAACTTGTTGCTGCTGCGGTACGAAACATTGGTGAGCGACCCGGCACGCGCCATTGCGGCGGTGTATGACTTCGTAGGCGAACCCAGGTACGCCCACGACTTCGACAACATAAGCTACCAGGCCGATGAATTCGACCTGCGCGCCGGCACACCTGGGCTGCACACCGTGCGCAAGAAAGTCCAGGCACGCGAACGCAGCAGCGTATTGCCGCCGGATGTGTTCCGCCGTTTCGAGAACGACATGTTCTGGCTGGATCCGGCGCTGAATCCGCGCGGCGTCCTGGTGGTTTGAGCGCAGCGCCTTCGCGCTATCCACTCTCTTTTTTGTGATCGAAAACCGGATTGCCAGCGACCGCGTGCGCATGGCGAACACCGTTCAACAGCTTGCAGGCGTACAGGGAGCCTACGCAGTGAATCGCATCTATCGATTGGTTTGGAATCGTGCCTTCGGCGTCATGCAAGTGGCGTCTGAATTTGCCATTGCCCCTCATGGTGGCGTCTGCGCGAGCGCGGACGATCGCGTTCCTGGGTTGGCCGTGCGACCGTTAGCGCGCGCGCTAGTCGGTATGCTCGCACCAATGTTGCTGCTTGCGTCGCCAGCGGCGTTTGCGGCGGTGGCGCCGCAGCAATACAACGTCACGCAAGCCACGGACGACGGCACCGGCAACACTGTTGGTAGCTTGAGCTGGGCCATCATCCAAAGCAACGCCGCGCCAGGCAGTATCATCGACATCACCCTGGCGTCCGGCAACAGCATCACGGTCAGCGGCAACCTGCCGGCGATCAGCGCGGCTACCACGCTCGAAAGCGCCAGCAACGTAAGCATCAATGCCGCCATCACCGGCACGGCGCCGGCGACGCTGCTGGTGGTGGGCGTGAACAACGCAACCGTCGCGGTTACGGGCATTGATGGCGACTATGGCTCAGCTGCGCTTACATCAGGTGGGGCAGGCAGCCCAGGTCATGCCGGTGGTGTGGCGATTGGCGGTAGCGGCTTTGTCTTGAATAACCAGAGCAAGGTTAGTGGCGGTGTCGGTGGCGCGGGTGGTTACGGCAGTCGGGGCGGCACGTATGGGACTCCGGGTGGCGCCTTTTTCAGGAATGCGATGCCGGGGAATGGTGCCAATGGCGGCGCTGGCGGCACGGGAGCCAGCGGTGGCGCGGGCGTAAGCGGTTCTGCCTTGAGGGTTGCCAATACGGGCATCGTTGTTGGCGGCCTTGGTGGTGCTGGCGGTAGGGGTGGCGCAGGCAGTGGTGGCGGCAAGTACGTGGGCAGCCCGTTCTCCTCCTCTAGTGCTGCGGTGGGAATCGGAGGCACAGCCGGCCTCGGAGGCGCAGGTGCCAATGGCGGTAATGGAGGCAATGGTGGTGCCGGCATCAACACAACTGGTGTGAGTACCCTGGTCAACACTAGTGCGATCAAGGGTGGCATGGGTGGTTACGCCGGCGCGGGTGGCAGGGGTGGGAATGGCGGTCAGATATTGGCGCCACTTAGAGGCGGCATTGTTAGCGGCAACTCGGGCAATACGGGCGAAGCAGGTGGCACAGGTGGCTCAGGCGGCGCTGGCGTAACGGGTGCGTCGTTCAATCTCCAGAACAGCGGCTTGATTGAAGGCGGTTACGGCCGCCAGGGCGGTCACGGCGGCGAGGGTGGTTCGGGCAGCGGGTTCTATTCCCCCATTACATCGGGCAACGCCGGCAGTGGCGGAGCAGGCGGTGCTGCCGGCGCCGGAGGCGTGGGGGGCAATGCGGTTGAAGGAAGCCAGTTCACGTTTAGCAATACTGGAACCGCCAGTGGCGGTAATGGGGGCGGTGGTGGCTACGGTGGGTCGGGAGGTTACGGCGGGAGAGTTGGAGCCGTAAACGACGTTACCGGTAAGGGCGCTAATGCTGGAGCTGGCGCCATTGGCGGAGCCGGTGGCGCAGCAGTAAGCGGCAACTATTTCACGGCAACCAACGACGGTAGCCTCACCGGAGGGGTGGGCGGTTACGGTGGCCACGGCGGCTCAGGTGGTTCTGGTGGCTGGAGTACCTCAAGTCTTGGCGGTATCGCGGGTAACGGGGGCAGCGGTGGCAACGGTGCCGCGGGCGGTCATGGTGGCGCGGGTGTTATCGGTATCGGCTTCACGTTTACCAACAACAAAAACGTCAGCGGTGGCACTGGCGGTGTTGCGGGAATAGCGGGACTGAAGGGATTTGCAGGCGACACCGTCGGAAGCACAGTGGGCGAGAACGGCAATGACGGTGGTAGCGGAATCGGCGGCGCAGGCGGCGATGGCGTCGCAGGCAGCCAATTCATCTTTGCCAACAATGGCACCGATACAGGGGGCGCCGGGGGTCGTGGTAACCATGGGCCCACTGGGGCATGGGGCGGAAGCTACGGAGATGTTGGCAGCATAGGCGGCGTTGGCGGTGCGGCGGTGAACGGCATCAGCGCGACCATCGTCAACACCGGCACCCTCGATGGAGGCGCTGGCGGAACTGGTGGTGCCGGCTTGGCCGGCTTCCGTGCGGGCAGCGCCCCATCTGTCGTCGTCGGCGGCACGGGCGGTATGGGCAGCCAAGGTGGTACAGGTGGCGCGGGAGTGACCGGCACCGGCTTTACAGTCACCAGTAGCCAACACATCAATGGTGGCACCGGTGGCAATGGTGGTTTGGGAGGCAGTGGCGGATGGGGCGGCTACGGGTTAGGTGGCCCCGGGGGGCGCTCAGGCACTGGCGGCGCCGGCGGTGTGGGTGGTGGTGGCGGCATCGGTGTCAGCGGCGCGGGCTTCACGCTCACCAATTCAGGCGCGATCACGGGTGGCACGGGGGGTGTCGGTGGCACGGGCGGAGGCGCTTATAGTTCGACAGGCACCGCCGGCAACGGCGGTAACGGTGGCGCGGGTGGTACGGGCCTTAACGGTTCGGATTTCACGCTGATCAACACCGGCACGATTGCCGGCGGTACCGGTGGTTCGGCAGGTGAATCCGGTCTGACCGTTTTCGGTAGCACGGCGGGGACCATTGGCGTTGAGGGTGCCGGCGGCGTTGGCGTGGTTTCCAATGGCGGCTCGACCATTACCACCGCCGGTAGTATCGCGGGTGGCGTGAGCACCAGCGGAGCGCAAGCCGATGCCATGGACCTCAGTGGTGGCGGCAATAGCCTGGTGCTGGAAGCGGGCTACGCGTTCACCGGCAATGTGGTGAGTCAGAGCGGCAACACCAACGGCGGCGATACCGTCACGCTAGGTGGCAGCAGCAACGCCACCTTCAATCTTGGCAGCCTGGGTGCGGTCGGCAGCAATGCGCCGTTACAGGGGTTTGCCCCGCATCTCAGCAAATCCGGCACCAGCACCTGGACCCTGACCGGCACCGGCAATGCTATCCAGACGTGGACGATCACCAATGGCTCGCTGGTCGGCGACAGCACCAGCATCGTGGGCAATGTCACTTTCGCGCCGATCAGCGGCGGCAGCGCCAGCCTCACCTTCGATCAAGCCACCAATGCTACGTACAACGGTGTGATCAGCGGCAACGGCTCATTGACCAAGAGTGGTGCCGGCACGCTGACCCTGACCGGCAACAACACCTATACCGGTGCCACTACGGTCAATGGCGGCATGTTGCAAGTTGCCAACAACAACACCAGCGGCATGGTGACTGGCAATGTGACGAACAACGGCACCATGGCCTTCGCCCGCACCGACGCTGTCACTTATAACGCCGTGATCAGCGGCAGCGGCAGCGTGGCGCAGATCGGCAGCGGTACGCTGATCCTCGATGGCGTGAATACCTATGCCGGTGGCACCACGGTACAGGCCGGTACGTTGGAAGTAGGCGACAGCGCGCACAGCAACGCATCCATCCAGAACAACGTGACAGTCAATACCAACGGAACGCTGCGTGGTCATGGCAGCATCAATGGCAACGTCACCAGCGATGGCACGGTGTGGCCTGGTGGTTCGGTGGGTGTGCTGACAATCAACGGCAACTACACGCAGAACGCCGATGCCACGCTGCAGATCGATGTGACGCCGACGCAGGCGTCGGAATTGCTGGTGAACGGCAACGCCAACCTCGCCGGCACGCTACATCTGATTTACGCGCCAGGCGCTTACAGTACCAATGGCTACACCTTGGTGCAGGCCAACTCGCTGAGCGGTAAATTCACCGCAACGACTTCCACCGGTGTGCCTAGCAACCTCGACACGCAGGTGGTCTATACACCGACACAAGCCAACCTGTTGATGATGCAAAAGATCGTTGCCCCGGCTGACGGCGGGCTGTACGCCAACCTGCTGCAAAGCGTGAACCTGGTCGGACAGCAGTCGTTAGACACGGTGCTTGGCGCAACGCTGCGGTCTGGCGACACGTCCTGCAACGGGCACGCAGCACATACCAAGACGGTTGCGTCCTCCTGCAACAGCGATCTGTGGGTGCAATACAGCGGCGGCAACCAATCACTAACCGGACTGAATAGTTCGCTGTTCGGGCTGCAAGGCGGCTTTGATCATGCGCTGAACGACGTACTGCATCTGGGCGTGGAAGCAGGATTCAGCCGCATCAATAGCAGCGACTATCAGGGCAGCAACGCCAACGTGGACAGTGTGCACGGTGGCGTTTACGCATACGCGAATGTCGGGCCAGTGGTGTTGTCGGGCACAATCGACGAGACGCACAGCAGTTACAGCGTGTATCGGCAGACAGGCATCGGTCGCAGCGTGGCTCGTCCGGATGGTGATGCCACAGCTGCCGCACTGCAGGCAGCGTGGCCTCTATCAGCGGCGAAGTGGCAGGTGACGCCGGCGATCGGTGCGCTGTATCAGCATCAGAGTCTGAGCCGCTTCAACGAATCCCTTGCCAGCACCAATCCGTTCGCCAACGACTTCGTGCTACAAGCCGCACATAGCACTTACAACACGTTGCAGCCGTACGCACGTGTGCAGTTCTCACGCCCCTTCGTGGCGCAAGGCATCAATTACGTGCCGCAGTTCGATGTGGGCTACCGCTACAACGCGCACAGCGGCAATGCGACGGTGCAGGCCACTAGCCAGGACGGCACGACGTTTGTGATGCCTGGTGAGCCCTTGGGACGCGGCATGGCAACAGTGGGTGCACGCATCACCGCGCAAGCTGGCGCATCGTGGAGCTTGTATCTGGATTACTCGGGTCAGTTTGCCAGCCATCTCAATGACAATGCGTTGAGCATGGGTTTCATCAAGCAGTTCTAAGCAGGAAGCTGCAGTGCCTCGTCACAGCTTATGTGTCGAGGCTCTCCCCTTACGTGGAGCTGACGTCATCGGCGCCATTCCGGCAAGGCGCCGCGCTGCCGCTAAAGCTGCAATCCATGGAATGGTCGCCGAATCGATAAAAAGTCCTACTTGTCGGGTCAGAAGCTGACCTTGAGTGTCCTGGTGTCAGCCGTGATGCGGGGAGCAAGCGTGTCGTCACGCCGGATTAGCCGTGCTCCAGCCACGGCATAAAGTTTGCTAGCACCCGCACCAAAGAAGATGCGACTCCCAAAGCGGAGGCTGCATCACGGTCCACGAGCAGTTGTGCAGGGGAAACATGCAGCGGTCCGCCTCTTCTCCGAACTCGCCCCGCGTGCCGGGGTCGCTGCTTGGTCTGCTTGCATTTGGCCAGTGCATGGCCCTGATCGACCGCAATCTGCCTGCTGTGGCGGCGCCACTGATGAAAGCGGATCTTGCGCTGTCGGACGCCCAGTTCGGACTGCTGCAAGGCTTTTCGTTCGCGCTGCTCTATGCCACAGGCATGTTGCTGAGCTGGCCGCTGGCGTATTCGATGCGGCGCCTGCAACTGCTGGCGGCATGCGCGGCCACGTGGACGAGCGGTATGCTGGTGTTTGCCTTCGGCCATACGTTTGGCGCATTGCTGGTTGGCCGCGCTCTGGTCGGCCTGGGCGAATCGATGTTCGAGCCGCTGGCGCTCGGCCTGGTAGTGGCACATGTCGCTCCCGCATGGCGCGCGCGATCCATGGCGCTGCTCACCGCGGCCTCGGTGGCCGGACGAAGCCTTTCGCTGTTGCTCGGTGGCGCGGTGCTGGCCGGGTTGGCGCGGTGGCTGCCGACGCAGCCGCCTATGCATTGGCGCTTGTTGTTCGTGGTGATGGCGTTACCGAATCTGCTGACGATCGTCTGGCTGCTGCGCAGCGCCGAGCTTGCACTCAACCCCTTCCCGCCGCGGCCCAGGAAGGTGTTCGTTGCGGTGCTGAATGCGTTTGGCGAGCGGCCGCGGGTTCTGGGGGCTTATCTTTGCAGCGCAGCGGCCGCCTTGCTGGTGGCGCGCGCCCTTGGTGCATGGGCGCCATCCGTCTTGCATCGCGAGCAGGGCTTTGCGCCCGCCACCGCCGCGCTCGTGTTCGGTGCCGCCATGCTGATCGCATCGCCATTGGGCGACTTCATTGCCGGCATCCTGGTCGACAAGTTCCGCTCGCCCATGGCCATCCTTACAGCAGCCCTGTTGCTTGCCGCTCCGGCGTTGGGGGCGATGCCTTGGGCCGGGTCGCCGATGGTGGCGTGCGTGCTGCTGACACTGGCTGCAGTGCTTACCGGCGCTGCGGCAGTCGCCGTGTTGTACGGATGGCCGTCGATGCTCGACCCCTCGCTGCGTGATGCGGGCCTGCGCGTATTTCTGGTGTTCATTGTGCTGATCAGCGAAGGGTTGGGGCCATGGCTGGCGGGGACGGTGAGCGATGGTATGGGGACCGGCGCTCATGCGCTGTCTCTGGCGCTTAGCCGAGTATGCATGTTGGCCGCGGCCATGGGCGTTGCAGCGGCCCTGCTCGCACGCGCGGGCCGGCCACGGCCTGCAGTGGAAGAGGCAGCGGGATGAAAGAAATCTTCGAGTTCGACAGCGACGCCTATGCGAGCGATGAGGCGTTCGTGCGATATCGCGACTTGTATGCGAGCGGTACAGATGTAGAGCGCACGGGTGCGCCCTTTTACGCGCGTTCGCGTAGTTGGAAATTGCATCGGATGATGTTGTTCTCGCGGACCTACGGGGGCGTCAGCCATCGGCGCGCCGAACGCGTGGCCAACGATGGATTCGATCACTTCGTACTGCATCATGTGGTCAGTGGCCAATTGTCCAGCGGACCCTACGGAAAACCAGTGGTCGTTACAGCCGGCGAAAGCCTGCTGCTCGACACCCGCGAACCGATGGAAAGCGCGTCCGCCGGCGTCCGCCTGATCACGCTGAACCTGGGACGTGCCAGCATGCGCGCGGCAGCGGGAAGCCTGGAGCATCTACACGGGCGGCGCATTGGTGCACGGGAGGGGGCGCTGCTCGGCGCCATGTTGTGCACGCTGGTGGAGCAGGTGCCGCAATTGCCGGCGGGCGCGCACGCGACGATCACACGCACCTTGATCGACCTGCTGGCGGTGGCGATCAATCCTGCCGGCGCAGGTGCCTCCGCGGAGTTCTACCGGCTTGAACATGTGCGCCTGGACACTGTGCGGCGGCTGATCGAGTCCAGGCTCGAAGCGTCCGACTTTTCCGTGCAGGACATCGTCAACGTCACCGGCATGTCACGCACGGCCCTGTACCGCCAGTTCGAGAATTTTGGCGGCGTGGCCCGCTTTATCCAGAAGTGCCGACTGCAGCGCTTGCGCGAATGGCTGGATGACCGCGCGTTCGACCATGTGGCGCTGGCTGAGCTGGCGCCTAGGCTGGGGTTTTCCGGTGAAAGCCACGCCAGCCGCCTGTTCAAGCAAGCCTTCGGCATCACACCGGGCGCCTATCGCGCCGCCAGCATCCACGGCGCGAAGAACCCCACCGTGGAGCTGATGGTACGCCGCTGGGCGCACAGCCTCACCGAGGTTGCTTGAGTCGGCGCCGGCTTCCTGCACGTGCGTACCGAATCTGGAACGCACAGACATGTCCCTCCCGTTCTCTGGCCCCTAGCATTTGCGCGCCTTCTCACAATGAGAATCGCATCACGTAATTGAACGACGCGCCGCGCCGTGGATGGAGCGTGCGCGAAGCTACAGGGGACAACCGATGGAACGCCGGGTTCATTTCATCTCGGGCCTGCCAAGGTCCGGGTCGACCTTGCTTGCGGCTCTTTTGAGCCAGAACCCGCGCTTTCAGGCGGGCATGAGCGGTCCGCTGGGCGGGGCCTTCAACACCCTCCTGGGCGAACTCAGCGACCGCAACGAGTATTCGGTCTTCATCAGCGACGCGCAGCGTCAACGCATGTTGCGGAGCCTGTTCGACGCTTACTACGGGCCCGAATACGGCGCCGAGGTCGTGTTCGATACCAATCGCGCCTGGTGCAACAAGTTGCCTCAGCTGAAGACACTGTTCCCGCAAGGCAAGGTGATCGCTTGCGTGCGGCACGTGTCGTGGATCATCGACAGCGTCGAGCAGCTGGTGCGCAAAAACGCCTTCCGGCCCTCCTCCATCTTCAACTATCAATCCGGCGGCACTGTGTACTCGCGCGCCGAGGGCTTGGCCAACGGCGAAGGCCTGGTCGGTTATGCCTACAACGCGCTGAAAGAAGCGTTCTACGGCGACGACACCGCCAACCTGATGCTGCTGCGCTACGAAACGCTGGTGAGCAACCCGGCGCGCGCGATCGCCGCCGTCTATAACTTCATCGGCGAGAAGCCCCACGCCCACGACGTCGACAACATCAGTTACCAGGCCGATGAATTCGATCTGCGTGCCGGCACACCGGGCCTGCATACCGTGCGCAGGAAAGTCGAAGCGCGTGAGCGCACCAGCGTGTTGCCGCCGGACGTATTCCACCGCTTCGAGAACGACATGTTCTGGCTGGATCCGGCGCTGAATCCGCGCGGTGTCCTGGTGGTTTGAGCGCGCTGTCCGCTCGTCTTTTTGAATCGAACAACCGCCTCGCCAGCTGCCGCGTGCGCTTGGCGATCGCTGATCAACAACTCGCAGGTCTAACAGGGAGCTTTTGCCGTGAATCGCATCTATCGACTGGTTTTCAATCGTGCCTTGGGTGTCATGCAGGTGGCGTCGGAATTCGCCAGTGCACCGCATGGCGGCGCCTGCGCCGACGCGGCTGACCGCGCACCCGAGTTGACCGTGCGCCTGCTGACGCGCGCGCTGCTCGGCCTATTCGCACCGATGCTGCTGCTCGCATCTTCGAATGCCTTCGCGACCGTGGCACCACCGACGCAATACGTCGTCACGCAAACCACGGATGACGGCACCGGCAGCACGGTCGGTACCTTGAGCTGGGCCATCGTCCAGAGTAACGCCACGCCCGGCAGCATCATCGACATCACCTTGCCGTCAGGCAGCAACAGCATCACCGTCAGCGGCACGCTGCCGACCCTCACAGGGGTTCCCACCATCGAAAGCAGCGGCGACGTAAGCATCAATGCTGCCATCACCAGTACGGCGCTAGTGGCCATCCGAGGTACCGGCGTGGTGACCTTCGCCAACACGGCGAACCAATTGTCCGCAGGCATGCTCCTGGCGCCTTCTTCGTCCGTGACGCTGAATGGCACAGCGGTCTCGCTGAGCAGTCCGGGCACGGGGCTTTCCGGCGCCACGGGAACCGCGGGGACCGCAGGGACGACTGGTGCGCCCGGAACGTCGGGTGGTGTCGGATTCGTTGGTCTCACCGGGCAAGGCTTTAGCGTGACCAACAGCGCCATCATTACAGGTGGCCAAGGTGGTGTCGGTGGTGCTGGGGGGGTTGGCGCGAGTGGTTTTAGCCCCTTCCCCAATCGTGGCCCCGGTGGACCAGGCGGTACGGGGGGTGCAGGAGCGGCTGGCGGGAATGGCAACGCCGGTGTCTATGGCACGGGCTTCAAGTTGAACAATGCAGGCGTGATCGTGGGTGGTGCAGGAGGAACCGGTGGTGCGGGCGGCACCGGCGGCACCGGTGGGACTGGCAAATACGCCAACGGCGGCACCGGCGGTAACGGAGGGGTCGGCGGCACCGGCGGCGCAGGTGGCGTAGCTGTCATCGGCTCGGCCTTCACGCTGACCAATAGTGGTGTGATTAGCGGCGGCGCCGGCGGCACGGGCGGCGCGGCTGGTGTCGCCGGGCCCGGCGGCGGCTTTTCTTTTAGTGGCGCGGCCGGGGCTCCGGGGCAGCCAGGCATCGCCGGCCAGGGAGGCCAAGGTGGCGTTGGCGTCGTATCGACCGGCAACGCGACCATCACCAACAGCGGTACCATCGAAGGTGGCTTGAGTGCCACGGGCCAGCGGACGGATGCCATCGACTTGCTTGGCGGCGGCAACTTGCTGGTGCTTGAGGCCGGCTCGACCATCAACGGCACGGTGCGCAGCACCAGTGGCACGACCAACGGCGGTGACACCCTAGACCTGGGCGGCAGCACCAATGCCACGCTCAGCGGTTCGCTCGGCGACACCGGCAGTGGCCTGCAATACCAGGGCTTTGCCAACTACGAGAAGACCGGCAGCAGTACCTGGACCTTGACGGGTGCGGCCAACCTGGCAGCGGCGTGGTCGGTGCAGGGCGGTGAACTCGATCTGGCGAGTCTTGGCAGCCGATTCAGTGGCGGCTTCACCCTGGCGTCGAGCACGACACTTTTAGTCGGAAAAGGTGGCGTGCCGGTCTGGCTGACAGCCGCCAACGGCAATAACGGACTCACGGGCAGCCGCGGGACCAGCACCACTCCAAGCGGTGCTGGCGGGGTCGGCAGCACCGGCAGCGTGGCGGTGACGGGCACCGGCTTTACGCTTATCACCCAGGCGCACGTCACTGCCGGGACAATCACCGGCGGCATGGGAGGCGGGGGCGGTTTGGGCGGAGTCGGCAGCCTCGGCACGAATGGCAGTGGCGGGTCCTCGCCAGCCACCTCAGGCCAGGCGGGCGGTATGGGTGGCATCGGCGGTAGTGGTGGTGCGGGTGTCAGCGGGTCGGCGATCTCGCTAAACAACTCCAGCGGCATTGCCGGTGGCAACGGCGGCGTTGGTGGGGTGGGTGGCGCTGGCGGCACGGGCGGTTTCGGGTACTACTCCTCGACGGTCACCCCTGCGCCTACCACCTCGGCGGTAGGCGCAGGAGGTGCTGGCGGCACCGGTGGCATGGGTGGCCAGGGTGGTGCGGGTATCAGCGCCACGGGCCCAAGCACGCTGGTGAACACCACCTCGGGTTCCATCGTGGGCGGTATTGGCGGCCGAGGTGCGATCGGCGCTAGCGGCGGTTGGGGCGGCAATTCCATAGGCACCCCCGCGGGCGGTGCTGGCGGGGCCGGTGGTATCGGCGGTGTGGGTGGCACGGGCGGCACGGGTGTCTATGGCGCCCAGTTCACTCTCAACAATTCCGGTCAGGTCACAGGTGGTGCCGGTGGCTACGGCGGTATGGGTGGCCTGGGTGGCAATGGTGGCAATGCGAAGACGGCTGCTGCCGGCAGCAGCGCTCCCGGCGCCACGGGCGGTCTTGGTGGCGCAGGTGGAGCAGGCCTTGGCGGCACGGACTTCACCGCGACGAACAACGGTACATTGGACGGCGGTGTTGGCGGCATAGGTGGGACAGGCGGCTATGGCGGCTTCGGAGGAACCTCCAACACCATCACCAACAGTGCTAGCGGTGCCGCCGGTAACGGCGGCCAGGGTGGCAACGGCGGTGCGGGCGCGACCGGCGCGGGCTTCACGCTGACCAACCATCAGGCCATTGTTGGTGGTGCGGGCGGTGCCGGTGGCAGCGGCAGTTACGGCACGCCTGGGAACCTGAAGGGCAAGGGTGGTGGTACCACTGGCAGGTCGGGCAACGGTGGCACCGGCGGCGCCGGTGGTGCGGGCGTGAGCGGCACCGGCTTCACCTTGACCAATGTAGCCACCATCACCGGTGGCGTGGGTGGCGCCGGCGGCAGCGGTGGCGCGACTTACAATGCCACTTACGCGGCGAGTAGCCCCAATCCAGCTCTCGCCGGCACGGCAGGTAACGGCGGCAATGGTGGCACGGGCGGCGCCGGCGTCAGCGGTGCGGGCTTCACGCTGACCAATACCGGCACGATCACCGGCGGCAGCTTCGGCGCAGCGGGTGTCAAGGGAGCGACGACCACCGGCGATACCGCTGGTACTGATGGTGTCGGCGGAGCGGGCGGTGTGGGTGTTGTCGCCACCGGCGGCGCCACGGTTACCAATGCCGGCACCATCGCCGGCGGCCTGGGCGTCGGCAGCACGCAGGCGGATGCGGTGGACTTCAGCAACGGCGGCAACACGCTGGTGATCGAGTCTGGCGACAGCTTCACCGGTCACGTGGTCAGCACCAGTGGCAACACCAACGGGAGCGATACCCTTGACCTCGGCGGTAGCACCAACGCCAGCTTCGACCTTGGCAGCGTGGGCGCGGTGGGCGGCGGCACGGCCTACCAGGGCTTCAGCCACTTCAGCAAATCCGGTACCAGCACCTGGACGCTGACCGGCACCGGCAGCGCCGGCCAGACTTGGACGATTACCCAAGGCACGCTGACCGGCACCAGCACCAGCATCGTGGGTAACGTCGCCTTCGCCCCGGTCAGCGGCGGTAGCGCAAACCTTAGCTTCAATCAGTCCGCCGACGGCGTGTATGGCGGAGCGATCAGCGGCATCGGCACGCTGACCAAGACCGGTACCGCCACGTTGACCTTGACCGGCACGGGCACCTCCGATCAGTCGTGGACGATCACCAACGGCGCGCTGGTCGGCAACAGCAGCAACATTGTGGGCAACGTCAGCCTCAGCGGCGGAAGCACCCTTACCTTCGATCAGGCCACCGATGGTGCGTATGCTGGTGCAATCAGCGGTATGGGCGTTGTGACCAAGACCGGCAGCGGCAGCTTGACCTTGACCGGCTCAGGCAACGCCAGCCAGGCGTGGACAATCGCCAACGGTACGCTGATCGGCAACAGCACCAGCATTGTGGGCGATGTTGCCTTCCTGCCGGTCACTGGCGGCGTCGTGAACGTTACTTTCAATCAGGCCACCGACGGCGTATACGGCGGCACAACCAGCGGCGTCGGTTCGCTGACCAAGTCCGGCAGCGGCACGTTGACCTTGACCGGGACCGGCAGCATCGGCCAGTCGTGGACGATCGCCAACGGTACGCTGGCCGGCAACACCAACAATATCGTAGGCAACATCACGTTCGCGCCAGTCAGTGGCGGTAGCGCAAACGTCATCTTCAATCAGACCACCGATGGCACGTACACCGCCCTGATGAGTGGCAATGGCTCGCTGACCAAGACCGGCAGCGGCAGCTTGACCCTGATCGGCTCGGGCAGTGCCGGCCAGAGATGGACGATCGCCAACGGCTCGCTGATCGGCGACAACATCAGCATCGTGGGCAATGTCACATTCGCGCCGATCGGCGGCGGCAGCGCCAGCCTCACCTTCGATCAAGCCACCAATGCTACGTACAACGGTGTGATCAGCGGCAACGGCTCATTGACCAAGAGCGGTGCCGGCACGCTGACCCTGACCGGCAACAACACCTATACCGGTGCCACTACGGTCAATGGCGGCATGTTGCAAGTCGCCAACAACAACACCAGCGGCATGCTGACGGGCAACGTGACAAACAACGGCGCCATGGCCTTCGCCCGCACCGACGCTGTCACTTATAACGCCGTGATCAGCGGCAGCGGCAGCGTGGCGCAGATCGGCAGCGGTACGCTGATCCTCGATGGCGTGAATACCTACACCGGCGGTACTACGGTACAGGCGGGCACGTTGGAAGTGGGCGACAGCTCGCACAGCAACGCATCCATCCAGAACAACGTAACAGTCGATACCAGCGGAACGCTGCGTGGTCATGGCAGCATCAATGGCAACGTCACCAGCGACGGCACGGTGTGGCCTGGTGGTTCGGTGGGTGTGCTGACAATCAACGGCAACTACACGCAGAACGCCGATGCCACGCTGCAGATCGATGTGACGCCGACGCAAGCTTCGGAGCTGCTGGTGAACGGCAACGCCAGCCTGGCCGGCACGCTCGCCTTGATCTATGCACCGGGCACCTACACTGCCACTACCTACACCTTGGTGCAGGCCAACGTCCTGAGCGGGCAATTTGCCAACACGACCGCGAGCGGAGCGGTACCGACCGCGCTGAATCCGAAGGTGACGTACACCGCGACCCAGGCGGACCTTGTGTTGGCGGGGACCCCAGCACCGACGCCAACCCCGGCCCCTGCACCAGCGCCTGCACCCGCCCCCGCCCCAGCGCCGACCCCGACCCCAAGTCCCGTACCAACGCCAGCCCCGGCCAAAACGGTCGTAGCGCCGCTGGATGGCCGCCTGTATGCCAACCTGATGCGCAGCGAGAATTTGGTGGGGCAGCAGTCGCTTTCCACGGTGCTCGGTGCCACGCTGCGTAACGGTGATACAGCATGCAATGGCAACGATACGGCGCACGCCAACACCGTCGCCTCCTCGTGCAACAGCGACCTGTGGGTGCAGTACAGCGGCAGCAGCGATGAGCTGACCGGCAGCAATGGTCTGAACAGCACGGCGTTCGGACTGCAAGGCGGTTTCGACCACGCAGTAGGCGATACCGTACATGTGGGCGTAGAAGCCGGCTTTGATCGGATCAACGGCAATGACCACAACGGCGGCAACGGCAGCATCGATACCGTGCACGGTGGCGTGTATGCCTACGCCAACGCAGGTCCAGTGATGTTGTCAGGTGTGCTCGACCAAACGCATAGCAGCTACCGAGTGTACCGCCAAACCGGTATTGGTCATGGCGTAGCCAATCCTGATGGCAGCACTACATCCGCGGCACTGCAGGCCGCCTGGCCACTCGCCGCTGCGCAATGGCGGATCACTCCGGCAGTAGGGGCGCTGTACCAGCACCAGACGCTGGATGCCTTCAGCGAAACCGTGCCTGGCGGCAATCCGCTAGCGCCGGCCTTCGCGGTGCAGGGCTCACATAGTGCTTACAACACCTTGCAGCCCTATGCGCGCGTGCTGTTCTCGCGGACGTTCATGGCCCGGGGCATCAGTTACGTGCCGCAGTTCGAAGTCGGCTATCGCTATGACACGCATAACAGCAATACGCCGGTGGTGCGGGTCGCCAGCCAGGACGGCACCGAGTTCATGCTGCCGGGCGACACGACCGGACGCGGCACGGCAACGATGGGTGCGCGCATTACGGCGCAAGCGGGTGCATCGTGGAGCCTGTATTTGGACTACCAGGGTCAGTTCTCCAGCCATCTGAACGACAACGCACTGAGCGTGGGCTTCAGCAAGAAGTTCTGATGTCGCGTGCAGAACCCCTCTCCCTTCGACAGAGGGGTTCTGCGTCGCACTAGGCGTTACGCCACAAGTGTTCGCTGCATGATCCATTCGCCATTCGGCGCAACGCCGACATGCGCGAACCCCAGCTGCGTGAGAATTCGCTGAGCCCCGCGGCGTTCCAGCTTGCGATTCTCGACCGTCGCCAGCAGGCGCTGTGGAGCGCCCGGCTCTCGCGCAAACGCCATAAAGCCGGCAATCATCCTCTCCATCAGTTGTACGTTCAGCCCCATGCGCCGGTCTCTTGGACGGACGAAGATGCGTACGAAGCCATACGATCGCGCTTGGTCGTCCAGCGCGATCGCCACGGTGCAGATACCGGCGATCTCTCCGGTTTCCTTCGCTTGCAGCACGCACGCCACCTCAAAGGAGCGACGCCAGGCCTCATCGGGGTTGGGCAATGCGCCCTCCTGCAGCCAGAAGGCAACGATCTGGCGGCGCAGGGCCTCGGTCAGATGCCCGAAGACCCATTGAACTTGATAAGGCGGGGTGATGCTGGTCATGGATGCATATTCGTAAACGATCCGCGTTTTATGGCATAAACCCAAGCCAACACGCTACGGTCCTTTGCCATGTTTCTGTCATGCGTCGCCCGTAGTGTCGTTCGAATGGCCTTGTCCAGACTCGATCCGCACCGCCACTCCGTGAGCCAAGCATGACGGTCACACGGCGCGATTTTCTGCGTGGCGCCGGCGTATTCGTCGGCGCTTATGCGCTGGGCGACGCATGGCGCACGGCAAGCGCTTCCACCATGCCGATGGCGATGCCCGCCCGCACCAGCGCAGCGACTTTGGCGGCGCCCAAGGTGCCGTTGATCAATCCGACTTCGTTGGCGCGATTCGTCGATCCGTTGCCTATTCCATCCTTGGCAAGCGTGGCGGAACAGCGCGCCGATCCTACGAATCCCGGCCACACCCTGCCCTGCTATCGAATAGCCATGCGCGCGTGCAAAGTGCAGCTGCACCGCGACATTCCCGCCACGCCGCTGTGGGGCTACGCAGGTCAATTTCCCGGCCCAACGATCGTGGCAAGACGTGGCGAGCCGCTGCTGGTGGAATGGACGAATGCGCTGCCGACGAAGCATTTCCTTCCCATCGATCACACTCTGCATGGCGCGGAGAAAGACCATCCCGAAGTGCGCGCAGTAACGCACGTGCACGGTGCGCGTGTGTCAGCCGAAGCGGATGGCTTCCCAGAAGACTGGTATGCGCCGGGACACTCGACGCTGTATCGCTATGCCAATGGCCAGGATGCGGCCACGTTGTGGTACCACGACCACGCGATGGGCATTACGCGGCTCAATGTCTATGCCGGCCTGTTCGGTGCGTACATCGTGCGTGATGCGCAAGAGCAGGCGCTCAACCTGCCCACGGGCGAATACGACATTCCCCTGATGCTATGCGACCGGCTCGTTGCCCAAGATGGCCAGCTCTACTACCCCGTTTCAGATGATCCCGACGCGCCGTGGGTCATGCAATGCAATGGCAATCTCGTCTTGTGCAACGGCAAGATCTTTCCGTATCTGGAAGTCGAGCCGCGACGCTATCGGTTGCGCTTGATCAACGTCGCCAACACGCGCTTCTTCGATCTTTCCCTATCGCACGATCAGGCCATGCAACAAATCGCCAGCGACCAGGGGTTGCTGGCGGCAGCGCTGGAGCGGGCACGGATCGAGCTGTATCCGGCCGAACGCGCCGAGGTGGTGATCGATTTCGCCAGCTTCGCCGGCAAGTCGCTGCAATTGCGCGATGAGTCGCAAGGTATTCTGGAGTTTCGCGTACGCGATAACGGCCATCGCGATACATCCGCCTTGCCTGCCACGCTGCGCCCGATTCCACGCATCGATCCGGCCAATGCAGCGCGCAATCGCATCCTCACGCTCAACGAAACCGACGATGCCAACGGCAACGCCATGACCATGCTGCTCGATGGCAAGCGCTGGTCCGATCCCATCACCGAGAACCCGCGCCAGAACAGCGTCGAGACCTGGAGCTTCGTCAATCTCACCGGCGATGCGCATCCGATCCATTTGCACCTGGTGCGTTTCCAGGTCGTCGATCGCCGGCCATTCGACCTGTTTGCCTGGAATGCGCATCGCAAGCTGGTGTTCACCGGGCCGCCGCTGCCGCCGGAACCGCAGGAACTTGGCTGGAAAGACACCGTGCGGGCCGACCCCGGCATGGTCACCCGCATCGCCATGCGTTTCGAAGGCGAGCCGGGCCGCTATGTCTGGCATTGCCATTTCCTCGAACACGAGGACAACGAAATGATGCGGCCCTACGAGTTGTTGCCGGCGCATTCGTAAATATCGCGTCAATCCGGCGTGCATCCAGTCACGTTTGTCTTGGCATTGTCATCACGCCATGACGCAGTGTCGCGTTGCTGCCAACGTCGCGTCATGTACGCGGCGCAGACTCTCCGCCGGTCTGTGAAGGCCTTGCACAACGCAGACCGTAATCAGGGGGATTATTCGCGCCGGCTTGCGCCACAGGCCGGCAGGAGACACCAGTTATGCCCACCAAGTTTGGCCGTACCCGGTTGAAACCTTTTGTACTCGGCGCGCTCATCACCAGTCTCGTAGGTGTGGCGAACGCCCAGAACAATGACGCATCCAACGACGCAAAATTCCGCGCCAGCGTACCCACCACTGCCACCCGACCTGTAAGCGGCCAGCCTGGCGGCACCGTTACGCTGTACAGCCCGGATTCGGAACGGGATGCGAGCAACCGCACCCGCACCCCGATCAAGCACGTGATCCTGTTGATCGGCGAAAACCGCACCTTCGATCACGTGTACGGCACCTACACCCCCCCGAAGGGGCAAACCGTCGACAACCTGCTGTCAAAGGGCATCGTCAATGCTGACGGCACGCCTGGTCCGAACGTAGACCTGGCCAAGCAATGGCAGGCTACCCAGAGCGGCGACTTTGAGCTGGCGCCCAAGCGCACCAGTGCTTACACCAATCTGCCGCCGATCAACACCGGCAGCGCGCCCACCCAGGCGTATCTTTCTTCCGCTGCCCAAGCCGAAGCGCTTGAACCAGGCCTGCCGACGACCTATTACCCCTATCTTGCCGAAGGCGGCACAGGCCTGCCCAATGGCGTGGTCGACACGCGCTTCCCGGCCACGCTGCCGAATGCGCCGGTCGATATGCATGCCTCGATCAGCTACAACGACTACGCCAGCAGCCCGGTGCATCGCTTCTTCCAGATGTGGCAGCAGCTGGATTGCGCTGCGAGCCACGCGACCTGGAAAAACCCCAGCGGTTGCCGCGCCGACCTGTTCCCGTGGGTGGAAGTGACCCTGGGCGCCGGCACCAACGGCAAGGCCCAGCCGGTCAATTTTACCGAGCAGAGCACGCATGAAGGTTCCACCGCCATGCAGTTCCTCAACATCGCCCAGGGCGATGCACCGTACTTCAAGCAACTGGCCGAGCAATACGCGCTCAGCGACAACTTTCACCAGTCGGTGATGGGTGGCACCGGCGCCAACCACATCATGCTGGGCTTCGGTGACCTGATCTATTACGCCGACGCCAACGGCGAACCGGCCATGCCGCCGGCCAACCAGGTGGAAAACCCGAATTCGCAAGCGGGTACCAACAACTGGTGGGTGCAGGACGGCTACAGCGGCGGTTCCTACGTGAATTGCGCCGACGACAGCCAGCCTGGCGTAGCCGCTGTACGCAAATACCTGAAGAGCCTGCCGTATCACGCTTTCCGCCACGGCGACTGCAAGAAGGGCGCGTACTACCTGGTGAACAACTACAACCCCGGCTACCTGGGCGATGGCACGCCGGCGCCGCTGGGCCCGCAACAGTTCACCATTCCGCCGACCCGCCAGCAAAACCTCGCCTTGCTGCTGTCGCGCCATCACGTGAGCTGGAAGTACTACGGTGAAGGCTGGGATGCCGGCAAGGAAGACGGCGAAGCCGGCACCTTCTGCAACATCTGCGATCCCTTCCTGTACTCCACGCAAGTCATGACCAATCCGGCTCTGCGTGCGCACAACCAGGACCTCAACAACCTTTACAGCGACATCCAGAACGACACCCTGCCGGCGGTTTCCATCGCCAAGCCGGACGGACTGCTGGACGGCCATCCGGCCTCGTCCAAGCTGGAACTGTTCGAAGGCTATGCGAAGAAGATCATCGACATGGTCAAGGCCAACCCGAAGCTGTGGGACAACACCGCGGTGATGATCACCTTCGATGAAGGCGGTGGCTACTACGACTCCGGCTACGTGCAGCCGGTCGACTTCTTCGGCGATGGCACGCGCATTCCGCTGCTGGTGGTGTCGAAGTACTCCAAGGGTGGCCGCGTGGTGCACACCTACTACGATCACGTGTCGTTCGACAAATTCGTGGAAGCGAACTGGGACCTGGACGAAACCATCTCCCGCCGCAGCCGCGACAACCTGCCGAACCCGATCGCCATGCCGAACAACCCCTACGTACCGGTCAATGCACCGGCCATCGGCGACCTGATGGAAATGTTCCGCTTCCATCGCCATTGGGGCGAAGACGGCGACGACAACGCGCAAAACTGAGCAAGCCCTACAGTTCCCTCCCCTGCTTGCAGGGGAGGGTCAGGGTGGGGTAATGCGAGCGTAGCGAGCGTCCGCAAGCTGTAACAAAACACCTATAAAAATAGAGGCTTCCGCCACCCGCGATTTGAACGATGAGCCTGCTAGCCCGTTCTACCGGTTATCTGAGCCGCTGGTCCAACCCCATCGCCGCCCTGATGCTGATCGGCGCATCCGGCGCCGTCGCCACCAGCGCGCATGCCGACCCCGCCGACTTCCAGGCCATGCCCGGCCTGTGGAAGATCACCCTGCACACGCTCAAGGATGGAAAGCAGCAGGTGAAGTGGAAATGCTTCTACGATGGCGCGGACCCATGGACCACGTTTGCCGATACGGCGGAACCGGATGAGCACTGCCAACGCAGTGGCGAACATCGCACCAGCACGGCGCTGGCGTGGCAGCTCAACTGCGATGCGCATAAAGGAAGCGCGCACATACAACTGGATTCAGCCCAGCACTACGCCGGCAAGCTGACGATGGATGGCCAGCCGATGCTGGAGATGGACGGCGAGCGTTTCGCGGCCTGCACGGGCCCCGCTGACTGAAGTAGGCTGGGATGACAATCCCAGCATCGCCATGCCAGTCATGCTGGGATTGTCATCCCAGCCTACGGGTCCGCCTTCACGTTTCCATCACATTACCGGTTTCAAGTTACCGCGCGATGGGCCGTGGAAGGCCGTCCGGGCCGGCGTCAACCGGACAAAAGTGCGCAGGCGCAACACCTGCGTGAGGATGGATCAACAGAGGGGAAACAACGCATGCTTTTCATGAAAGGCGTGAAAGCCGGTGCCGTGGCGGCACTGGTGATGATCACTGCTAGCGCCAACGCAGGTACGTTTCCGGATTTCGGCTATAAGCCACCGGCGAATCAGTACTCAGGACCGCTGTTTCAGCTGAGCCAGAATTATCCGGCAAGCTTGCCGAAGGGGGCGGTGCCGGAGTTCTTCAAGCTGCTGCCCGCCAAGTTCACCAACGATTTCGAGCAATGGCGGCCGTACGTGGATGCGGTAAAAAAATACTGCCTGGAAGGCAATGTCGAAACCAACTGGGACGTGCAGAAGAACAAGCTCCGGCACTGGTATCACATCCCATGGCAGCACTACGGGCCGGCCGGGCGTGAGGGCATCCATGGGCTCACCAAGGAAGCACCGATCCAGCCTCTGCAGCTTGCGTCCACGCAAACCGCCTCGGGCACGACCTATGCCGTCGGCATCTACAACGACATCGGTGGCTATACGATCGGCCAGGTCTGGAAGAATCCACAGGACCCTGATCCCAGCGTGACCTCCCAGCCCAACAGCTTCCATGACGGCACGGTCGTGTGCAAAGCCCTGTTTGCCGACATTGACGTGAAGACGGTGCCGTTCCTGGCCAACCCGGTGCTGTGGCAGGCCTATGTGACCGATTCCTTCGCTTCGGCCAATCGCCAGATCAAGAACGTCGCCTTGATCCAGATGGATTTCGCCGTACGCGATAGCCGTGTAAAAGGTACCGGCTGGATCTTCGGTACGTTCCAGTACAACGGTGCGATCACCGGCAAGCCTGGCTGGGACAACCTGGTGCCGGTGGGCGTGATGTGGGGCAACGATCCGGAAAACACCAAGAACGACTACACCAACAAGCAGCCCACCGTTACCAAGATCAACCCGACGATCCTGGAATCGGCGATCAATGCCAAGCCCGAACTGCCGCCCACGCACCTGGGCTGGAATGGACGCCTCAACGGTCCGGTGGATAACCCGATGAGTGCCTGCATGAGCTGTCACATGACCGCTGAAAGCCCGCAGCTCGCGGTGTTGAACCCCACCTTCCTGCCGCCGCCCGCCAAGATTCCAGATCCAGGCTCAAAGGAATGGATGCGTTGGTTCCAGAACATAGATGCGGGCGTACCGTTCAATCGCGAGGCGCTCAGCACCGACTACAGCCTGCAGCTGTCTCAGGGCATTGCCAATTTCTACGAGTGGAAATGCAACCAGGGTGGCGTCTTTGTCGATGGCGGCAACGCCTGCGAGAAGGCGGGAAGACTGCATCTGAAGCTGATGAAGTCGGCCACGCCGCCGGCACAAGTGTTCAAGGTGGAACGCGATCCGGCGATCAACGATCTGCATTGATCGCTGGCGTGATCACGCTGCAAACCGGGCTGGCAATCAGCCCGGTTTGTTGTCCGCCTATCAGTTCTTGGCTACCGCCACCATGCTCACGGTGTAGGTATCGCCAGTCGGATGCTTGAGTTTCAATGTCAACGATTGACCTGCATCCTTGTCCATGACGGATCGCATGCCGAACGCGCTTGCTCCGGCAATGGTCTTGCCATCGGCCTCGATGATTTCGTCGCCCACCTTGATGCCTGCCTTGTCGGCCGGCAGTCCGGGCTGAAGATAGCTCACCACGACGCTCTTCAGTTTCGGATTCAGCATGAAACCCTCGGTCTCGACCTTGAATCCGATCCCGAACCGTCCCGGTTGACCCGCGGCGGAGACGCCCAGGCAGGTGAACAACAGCAGCATGAATACCCATGCGCGGACGGCAACGGCTGATTTCGGCTTGTGCATATGAGGCGATTCTCCCTGTCAGGAACTTGATGCGTGAATCGGTAGGCTGGGATGACAATCCCAGCATCGAGGATGCTGCACGTATGGCAATGCTGGGATTACATCCCAGCCTACCCAACCCGCTCCACTTCGGGAACGGCCATCGGCTTACCCAATTGCCGCGACCTGCGCTTCTCTTCGCGCCGTGCCTTGCGTACGGCCTTGCGCACACGCCGGTCGTGCTGCCACAAGTAGATGGCCGGGGTACTGAGCAAAGTCAGTAACTGCGACACGAACAGTCCGCCCAGGATCGCGATACCCAGCGGCTGGCGCATCTCCGAGCCGATGCCAAAGCCGATCGCCAACGGCAAGGCCGCACCCATCGCCACCAATGTAGTCATGGTGATCGGACGAAAACGCACCAGCGCGGCCTCGCGAATCGCCTCCGGCGGGGTGAGGCCGCCTTCGCGTTCGGCGACGAGGGCAAAGTCCACCATCAGGATCGCGTTCTTCTTCACGATGCCGATCAGCATCAGCACGGCGATCACCGACATCGTGCTGACTTGGGTATGCGTGATCAGCATGGCGAGGAAGGCGCCCATGCCCGCGGCTGGCAAGGTAGAAAGAATGGTGAGTGGGTGGATCAGGCTCTCGTAGAGAATGCCAAGCACGATGTACATCGCCAGGATCACGGCCATGAACAGGACCAGCGCATTGGTCGCCGCTTCCATCATTTTCTGGTTGTCGCCGGTGTATTGCTTGACTATGCCGGGCGGCAACTGCGCGGCGTACATGGCCTGGTCAATGTACTTCAGGCCATCGGTCTGGCTGAGGCCTTCGGCCAGGTTGTAGTTGATCGTTGCCGATTCCAGCTGGTTGTAATGCTGCACGTCGATCGGTTCGATGCGCGGACGGATATGCGCCAGGGCCGACAGCGGCACCATCTTGTTTTGTTCGTTGCGCACATACACGTTGAGTAGCGTATTGGGACTGAGCGAATGGGCGTTGTCGGCGATGAGGATCACCTGGTACTGGTTGACGTCGGAGTAGATCACTGAAGCCGGTGTCTGCCCGAATGCATCGGCCAGGGCCTGGTCGATCTGTCCAATATTCACTTGCAATCGCGCCGCCGCGTTGCGGTCGATCTCAAGCAATTGCTGTTTGCCGATGCTGTCGAAGGTGGTGCTTACATCCTTGAACTGCTTCATTTTGCGCATCGCTTGCGCCACGCGCAGCGTGGGATGCTGCAGTGGCTGGCTGGTGGTGCTGGTGAGCGCGAAGGCGTATTGGCCTTTCGCCTTGCTGCCGCCGCTGTCGGTGAAAAAGCCCAGGCTGGTGACGGCGACATTGACGTCGGTCAACTTCTTGTATTGCTCGGTGAGCCGCTTGATCACCTTGTCGGCGGGATCTCGCCGCTGCCCCGGGCCCTCACCGCGCGGCTTGAGGTCGATGAAGAAGGTGGCTTCGTTGCCGACGGCGCCGTTGGTGTTGTTGCCGCCCAGGAAAGAAGCCACGTCGAGCACGGCCGGGTCGGCCAGCATCACGGCCTCCACCGCTTGCGTGCGCTTGCCGAGCAACTCGGGGGAAATGTTCGCGTCCGCCACCATGTCCGCCTGCAGCATGCCGGTATCGCCTTCGGGCATCAGTGCGCCGCCGGCGGTCTTGGTCACCGCCACCGCCAGGCCGACCGTGAGTACCAGCAGAATCAACGGTTGCCAACGCATCATGCGCCGATGCTGCATGGCCCAATCCAGGCCGCGCCGGTAGATGCTGAGCAGCCAGCGATCCAGGCGTTCCACGGCTACTTCGACTTTGCCGGGCGCCGGCCGCGCACCAGTTTCCTCAACCAGGTAGCGGCCGCACAGCGCAGGTGTCAGCGTGAGCGACACGATGGCGGAAATCACGATGGTGGCGATCAGCGTGACCGAGAACTCGCGCATCAACATCACCATCTGGTTGTTGCCGAACACCATCGGCGCGAACACCGCCACCAGCGACAGGGTGATCGAGATCACCGTAAAGCCGATCTCGCGCACGCCGGTCAACGCCGCGTCCAGCGGCTTGGCGCCTTGTTCCATGTGCCGGAAGATGTTCTCGATCACCACGATGGCGTCGTCCACGACGAAGCCGATGCACAGCACCAGTGCAATCAGCGACAGCATATTGAGCGTGAAGCCCAACGAATACATCAGCACGAACGCGCCGGCCAGCGACAGCGGAATGCTGAACATCGCGATGATGGTGGGGCGCAGGCGGCGCAGGAACAGCAGCATCACCAGCGCCACCATCACGACGCTGAGCAGCAGCGCCACTTCCACCTCGTGCAAGGCGGATTTGGTCGACTGGGTCAGGTCGAAGATCGGCGTGATCTGCACGTCGGCGGGCACCAGCCGCTGCAACTTCGGCAAGGTGGCGCGGATTTCCTCCACCACCTGCACCGAATTGGCCTCCGAGCGCTTCATCACCTGCATGATTGCGGCGTGCTGGTTGTTGAACCAGGCGGCCTGGGTGGCATCCTGCTGGCCGTTGCTGAGCTTGGCGACATCGCCAAGATGCACCGGTACCCCTTTTTGATGGGCGATGACCAACGAGGCGAAGTCGGCCGGCGTATGCAGGCCATCGTTGGTGGACACCGTCATTTGTGTCATGCCGTCGCTGAGCACGCCTTGCGGCGAGGCGACGTTGGCCGCGCGCAGCGCGTTGGCCACGTCATTCGCGGTCAGGCCTTTGGCGGTCAGCGCCGCGCCATTCAACGACACTCGCACGGCATGCGGCGAGCCGCCGATCAGCTGCGCCTGCGCCACGCCGGTAATCTGCGCCACGGCCGGACGCATCAGCGTATCGGCCAGATCGTAGAGCTTGTCCGGTGGCATGCTGGTGGAGGTCATCGCAATCAGCAGCACCGGAATCTGCGAGGTATCCGCCTTGAAATACTGCGGCGGAAACAGCGCCATCTCCGGCGGCAGGTCCGGATTTGCCGCGTTGATGGCGGCTTGCACGTCGCGCGCGGCCTGGTCGGCGCTGCGCGACATCT
Organism: Dyella flagellata; assembly: GCF_030160275.1. Classification (GTDB taxonomy): domain Bacteria; phylum Pseudomonadota; class Gammaproteobacteria; order Xanthomonadales; family Rhodanobacteraceae; genus Dyella_B; species Dyella_B flagellata. Next base: position 85,189 of record NZ_BSOA01000050.1, read on the forward strand.
CGAACTGGATCTGGATCAGCGAGCCACCCGAATTGGAATCGGACGTCATCTGCTGGATGCCGGGGATGCGCGCAAGCTGGCGTTCCAGCGGCGCAGTCACGGTCGAAGCCACGGTTTGCGCGCTGGCGCCAGGTAACAAGGCAGTGACTGCCACGGCCGGGAATTGCAGGGACGGGAAGGCGGCGATGCCCAGCACCAGGTAGGCGCAGAAACCCGCCAGCACCAGCCCGATCGCCAGCAGCGAGGTGCCGATGGGGCGGCGGATGATCGGCTCGAAGATGTTCATGCCGGCGCCTGTATCCACGCTTCCATAACGGCCGTGTACACACCGCTTGAACGGCCGTTGCGCTGATGAAAAGTATCCATAGTTACTTCATACGCTGATGCGCATGCGTACAAATGTGCTTGAAGTCGGGCCGTGCCGGAAGGCATGGCATGCTACCGATTCGTCATCCCAGCTTTTGCTGGGATGACGGCCGGGCAAGCTTACTCCACCTCGATGGCCGGAATTTGACGCCCCAACTCCCGCAATCGCCGCTTCTCCTCGCGCCGTGCCTTGCGCGCTGCTTTGCGCAGCCGGTGATCGTACGCCCACAAATAGATAGCGGGCGTGCTCAGCAAAGTGAGCAGCTGCGATACCAGCAGGCCGCCGACGATCGCGATACCCAGCGGTTGGCGCATTTCCGAGCCGATGCCGAAGCCGATCGCCAGCGGTAGCGCGGCACCCATCGCCACCAGCGTGGTCATGGTGATGGGACGGAAACGCACCAAGGCGGCCTGGCGAATCGCATCCGGCGGCGACATGCCGTGCTCGCGCTGCGCCACCAGGGCGAAATCCACCATCAGGATCGCGTTCTTCTTCACGATACCGATCAGCATCAGCACCGCGATGATCACCATCAGCGACAGTGGCGTGTGGGTAACCAGCATCGCCAGGAACGCTCCCATGCCCGCCGCCGGCAGGGTGGAAAGAATGGTCAACGGATGGCCCAGGCTCTCGTACAGGATGCCCAGCACGATGTACATGGCGAGGATGGAGCCAATCAGCAGGATAGTGCCGTTGGATTTCGCTTCCTGCAGCTGCTGGTTGCTACCGGTGAAATCCAGCTTGACTCCGGGTGGCAAGTGCACCGCCACCGAGGCCTGCTCAATCAGCGCAATGCCCTCGCTCTGCTGTACCTTGGGTGCAAGGTTGTAGTTGATGGTGGCCACTTGTTGTTGATTGTGGTGCCGAATGCCCAGCGGGCTGATGGTCGGCTCGATCGAAGCCAGCGCGGACAGCGGAATCATCTGTCCTTGCGTGCTGCGCACGTAAAGGTTGAGCAGCGCCTCGCTGCTCATCGTTTCCGCGCTGGACGAAGTGAGCACCACGCGGTACTGGTTGATGTCGGAGTAGATGACCGACACCTGGTTCTGTCCGAACGAGTTGGTCAACACCGCATCGATGTCGCCGATACTGACGTGCAGACGGCCGGCCTTCTCGCGGTCGATCCTGAGCTGCTGTTCCTTGCCGGTGAGGTCGAAATTGCTGCTGACGTCGGTCAGCTGTGAGATGGTGCGCAGCTTGCGCACCATGTTCAAGGTGATCGGCTGCAATTCCTGGTGGCCGGTGGTGTCGAGGATCTGGAATTCGTACTGGCCTGCATTGTCGCCCGCGCCGCCGCCGTTGAAAAACTGGATGGGGTTGAAGTACGCCTTGAGGCCCGCGATCGGCTCGAATTTTTTCTGCAGCCGTTTGATCACTTCTTTGATGTCGTCGCGACGCTCGCCCGGGCTATCGCCGCGAGGTTTGAGGTCCGCGTACATCGAGGCGGTATTGCCTACGGCAGCGCCGTTACCGTTGTTTTCGCCGCCCAGGATGGTCAGCACGTCGAGCGTGGCGGGGTCATCCTTGAGGATCTTGTTGGCCTGTTCGACGCGCTCGGTCAGCGCGCCGGGCGAAATGTTGGCGTCGGCGCGGAGCATGACGGCAAGTTGCCCGGTATCCTGGTCGGGCATGAAGGTGCCGCCAGCGGTCTTCACCACGGCGATGGCCAGCAGCACGGTAAGGATGAGCAAGGTAAGCGGCTGCCAGCGCATCACCCGGCGATGGTGCATGGCCCAGTCCAGCGCGCGTTCGTAATGGCTGTGTAGCCAGCGATCGAAGCGCAGCAGCGCCTGCTCGATGCGCGAAGGCGGTGTGCCCGATTGCGTTTCGGGTTTCAGGAAGTAGCCGCACAGGGCTGGCGTAAGCGTGAGCGAGACGATCGCCGAGATCACCACCGCCGCCGTCAACGTGACCGAGAACTCGCGCAGCAGGATGATCAGCATGTTGTCGCCGAACAACAGCGGCGCGAACACCGCGATCAGCGACAGCGTAATCGAAATCACCGTGAAGCCGATTTCGCGCACGCCGCGCAACGATGCGTCCAGCGCCGGTTCACCGTGCTCCATGTGGCGCACGATGTTCTCGATCACCACGATCGCATCGTCCACCACGAAGCCGATGCACAGCACCAGCGCCACCAGCGAAAGCGTATTGAGCGTGTAACCGAGCGCCCACATCACCACGAAGGCGCCTGCCAGCGAAAGCGGCACACTCAGCGCGGCGATCAGCATGGGGCGCAATCGGCGCAGAAACACCAGCATCACCAGCGCCACCAGCACGATGCTGATCAGCAGGGCGACCTCAACTTCATGCAGGGCGGACTTGGTGGCCTGGGTGAAGTCGAAGATCGGCGTGATCTGCACGTCCGCCGGCAGATAGCGCTTCAACATCGGCAGCTTGGCGCGCACCGCCTCGGCGGTGGTGACCGCGTTGGCTTCCGGCCGTTTGTTGATCTGCACGCCCACCGTACGCGTACCGTTGAACCAGGCCGCCTGGTACTTGTCCTGCTCGCCGCTGCTTACCTTGGCCACGTCCGACAGGTGTACCGGTACGCCCTTGCGCGTAGCGATCACCAGCTGCGCGAAATCCTGCGGCGTATGCAGCGCATCGTTGGCGGTAACCGTCATCTGCGTCTTGCCGTCGGTCAGCGTGCCCTGCGGCGAGGTCACGTTGGCGGCGATCAGGGCATTGCGGATGTCGTTGGCGGTCAGCCCTCTGGCAGACATCGCGGAGGTATTCATGTCCACGCGCACGGCGTGCGGGGTGCCGCCGAATACCTGCACCTGCGACACGCCCGGGATCTGCGCGAACACGGGGCTGAGCAGAGTATCGGTGAGGTCGTACAGGCGATCGGGCGGCAGGCTGCTGGAGGTCAGCGCCAAATGCAAGATGGGAATCTGCGAGGTATCGCGCTTGAAATAAGCGGGCGGGCTCGGCAGTTGCGGCAGGTCAGGCTGGGCCGCGTTGAGGGCGGTCTGCACGTCTTCGGCGGCCTTGTCCACGTTCACGCCAAAGTCGAAGCGCACAATCACGGTGACGCTGCCTTGGTTCGCGTTGCCGTAGATCTCCTGCACGCCAGGAATGCGACCCAGGTGGCGTTCCAACGGCGCCAGCACCGTGTTGGCCATGGTCTCAGGGCTGGCGCCCGGCTCGGAGGCGACCACGAAGACGCCGGGAAAATCGAACGTCGGCAGGGCGGCCACGCCTAGCATCAGATAGGCGCAGAACCCGGCGATGATCAGCCCGATGGCCAGCAGCGAGGTGCCGATGGGTCGGCGGACGAAGGGCGCGAAAAGATTCATCGGCTCACCCGCGTCCGTGCGTCAGGCAAGCGCAAGCCACGGCCGCAGTCATTCCGCGCGAGGCGTGGCGCAAGCAATAGGAAGGGCGCATTCATGGGCACCTTTATGCCTTGGAGGCCAGAAGCGTAAATGTGCCTGAAGTCCGGCCATGCCGGAAGGCATGGAAGTTCCGTTTCAAGAATTGAGTGGATCTCACACCCGTCGGAAACAGCCAGTTCCGTAGGCTGGGACGCAATCCCAGCACGCATGAGACCGCGAGGAGCTGGGGGATTGCCCAGGAGTGAGGATCGGCTCCGTCAGTGGAAGTCCGTGAACCAATCAACTCAAGTGCCGTAGATCCCTTCCCGCCGGGCAGGAAGGGATCGAACTTCGTTAGTTCAAGGCGCGTAACGCAAGCTTAGATACCAGGTCCGACCCAGCTGGTTGTAGTAATAGACCGTCTCATAATTACGATCGAACACGTTCGCCAGTTTGGCTTCCAGCTGCCAGCCGGGTGCAAACGCATAGCTGGCGCGCAGGTCGGTGGTGGCGTACCCACCCATGCGACGCGTATTGGCGATGTCGTCGTAACGCTTGCTGGCAGCGAAGAAACTGGCCCCTACATTGAACTGACCCAGCTTGCGGTCGAGGTCGACGCGTGCGGTGCGCTGAGCACGCCGCTGCAGCAACTTGCCGTTGTCCGGACCGCCGTCATCGTTCTTCGGCTGCAGCAGCGTGAAGTAGCTCTGCATGCGCCAATCGTCCAGGTTGAAGCCGAACTGGCCTTCAAGGCCGCGGATGCGTGCTCGGCTCATGTTTTGCGGCACGTAGTTACTGTCCAGCACGATCAGGTTGTTGATGGTGGTCTGGTAGGCGTTGACGCCCCAGTTCCAGTGCTGCAACTGCTGGGTTACGCCGATTTCCCCGCTGCGCGAGGTTTCCGGCCGCAGGTTCGGGTTGGCCGTGGGAAAGCCACCGGAGGGTGGGAAATACAAATCATCGAAGGTCGGCGCATGGAAGGCGCTGCCGTAGCTTGCCGACAGCACCAGGCCATGCTCGAAGTGATAGCCCCACGCGGCCGAGCCGGTGTTGTGATTGCCGAACTGGTCGTTGTGATCGTGGCGTGCTGCCAGCTGGATCTCGTTGCGCCCGAATGTGCCCTGGTACTGCAGGAACGTGCCGGTATCGGCGCGTGTGCTGCGCTCGAAGGCGGTGTCGCTGGCGACATGCTCCTGCTGATAATCCACGCCCGCAGTGAGCAGCTGGTTGGCCGCCAGCGTGATGTCGTTCTGCCAGGAAGCCTGGTTGCGGCGCGAATTGAAGTAACCCGTGGCCATACGCGGGTAGTACTGGCCGAAGTAGCTGCCCTGGTAGTAGCTGGCGAGGTCGTCGCGGCTTTGCCCGGCGTTGAGCGTGACCTTCCACGGCGACAGCGGTGTAAAGCTCAGGCGCGCGCCGGCAACGTATTGTTCCTCAAGGCTGTCGTTGCCGCTGTACGGACTGCCGGCAAATTCCGCGTTGCTCTTGCTGCGCAGCCAGTTGAAGGCCAGTTCGGTGCCGTTGTCCCAGCGGTAGCCGAAGTTGGCGAAGCCGTTCCAGTTGCGGTAGGCGTCGTTGCGCGGATCGTCCACGAAGCACGCCACGCCCAGTTCCGCTGAGCCCATGCGGCAATTGGGTATGCCGCCGCTGTAGGTGCCGCCGAGGCTGGCGTTGTACCAAAGATGCACATCGCCGCCGGAGATGCCAGCCTGTCCGCTGACGTACCCATGGCTGCCGCCGGTAACGCTAACGGAAGGCGAGATACCGCCGTTCGGTTGGCCGTGCTTGGTAAAAATCTGCAGTACGCCGCCGATCGCGTCGGAGCCATACAGGCTGGCGCGCGGCCCGCGCACGAGTTCGATGCGATCGATCACACTCACCGGTATCTGCTCCAGCGCGGTCAAGCCGATGCTCACCGAGCCGATGCGCACGCCGTCGATCAGTACCAGCACGTGCGTGGCGTTGGTGCCGCGCAGATAGAAGTCTGTTTGCGCGCCGATGCCGCCGCTTTGCCCGATCGATACGCCTGGCAGGCCGGTAAGCAGGTCGGCTATCGACACCGGCTGCAAACGCTCGATGTCCTCACGCGTGATCACGCTCACCGACGAAAGCGCTTCATTGGCCGTGATGGCAGTGCGCGTGGCGGTGACGATCACCGGCTCCAGCGTGCTGTCCGGGTCATGGGTGGATTGGGCGTAAACCGATGGTGCGGCCAGAGCGAGCAGCAAGGCGGATGCCAGTGCGGATTTCTTCAACACGATGGATGTTTCCCTGCCGCGCGTCCCCGCGCGGCGCAAGCATGAGCGAGCTGGCGCCGGAAGGGCTAGGGCACGGAAAAGCGGGCAGGCGCAAGGCACCGCGGCGCGAACCCCGAGCCTCGCCCACCGCGAGTGCCAGAACCTGTTCCAGGCCGGTCTCCGGACTCGCGAATGCATGCTTCGTTGCATGCCGTCGAACGATGCCTTCCCATGCCTTAGGCACAGTGGCGTGTAATCGTTCGAAATGCTCGCTTACCGTTGCGGGGGCAGTGCCGGCCTTGCTGTGCGAACAGCGTACCGGCTTCCCGTTTCATCCTTCAGGCTTGGGCCTTAAGGACACCTGGAACGGGCGCCACTGTAGCGGCTAAGCCGGCCAAGGACAAATAACCCGCCCTCCCGCACGTAGGCCGGGAGGGCAATCCCAGCATCGGGATCGGCCCGGCAAGCTGGCATTAGCATCCCAGCCTACGGGGTCGCCTCTCAATCCGTCTGCAGCTCCGCCACAAAATCGTAGATATCCCCGCGATACCACGAAGTGGTGAACTCCACCACACGTCCGTCATCGAGGAAGCCACGACGCTCGATATGCAGGCCTGCGCTGCCCGCGCTCACATGCAGCAATCGCGCCTGCCGGGCGCCGAGCAACACGGCACGCAGACGTTGCAAGGCCCGCACCGGGCGACAGTCGTACTTTTCCAGCGCTTCGTACAGCGAATCATGCACCTCGTGGGGATCCGGCAGCACGCTGGCCGGCACCACGCTGCGCTCGATCGCCAGCGGTTCGTCTTCCGCGTAGCGCACGCGGTGCAGGCGTGCCACCAGCACACCGGGCGAAAGATTCAGCGCCATCGATTCTTCCGGCGTCACCTCGCCCACGCTGCGCTCGAAGAATTCCGAACGCGGATGCAGGCCGCGCGCGCGCAGGTCTTCGGTGAAGCTGGTCAGGCGCGACATCGGCTTGATGATGCGCTCGGCCACGAAGGTGCCGGCGCCGTGGCGCTGGGTAAGCAGGCCTTCTTCCACCAGGCCCGCAATGGCCTTGCGTACCGTCACCCGCGACAAGCCCAGGGCTTGCGACAAATCGCGCTCGCTGGGCAGGGTCTGGCCGGGCTCGATGTCGCGATGCTGGATCACGTTGCGAATAGCCCGCCGCAACCGCAGGTAGGCCAGCGGCTGGTGGGTGGTGGCATCGCGGCTTAGACGCCGGTATTCCTCGGCCAGGGCATTCTGCATAGTTGCAAACCATACCAATGACAAACCACTCCCACAACAGGAAGCGGCCGCCCAGGCCCGCGTGGCTTAGGAAAAATTTGCATACGATTGCACTGCACAAAAGACTGGTATTGCCTGGTACGGCATTGGTACCATCGGGCTTCCCCGGCGGCCGCGTCCTGGTGGCTGCCCGCTTTCCATAGAGGTGAGTTGTGACTGCACCTGCACTACCGGTCGAGCTGTTCGATCTGGTGATTTTCGGCGGCACTGGCGACCTGGCCGTGCGCAAATTGCTCCCTGCCCTCTTCCACCGCTTCGTCGACGGACAAATCCAGCCCGGCAGCCGCATCATCGGCGTAGCCCGCGAAGGCCTGGATGACGACGGCTACCGCAACCAGGTTCGCGCCGCGCTCAACGGGGCGGCGGCCAAGCAGGGCGATCGAGTCGATGCCTTCCTCCAGCAGGTGCACTACCGCCCGCTCGACGCCCGCAAGGACGCCGGCTGGGACGACTTCGCCAAGCTGATGGGCGAATGCCCCGATCACGTGCGCGTGTTCTATCTATCCACTTCGCCCGACCTGTTCGTGGATATCTGCGAGCGCCTGGGCGGCTATGGCCTCAACCAGGGCGAGTCGCGCGTAGTGCTGGAAAAGCCGATCGGCCATGACCTGGCCAGCGCCAACCGCATCAACGACGACGTCGGCCGCGTCTTCGCCGAATCGCAAACCTTCCGCATCGACCACTACCTCGGCAAGGAAACGGTGCAGAACCTGCTGGCGCTGCGCTTCGGCAACGCGCTGTTCGAACCGCTATGGAACGCCGGTCATATCGACCACGTGCAGATCACCGTGGCCGAAACCCTGGGCGTGGAAAAGCGGGGCCCCTACTACGACCATGCCGGCGCGCTGCGCGACATGGTGCAGAACCACATGCTGCAGCTGTTGTGCATGGTGGCCATGGAGCCGCCGTCCTCGCTGTCGCCGGACGCGGTGCGCGACGAAAAATTGAAAGTGCTGCACGCGCTCAAGCCGATCAACGAAACCAACGTCGCCCAGCTCACCGTGCGCGGCCAGTATCGGGCCGGCGTAGGCGAAGGGAAGAGCGTGCCTGGCTATATCGAAGACTTGAACAGCACCAGCAAGTCGAAGGTCGAGCACTCCAATACCGAAACCTTCGTGGCGCTCAAGGCGGAAATCGCCAACTGGCGCTGGTCCGGCGTGCCATTTTACCTGCGCACGGGCAAACGCCTGGCCGAGCGCGTCTCGGAAATCGTGGTGGCCTTCAAGCCGGTGCCGCACTCCATCTTTACCGCCTCCGCCGGTCCCCTGGCGCAGAATCGCCTGGTGCTGCGCCTGCAGCCGGACGAAGGCGTCAAGCTGTGGCTCACCATCAAGCATCCGGGCCCAGGCGGCCTGCGTTTGCGTCACGTACCGCTGGACATGAGCTTCGCCGAAGCCTTCGGCGTGCAGCAGCCCGATGCGTACGAGCGCCTGTTGCTTGACGTGGTGCGCGGCAACCCCACCTTGTTCATGCGCCGCGATGAAGTGGAAGCGGCCTGGAACTGGGCCGGTCCGATCCTGGCTGCGTGGGCGGCGGGCGGTGAGGCGCCGCGTCCGTATACCTCCGGCACCTGGGGCCCGAGTGCCGCGGTGGCGCTGATCGAGCGCGACGGCCGCACCTGGGACGAGGATTTCGAACAGTGAGCGAACCGGCCTTGCATGCGTTCGACGATGGACAGGCGCTGGCCAAGGCCCTGTCGGCCAGCATCGCAGGCAACTTGCGCACAGCCATCGAGGCGCGTGGCGAGGCGCTGATCGCCGTTTCCGGCGGCAGCACGCCCAAGCGCTTGTTTGAAGCGCTTTCCAACGAGGTGCTGGACTGGTCGCGCGTCACCGTCACCCTGGTCGACGAGCGCTGGGTGCCCGACACCGACGAGCGTTCCAACGCTCGCTTGGTCGAGCAACTGCTGCTGCAACGCAAAGCGGCGGATGCCGAGTTCGTACCGCTGTACGTGGAAGCGGCCACGCCGGAAGCAGGCATCGGTGAGGTGCGCTCACGGGTGGCAGCGTTGAAGCAGCCGTTCGACGTGATCGTGCTGGGCATGGGGCCGGACGGACATACTGCTTCGTTCTTTCCTGGCGGCGATCGCTTGAGCGAAGCGCTGGATCTGTCCAACACCGCACTGGTGCTGCCGATGCGCGCAGCAGGCGCGGGCGAGCCGCGCATCACCTTCACCTTGCCGGTGCTGCTGAAGGCAAGGACGCTGTATCTGCATATCCAGGGCCAGGACAAGCGCGATTTGCTGGCCGAAGCTGAAAAGCCCGGTAGCGAGCTGCCGATTGCCAGTGTGCTGCGCGCCGAGCGTCCACTGGATGTTTACTGGTGTCCATGATGCGGCAAACGTTGCGGCATCCGCGCACATCCCAGGCCGTCATTCCCGCGAAGGCGGGAATCCATCTTGCCCTGATGCAAACAGCAAAAATGGATTCCCGCCTTCGCGGGAATGACGGCAGCGAGCATCAACGCCGAGCAAGCTCGGCCGGAGTCTGAAATGAGTCTGCACCCCGTCGTTGCCCAAGTCACCGAACGTCTGCGCGAGCGCAGCCGTGACACGCGCAGCGCATATCTTGAGCGCATCAACAACGCCATCATCGACGGCCCCCATCGCGCGCGGCTCTCCTGCGGCAACCTCGCCCACGGTTTTGCCGCCTGCAACACGCAAGACAAAGCTGCCTTGCGTGAAGGCCACACGCCGAATCTCGCGATCGTCACTTCCTACAACGACATGCTTTCGGCGCATCAGCCGTATGAACGCTATCCGGAATTCATGCGCGAAGTGGCGCGCCAGTCCGGGATCACGGCGCAGGTAGCCGGTGGCGTACCGGCGATGTGCGACGGCGTAACGCAGGGACGCGCCGGCATGGAGCTGTCGCTGTTCTCGCGTGACCTGATTGCCATGACCACCGCGGTAGCGTTGTCGCATGACATGTTTGACGGCGCGCTGTACCTGGGGATCTGCGACAAGATCGTGCCGGGCCTGCTGATCGGCGCACTGAGCTTCGGCCACCTGCCTGGCGTGTTCGTGCCCAGCGGCCCGATGCCCAGCGGCATCAGCAACGAGCAAAAATCCAAGGTGCGCCAGGCCTATACGGAAGGCAAGGCCGGCCGCGAGGAGTTGCTGGAAGCGGAAGCCGCCTCGTATCACTCGCCCGGCACCTGTACCTTCTACGGCACGGCCAACTCCAACCAGATGCTGATGGAGATCATGGGCCTGCATCTGCCCGGTGCCAGCTTCGTCGCGCCGGATACGCCACTGCGCGATGCGCTCACCGCCGAAGCAGTGCGCCGTTGCGCGGCGCTGGGCAAGGCGGGCGAGCATTTGCCGATTGGCCACATCATCGATGAGCGCGCCATCGTCAACGGCGTGATTGGCCTGCACGCCACCGGTGGTTCCACCAATCATCTGCTGCACCTGGTGGCGATCGCGCAGGCGGCCGGCATCGCCCTGCGCTGGGAGGATTTCGATGCGCTGTCGTCGGTGGTGCCGCTGCTGGCGCGCGTATATCCGAACGGCTATGCCGACGTGAACCATTTCCACGAAGCCGGCGGCATGGGCTTCCTGATCGATCAGTTGCTCGGTGCGGGTCTGCTGCACGGCGACGCCCGCACCGTCGCCGGTGGCGAACTTTCCACTTATGCCACGGTGCCGGAACTGGAAAGCGGCCAGCTCAGCTGGAAGCCGGTCTCAAAGGAAAGCGGCAATCGTGGTGTGCTGCGCGGTGCCAGCGAACCGTTCCGCCCCGATGGCGGTTTGCGCATGCTCAACGGCAATCTGGGCCGCTCGGTGATCAAAGTATCTTCGGTGCCGGACGATCGCCTGGTCATCGAAGCGCCGGCCGTGGTGTTCCACGACCAGGACGACATCAAGCGCGCCTTCGACCGCGGCGAACTCAATCGCGATTTCGTGGCGGTGGTGCGCTTCCAGGGGCCACGCGCGATCGGCATGCCGGAACTGCACAAGCTGACGCCCACGCTCGCCGTGTTGCAGGATCGCGGCCACCGCATAGCGCTGGTGACCGACGGCCGCATGTCCGGCGCCAGCGGCCGTGTGCCGGCGGCGATTCACGTCACGCCGGAAGCGGATGACGGCGGTCCGATCGCCAGGGTGCGCGACGGCGACATGATTCGCCTGGATGCCGCCAAGGGCACGCTTGACGTGCTCGTCGACGCTGCCGAATTGGAGGCGCGCACGCTGGCAGTCGAAGATCTTTCCCGGCACCAGCACGGCATGGGGCGAGAACTGTTCACGCTGTTCCGGCGTAATGCCGTTGCCGCCGACCTGGGTGCGGGCGTGCTCTAAGACATTGGGTTATCCATCTTTTACGAATGACTATGAACATCGAAGCCAAGCAACAGCAAGTCGAAGCCACCATGCGCCTCGCCCCGGTCATTCCGGTGGTGATCATCGAGGACGCGAAGCACGCCGTGCCGATGGCGCGCGCTTTGGTGGCCGGGGGCATTCCAGCCATCGAAGTGACGCTGCGTACGCCGGCCGCACTTGATGCGATTCGCGCGATTGCCGCGGAAGTGGAGGGAGCGGTAGTCGGTGTTGGCACTGTGCTTAGCGCCAATGATCTGGCCGCGGCTGAAAAGGCCGGCGCGCGTTTTGCCGTTTCGCCGGGCATGTCGCCCAGACTGCTTGCCGCCGCGGACGACAGCACCCTGCCCTTGCTGCCCGGTATCGCCACGGCCAGCGAAGCGATGGCATTGTTGGAGCGCGGCTACCGCCACCTGAAGTTTTTCCCGGCCGTGCCCGCTGGCGGTGCAAAACTGCTCGGTGCGTGGGCCAGCCCGCTGCCCCAGATTCGTTTCTGTCCTACGGGCGGCATCTCCCTCACCACGGCGAAGGATTTTCTCTCGCTGCCCAACGTATTGTGCGTAGGCGGCTCATGGCTTACCCCGGCCGACAAGTTGAAGGCCGGCGACTGGGCCGGTATCGAGCAGTTGGCGCGGGAAGCTGCGGCCCTGCACGGCTGAAGTAACGCTCAGGCTAGGATGCCAATCCCGGCATTCGCAAGCCGCAAGCAAAGCTGGGATTGTCATCCCAGCCTACGTGCCTTGTCGCTCACCCGCGATGGCCGCTCTTGCGCCCAATTTGAGACTTGTCTCATATCGAAACGTCGTGTTCCGAAATAACGTGGCGCCAAAGGTAAAGATATTTATGGCAGTTCCAGGCATTTTTGCGACTCAACGAACCTGCCGACCATGAAGGTAGGTAGATACAACATGTAATCAGATCAGATAAACAACGGGAGGCATATATGACTATATATGGCTTTTGCACGCGCCGCTTCGGAAACTCGTTGCTGGCCGCCTCCGCATTCATGGCGATGAATCCTGCTTGGGCCGCGGAAGATTTCACTTTTAGCGCGAAGTTGTATGCAGGGGACTGTAGTTTCGATATGCGGGATAGTCAGGGACAGCCGCTGCCAAGTGCCGAATACTACACGCTTAACTATAAGCAGGACTCACCGGAGTCGGATAATACCTATTATTGCCCGATTTATGATATTCCCGCCAATTCGCGTCTTGCTGAGTTAAAAACGGAAATACACGACCAAAAGCTGATCGACATGGGGATGGTTCTTTTGGACGCTTACGTCAAGCCAATTCATGCAGATCCAGGCGGCCTGGATAAAGCAGGTATTTTTGCGCAATGCCCTGTAACGGCACAGGGCAATTCGGTGACCTGTGCATATGAGTGGCTCAACTTACTGCCGCATCCTGAGGAGCACCCTTCCTACAGTTCGATCAATTTCAAACGGGGGGAAATACTGCATGGCGAGCTTCGTTTTGCCAAGGCGCACTTTGATTCTTCGCAGGCGCCGCCGCGCATCCGAATTATTGGCTGCGATGCCGAAGATGAGACGGAATTCCCATGCCATGACGTGAACTGAGGCCGCACGTAAGTCGGGATGCTCATCCCGACTTACGCGATTCAAAGCAGCGCCAGCACATAGCGCCGCTTGATCATTTCCCGCGCACCCAGCCTGCGATAGAACCGCGCGGCATCGATGTTCCATTCCGGTGTCTGCCATTGCATATTGCGGCAGCCTCGCTCGCCCGCGAAAGCATGTACGGCATTCCATAACAGACGACCGATGCCGTGACCACGCCACGCATCACGCACGAACAGGCAATCCATGTGCAGGTAAGTCGCCTGGTCCAGGGTGGAGAAATCCAGCGTGGCACTGGCATAGCCAATCGCCGTGTCACCCAACATGGCTATCCACGCGTGTAACAAAGCCGTCGCGCCAAGCGCCCGCGCAAGTTCGTGTGCACTACCTTCGCTCGAAGTATCCAGCCGTTCATAGGCAGCATGCTCGACACATAACGGCAATAGCACGGCGGCATCCGCAGCACTCGCGCGGCGAATTTGTACGGCAGCCTCCACTTCAGCGCTCCAGGCCGAAGCCTTCGTCGATCCAGCCGGTGAGGCCGCCGATCATTTCCTTGACCGGCCGTCCCAGCTGCGCCAGCTTCACTGCAGCCTTGTTCGCGCCATTGCAATGCGGACCGGCGCAATACACTACGAATACGGTCTGCGCTGCGTACTCGGCCAGGCGCTGCTCACTGATGGTGCGCGTCGGCATGTTGATTGCGCCGGGCACATGGCCGGCCGCAAACAGGGTCGGCGTACGTACGTCCAGCAGCACGAAATCCTTCGCTTCATGCCGGGTGGCGTACCACACGTCGGCACAATCGGTTTCGTAGGCGAGCCGTGCTTCGAAATGCGCCAGAGCCTGCGGGCTGGCGGCGGCCGGGATACGGGTGACGACTGTGTTCATGAGCAATGCTCCGCGCTGAGGATGGACACAGTTTGGGCACTGGCGCGCAGGTGCGACATTGGCAAGAATGCCAGGCATCATGAAAAAACCGCCAAAGCGTATCCGCGCCGGGCAAGGGCCGGCCAATCATCGCGTCGTAGCGTTGGTCTACGACGGGTTGTGCACGTTCGAGTACGGCATTGCGGTGGAAATGTTCGGCCTGGCGCGGCCGGAATTCGAACACTGGTATAGCTTCGCCTCCTGTGCGGTAGAACGCGGACCCCTGCGCGCTGCCGGTGGCCTGCGCGTGCATGCGGATGGTGGGCTGGAGCTGCTTGGGCAAGCCGACACCATCATCGTGCCCGGCTGGCGCGGTGCGGATGCCACGCCACCACCAGCACTGCTAGAAGCGCTCCGTGCTGCGCACAAGCGTGGTGCGCGCTTGCTCTCCTTCTGTTCCGGCGTATTCGTGTTGGCGGCGACCGGCCTGTTGGATGGGCGCTCGGCCACCACGCACTGGCGTTATGCCGAAGCGCTGGCGCGCCGCTACCCGGACATCCGGATCGAGCCGGACGTACTGTATGTCGATGAGGGCGATGTACTGACCTCGGCCGGCAGCGCGGCCGCCATCGATCTCTCGCTACACCTGATCCGCCGCGATTACGGCCCGCGCATCGCCAACCAGGTGGCGCGCCGCGCGGTGGTGCCTACGCATCGCGATGGCGGCCAGGCGCAATTCATTCCCGCACCACTGCCCGAGCAAGGTGCCGCCCTCGGCAAGCTGCTGGAATGGATGCGCCGTCATCTGGAGCAGCCGCTGCCCCTGGTCGAACTGGCGCAGCGCGCGCGCATGAGCGAGCGCACCTTCCTACGTCGTTTCGAGGAAGCCACTGGCTGCCCGCCCAAGCAATGGCTCACGCAGGAACGGCTGGTCCGCGCACGCGAACTGTTGGAGGGCACCCAGTGGCCGGTGGAGCGGATCGCCGATGCCTGCGGCTACGGCAGTGCTGATACGCTGCGCCATCACTTCCGCCGCGTGCTGAAAGTGAGCCCGGCCCGCTATCGCGAGCGCTTCGCGCATGCGGCGGCACAGTGACTTCTGGCGTATGAAATCCGCCGCGTCTGCTGCCTAAGCTGGCGATCTCGTTCCGCCCTGCATCCGAAGGATTCCCCATGCGCAAGCTTCCGCTCGTCCTCGCCCTGACCGCGCTGCTGCTCGGCAATGCCGCCGCAGCCGACAAAAAAGACAAGGCGCCGGATGAGCCGAGGCCGGACGCGGCCCTGCTGCATCCCCAGGCATCGGCCAGCGAAGGCTCGGTTGCGGTGGAAGGCCAGCACATCGCCTATAAGGCGGTGGCCGGCACCATCGTCCTGCACGGCAAGGGTGACAAGGAAAACGAGCCCACCGTCAGCATGTTCTACGTTGCTTACTTCAAGAAAGGCGCGGATGCCGGCAAACGCCCCGTCACCTTTATCTACAACGGCGGCCCGGGCTCGGCTACGGTGTGGTTGCACATGGGCGCCTTCGGTCCGCGCCGCGTCGTCACCAAGGACGACAGCCATACGCCGGCCGCGCCCTATCAGCTGGTCAATAATGACTACAGCTTGCTCGATGCTTCCGACCTGGTGTTCATCGATGCGCCTGGCGCCGGTTTCAGTCGCCTGATCGCCGATGACTCGGATGCTTCCAAGCGCGAGCAGCAGATGAAGGATCGCCGCAAGGACATCTACAGCGTCGACGGCGACGGCCATGCCTTTGCGCAGTTCATCACGCAGTTCCTTTCACGCTACGGGCGCTGGAATTCGCCCAAGTACCTGTTCGGCGAGAGCTATGGCACCACGCGCTCGGCCGTGGTTGCCAACGATCTGGAAAACGAGGAAAGCGTTGATCTCAATGGCGTGATCCTGTTGTCGCAGATCCTCAACTTCGATACCAGCATCGATGGCTCCGACCAGAATCCGGGCGTCGACCTGCCCTACGAACTCGCGCTGCCGACCTTCGCCGCCACCGCGTACTACCACCACAAGCTGCCGCAGCAAACCGACGCGCTGGAACCCTTGTTGCAGGAAGTGGAGCAGTTTGCGCTGAGCGACTATGCGCAGGCCCTGATGCAGGGTTCGCGCCTGGACGATACGCGCAAGCAAGCCATCGCCGAAAAACTGCACCAATTCACCGGTCTGCCGGTGGCCTACCTGTTGAAGGCCGACCTGCGTGTCACCGGTGGCATGTTTGAACACGAGCTGCTGACCGACAACGGCGACACCACCGGCCGGCTTGATTCACGCTTCGCCGGCCCATCGCTCGACCCGCTGAGCAAGGAAGCCGAATACGATCCGCAATCGTCCGCGATCAGCTCCGCCTATATCGCCGCCTTCAACGACTACGTGCGCAAGGATCTCAAGTTCGGCCAGGACCAGGTCTACCACGAATTCGCCGACGTCAACGACTGGGGCTTCAAGCACAACGGCCACGACGGCGCGGTCAACGTGATGCCGGACCTGGCCAAGGCGATGAAGACCAACCCGGACCTTAAGGTGTTCCTCAACGGCGGCTATTACGACCTGGCCACGCCGTTCTACGCGGCCGACTACGAGATGCATCACATGCCCGTCCAGCCGACGCTGATGAACAACGTCAGCTATGCGTGGTACCCCTCCGGGCACATGGTGTACGCGCACGAGGATTCACTGAAGCTGTTGCATGACAACGTGGCGCGCTTCATTGCGCAGACCGACAACGTGAAGAAGCATTAGCCAGCCAAGACTTCATACTCGGTCTGCACCAGGCCGCTGGCGTAAGAGCGTGTGGCGACATGTCTTAGCCGAATATCGCGCTCTAGCGTTGCGAACAACGGGATGCCGGCGCCGATCAGCACCGGCACCCGGGTAATGACCAGCCGCTGGATGAGCCCGGCGCGCAGGAATCCCTGGATCGTAGCGCCCCCGTCCACGTAGATGTGGCCAATGCCCAGCTCGCTGAGCTTGGCGACGATGTCCCTCGGCTCACCGGCCATGTGCCGCGCGATGGCGCCGGCGGGCGGTGGGGCAAGCTCGTGTGAACTCAGTACGAAAACCGGCTTTTCAGCGTAAGCCCAGCCGCCGAAGCCCAGCACGGTCTCATAGGTCTTGCGTCCGATCACCAGGGCGTCGACCGTGCTCATGAACTCGTCATAGCCGTGCGGCTCGCCGCCGTCCGCCGGCAGGAAGTCGAGACCGCCGTCGAGCCTGGCCATGAAGCCGTCGACGCTTACGCCCACGAAAACGGATGCTTTCATAGCGCTACCTCCCGGGCCTCGGTAAGCCGATCTTACGCCTGCGCTTAAGTTTCGGCTCCGGTATGCTCTCCCCGTTGTTGGGAGAAACCTCATGCGCGCCCTTATCGAACGCTACATCGACGCCTATAACCGCATCGACGTCGACGCCATGCTCGCTACCATGCATAGCGAAGTGATCTTCGAAAATTACACGGCCGGCGTGCTCAGCGTACGCACCGTAGGCATCCATGAGCTGCGTTATCTGGCTGAAAACTCTAAATATCTGTTCTCGGCGAGGCACCAGAGCATCACCACCTACAGCGAGGCGGCCGGAGTGGCCTACGCGCAGATCCATTTCCAGGGCACCTTCGCCGTCGATCTGCCCAACGGGGTACGCGCCGGGC
Source organism: Dyella flagellata (assembly GCF_030160275.1). Classification (GTDB taxonomy): domain Bacteria; phylum Pseudomonadota; class Gammaproteobacteria; order Xanthomonadales; family Rhodanobacteraceae; genus Dyella_B; species Dyella_B flagellata. The sequence goes on from NZ_BSOA01000050.1 coordinate 102,831, forward strand.
AGAGCATTGAGCTGGATGGACGCAGCGAATACCGCGAACGCGAGGGCCGGCTGATCTATATCGCCGACTATAGCGATTGATCGGATTCATAGTGGCGAATCTCCAGCAAATGGCCGCTGGGGTCATGGAAATACAGCGTGGCAGCCAGTCCGCGTGCGCCCGCTTCATCGCCAGGGCCGGTATTCGAGCCCACGGTATTGAAAGAAGGTCCGTAGGCCATTCCTGCCGCCTTGATACGCGTGATGACGACCTGGAACTCCTGGCTTGGCAGTGCAAACGCATAATGCTCGGTTGTCTGTGGTGCCCGGGACGACAACAGCATGACCAGCTGCCGATTCACCCTGATTACAGCGAACGGCCCCTCTCTTCCTTCATGAGTGAATCCAAGGATCTGCGTGTAGAAAGCAATACTTGCTTCGACATCTTTCACATCCAGAATGAAGTGATCAAGCAGCACCATGTCGTTCTCCTCAAGCTGCGGGAGTCAGCGGGCACCCATGATTCAATCGGGTGCTCGCTCCATTAAGGCCTTGAGCATCCGCTCTGGATGCATCATGAAAGAACGTGTGACCTGGTAGTGCTCGGTATCCTCATACGCCACGCGAACGATACCTTGTCCGGTGAACTGATAGATCCATGCATCCGGATAGGCCATCAGGATCGGAGAATGCGTGGCGATGATGAATTGCGAGCTGTCGCAGACCAGTTCATGGATTCGTGATAGAGCTGCCAGTTGTCGTTGCGGCGATAATGCCGCTTCCGGTTCGTCAAGCATGTAAAGCCCTTTGCCGCCAAATCGATTGAGCAGCAAGGCCATGAAGGATTCGCCATGCGATTGCTCGTGCAGCGAGCGACCGCCGTAAGAGCCGATGACGGGAGGCCCAAAACTCGGCTCGCTGTCCAGGCGCTCGATTTCCGTGGCCACGTTGAAGAAACTCTCGGCACGCAAGAAAAAGCCATCTCTCGGGCGCTTGATACCCTTGGCTATTCGTAGAAATTCATGCAGCTCCGAATGAGAAAGACGTGTTCCGAAGCTAAAATTCTTGGTGCCACCCTCGGCATTGAAGCCCATGGATATCGCGATGGCTTCGAGCAAGGTCGACTTTCCCGATCCATTTTCGCCGACAAAGAAGGTCACCTTGGGGTGAACTTCCAGTTGCTCCAGCCAACTGACGGCGGGCAGAGAAAACGGATATTGTTTGAATGACTCAACTTTGTCGCGTTTCAAGGCGATGCGGCTGATGTATTGCTCCGAAAGCATGTGTCCACTCCCTTGAATCGCTGAGCCAGTGAGATGCCTATGGCATGCAAACACGGCACATGGCGTAGGGCCAGCTACGAAGTGTTACTCGTCCCCTACAAGTCTTAGCCCCTCGTCGGCGCACCATTCGTGCAGCGCCTGTTTAGTAGCCTGATTTTCGTAGTCGTACCATTGTTGCAGTTGACCTTTTTGCTCGAGCAGGTCCTTGAAGCGGGCATAGGCGCCACGTGAGCGGAAAAAGTCGTAGACGAGTTCGCATGAATCGGGAAGACATTCTTCCGCTCAGTAATGCCTGGATTCGGTTTCCGTTGTCACTACAGGCCAAAATGAGGCGGATCTTGTTGCTTTGGCTGCGCGCTCAAATCAGAGTCTTGCAACCCAATATGTTGGCCGGCGACGATTGCCGAAATAACACCGTAATAGGAAAGCGCCGGAGATGCGCTCGGCGGATTTGCCCGGGGCCAACAAGCGGAAATCTTTGCGGTCCTTCTGCCATGGTAACCAAGAGCTTTTCGAATTCGGCCAAATAGCCTGAACCAAGGCCTCTTTGGCGTGATTCGTAGTAGGCGACGTGATCCAGGTGCTCGATCTCCGCCGCAGGATGAAACCAGATACTCACCGCAACAACGCGCGAGCTTTGGCCGAAACGGTGTCCGAGCTCGTCAGCGCGACTGATTGGGTATCGATGTGCTCACTGCGGCGTAGCGCTTCCTGTGCCCATAGCTGCTCGACTTCCGAAGGTGAAAGTGATTCGAGGCTTTCGATCAGGTCAAAGGCCAATTGCGCCCTCTCTTGGGAGGAGAGGCTGAGCGCTTCATTTTCGAGAGATTTCAGATCCATAGCTCACCACTGAATAAAGCCGGAAATTAACGATGGACGTATGTTACATCGCTGGTGCCGTCCGGTTCCTGGCGCCTCAATAGGGCGTTGTACCAGCGCCGTTGCTGCGCCAGATCGCCCTCGATCAGCCACTGCGGTTTGTTGGCAACCAGGGCGGCCACCGGCACGCCGTCTTCGTAGAGCACGCGAGTGCCGGCCAGGGCGGGTAGGCGATCGCCGGCCAGGACGGTGCCGACCAGGTTCAGAGGGTCGCTGCCGCAGAGGGTGACGCGGAGTTGTTCGTCGGGCCGCTGACGGATGCCACGCAACTGGGCAATGGCTTCGGGCAGGGCGAATTGCTCGCCGACCAGGCCTTCCACGAAACGGCCGCCGCGGATTTCGCCGCGGGCCTCCAGACGATGATAGACGCGTAGCAACTCGCGCCACGAAGGCAGCCAGGGAGCTTCTCGTTCGAGCAGTTTCCAGAAGATGACGCCGTAGCGGCGCAGCAGCACGCGCGCTATATGTTCGATGGGATCGTCGGGAGCAGCGTCCCGCGAAACTGGCGCTGGCGAGCTGGTGGCAAGCTTGCGTACCAACGACCAGCGGCCCGCATCCTCGATTTCGCTCAGGACATGCCGGCGCACGCGGCGATGGCGAGGCGACTCGCGTTTGGCCGCGGGCGTGAGCAAGGCGCGCAAGCCGGCAAAGCTGTCGGAGCTTACCCGGCCGGCCGAAACCAGTTCGCCGAGTGCGTCCTCCAGTTCGGTACGCAGCAGATGTGCCGCGTCGAGCAATTCATCGAAGAACAGCGCACCGTGTGCGGCCAAGGCATCGGCAACAGCTTGCGCGCGGGATGAAAGCAGCGGCTCCTGCTCCTGGTTGCGATCGGCCATGGCGGTCCATAACGCCAACTGCCGGCGTGGTAGCAGCACGATGGGAGTGGCGCGCACCGGGCCGCCACTGCCGCCGCCGCTGCGCAGGCGGTTCCAGCCGATGCGGCCGGCGCGGCACAGTTCGTCCAGCCAGCGGCTGGAGTAATCCTCGATGCGGCTGGCCAACAGCTCGCTTTCCCAGGCGCCGGCAGCGGCCTCGTAGCCTTCGAACTGGCCGAGCAGCGCGTTCAATGCATCCGGGCCACGCAGCTTTGCCGCTGGCGTGGCGTGCTGCCATTGGAGCAGGAAGCGCATCAGGTCACGGCGGCTGACCGGCTCGATTTCACGCCGCAGGCGGCCGATGGTGTAGCGATGGATGCGTGCGAGCAGATGGCGTTCGCACCATTCGGTTTCGCTCGTGTCCGGCGAGAAGCGGCCCTGCATCACGTAGCCTTCGGATTGCAGGCGGATCAGGGCGAGGTCGATGTCGCTGCTTTCCACCTGCATGGAAACGGCAAGCGCAGTGACCGTGCAGGGGCCGAGGCCGGTGAGTCGGCCGCGCACGAGTTCCAGCAGGGCGTCTTCGCGGGCCCAGGTTTGCGCGGCGTATTCGGCGGGTGCTGCGATCGGCGGATGCAGCGCGGTGTGTTCGTGCACCGCTTGCCATATCGGCAGTTTCTCCGCGCAGATCCATACGCCAGGGGAAGCACCGAAGAGCGTCGCGCGATGAACCTTGGCGAGCTTGTTGAGCCAATCCAGCCATCCTTCCTGGGCGCGGGCTTCTTCAGCGGTGATGAAGCCCAATACATTGAGTGCCTCATGCATTTCGTCCGCACTGCGCACCTGCGGCCACGCTTCGCCGCGCACGGCCGCGATCGCTTCCGGATCCAGCTTGGCCAGGTCGTCGGTGTCCTCGATGCCGTTCCAATGGCGTGTCTGCACCGCGCGCGTACGGCGTTCTTCCAAGGGTGCATCGTCGAGGAAGGCGTAGGGCGCCGCATTGAGCACTTCGCTGGCGAGCGGGCTGGGCGCCGTGAGGTCGCGGGCGACGACGGTGATGGCGCCGGACTCCATTTTTTTCAGCACTTCCAGCCAGCCATCCACGTCCATCGCTTCACGCAGGCAGTCGTGCAGGGTCTGGTTGACCAGCGGATGATCGGGAACCTGACGCTCGCCCACGATGTTTTCCAGGCAGGCGACCTGGTCGGGGAACACGGTGGCGAGCAGATCCTCGCTCTTCATGCGCTGCAACGGCGCGGGCACTTTCTTGCCGCCCGCATAGCGGGGCAAGGCCAACGCGGTTACCGCGTTCCAGCGCCAGCGCACCGGAAACAGCGGCGCGTCCAGCAGCGCCTGCACCAACACATGCTCGGCAGTGTTGCTGTGCAGGTAACGCGCCACCTCGATCAACGGAAAGCTGTGGCTGGTGGAAAGCGACAGCACGATCGCGTTTTCCGTCGCGGCGGCCTGCAGCTCGAAATTGAATTGCCGGCAGAAGCGCTTGCGCAGCGCCAGGCCCCATGCCTTGTTGATGCGGCTGCCCCAGGGTGTGTGGATCACCAGCTGGGTGCCGCCGGATTCGTCAAAAAAGCGCTCGAATACCAGGGTGGTCTGGGTGGGCATCACACCCAGCGCGGCCTTGGCCTTGGCCAGGTATTCCACCAGTTGCTGGGCGGCCGATTCGCTCAGCCGCAGCGTTTCGCGCAGCCAGTCGAAGGCCGCCTGCACACCGCCGGTATCAACGCGAGCGACAATTTCTTCGCGCAGGCGCGACACGCCTACTGACAATTCATTGCTGCGCCCTGGCGCCTCCCCCAGCCAGAACGGAATGCTTGGGGGCGCGCCTTGCGCATCTTCCACGCGCAGACGGTCGCGCTCCACGCGCATGATGCGATAGCTGGTATTGCCTAGTTGGAAGATGTCGCCGGCCATGCTCTCGATCGCGAAATCCTCGTTCACCGTGCCGACGATGGTCGCCTGCGGTTCCAGCACCACCAGATAGTCGGCGGTATCGGGAATGGTGCCGCCGGAAGTGACAGCGGTAAGCCGCGCGCCTCGTCTTGCGCGCAGCGCATGATGCACGGCATCGCGATGGATATAGGCGGCCCGCGGGCCGCGCCGCGTGCTGAAGCCTTCGGCCAGCATGCGCACCACGCCAACGAAGGTTTCGCGTGGCAATGTGCGATATGGATATGCACGGCGCACCAGGTCGAACAGCGCGTCTTCATCCCATTCCGCGCAGGCGACTTCGGCCACGATCTGTTGGGCCAGCACATCCAGCGGTTGCGGCGGCTGGATCAGGGTGTCGAGTTCGCCACGGCGCACGCAATCGAGCATGGCCGCGCATTCGACCAGGTCGTCGCGGCTGGTCGGAAACAGGCGTGCCTTCGGCGTGCCGCTCACCGCGTGGCCGGAACGGCCGGCACGTTGCAGGAAGGCGGCGATGGAGCGCGGCGAGGAAAGCTGGCACACCAGATCCACGTCGCCGATGTCGATGCCCAGCTCCAGCGAGGCGGTGGCGACCAGCACTTTCAGTTCGCCACGCTTGAGGCGTTGCTCGGCATCCAGGCGTTGTTCCTTGGCCAGGCTGCCGTGATGCGCGGCCACCGCTTCGTGGCCCATGCGCTCGGACAGATGTCGCGCCAGGCGTTCGGCCATGCGCCGCGTGTTGACGAATACCAGGGTGGTGCGGTGCTGTTCGACGAGCTGGGTGAGCTGGTTGTAGACCAGCCCCCAGGCGTCGTTGGACATCACCGCTTCCAGCGGCACCGGCGGAACTTCGATGGCCAGGTCGCGCGCGCGGGTGTGGCCGACATCGATGATGGCGCAGGCTGTTTCCCGCTCCTCGTTGGGCGGCGCGCTGGAATCGGAGGGAGCAATTGCGAAGAGGTCTGCCGTGACCGGCTGTTGCAGCGTTTCCGGCGCGGCCGAGCCTTCGTCTCGAAGAGGCGAAGGAGCGATTCCAGTGCCCTCGCCCACCAGGAATTTCGCCACGTCTTCAATCGGCTTCTGCGTCGCCGACAAACCGATTCGCTGCAGCGGCCGCTGGCACAAGGCCTCCAGCCGCTCCAGCGTAACGGCCAGGTGCGCGCCACGCTTGCTCGTCGCCACCGCGTGGATTTCATCCACGATTACGCTGCGCACGCTCTTGAGCATTTCGCGTCCGGACAGCGAGCCCATCAGCACGTACAGCGATTCCGGCGTGGTCACCAGGATATGCGGCGGCGCCTTGCGCATCAGGTTACGCTCGGCTTGCGGGGTGTCGCCGGTGCGTACGGCAGTGCGAATAGGTGCTCCTGGCAAGCCCAGCTTTTCCAGTTCGACGCCGATGCCTTCCAGCGGCGCTTCGAGATTGATGTGGATGTCGTTGGACAGTGCCTTCAACGGCGACACGTACACCACGCGTGTTTCATCCGGCAGCGTGCCGCCTCGCGCCACGCTTTCCCGCACCAGCTGATCGATAGCGGCAAGGAAGGCGGTAAGTGTCTTGCCCGAGCCGGTCGGCGCCGCGACCAGCGTGTGCCGCCCTGCCCTGATCGCCGGCCAGGCGGCAGCCTGCGCCGAGGTCGGCGCCGGAAACGTGTTACCGAACCAGCTGGCAACCGCGGGATGGAAGTTTTGCAGAGGCATCGTGGTAACCCGTGATCGCACGGGCGCAAGGTCCTCGGGATCATGACATAGGGGTGAAACGGCCGCGTAAAAGCGTGCGCTCCCTGCCCTGACCTTGTCGCGTAGGCTGGAATGGCAATCCCAGCCTATGCAGGCCGCCAGAAAGCTGGGATTGCCATCCCAGCCTACCTGCGTCTCACAGCATGAGACTGCTACGCCGCTGCGCGCTGCCCGAAGTACCGCGCCGGCGGATGGCCGAAGCAGCGGCGGAACATGGCGATGAAGGCGCTGGTGCTGGCGTAGCCCAGGCCGTCCGCAACCGTAGCGACGGGCAGGCCTTCGGCCAGTTGCTCCAGCCCTTTGGTCAGCCTTGCCTGCTGGCGCCACTGCGCAAAGCTCAAGGCGGTTTCGGCGCGAAACAGGCGGCTGAGCGTGCGCGCGGAAAGCCCGGCCCAGGCGGCCCAGTCTTCCAGGCTGCGATTGTCGTGGGGCTGTTCCAGCACGGCCTGGGCGATGCGCAGCAGACGCCGGTCCATCGGCATCGGCAGATGCAAGGGTTCAAGCGGTGAATCGCGGATCTCTTCGAGCAGCACCGTCATCACCCGTTCCTGCCGCTCATTGAGTTCGTCGCTCCAGGTCCAGGAGCTGGCGCGATGGACCAGTTCGCGCATCAGCGCGTTGACGCCGATCACCCCCGGTCGCGGGGGAAGGCAATGGGCGCTGTCCGGATGCAAAAACACGCCCCAGCCGGTCAGCGGGCCATTGATGGTGACCTTGTGCATCTCGCCCGGCGGCATCCACCCGGCGCGGTGTGGTGGCAACAGCCACGAGCCGTGCGCGGTATGCATGTGCACCAGGCCGCTTTCCACGCAGAAAAATTGTCCGCGCGCGTGGCTGTGCCAGTCGTAGCTCTGGGTGTCCGGCTTGTATTCGCTGAAGGCTTCGCCGTCATCCCAATAGGCGATGAGGGCAGGGCCGTCGAGGCGCTCGATCAGCTGATAAAGCTCCTGCTTGGTCCGTTGCATGGCCGAATCTCGACATTTTTTGGCCAAATGACGTTATCAGCTTGTCATGTGCCTTGCCTATCCTTGGCTCTGCTGACCAGTAGACAGCATGGGTCAGCCGCGCCGCTGCCGCCGCTCGCGGCTTTTTTTCTCGACGAACTACTCCAGGGGTTGCCGATGACCGTGCCAACAGGTGCTGTCCGGAAGGCCTGGTGCGCCCGATGTCTGTCACGGCATGCCTTGTTCGTCCGTCTTTATGAGCGATCCGCTGTACCCGAAAAGGAAAGACCATGTCCCCCCTGCAACTGGTTTCCCTGAAGTCCGAGGTGTCCCGATCCCCGCTCGAGACCTTCGTTGCCTGCGCCCATCAAATGCTCGATCCGGCCACGCCTGAAGCGGTGCGGCGCGCGATGGAGCCACGCCTGCTGGCGCAATTGCCGGCGCTGCGGGCGCTGGGCGTGTTCGAGCTGTTCGAGCTGCGTGACCCGGCCTTGAAAACCTGGCTGGCCGACGAGCTGGCCGAACTGTTGGCGTCCGGTCGGGAATAATTCATGTCTGTCCATTTGCTGTAACAAAAGGTGTCCAACATATATTTGCCTTGACAAATATTTTTGAGGCAATAGAATACGCGTCCATGAATACCGGACCGCTCGTTACTCCCGCCAACCAGGAAAGCCTCGGCCTGCTGATCAACCTGGTCCGGGTCGAGTTGGTGCGCAGCATCGAGGCGGAAATCGCCGCCAAGGGCCTGGACCTTCGCTACATCCAGTTCGTGATGCTCAAGCGGCTGGCCATGCTGGGGCCGATGTCGGCCACGGAACTGGCTCGCTCGGTGGAACTGGATGGCGGCGCCATGACCCGCCAGCTCGACCAACTGGAGGGCAAGGGCTATTTGCGCCGCCGCCCGCATGAACAGGACCGTCGAGCCCTGCGCATCGAACTCACCGAGGCCGGCAACGCGCTGTGGCAGCAATTGACGGGTTGTAGTGACCGCGTGCTGGAAGCAGCGCAGCGGTCATTGGACGAGATCGAGCGGGAACGCTTGCATGACTACTTGAGTCGCGTGCTGCAAGCCTTGCGCGACAAGAACAAGAGCTGACGGATCCAAGGGGGATCCATGCCACATCGGGCACGAAAGCTGCCCGTTGCTACGCCGCCAGCCGGTACACGCCGGTTTTGGCGATTCGGGAAGACCAGGGACGCTTCCCGATGGACCGCTTCATTCACTTCAAACTTCGAGATTGAAAGCCATGCGTCTGCAAACTCTTGCGGCTGCTGTCGGACTCAGCTTCGCCCTGGCCGGTTGCGCGACCAGCGGCGGCCTGCACCCCAATGGCAGGTTGACCGAGCCCTCCTCGCTCAAGGCTGATCGCAGCCTGGCGAACGTGCAGGTATCGGATGCGGCCTGGCCGAAGGAGGATTGGTGGACTGGCCTGGGCGATGCCCAGCTCAGCGCCCTGATCGCCGAGGCCCTGCGTGACAACCCCGGCCTGGCCGAAGCCGACGCGCGTGCGCGTCAGGCGCAGGCCGCGGCCGGCGCCGCCGATGCTTCGCGCAAACCGAGCTTGAACGTCGGCGGTAGCTTCGGCGAAGCGCGCATTCCCACCTCCATTCCCGTATTCGGCACCGGCCATGTCGGCGCGCTGAAATACGCGGACGCCAGTTTCAAGTGGAACGTCGACCTGTGGGGCGGCCAGCGCGCGACCTGGGAAGCGGCTCTGGGCCAGCAGCGTGCGGCGGATGTAGACGCTCGGGCCGCGCGTATCGAGCTATCCACCAATGTCGCGCGTGCCTACGTGCAGCTTGGGTATGCCTACGCGCAACAGGACGTCGCCGCCGCCGAACTGAAGCGCGCCGGCGAAGCACGTGACCTCACGCGCCAACGCGTGGCCGCCGGCATCGACAACCAGATGCAGTTGAAGCAAAGCGATTCGGAAGTGGCCAGCGCGCAAGGGCAGAAGGCGCAAGCCGATCGCAGCGTCGATGCGGCGCACACGGCTTTGTCGGTGTTGCTGGGCAAAGGTCCCGATCGCGGCCTCGAAATCGCCCGGCCGCAGTTGCTGCCGCCGGCGGCGCTGGCGGTGCCGGCGAACCTGCCGGTGGAATTGGTCGGTCATCGCGCCGACCTCGTGGCGGCACGCTGGCGCGTGGAAGCGGCAAGCAAGGACATCAAGGCGGCCAAGACCGAGTTCCTGCCCAACCTGAACATCGGTGCGATGGCGGGCCTGATCAATCTCGGCGGGGCCAACCTGTTCTCGTTGCAGAACCGCTTCTACGAAGTGGCGCCGGCGATCAGCCTGCCGCTGTTCGATGGTGGTCGCCGCCGCGCCAACTTGAACAGCAAGGATGCGCAGTACGACCTCGCGGTCGCGCAATACAACAAGACGCTGGTGTCCGCGGTGAACGAAGTGGCCGACGACTACGACGCCGTCGCTTGGATGCAGGAGCAAATCCAGGCGCAGCAGCGTGCGCTGGATGCGGCGAACGATGCGTGGAAGCTTTCCGAGCAGCGCTACAAGGCCGGCATCGGCAACTACCTGGAAGCGCTCAGCGTACGCCAGGAGCTGCTCGCCGCCGAACAGCGCATGGCCGCCCTGCGCGCCCAGCAATCCGATCTCAACGTACAACTGATCCAGGCGCTCGGCGGCGGTTTCCGTCCGCAGGCCGAAGCCGAACTTTCCTCCCGGTAATTCAACGTTTCTGAGGCACCCCCATGTCCAGTCCGAATCCCAATACTGCCGACACGTCCGCCGTGCAGGCACCGCCGGCCAATAACCGGCGTGGCGTCCTGTTGCGGCTGCTGCTGGCGGTGATCGTGCTTGCCGCCATTGCGTGGACGGTTTGGTATTTCCTTGTCGGCCGCTGGTACGAGAGTACCGACGATGCCTACGTCAACGGCAACATCGTGCAGATCACGCCGCGTATCGCCGGCACCGTCATCAGCATCGGCGGTGATGACGGCGATCTGGTGAAGCAGGGCGACGTCATGGTGCGGCTGGACCGCTCCGATGCCGACGTCGAGTTGCAGCGCGCTGCCGCGAATCTCGCCAACACGGTGCGCCGGGTGCGCGGCCTGTACAGCACCGTTACCGGTGCGCAAGCGCAGGTCGCGGTAGAGAAGATTGCGCTGGAAAAAGCGCAGGCCGACTACAACCGCCGCCGCGATCTCGCCAAGAGCGGCGCGATTTCCGCCGAAGAGTTGGCGCACGCTCGCGATGCGCTCACCTCGGCACAAAGCGCTTTGGCGACCTCGCAACAGCAATTGCAGACCAACAGTGTGCTGGTGGACGACACCGTTGTCGCCTCGCATCCCGACGTGAAGGCTGCTGCCGCGCAGTATCGCGCCGCTTATCTGGATGACGTGCGCACCGTGATGATTGCGCCGGTGACCGGCTATGTTGCCAAGCGCACCGTGCAAGTGGGACAGCGCGTCCAGCCGGGTGCAGCGCTGATGGCAGTGGTGCCGCTGCACCAAGTGTGGGTGGACGCCAACTTCAAGGAAACCCAGCTCACGCATATGCGGATCGGCCAGACGGTCGAAGTCACCTCCGACGTCTACGGCAGCTCGGTGAAATACAAGGGCCAGGTGGAAAGCCTTGGCGTGGGTACCGGCAGTGCGTTCTCGCTGCTGCCGGCACAGAACGCTACCGGCAACTGGATCAAGATCGTGCAGCGCATACCGGTGCGCGTGGTATTCACCGATCCCTCGCAGCTGGACAAGAATCCGCTGCGCATCGGCATGTCGCTGACCACCGACGTGAACCTGCATGACCAGAACGGCCCGACGCTGTCGCAGTCGCCGCGCACCGAACCACGCTTCAGCACGGACGTGTACAAGGACCAGCTCGCCGATGCGAATGCACAGATCGAGCGGATCATTCACGAAAACCTGGGTCAGGCGGTGAATGCCAAGGGCGCCGCTCCCATGGCAAAAGCGCGCTGATTCGCTGGAGCAGCACCATCTATCACCCCTCTCCCTGCGGGAGCGGGGCAGGGGGTGAGGGTCCGGGCGGAGCGCGACGTTGAAGGTTCAGGCAAGTCTTGATCTACGCGCGCCAATCGCACCCTCGCTCCAACCCGCTCCCGTGAGGAGAGGGGCCAGCTATACGCATCGTTATGCAGGTGACATTTCATGAGCACCCATTTCCGTCCACCCAACCTGGTTCTGGCGACGATCGGCTTGTCGCTGGCCACGTTCATGCAGGTGCTGGACACCACCATTGCCAACGTGTCGCTGCCGACCATCGCCGGCAATCTCGGCGTGAGTTCGGACGAGAGCACCTGGGTGATCACCTCGTTCGCGGTGAGCAACGCCATTGCCTTGCCGCTGACCGGCTTTCTCACCCGTCGCTACGGCGAGGTGAAGCTGTTCGTGTGGGCCACGCTGGCGTTCTCGATCGCCTCGTTCCTGTGCGGCATCGCGCAGAGCATGGGCATGTTGATCGTATTTCGTACCCTGCAAGGCGCCGTGGCCGGTCCCATGTATCCGATCACGCAAGCCTTGCTGATCGGCATCTATCCACCCAACAGACGGCCGATGGCGCTGGCGCTGTTGGCGATGGTGACGGTGGTGGCGCCCATCGCCGGCCCGATTCTCGGCGGCTGGATCACCGACAACTACTCTTGGCCGTGGATCTTCTTCATCAACGTGCCGATCGGCATCTTCGCGAGCTTCGTGGTGGCCAACCAGCTGCGCCTGCGTGAAGTGGTGACCTCACGCCCGAAAATGGATTACGTGGGCTTGATCACGCTGGTGATCGGCGTGGGCGCGCTGCAGGTGGTGTTGGACAAAGGCAATGACGAAGACTGGTTCAATTCCAACTTCATCATCATCACCTCGATCATCTCGGCCATTGCCATCGCCGTGTTCCTGATCTGGGAGCTGACCGACAAAGAGCCGATCGTCGATCTGAAGCTGTTCCGCCATCGCAACTTCCGCATGGGTACCATTTCGCTGGTGCTGGCCTATGCGGCGTTCTTTGCCATCAACCTGCTGGTGCCGCAGTGGCTGCAGATCAACCTGGGCTACACCGCCACCTGGGCCGGCTTCGCCGCGGCGCCTCTGGGTATCCTGCCGGTGATTCTTACGCCTTTCGTAGGCCGCTACGCCGCGCGCTTCGATTTGCGCATGCTCACCGCGCTGTCCTTCGTGGTGATGGGGGCCACCTGTCTGATCCGCTCGGGCTTCTATATCGGCGTGGACTTCAATCACATCGCCTCGGTGCAGTTGCTGCAAGGCCTGGGCGTGGCGCTGTTCTTCATGCCGGTCACGACCATTCTGCTGTCGGATCTGCAGCCGCATGAAATCGCCTCGGGCGGCGGCGTGGCTACCTTCCTGCGCACAGTGGGTGCCAGCTTCGCCGCCTCGCTCACCAGCTTCATGTGGGAACGCCGCGCCGTGCTGCACCACTCGCAACTCGCCGAACAGATCACGCCCTACAACCCGACCGCGCAGGCGGTGATCAACCAGAGTGGCAATACGCAGACAACGTTTGCCAGGTTGAATGAAACGATCAGCGCGCAGGCACTGCAGATTTCCTTCAACGAAATCTTCCACGTGCTGGGCTTGATCTTCCTGTCGCTGATCGTGGTGATCTGGATGGCCAAGCCGCCGTTTGGGGCGAAAGCCGGGGCAGGTGGCGGCGGCCATTGAGTGTAAGCGTTCGCCGCAATAAAAAAGGCCTCACACGAGTGAGGCCTTTTCATTTAGCTGGTGCGCGGCTTAGAACGCGATGCCGACCACCGCCATCGTTTCGCCGCGATTGGGTTCATGCATGCCGGCGTTGGAGATATGGCGCAGGCCAACGCTCCAATGATCGCCCTGGTAGCCGAACGTGGTGGTGAATTCGAAGGCGCTGCTCAGTGCCATGGTGCGTCCGGTATGCAAGGTGGGCTGTTCGCTGATGAACAGGCGCCGGTACCACGCATCGGCGGGGCCGTAGTGGAAGCGCACGCCGGCGGCCACCAGGCCGATGCTGTCGCGGGTGGTGTAGCGGCTGCTGTCGAAGCGCTTGAGGTCGCGGCCGCTGATCCAGCCGGCGGTGATGTCGGGCGCCCAGCTGAAGTTGCTGCTGCCGAACTGATGCTGGTCGAAGATCACTTCGCCGAAGGCGGCAGGCGCGCTGTAACTATCCATGTAGCTGACGCCGCCTTGCAATTCGAAGCGAGCCGCCATGGCGGGGAGGGCCGGCAAGGCAAACATCAGCACGGCGGCGGCGAGGCGTGTAACGGGATGTAAGCGCATGTGGGATGCCTATGTAGGGGATCAGGAAGCGTTTATGTACTAGAAAGTTTACAAATGATTAAGGCGGCTTGCCAGCCATATTGGTGTCATTTGCGGCAACTCAATGTTGCGGAAGCTGGATCCGTACAACGAAAGCGGGATGTAAGCCTGCAATGCCTGTAGGTGTAGGCTGAGCCGATAGTCCCAGCTCTCTACGCAGCATCCCGATGCTGGGATTGCCATCCCAGCCTATGCGTGTAGCCAGGACGGTGACGGGTAGGCGGAATAGATCAGAGCATTCCTAGTGCTCTTCCAGGCTCCTGGACACCTGCCACTGCGTAATATCCAGGAACGCGCGCACCATCGGGTCATCCGCATCGTCGCGGTAGATCGCCCATACGGCCGTAGCCGCTTCCGTATGGGCCAAGGGGCGATACACCACGTTCTCCACCTTCATGCGCTGGATCGAGCCAGGTAGCACCGCTACGCCAAAACCGCCGGAAATCAGCCCGATGATGGTAGGCAGCTCGCGTACTTCATACAGGATGCGCGGACTGAAGTCGGCGCGCGTGCACAGAGCAATAATTTCGTCGTACAGACGCATGCTCAGGTGGCGCTGGTAGACGATGAAATCCTCGTCGGCCAGTTCGTGGATGCCGACCGGTCCGCTGGCGGCGGCCAGCGGGTTGCTGGCATGCATCGCTACCGTCAGCGAATCCTTGAATAGCTCCATGGCCTTGATGCCGGGCGGCAGCGCTTCCGGGCGGATCACGCCCACGTCGATCAGGCCTTGCTCCAGCGCGTCGATCTGCAACGACGTAGCCATTTCATGGATCAGCAGGCGCACCTCGGGCAGGCGTTCGCGAAAACGGGCGAGCACGCGCGGCACCACCACCGTGAACGGGACGGAGGACACCAGGCCCAGATGCAATTCGCCCAATTCTCCACGCTGCGAACGCGCCACGGATTCGGCAGCTCGCTCGGCCTGGGTGAGGATGGTGCGCGCACGAGGCAACAACGCGCTGCCGGCGCTGCTCAAGGTGATGCCACGGCCCTTGCGCTCGAACAACTTGGCGCCCAGGCGTGTTTCGAGCGCGTGGATCTGCTGGCTGAGCGGCGGCTGCGAAATGCCTAATCGTTCTGCCGCCCGGCCAAAATGCAATTCGTCGGCCACGGTGACGAAGTATTTCAGATGCCGCAGCTCGAGGTAATCATTCGTCATACATATCAAGCCATTCGCTTTACTGTATCGATCTTAGCAAGTCGTACAACTAACCTTCACGTCTGTCGGCGAATTCCCCCCGAGGCCCTGGGCAGGTGCCCATCCTTGAGTCGCCACAACGTCATACCCGCGTGACCGGCTTCGCCCTGAGGCCTTCTGCGAACGTGGCGGCAAGGCAAAAACGAGCACATGCAAAGGATTGCAGATAGTCATGTCCAAAGCGCCGCCCACCATCGGGACGCTTCTTGAATCCCTCTCGCCGCCCCGACGAGTCATCCCTGGAGTACATCCATCATGCTGAGGATCGTACGGCTTGCATTGGAGCGGCCTTACACCTTTGTTGTTCTCGCGTTGCTGATTCTGATTGTCGGGCCGCTGGCGGCCTTGCGCATGCCAACCGACATCTTTCCGGACATCAAGATCCCGGTCATCGCCGTGGCATGGACGTACACCGGCCTGCCGCCAGACCAGATGGCCGGTCGCATCGCCTCGCCGTTCGAGCGCGTGCTCACCACCACGGTGAACGACGTGGAGCACATCGAGGCGAAGTCGATGGCCGGTTACGGCATCATCAAGATCTTCTTCCAGCCCGGCGTGAACATCGCGACCGCCAACGCGCAGGTGGCGGCGGTGTCGCAAACCATGCTCAAGCAGTTGCCGCCGGGCATCACGCCGCCGTTGATCCTCAACTACAACGCGTCGACCGTGCCGATCCTTCAGCTTGCCCTGTCGGGCAAGGGCCTCAGCGAGCAGAACCTGGCCGACCTGGGCCAGAACATCCTGCGCCCGCAGCTCACTTCAGTGGCGGGCGCGGCGATTCCCTATCCCTACGGCGGCAAGACGCGCCAAGTGCAGATCGACGTGGATTCCGCAGCGCTGCAGGCGCGTGGCTTGTCTGCGCAAGATATTGCCAATGCGTTGGCGGCACAGAACCTGATCGTTCCGGTCGGCACGCAAAAGATCGGTGCGTTCGAGTATACCTTGAACCTCAACGACGCGCCGTCCGACATCAACGAGTTGGGCAATCTGCCGATCAAGCAAGTGAACGGCACCACGATCTATATTCGCGATGTCGCCCATGTGCGCGACGGCTCACCGCCGCAGACCAATATCGTGCACGTGGACGGCAACCGTTCCGTGTTGCTCACCATTATGAAAAACGGTTCGGCATCGACGCTGGCCATCGTGGCTGGGATCAAGCAGCGTCTGATCGACAGCAAGGGCCTGCTGCCGGATAGCCTCAAGGTAGCGCCGATCGGCGACCAGTCGTTGTTCGTGCGCGCGGCGATCAGCGGGGTGGCACGCGAAGGCGTGATAGCCGCTGCGCTGACCAGCCTGATGATCCTGTTGTTCCTCGGTAGCTGGCGTTCCACCGTAATCATTGCGGTGTCGATCCCGTTGGCGATTTTTGGCGCGATCGCCTTGCTGTCCGCCTTCGGCGAAACGCTGAACATCATGACCCTGGGCGGCCTGGCGCTGGCCGTGGGCATCCTGGTGGACGACGCCACGGTGACCATCGAGAACATCAACTGGCATCTTGAGCACGGCAAGGACGTGGAAACGGCGATTCTCGATGGCGCCAAGCAGATCGTGACGCCAGCCTTCGTATCGCTGCTGTGCATTTGCATCGTATTCGTGCCGATGTTCTTCCTGGACGGCGTGGCGCGCTTCTTGTTCGTGCCGATGGCCGAATCGGTGATCTTCGCCATGGTGTGTTCGTTCATCCTCTCGCGCACCCTGGTGCCGACGATGGCGAAATTCCTGTTGAAGCCGCATGCGCCGCACGTCGATGAGCAAGGCGTGTACGTAGAGCCGCCGCCGTCGCGTAATCCGTTGGTGCACTTCCAGCGTGCGTTCGAGGCGCGCTTCGAACGTGTTCGCGGCGTGTATCACGGTATGCTTGATCTTGCCCTGGCCCACCGCAGGCCGTTCGTGGTCGGTTTCCTGGCGTTCGTGCTGGTGTCGTTCCTGCTGGTGCCGTTCCTGGGTCGAAACTTCTTCCCCGACGTGGACGGCGGCCAGATCCTGATGCACGTGCGTGCACAGGTTGGCACGCGCGTGGAGGAAACCGCCAATCTGTTCAACCGGATCGAGGGCACCGTACGCACGGTAATCCGGCCGGAAGACCTGGGTACGGTGGTGGACAACATGGGTCTTTCCGGCAGCAGCATCAACACTACGTACAACAATACCGGACTGATCGGTGAACAGGACGGCGACATCCAGATCGCACTCAACCAAGGTCATCGCCCCACGGCCGAGTACGTGCGCCAATTGCGCGAATTGCTGCCGCGCAAGTATCCGAACGCGACGTTCTCGTTTCCGCCGGCAGACATCGTCAGCCAGATCCTGAACTTCGGTTCGCCTGCGCCGGTCAATCTGCAGATTCGCGGTCCCAATCTGGCAGCTAATTTCGCCTACGCGAACAACCTGCTGGGCCAGATCAAGCGCATTCCCGGCGTGGTCGACGCACGCATCCAGGAATCGCAGGCCAACCCAAGCTTCGACGTCAACGTGGATCGTACACAAGCGCAGTTGCTCGGCATCACTGAGCGTGACGTCACCAATAGCATGGTGGTTAACCTGGCCGGTTCCAGCCAGGTAGCGCCGACGTACTGGCTCAATCCTGCCAATGGCGTGTCGTATCCGATCGTGATGCAGGCGCCGCAATATGCGCTCGACAGCCTGGCGCAGCTGCGCAACCTGCCCATCAACGGCAGCAATGGCCAATCCCAGGTGCTGGGCGGCCTGGTTACGCTCAAGCGCAACAACACCAATGCGGTGGTCGACCAGTACGATATCCAATCGGTGGTGCAGATCTACGCAGCCACACAAGACCGCGATCTTGGCGCGGTAGCCGCCGACATACAGAAGCTGATTGCCCAAACGGCCAGCCAGCAGCCGAAGGGTTCCCATGTGATGCTGCTGGGCC
This sequence comes from Dyella flagellata, assembly GCF_030160275.1. Classification (GTDB taxonomy): domain Bacteria; phylum Pseudomonadota; class Gammaproteobacteria; order Xanthomonadales; family Rhodanobacteraceae; genus Dyella_B; species Dyella_B flagellata. Next base: position 120,776 of record NZ_BSOA01000050.1, read on the forward strand.
AGGTTGAGACCATGAATAGCGCTTTCTCGGGCCTGCTGTTTGGTCTGTTGGGTGCAATCGTGCTGATCTATCTGCTGATCGTGGTGAATTTCCAGTCATGGAGCGATCCGTTCGTGATCATCACCGCGTTGCCTGCCGCCTTGGCCGGCATCGTGTGGATGCTGTTCGCCACGCATACACCGTTATCGGTACCGGCGCTGACTGGCGCGATCATGTGCATGGGGGTGGCTACTGCCAATTCGATCCTGGTCGTGAGCTTCTGCCGCGAGCGCCTGGCCGAACACGGTGATGCCGCGCTGGCGGCGCTGGAAGCCGGCTTCACGCGTTTCCGCCCAGTCTGCATGACCGCCCTGGCGATGATCATTGGCATGGCGCCGATGGCGTTGGGACTGGGCGAAGGCGGCGAGCAGAACGCGCCGCTTGGTCGCGCGGTGATCGGCGGCCTGATTTTTGCCACCGGCGCGACGCTGCTGTTCGTGCCGGTGGTGTTCAGCATCATCCATGGGCGCCACCACCATGCAGCAAAGAAAGCTGACGCCTCAGGAGAACCAAGCTATGTCGTCTGAAGCAACCCACCGTCCTTCACAAAATCTTTCAAAGCGCGGATTGCGCCTTACTGGCATCGCGTTGGTGATGGTTCTGCTGGTCATCGTGGTGATCGGACTCATTACGCGCGCCACGCAGGCGAAAAGCCTGAAAACCTGGACCCAGGAGCAGGCCGTTCCCACTGTCGCCGTGGTCATGCCGGAACCCGGCAAGGCCGGTCCGGTGCTGGATCTGCCCGGCCAGTTGCAGGCTTATACACGAGCGCCGATCTATGCGCAGGTCAGCGGCTACTTGAAAGAGTGGAAGACCGAAATTGGCGCGCCGGTGAAGGCCGGCCAATTGCTTGGTGAAATCTCCACGCCGGAATTGGACCAGCAACTGCAGCAAGCACGCGCAGACCTCGCCAGCACCAAGGCGAATGCGGACCTGGCTGCGGTGACCGCCAAGCGCTGGCAGGCGATGTTGGGCAGTGATTCGGTGGCCCAGCAGGACGTTGACCAACGTACCGCCGATTACACCGCCAAGCTGGCGCAGATGAGAGCGGCGCAGGCGAACGTGGAGCGCATGGAGGCGGCCAAGGCCTTCGCGCGCATCGTGGCACCCTTCGACGGCGTAGTGACGGCGCGTGATACCGACGTCGGCGCGTTGATCAATGCCGGCGGCGGCACCGGCCCCGAGCTGTTCGTGGTGTCGGACATCCACAAGTTGCGCGTGTATGTACAGGTGCCGCAGCGCTATGGGCCGTCCATTCGTCCCGGCAGCATGGCCGTGCTTACGGTGCCCGAATACGCGGACCGCCAATTCCACGCACAGGTGACCGCCATCGCCAATGCTGTCAACGTCACCTCAGGTACTACCTTGGTGCAATTGCAGGTCGACAACGTCGATGGCCAGCTGATGCCGGGGGCTTATGCACACGTGCGTTTCAACCTGCCGGTGGACGCCGCCGCGCTGCGCGTGCCGGCAAGCTCGCTGATTTTCGACAATGCCGGTTTGCGCGTGGCAACGCTCGGCAGCGGCGATAAGGTCGCCTTCAAGAAGGTGAGTATCCTGTTCGACTACGGCAAGTCGGTGGAAATCGGCAGTGGCCTCAATGCCGACGACCGCGTGATCGACAGTCCACCGGACGGCATCAAGGACGGTGATGCCGTGAAGATCGCCACCGAGGACGCCATGGCGAAGCCGCATGAAAAAGTTTGAGTCCCTGCTGTTAGTCGCGATCGCCGCGGCATTGGGTGGTTGCTCGCTTGCGCCACCGTATCAACCGCCGCCCACGCCGTCGGCGCAGGCGTATCGTGATCTCGGCCCGTGGGTAGCCGCGCAGCCAGCCGATCAGCTGCCGCGCGAAAACTGGTGGCAGCTGTACCACGACACCGAGCTGGATGCGCTGCAGACCAAACTGCTGGCAAACAACGCGGATCTCGCTGCCGCGCTGGCGCATTACCAGCAGGCCCAGGCCTATGCGATGCAGGCACGTTCCGATCTGTTCCCGCACATCGGCGCCGGTGCCACTGGACAGCGTCAGCGCCAATCCGATCATGCGCCGCCGCTGCGCAATCCCAGCGCGCCATCGGACTACAACAGTTACACCGTCGATGCGCAGGCGAGCTATGAAGTGGATCTGTGGGGCAGGGTGCGCAACTCGGTCGAAGCAGGGCGTGACAATGCGCTGGCTGCGCAGGCGGATCTCGCCGCGGCACAGCTGAGCCTGCAAGCTGGGCTCGCGGACAGCTATCTTCAGTTGCGCGGGCTCGACCAGCAGATCGAATTGTTGCAGCAGACCATCCAGGCCTACGAGAAAGCACTGAAGCTTACGCAGACGCTACATGGCGGCGGCATCGTATCCGGCCTGGACGTATCGCGTGCGCAAACGCAGCTTTCCGATGCGCGCTCCCAATGGTCGCAAACGCTCGCCCAGCGCGTGCTGATGCAGGATACGATCGCCGTGCTGGTGGGCGAAAATGCAGCGAACTTCAGCCTGCCGGCGCGCATCGAGCCGGTCGAAGTGCCGGTCATTCCGCTGGATCTGCCTTCGACCCTGCTGCAACGGCGCCCCGACATAGCCGCGGCGGAGCGCCGCGTCGCCGCAGCCAATGCAGGCATCGGCGTTGCGCGCGCCGCATGGTTCCCTTCGTTGACGCTCAATGCGCAGGGTGGCTACCAAAGCACCGGCTGGGCGAACCTGCTTACCGCGGGAAATAACATCTGGGCCTTGGGGCCGACGCTGGCCCTGAATCTCATCGATGGCGGCTACCGCAAGGCGACCGTCCAGGCGGCCAAGGCAAAGACCGATGAGGCCGGCGCCAGCTATCGCGGTGTCGTGCTGGGCGCTTTCCAGCAGGTGCAGGACAACCTTGCCCTGCTCGATCACCTGGGCACCGCCAGCGCCAATCAAAAAGATGCCGCCGATGCCGCCCGGCATGCACTGGATCTTTCGATGAGCCAGTACAAGCAGGGCGCGGTCAGCTACCTGGACGTAGTCCAGGCGCAGACCACTGAGCTGCAGGAGAAGCGCGGCCTGTTGGAGCTTGATACCCAGCGACTGCGCGCCAGTGTGCAGCTGATTCGCGCCCTCGGCGGCGGGTGGTCGGTTGAGCAGCTGGCGCAAAAATGATCGCCGCGCTTAGGCTCTCGTCGCTCCGGGTATTCACGTAGGCTGGGATGACAATCCCAGCTTACGTTCTCGCTGTAGCCGAATGTGCTGAATAAATCAGAGCAGCCCTAGTCGCGTGACCGCAACGTGGTGCGAACTACATGTCACGGTGCAACCAGCCCGAACTGTAGTAGAACTCGTGCAGCTGACTATCAGAGCCGACGTATTCGATTCGTACCGCACCGTCTGAACCCGTGAACTCAACCGGATCGCCGGCTAAAGGAATTGCGCCGCGCGTTGCCTTGGTCAAATCGTTGTGGACCCATGCGTTTGTCCACCACACGAGTTCATGAAGATCGTTGTCAGTACCGCGATAGATGATACGTGGCGCACCACCGGCCATGACCCCTCTGGGATTTCCTTGCGCCGGTGTCGCACCCGTCAGACTGGTAACGTCGGTGTGATGCCAGCCTGCGGAATCCATGAGAAATTCATGGACGTCGCCTGCATTGTCTCGATATACCACTCGGGGATTGCCGGATGAATCGACATATCCTTGCGGATCCGAGTAGGCGCTACCCGATCCTGCGATCCCCGTCATTTGCCACTGATTCCAGGCATTGTTGAAGTAGTACAGTTCAACCACCTGGTTGTTTATGTCCCTATAGACAATGCGGGGAACCCCATTGGCCACGTAACCCATGGGCTTCCCAATAGCATTTACTTGGGTAGGAGCACTAGGCAGGCTATTTTTACTCAGATCAAGGTCATGCCAGCCGGTGGAATCCAGCGAAAGCTGGTACACATCACCGGAAAGCTGGTAGACGACATGGGCTGCGCCAGTGGCGTCCGCGTAGGGCTTCGGATCGGATACCACACTATTTGGGGGCGGCGTCGACGTCATTTCCCACTCGGACCACGCACCATTTTGCTCGAAGATTTCCCGGATACATTGAGCCGTGTCGAGATAGACCACCCTGGCCTCGTTGTTGGCGAAATAGCCCGCCGGGTCTCCGGCGGCGCTACCGGAAGCCAAGTTCAGCAACGTATTGGGATTGCCACTGAGATCGCTGCTAAAGAGATTGATATTGGTACCATCTCGGTACACCACGCTAGGGCCAGGCTGATTGAAGGTGGACGGTGAGCCTGACACTTGATGGGGGATGGTAGGTGTTACGCGAAGCTTCGATACGGACATCCCCATTTGCGCATAGTCTCCGGCGGCCGGAGCAACCTCCCCATTTACGCCGATAAGCGTGACGGCATACTTCAGTGGGTCCGTTGAAAGCTTGTCATAGCCAGACTGACCGGAAGAAGCCACCGCACTGAGCACATGAGCGAAGTCGCTGGTGCTTATACGAAAATGCACCTTTTTCTCAGGAGAAAAAGTCCCCGATTGAAAGTTTATGGAGTCACTCGGCAAAGGCGATTGTAACCATTCCGAAGGATCGGTCGTGCTTTGGTTGATCGTGGTTTGGGCAATGGGGAGGAAGGTGGTGTTCGTAGCGTCTGTGTGAACTAGCTTTAAGCTGTCATCTCCCGGTTTTGGAGAGTAATAGCCTATTTGGTAGGTGAATTTGCATTTTACCTTCTGGTTGACACCGTTGACGACTATGTCGATGTAGCAGCCGCCACTCTCATCTTCCAGAATAAGCTCAAAATAAGCTTGTCTCGATGACCACTCGCTTTGAGTGGGGCCGTTTCCCGTGGATAGATCGTTTGCTACGGCAGTCCAGAACGAAATGTCCACGTCATAAGCATTCGACGGAAAGAGCATTGCGTAAGGCGGGATGTTGTACCAGCAACCTATATTCAGCGAGCCGGAACCTTTGGATAGCTGTGTAGTCGGGTCCTGGGTATTCAGCCAAAGGCCGACTTCATCACCAAGCACCTGGACGCCACTATATCCGTATTGATTCGTGTGACCGCGTTGATAGTCCGAGAGCGAAAGGGTTGAGGGGATGGTGAGATAAGTGTAGGTACCCAATGGCCAGCTAATGTCCACCAGAGGCGGATAACTCATATCCCACGCGTCCCTTACCACAAAGCGGTTATAGGCGGGAAAATCATCGGCGCCTTGAGGGCTCTGTACCACTTGATCAACCGTCGTCTTCTGGTCGACGGAAGGTTGATAGAACGGCAGCGATGGTGGCAGGCTTCCACTTGCATTGCTCGGTACCAGACCGATAGGCATACAGTCTGTTGGCCCAAGTGATACGGTGCCAACCGTCGATGGAGTGCTCGCTCGAACTGCGGCGGTTGGTAAACATAGCTGTGCTGCCGAAACCAGTAAGGCGAATACGCCTCCTATCCAACGATGCCTACTAGGTTGAACTTCCTGCATTTTGCTACTCCCCTGTCCATGAACGTCTGAATCCAGTCCGAGTTAATACTTTCGACTGAAGATGGCTTGCAGCTCAGATTCCCGCTTGAGCTGATATTGAGTCTAGCTGGAATTGTCTTGGGCCCAACTGCGTGCTCGCAGCAGCGCTTAACGCCTTTACTCGTCATGCCAGCATGCGCTGGGATAAAAATGAGGTGCTGTTGGGGCTTTGCTAATGAAATTGTATCGAGGAACGTATCTTTGTCGAACCCATGCAACAATAGGCGGACCAAGAGCCGAGAGCCACGCATGAGCACCAAGCCCAACGCCGATACCAGCGTCAACAAGGAAGGCGAGAAGGACGCCGCCAACCCGCCGGGTGGCATGCATGGTCCGCATCATTGTGCCTTGGATATGGCGGAGATCGCCGCGCAGGACGAAGTACAGCACGAAGACGCGCTACGCCACTCCTCGTTGCGGGTGCCTCGGTAGGCTGGGATACCTTAGCGCGTAGGCTGGGATGCTAATCCCAGCGTTCCATACGGCATGCTGCCGGGATTGCCATCCCAGCCGCGTCTTAGTTGATCGCGACGTTTTCGGAAGAAAGCTGGTCCGGCAGCACGAACTGAAAGCCGCGCTGCTCCAGCCGGGTGAGCATGGCATCGAGCGCCGCGGCGGTCGTCGGCTTTTCATGCATCAGCAGGATCGAGTGGTCTGCGGTCTGCTCGACGCTGTCGTTGAGGATCTGCTCCGGTTCCGTCGTACGACCGTCTTCGCTGTTGGCGTTCCACAGCATTTGTTTCATGCCGGATGAGCGCACGACCCCGGCGATCCGCGGCGAAGTCGAGCCAAACGGCGGCCGGAAGTAGTAGGGCCGCATGCCGGTGAGTTCCGCGATGCGGTTGCTGCAGCCACTGATCTGATGCTCCAGTGCCGGCGCCGCGAGCCGGTCCAGCCGCAGATGGTCGTAGCTGTGATTGCCGATCAGGTCGCCATCACTTTCGAGCCGGGCCAGCACGCCACGGTTAGCTGAGTTGATGTGACTGCACACCAGGAAGAACACAGCGTGCGCATGGTGCTTGCGCAGCGTCGTCATGATCTCTTCGTCCACGCCGTAGCCATACGGGCCGTCATCAAAAGTCAGCACCGCATACTTGCGGCCCGCCAGGAAGTCGCTGATCTTGCGCCAGACCTGTGTGTTGGCGTGCTTGAGGCTTTCGTTACCCTGGTCCAGTACAAAATGTGGCGCCGCGATGCCACGCCCGGTCAACAGCAGCGCGTAGAGCAGGAAGGTCAGCAAGATGCCGCAAAGGGCGACGTAGCGGCGGTAGGCATACCACAGCATGGGGGCTCACTTGTATTGGATGCTTCGGTGGTTGCGCCATCGGGCAAGGCAGGCGCGAAAACCTGCCAACAGACCGTACTGCTCCCCCGTGATCTTTGAGTCTTGATACGGCGTTGGCAGCCAAGTTCAAGCACGTGGCGTGCCAAATGCTTCGGGGCCATTTCGAAGGGCCCAGCCGCCACCCTGGCGCGGCGGCCATGCTTGAGCTGACGTAATGCGGCTTTTCACCTACTCGTCGCGGCAGTTTGACGCGTCGCTCTCAGCCATTTTGGATGGCCAAACATCTTCACATACGTGAAAGACTGGGCGTCCCTCTAATGCCCGTTGCCGCCCAATCGCAAATCCATTTGCAGCATGATCTCCCGCCCGTAGATGTTGTAGTTCTCGTTATTGAAATAGGGATATTCCACGTAGCCGGTATCGTTGGGCGGCATCTTGTTCGTAATGTTATTCACCAGCAACGATAGCGCCAGGCTGCGTGTGGGCCGATAGGTGGCGCTGGCATTGAACGTGACCCAAGGCGATACGTGAGAGGCGCCGGGATAGCCAATGCCGTTATTGTTGGCGAGATAGTTGGGTGACGGGCCGTAGCGATGCCCATACAGCGTGCCGCTCCAGCGCGCGGCAGGACTGGTCCAGGTAATGCTACCGCTGGCGATACTCTTGAATTCCGTACTCGATTGCGCATCGGCAAACTGATTGACCGGCGCCTGGCCGGGCGCTTCCTGGTAACTGTGATGCAGCATGTCGTTGTAATCGAAGTGAAGGTCGAGCGTGCCGAAATGAAAAAGCGCGAAGCGATAGCGCGCACTGCCCATGACGGACTCGGTCACTTCATTGGCGAGATTTTCGTAATAAGCGGCAATGCCGGTAATCGGGCCTTGGCCGCCCTGGCGCTGCACCTGGGCGAGCGCAGCACGGCATCCGGACGATGCAGCAACAAGTTGGCCAAGCAGGCATTGCGCATCGGTGCGCAGCAGCAAGTCCGTATCCTGCTGCAACACTTCGTTGCGGATGGCGATGTGCAGGTAATCCAGGCTGAGATCGAAATCGTCCAGCGGCGACCATACCATGCCCATGCTCCAGCTTTGCGCCGAGGTCGGCTGCAACTTCGAATTCGCTAGCGGCACACCGGGGATGGAGGGGATCTGATAATCCGTGCCGCAAGCCGTGCTGTGGGCCAGCGCGCAGTAGTAATAATCGTTGCCGGGGACATAGAAATTGGATGGCCCCAGTAAAATGGAGGCAAGATCCGGCGCCTTGAACGAGGTGGTGTAGTTGCCTCGCAACAGCAGGCTGTCCATCGGCCGGTACTCCACCCCAGCCTTGTACGTGAATTTGTGATTGTTGCTGGCTCGATCGAGCGCGTAATAGTCGTAACGCGCGGACAGATCGAGCGTCAGCGCTTTCAGTAGCGGCAGATTCCATTCAAACGCCGCTGCCGCATGGGATCGCTGTCCGCCGCCACTGGTGGCCGCGTGTGCGTAGATCGCATGCTGCGTGAACAGAGGGATGGTCGGTTCGTACCAGGCTTCGTCACCGCCCTCGGCCAGGATGGCGAAGCCCGCATCGCCCCCAGGCAGGGCGAACAGTGAGGCATTGCTGAGAGTCGCGCGGGTATTGTTGATCCAGCTGTTACTGTACTCGTCGACGCCGCGCGCGAAGCTCGCATATTGCGCAGGCGTGATCGCGCGGAAGAACGCCGCGTAATTCGGGTTGGATAGCACATTGACGCCGAATTGCGGATCCGCTCCGACGACCGGACCGAGCAGGCCAGTGAAGAACCTGTTGATGTCAGCCTTGAACCATACCGGTTCCACCACGTGCGTGCGATCGCCGGTACGCAGATAGTAGATGTCCCAGTTCCAGCCCGAGTCGCCCCATTGCCCGTTGGCGCCGATATCGGCCTGGTAAAGCTGATCGTTCTGGCGATCCATCTGGCCTGCCGCGCTATCTGGCATTTCCTCCGGCGCAAAGACTTTTTCCAGATAGAGGTAATGGCCGGTCGCCGCGTCCTGGATCCATCCGTGCCATTCGGAGACGCCGGGAAACCAGCGCTGCTGCTGCTGATTTATCAGAGCGTCGCCGTACAGCCTGATGTGATCGGAAAGCCGATAGGAAAGCTTCAACATGCCATCGATGTTGCGCAGCTGGTTGCTGTAGGTCGTATAGCCATCGACCTTGGTCGACCCGCAATAAGCCCCTGGCAATGGCGGATTGGCGACCAGCATCGTGCTACCGCCGAATAGCTGGCTCGCACAGCCATTGGGCGGGTTGTGATAGCCCTGCAGGTAGCCGTTGTAAGTGCCCGGGGAGCCGTAATCCTGGATGTCGGACTGCACGGCGGGCTGCGGCGCATCGTTGGCGGTCAGGGTACGTTGATAGCCCCATATCGGCGAGACGTTGTCGAATTCAAACCCGGCCAGTACGCGCCACTTGCCGATGTCGCGGCCATACGCGCCGCTGATGCGCTGATTGGCGCCTCCGCCATCCGTATAGCGGCCCACCCGCACCGATATTTCACCGCCATCCAGTTGTGACTTGGTAACGATGTTGATGACGCCGCCGATCGCCTGCGAACCGTAGATTGACGAAGCACCGCCCGGCATCACGTCGATATGGTCGATCAAGCCCACCGGAAAATTGGTTACGCTGGTGAAATTGACGGTGGCGTTGTACAGCCGTCCGAAATTCGCCACCGGCTTGCCGTCCAGCAGGATCAGCGTGAACTGCGGCCCCAGCCCGAACAGGCTCACCGGTTGGGCACCCTGCGTGAACGATCGGGCGGCTTGCGGCCCTTGCACCGAACCGGTTGCCAACACCAGGTTCTGCAATACCTCAGACAGGCTGTTGAAGCCGCGTGCGCGGATGTCTGTCGCGCTGATGGTGTAGGTGGGCGTGGCGGTCTGGATGTTTGCGTTGCTGATCAGGGAGCCGCTTACGGTGACGGCGTCGAGTGTCCGGGGCTTTTCGACTGCGGCGATGGCGGCGATCGTTCGATCCGGCCGTGGATGCAGGACGGCCGCGGGTTCCAGCACGAACGTGGTGGCATTGATGACTTTCCAGCTCAGCCCCGTGCCGGCCAGCAGCTGTTTCAAGGCTTCGGTTGGCGCAAAGCGTCCGGATACGCCGTGAGTGGTCTTGCCGGCTACCAGCGCCGGGTCGTAGACGAGCTGGATGTCGCCCTGCGCGGCGAACGCATCCAGGGCATTGCGCAAGACACCGGCCGCGACGGCATAGCTTTGCGCTTCGGCCTCCGATGGGCTGGCAAATACGGGAGACGTTACCGAAAGAGCGATGATTGAGCCCAGTAGCAGCGGACGCAGGCCCAGCATGGCATGACGAAGCAGGGAGGCAGGCTCTCCAATAGCATCGATGACGCGCGGCCGATAAAACCGCGGCATCCACCCCCCACAGCTCCCGCGCATTCGCGTCTTTTGCCTCCCCGCCCCATCCCCGCCAAGGGACATGTTCCACCCGCATGCTGCGGGCAGTTCGATGATAGGGCAACGCGGGTCGCTCGTGCGGCCTGATTTCAGAGCATGCTTAACCTAAGAGCCCGCCCGCGCGAACGCGGACGGGCTCCAGGCCCGGCTGGCAGGGGCTGCCGGAACTCAATCCATGGCACGCGTCCTTGCGCGCCCTAACGTGAGGCTTAGAAGCCCAGGCTCCAGCTGTTGAGCGTGCCGTAGTCGCCGTAGTAGCCCGGATCGTTGTCGATCACCTGCAACTGCCAGGTGCCGTTGGCCGGCACCGACGAAGCATCCACCGGCCAGGTCATGTCGATGTTGCCGTCGTTGTTGTAGTCGGGATTCTGCAGCACGAAGGTGGTGCCGTTGGGTGCCACCAGCTGGATGGTCAAGTCGCCCGACCAGTTGTGGGTGATGTTGGCGTGCACTTGCAGCGTGGCCGATCCATTGCCGGACAGCCCGGTGACCGGGATGTTGCTGGTGATGCTGGCGTTGTCGTTGATCACCACCGCATTGTTGTTGCTGAACGTGCCGCCCGTGCTGCCGCCGCTGCTTACCGTTACCGAGGTGGTCTTGGTATTGGTGGCACCGGTGCTGTCCGTCACCGTCAGCGTGACGGTATAAGTACCGGCCGCTGCGTAAGTGTGGCTGGGATTGGCGGTAGTGTCAGAGCCGTTGTCGCCGAAATTCCACGCATACGAGCTGATCGTGCCGCTGGTGTCGGTGGAGCTGTTGGTGAAATTCACCGTGAGCCCGTTCACTGCGTCGGTAAAGTTCGCCACCGGGGTGCCGGTGGTGGTGCCACCGCTGCCGCCCCAGTATTTGGTGACGTAGGCATTGAACAGGGAGATGTCCAGGCTGCCCCAGCCGGTGGCGGTGTCAAAGCCCGCGGCTGCGTTGTAGCCGTAGCCGTTGTAACCATTGTTGCCCGAGGTCACGTCATGCAGCGGCGAGGCATCCTTCGGGAAGTAGGTGTACATATTCTGCGTCGGCAGGCCCAGCGAATTGTTGTTGGCCGATTCGATGCGCGCCCACAGGCCCACGAACAGCGGGGAAGCCAGGCTGGTGCCGCCCACCTGCTGGTTGGCCTGGCCATTGATGACGATCAGCGCGCCCGAGCTGGAGGCGGCGTCGAAAGCCACGTCGGGCAGCTCGCGTTTGGTCACCGAGGCGCCGAGCGCGGTGGTTTGCCAGGCCGGCGCATTTTCGAACAGGCTCACGCCGCCGCCGGTTGCCCACAGGCGCTGGTTGTTGTCCGGCGTGCCATTGTTGTTGGCGCCTTGCGGATCGACGGCCGCCAGGCCTTCGTTCCATACCGTTTCACCGCTCCATGCGGTGTTGCCGTTGGTGCTCAGCGTGGTGCCGCCCACTGCCACGACATTGGGCGAGGCAGCCGGTTCGCTCACGCTGTAATGACTTAGATCGATCTGCACGGTGCCGCTGGCGTCGGCGACATAACCGGGCGAATGTTCGGTCGGGTCGCTGGACCATTGATAGACGCCTGAGTCGCCTGAGGACACCGAGAAGATCTGGCCCTGCGCCACTGCCTGGGCGAACACCTTGTCGTCCGCCGCCTGTGTACCGGAGTTGTTGGCGGCTGTTTCGTCCTCGCCCAGCGAGACGTTGATGATCTTGGCGACGTTGTCGGTGACCGCTTTGTTATAGGCGGCGGTGATGCCGGCATCCGTGAGCTGGCTGTCGCTGCTGTCGCCGTTGATCGCGGCATAGAAGATCAGCTGCTTCACGCCGCCAGACATGGCGACGATGTCCTGGCTGTCCAGATCCCACTCACCCGGATTGCCGTCATTGGCGAGCGTACCGGTGCCCGCCGCAACCGTCTGCGTGTTCACCGTTGCCATGCCAGCGCTCTGGGTGAAGCTATTGAGGTCGCTGATCGTCTGGGTCATGTCGCCCCAGGTGATGATGCCGACCACGGTGTTCGAAGCGGTGGGCGTATTGCCTGCGTCGTAGATCTGCGGGAAATCGGTCGGGTTATGGGCAACCACGCCGGCCGCCGCCTGGGCTTGTGCAGCATCGCTGCTGATGCGATGCGACATCACATGCGGCTTGACGTAATCCTGCAAGCCGAGCACGCCATCGACGATGCCGCCGAGCGATTGCGGCACGGTCACGTCGTTACCGTTGGCAAAGTGACGCTCGCCCTTGAAATTGAAGGTCTTCATGTTCGCGTTGAAGGCCGCGTTGGCATTGGCGGCGGTGCCGTCCGCAGAGACCAGCAAACGGTTCGGTGCGACCTTGATGTTGGTGAAACCGTAGGCTTCCAGATGCTTGACCACGGCTTGCACCTGCGCGTTGGTCGGTGCGAATTGCGCCTTGAACTGCTTGGGCGTCAGGTATTGCTGGTAGTTCGCGCTGCCGGGCTGATTCACCGTGGCGAGAAAGCTCTGCAATTGATCGACGTTGCGCAGGTTGAGGCTTACTTCCACATGCAGTGGCTTGCTGGCTTCCAGTGCCACGATTTGCGTAGCGTCGATGGAAGGATGCCCGGTCATGATCAGCTGGGAAACCTTGTTGTCGACGTGCTGGATACCGGCATGCGTACGGGTGCCTACCCGTGTTTCGGCGGCATGCGCCGTGGACAGCAAGGCCAGCGACAACGCGGCTGGCAACAGCAAAGAACGAATCCCCAATAGCGCGGAATGCTTAGACATGTATGAACTCCCCGATCTTTTTTAAGGGCGAACAAAGCCGATGCGGCTCGTAAGCCCCATGCGATAGTTGTTGCCGCGTTTGCGGCACATTGATTCACAGCAATGCCCGGCGCCGCTGATAGAACCCCTCCCGACGGCTGCGTCCCCTTGATCCCTCTACGCAAGCCGCGTTGAAGCGTCGCCGAACTTTAAGACGGAGGCCGGGAAGACATCCCTACCTGTGTGATGCAAGCTTGCACGTGGCTTGCGAAAGTTGGGACGTGTGCCCCAATGGCCCCCATTTTTGGTTCTCGCACGGTTGCTGCATGTCGCGAACGTGCTGCATTGCCTGCGGCGCTTTCGGACGCAAGCGCCCGAGTCACTTCTCTTTGCTGGCCCAAAGAGAAGTAACCAAGAGAAATGGCCTAAAAGGCTCGTGGCTCGGGGAGGGCAAAAGCCTGAACGTGTATGGCTAGACAGGTGGTTGGTCGCCCAGGGTTCCACGGCGCCGCTATACCGCGAGGCGTCGAAGCGCTGAGGAAGTAAAGAGCCCGCTTGCGGAAGCGCGTAGGCTGGGATGCCAATCCCAGCTTTCTCCATGGCATCCCGATGCTGGGATTGTCATCCCAGCCTACATGCTTGCCGCCTGGCTTTAAGCCCTCAGCGCTTGGACGCCTCGCGGTATAGCGGCGCCGTTTAAGCTTGGCCCGCCAACGATCAAAGCAAAGCGTGAACGTTCAGGCTTGTAACCCACACAGTGCCAAGAGTTCTTCAGGCCATTTCTCTTGGTTACTTCTCTTTGGGCCCGCAAAGAGAAGTGACTCGGGCCCTTTAGGGACCGAAAGCACCGCAGGCAATGCAACATCGTTGCGACATGCAACAGCAGTGCGACGACAACAAGGGGGGGCTGTTGGGGGCTTGTCCCCAAACCCACGCTCACCGCGATAGCACAATTTGCGCGTGGTTAACGCGGCGGGCGTGAATCGCCCACCCTTGCTGTAGCAGCAGCAAGAACGTCTGCTGATCGCTGGTGCGGAAAATGCCGCTGATGTGGATGTTCTGCAGCGACGGATCGCCAATGGCCAGCTTCGTGCTGCTGTAGCGATTCATCTCTTGCAGCAGTTGCTGCAATCGCCAGTCGTGCACGAACAGTTTGCCCTGGGTCCAGCCTTGGGCCTGCTGCAGGTCCAGCGGATGCACCGGGCTGATGTGTCCGGCTTGGTCGAAGCCCAAGCTTTCTCCGCCGATCAACGAGGCGGTTTGTGTCGTGCCATCGGCGGCCTGCGTGGCAATCGCCAATTTGCCTTTCAACAGCGCTACGCCGGTGCAAGCATCGTTGAGGCGTACCTGGAACTGCGTACCCACCGCTGTTACCGTTCCGCTGCCCGCATGCACCACGAACGGCCAGGCATGGTTGCCCTGCACGGTGAATTGCGCTTGCCCATGCAGCAGATCCACTCGCCGCGTACGCGAGCTGTAGCGAACGGAGACCTGGCTATCCGTATCGAGCAGGATCGACGAACCGTCCGCCAGCTGCACTGTGCGCTGCTGGCCCGCGGCCGTGCTGTAAGCGGTGCCAGCCGGATCGGCCGAGGTCGACAGCCAGCGGGGCAGGGCGACTACGGCGACAAGTATCGCCAGGCCCGCGGCCAGGACCGGGAACGCCCAGCGCCGAGGCGCACGCGTACCGGGCTCAGGAAGTAGGGCGCGGCGCGCGGCCGCCATCACGGCCGGGTCCCGGGTGGCCTCTTCGCTGCGCTTCCATAGCAGCTCCAGTTCGCGGTATGCCTGCGCATGGGCCGGATCGGCGTTGCGCCAGCGCTCGAACGCGGCATGCTGCTCGGGCGGACAGTTGCGGTCGAGCAGGCGTGCAAACCATTGCTCCGCCTCGTCTTGCGAGCCGGCTTGCACCCCCCTGTTGGCGTTTTCCCTGTCCATGTTCATCAAGACGTTTCAGCCGTCGAATCACCTACCTTGCGCCGCAGCTGGGCAAGGGCCGTAGCCAGGTGCTTTTCGACCATCTTTACCGAGATATCGCAGCGCTTGGCGATCTCCGCGTGGCTCATGCCGTGCACACGTTTGAGCAGGTACACGCGCTGGCATTTGGGCGGCAGTTCCAGGATGGCCTTGGACAGCCGTGCCACTTGCTGGTCGTAAAGGGCCCGCTGTTCGGGCGTGTGCTCGCCGGTGGCAATCTCCAGGCCATCCAGCCCCACGTGGTCGCGGTTATGGTGGCTCAGCGCGACGCGGTACTGGTCGTGGGCTACGTTTACCGCAATTCTGTACAGCAGCTGTTTCCAGGCTGTCGGCGGCTCCGACTCGCGATAGCGCAGCAGCTTGGTCATGCTTTCCTGCGCCGCGTCTTCGGCATCCTGTTCGCTGGCTGTGCGCGCGCGCAGAAACTGCAGCAGCCCACGGAACTGGCCGCGCAGGAACGTATCAAAATGATGCGCGTTTTCGCGTGCACCGACGACTGGAATGCCCGGTCCCCCCATCGGCGCACTCTCCTGCTTATTCTTCATTCCCGCTTTCGCACTCGCACCCCACCCAGCGTGGGACGACTGTGGCGCAAAACGGGGTGCTATGCAAATCGCGCCATTCAAACGGAAGCGATGGCCTGCCTCGGGCGCCATACCCGCGTCCACCGCTTCGAGCGGTCTTCGGACAGCGCCAAGATCGATCCAAACAGGGCCATCCCACGGCTGCTTGTGCATGGCGGCGATTCACGCAGCAGGCAGGACTTTGTCACACACTCCGATGCAAGCTGCCTGCATCCATCCTCCGAAGCAGGGCACCCGTGAACGTGGCGATCCAGCTTGAAAAGCATGAAGTATCTGGCCTGGAAAGCGTCGCGGTAGGACGTGCTTCGGCGGTACCCGAATCGATCGCCTCGCGTCTGCTCGCCATGGGCCTGGTCCAGCCAGTGCATGAACAAGAACGCGGCGTGACGTTGCAGCTGACGCCCATGGGTCTGTCCTTCATTCGCTCCAGTGATCAGTGAAGGCGTTTAACTCAGTAGCACAATGCCGCCTGGCAGCGACGTAAATTCGCCCCGTGGCGGCCTGGATCAGCACCGACAGATCGGCCAGCGGCTGCACTATGCGGACAGGCTGTACCAGCAGCGTTATGACCCTCGGTCCGCATCGGCCAAAAAAGCCGTAGCTGGGATGTCAATCCCAGCATGGCTGCCTGCCGGAAGCCGGGATCGGGAGCCAAGCCCATGGGTTGCTGCAATTGCAATTCAAATAGCGTACGGTGGCTCTTTTTCGACCACCCGTTTCCATCTGAAGGATTCAGCATGCGCATTGACCGAACCCTCTCCGCCGTTGCCGCCATCCTCCTCGCCGGCCTCCCGGCCGCCGGCGCCCACGCCCAATCCAGCGACAACGGCTCTTCGTTCGGTGGTCCGGCCATCTCCGGCGTCTGCTTCTTGTCGCGCGAGGCGATCTTCGCCAACGCCAAGGTCGGCCAGGCCGCGTCCGCACGCCTGGCGCAGCTGACGCAACAGGCACAGAGCGAAATTGACGCGGAGCGCAAGCCGATCGATGCCGACGTGCAAACCTACCGTTCACAGGCGGCGTCGCTACCCGCCGATCAGCGTCAGTCCCGTGAGCAAGCGTTGGCACAACGCATGCAAAAGGTGCAGGCAGACCAGAATCTGCGCGCACGCGAACTGGAAGCCACGCGCGCCAAGGCCATGAGCCAGATCGGGCAGTACGCGCAATCGGTAATCACTGCCGCCTATCAAAGCAAGAAGTGCGGTTTGTTGCTGGATCGCACCGTGGTGCTGGGTGGCAATACCACCAACGACCTGACACCCGTGGTGATACAGGGCCTGGATGCCAAGGTCACGACCATTTCATTCAACTTGGAGCAGGCCCCCGCCAATAGCGGCGGCGTTTCGGGTGGCGGCCAGCAGTAAGCCGGTGACGAAACCATGCGTGTGGTGCAACCCGTTCTATGGCCAGGCACATTGTGCAACGGCTGCAAAGGGCTCAACGAATGTCGTGTGGCGTCATTGATCGCCGCTTGTTTAGTCGACTGAGCGACGGGTTTGTTCTGCGGAAAGCGCAAAGGGAGGGGGCAGCCCCTCCCTTCTTTTTTGCTTTGCGTAAGCGCGGCTATTTGGAAATCAGCAGCAGCAGCGATTGTCCGCATTGGCCATAGGTGGCGCCAGCCCCGCCGATCAGCGTTTCGTTGCCAGGGGTGACGAAGGTGTTGGGGCCGTCGTTCCAGTCGCAAGTGTCGGTCACTCGATACCAGTTGGTGCCGGTGGGTGGTGGCGGCAGGGTGAAGGTGACGCTGCCGGACCAGCCGTTGTAGGCGATGTACATGGAATTGCCGTCGCCGAGCGCGGAGCCGTTGACCGTGTAGGCAATGGCGTAGTTGCTGGTGTTGTTCCAGTAGCTGCTGTCGGCGACCGCACCGCTGGGTTCGTACCAGACGACCTGGCTTGAGGTGTACCACGTGGCTGGGCGCAATGCGGGGTGGGCCTTGCGGAAGGCAATCAGGCGCTGCGCGAAGTTGTAGAAGTTAGATTGATCCGTGGTCCAGTTGTAGTCGAGCCAGTTGGCGCTGGAATCGAGGTTGTAGGCGTTGTTGTTGCATTGAAGCGAGCGCATGTATTCGTCGCCGCCCTGCATCAACGGCGTACCTGCGGAGAGCATCACGAACGCCAGGCCGGTGCGTGCAGCGCGGCGTTGATCAACCGCGGTGCCGGTGCCCTTGGACATGCCCTGGTCCCAACTGTAGTTGTTGCTGATGCCTCCGTCGGACGGGCCATAAGGCCACGGCTGGCTGTTATTGGAGCCGTTGCAGGAATACACGTCCTTCAACGTAAGTCCATCGTGGACATCGATGAAGTTAGTGGAATTCCAAGGGGATCGGCCGCCGGACTGGAACAGGTTGGATGAGCCGGAGAAGTCGTTCGCATCCTGCGTGATGTGAATCGTCATGTTGCCCAGCTCGTTCTGCGCCTGGCGCAGGCTGTCGCGGAACAGGCCATTCCATTCCGACCAGCCTTGCGGGAACTGGCCCTGGTTATCGCTGCCATTGGCGGCCCACGGTTCGGCGAACAGGTCCAGGCCGCTGCCACCGCCTGCCGGGCGTACGGTGAGGTTGCTCAGGATCTGATTCAGCGCGATGTTGGGATCGGCCGTATCGAAATTGAAGCCGCCATTGGGACAGTTGGGTGCGGCCGACTCGTAGGACTGATTGAGGCAGCTGTTGCCCAGTATCGGCCCTTCATCAAAGCGGAAGCCGTCGACGCCCATCGTCGTGCTCCAGTAAGCGAGCGAGTCGATGATCATCTGCTGCGCTACCGGATTGTAGGTATTGAAGGTGTTGCCGGTGCCGGTGGCGTCGTAGAAATACTGGTTGCCGGTGGTCAGCTCGTAATAGGTGGCGTTATCCAGGCCGCGCCATGAGTATTCGGTAGCGACGGTGGGGTCGGTGCTGCTCCAGGTGCCGCCTTCGGAAGTGTGGTTGTACACCACGTCCATGTACACCTTGATGCCGGCATCATGAAAGGCTTGCACCATGGCCTGGAACTCCGCCGTAGGGCCGCCGGGCGATTGGTCGTACGCATAATGGCGATCCGGCGCGAAGTAGTCTTCGGTCATGTAGCCCCAGTAGTTCTGGTTGGCATCCGAATTGGGCACCACGTCGTTGGCGTCGTTCTGGGTTTCCTGGATCGGCAGGAATTCCACCGCGGTCACGCCGAGGCTGGCGAGATAATTGGCCTTCAATCCCGCGCCGTAATAGGTGCCTTGGTATGGCGAAGGAATGCTGGAATCCTGCTTGGTGAAGCCGCGTACGTTTACTTCGTAGATCACATCGTCTTTCTGTGCGCCGGTCGGCTTGGTGCCCGTGCTTTGCGTGCTGGGCGCAAGCACGATGCCCTTGGGCGCGTACGTGCCGCTGTCGATCAGGCGATAGGCCACGCCGAAGGAGCTATCGACCGTGCCGCCGGTGGCAAAGATGTGGGTGTTCTGGTTGCTGGTATTGAGCGGGTCCTGGCTGATTTCCTGTGCATACGGGTCCAGCAGCAGCTTGTTCGGATCGAAGCGGTTGCCGTTGCTGTCGACATCGGAGATGAAACCTGCTGAAGAGCCTTTGCTCCAGCTCGCGTCATACGGCCAGTTCGGGCCCCAGGCGCGATAGCCGTAGTACACCGCGCCGGTGATGCCGGCGCCTTGAATGGCCGACACCGGCACGATCGCCTGCCATACGCCGTCACCCTGGTTGGTCATCAGGTAGGTGGCCGATTCCTGCGCACCATAGCCACTCGCGTAGAGATACAACACGATGCGGCTGGCTTGCGAGGAGTAGACGCGAAAGGTGATCTGGGTTTGCTGTGCGTCGTAACTTGCGCCCAGGCTCATGCTGTTGATCGCCGCGTGAGCGGGCATGGCGGGTATCGCCGCGAGGCTGGCGCATGCCAGCAAGGCGGCAAGTAGCTTCGAGAACTTCATACGGGCGTGCCTCCTGCTTCGTGGTTGAACAGGTTCTGCGCTGGATTTCCCTCAAGGTGCAATGCAGGTATGAGCATCTGCATGGCCGCAGCTTGCCGCACGCCGAATCGATCTCCCCATCGATTGCGTGTGTGTGGCTATGCGTAAAGCTGGTGCGCCGGATGGTAGGAAGCATCGCGGTGCAGCAACCAGGGGCTGCATACGTATTCATTGAGAATAGTTGTCGTGTTTTCACGCATTGCCTACGCGCAAAAAAAACCGCCGCGATCTTACGATCGCGGCGGCCTGCAAGGTTCAGCCGGATTAGCGGTGCATCACCATGGTGCCGCCACCAACGAGATCGGTTCCCAGAACACCGGTGCCTTCGACCCGGCATGCGCATCGGCCGAAGCCAGCGCCTCCTGGTGCCGCGTGGTCCAGCCGGAGGAGCGCAACACCATCATCGCCACCGTCAGGTTGCCGCGCAGCGCCGGGATCGCGTCGTGGGCGAAATCCTTCAACGCGGGATTGCTGGCGTTGAGCTTCATGGCTTCATAGGCCGAGATCATGCGGCAATGGCTGCGCACTGCCGCGCTGGCGAAGGTCCTATCGAAGGCTTCGCCGTTGAGAGCCTGCATATGTTCCAACATGGCTTGGCCCGAGGGCGTCGGC
The DNA here is from genome assembly GCF_030160275.1 of Dyella flagellata. Taxonomy (GTDB): domain Bacteria; phylum Pseudomonadota; class Gammaproteobacteria; order Xanthomonadales; family Rhodanobacteraceae; genus Dyella_B; species Dyella_B flagellata. Next base: position 140,828 of record NZ_BSOA01000050.1, read on the forward strand.
GCAGCCTGCTGATCGCTGCCCGGCAGCAGCTGCGCCATGCGAGCGCTTAGCGCGCTGCGCTGCTGGATGATGGTGTTGGCCAGTTCGATCACGCGCGGGTTGCTGGATTTGGCCAGGGCCAGTTTCGCCATCGCGACCTGGCTGGCGTTGTCGTTCATGGCGCGGCTGAGAAAGGCCTGTTCGTCTGCCTGCAACGGTGGATTGGCGTCAGTGGCTTGTACCAGTCCCGCCGCCATCGTCATCCATAGCAAGACCATTGAGACGGGAACGAACCGTGAGAACCTTGCAACGCGCATGACGTAACGCCTTTATTGCCGAGCTGTGCCCCTTATGGCTCCCAATCTGAACTTGCACTAGTTCAAAAGGTGTTTAGAAATCGTCAGACAAGTATCGTCCGCTGCTTGCTGGCTGACTTTTCTTCAGCAAGCTCAGTCCAGCGTCTTCACTCACGCGTCGGGCGGCGATGGCGCATTAACAATTGCCAGGCGACGAACTCGACGGCGATCACCGCCAGGCAGCTCACCGGCGGCCACCACAGGTAGTACCCGCGCAGCATGCTTACGCTCACTGCTAACACCAGGGCCGTGCTGATCAACAGCAACAGCCAGTTCCGGCCAATGCCGGGCAATCCGTACAGCAACAGTGGCAGCGTCAGCATGGCGGCGCCAAGTCCGAGCTGGCGCAAGAAATCGAGCGGCGTGACGAGCATGCCGCGCTCCAGCGATTCCAGGACGTTCGCCTGATACTCCACGCCGGGCATGGGCGAATCGGGTGTCTGCAGGATGTCGCCCAGGCCCACGGCGGTGGCGCCGACCAGTACCCAGCGATCCTTGAGCAGGTTCACCGGCACCCGGTTATTGAGCACATCCACGTACGACAGTCGGCCAAAGGCGCCGGCCCGGCCGGCGTAGCGCAGCAGCACGTAGTTGTCGCGCATCCATAGATACGGAGAAGCATCGTTGTGGGCGGGATCGTGCAGGCCGGGCAGGGTGCTGCTGGACGCGTGGTTGCCGAGTTGCAGCAACGCCAGCGCTAGCGATGGCCAGTAAGGACTGCCGAGTCCGGCCTTGAGATAGGCGCCGCGCACCTGCTCGTCGTTGTCCTTGGCGACATCCACCTGGCCGAGCGCCGCCACGTTCTGGCCGATGCTGCTCACCGGCAGCGCCTCCTGCAGCTGACCGCCCAACGAGACCGATTCGGCGAACACCGGCAGCACTACCTTGCCGTTGCGCTGGATGGCGGCGGCAACCTGTTTGTCGTCGTCCGGATTATTGGAGGGCGTCGACATGGTGACGTCCATGCCCACACCGCGCACGCCATAGGCGCTGAGGCGGTCGATCAGCTGCGCATGCACCGAGCGCGGCCAGGGGAAGCGGCCGATCTCATCCAGACTCCTGGCGTCGATCGCGACGATCACGACGTGATCGTCCGGCGTGTAGCGCCAGTAGCGCGCATTGAGGTCGTAGAGCGCGTTGTCCCATGGTACGGTGACGCCGCTGACGATCAGCAACACCAGCAGGCCGGTGCCGGCCATCCACAGCATGCCGCGGACCAGCCAGGCAAAGGTGGTGGGCATTACCTGGCGATCCCACAGCTGGGCCAGCCGCCTTGAGAAAGGCGGAACATGCTGCTGGCTACAGCAACAACCACAACACCACCCCGCCGCCGGCGGCGACCGCACCGATACGGCAAGCAATGCAACCGCCCAGCCGAACCTTCTGCACTGCCCCCCATGGCCCCGCATAACCATCGGTGTCCAGCGTCTGTACGCGCACGTACCAGGTACCCGAGCCAGGCTTCTTGATTTGCAGCGTCGGCTGGTCCAGCGTCTGGTCGATCCGCGGATGCGCGAAGTCGGGGTGGCGGTCGAGCTGGATGCGATAGCGCTGCCCCGGCGTGCCTGCCTGCCAGCCCAGGCTCACCTCGCTCTTGGAGGCCTTGGGTTTGCCCACTTCCGGTGCGGGCGGCTGGGGTACCAGGTCGAACGGCATCGGCTCGGTGAACGGACCGAGCTTGCCATGCCTGTCGCGGGTGGCGATGCGCCAGTAGTAGTGGCCATACGGCAACGCATTGGGAGCGCGCACGTTATCGCCGGTGAGCTGTGCTTCGCTGGCCAAGGGCTGCGCGAATTGTTCGTCGCTCGCAAGCTGCCATACGTAGGAGCTGGCTTCCAGGCTTTCCGTCCAGTGGAAGCTTGGGCGAGTGTCGCGCACCTTGCCGCCGGGCAGCGGCTCCATCACCAGCGGCGGTTGCGGATGGGCATTCATGTGCAGGCTGCACACGGCATCTTCGCCCTCCAGCTTTTGCCCATCGATGCCACGCACGCGCACGGCGTAGTCGCCGTCCGGCACATCGGGCAGGTTGAGCTGGGCGGCGCTGGTGACGTGATCGAGCAGCAAAGCTTCGAATTTGTTACTGGAAGCCAGTTGCACGCGATAGCGCGTGGCGCCATCAAGCGATGCCCAGGCCAATACGAACGGCAGCTTGCTTATCGGCTGCGCCGGACAGTGCAGGGCCGGCGCGGGCAGCAGCAGTTGCGCCTGGGTCGGCCTGGCGCCATCGTTTACGGCCACGCCATGTTCCTTGGGCACCAGCACGTGCGCGTGATCGCCGCCCACGTCCACTCGCCCGGTCAGCACTTCGGTGCGCGACTGGCTCTCTTCGGCGGTGACCCGAAAATGCGTGCCGCGCACGCTGGAAATCGTCCCCGGGGTTTCCACGCTGAAATGCGCACCCACACCGGTCATCGGCGTTACCGTGTTGGTAACGCGGCCGTGTTGCAGGCGCAGGCGCGTATCGACCATGCCGGTACGGCCGTAGGCGCTCATCTGGTCCAGGTCCAGCGCGCTGTTTTCTTCCATCAGCACGCGCGAGCCGTCGGCGAACTGCAAGCTGAGGCTGGCGTTGGCATCCGTACTCAGGTGTGCACCGTAGCCAAGCGTCATGCCGGGCGTAACGTTTTCCGCCTGCGACTGACCGGCCAGCTGCACGTGCGCGCCACCCATCACCGCTACCACCGTCGCGCTCGCGGGCTGCACCCGCAGCCAGCTGATCGGAACGCGCAGCGTCATGCCCGGAGGAAGGTGATACGGGTCGGCCACCTTGTTGTACTCCTGCAGTTTCTGCCAGGGTACGTCGGGTTTCAGGTAGCGGCCGGAAAGATTCCAGATGTTGTCCTGCGGTCGGACCCGATAGGTCCAATCCGTGGCGAAGAGTATCGGCGGTACAAGCAAGAGCAGCGCTGCCAGCCATGGCAACCAGCTATTACGGGTGGGATGCATCATTCCCCCTTAAGATCCATCAAGACGCCCCCTTTCGCCATCGGCCGGCAGCAGCGGACAACCTTGGGTCCAGGGGTTGTCGATAGCGCCGAATGGAAGGGGATTGTGCGGGATATGGCGACGTGACGCCAGATCGTCAGTCTATGCTTGGCGTTTTTGCAATATCGGACAGCAGCTTCTGCAGGTTTTCGCGATAGCCCGGCAATTGCCGTAACGCGCGATCCGCATCGGCATCGCCGAGCGCTGCCATCAGCTCGCGCCCTTCGGCCATGATGCTGCCATTCGTAAACAGCTGCAGCGCGCCCAGCATCCGGTGCAGCGTGCGTTGTGCCTGCGCACTGTCGCCTTGCGCAATGGCCTGGTCGAGCTTCTCCAGGTCCGGGCCGCTGGTCCTGAGCATGGCCCGTAGCATTTCCGCGCGCAGGTCCTGCATGCCCGGTTCGGCGAAGACATCTTCGAACAGCGAAACCCCATCACTGGAGGTATCGATGGCGCCGGGAGCCCAGGAACTCAGCTTTTCCTCCAGCGGGCGCAGTTGCACCGGCTTGCTCAGATAATCGTCCATGCCCGCTTCGCGGCAGCGTTCGATTTCGCCGTCGAGCGCGTTGGCGGTCATGGCAATGATGGGCAGGCGGGTGGAGCGTTGCGTGACTGATTCATGCTGCCGCCAAGCCGTCGCCAGCTCGTAACCGTTCATCAGCGGCATCTGGCAGTCGGTAAGCAGCATGGCGTAATTGCGCTGGAGCAAGGCCTCCAACGCGGCGCGGCCGTCGCCCACCGTATCGCAATGCCAGCCCAGCAGATCGAGCTGGCGGCGGATCAGCGACTGGCTGATCGGATGGTCTTCCGCGACCAGGATGCGGCCGGTGCCATGCTTTGTAGCTGGCGGCGCCGAAGTGACCGGCGAGGCGGCATCACGCGGAACGGGTGCCAGCGGCTTCAGGGCCTGCGCGCAGATGCGCGCAACGGCTTGCCATTTCAGCGGATTGGCGTTGAGCCATAGACGATCGTCGCGACCACCGCTGACGCCATTTGCACTGGCGTCGACCAGGATCGGTTGCGCGGCGATCAGCGCGGCGCTTTCCTGATCGCTGCCATCGATAAACAGCAGATTGGCCGCCACGCCACGCCGCATCGGCTGCGCGGGCGGTATCTGTTCCACCGTCAAGCCGAGCGAGCCGAGGTGAGCGGCCAAGGCATTGGCGGTCGCGACCGAGGCGAGCCGCACGATGGCATGCCGCCCGGGCAATTCCGGTGGGCGCTCCACCTTGCGTTGCGCCACCGGCAAGCGCAGCTCCAGCGTTACCTTGGTGCCTTCGCCGAGCCGGCTGCCGAGTTCGACGCTGCCGCCCATCAATTGCACCAGGTGCCGGCAGATCGCCAGGCCCAGCCCGGTGCCGCCGTAGCGACGTGTGGTCCAGGATTCGGCCTGCGAGAAGGGAGTGAACAGATTGGCCTGCTTGTCGGCGGCGATGCCGATGCCGGTATCGATCACGCTGATGCGCAGGCGTTGCGCGTGGCCATCGTCGCCGATCACGTGCAAGCTCACGGCGACACTGCCGCTTTCGGTGAACTTCACCGCATTGTTCAGCAGATTCATGAGGACTTGCCGGATGCGCACGCTATCGCCCAGCAACTTGCCGGCCAGCGTACCGTCCGCACCCACATCCAGGACTAGGCCCTTCTTGTGGGCGGTGCCGGCCATTACACCGACGACGTTGTCGATCAAGGTGCGCAGGTCGAACGGTGCATCGTCCAGGTGCACGTTGCCGGCTTCCAGCTTGGAGAAATCCAGCACATCGTTGAGCACTTGCAGCAGCACGCCGGCGGAATCCTCCACGGCGTGCACCAGCTCGCTCTGCTCTTGATCCAGTTGTGTGCGGCCCAGCAATTCGAGCATGCCGATCACGCCGTTCATCGGCGTGCGGATCTCATGGCTCATGGTGGCGAGGAAATCGGCCTTGGCCTTGGAAGCCCGCTCGGCCGCGTCACGTGCGGCCAGCAACGTCTGGTTGTGGGCGTTGATGCTGGTGGTGTCGATGCAATAGCCGATCCATTCCACCCGGTGGTCGGGCAAACGGCGCGTGCCCATCACCAGATGGATCCAGCGCAGGCCCTCGGCGCCATAGGCGCGAAAATCCAGCGTGACAGTGCCGCGGTGATGGGTCGCGCGCTGCAGCAGGCGGCGCAGGGCGGGGGCGTCTTCGGCGTGGATGCGGTCGTGGAACGGCCAGTCGCGCAGCACGTCGCCGGTTTCCAGCAAGTCGTCCGGCCGCAGGCCGAACAGCGCATGCAGATTGCCGGCGATGAAGGCCAGCCGTTGCTGTCGGTCGTCGCCACGGCGCACGGCGAACACCACCACCGGAATGCGCTGGGTGATGTCGCGCAGGCTTTGTTCGGTGGCGCGCGCGCTCAGTTCGACCTGGCGGTACTCGGTAATATCCAGCAGCATGCCGATCGAGCCGTTCACACTGCCGTCCGGCGCCTGCGTGGGCGCTTCCAGGAACAAGCCGGTGCGTTGCCGTCCGTCGCTGCTCAAGTAATCCAGTTCGCAGCGCTGCACCTTGCGCTCGCGCACCGCATCGGAGCCAAGCTGGTGCAGGCGCTGCGCTGCCGGTGTGCCGTCGGTCAGCGGCAGCCAACGCTGTTGCGGCAGTTCGAGGCTGCCATGTCCGACCATCTGGGTGGGTTCGATCCCCAGCCGCCGCTCGCAGGCGCTGTTCAGCGCCAGATAGGTGCCGGAGGCATCCTTGATCAGCACCGGGAAGGGCACGGCATCAAATTGCGCCTGCATCAGCGCACTTTGCCGCTGCAGCGCGTGCTCGGCTTCGGCCAGCTTCTCCCGTTGCAGGAACAGCATGCGCAACACCACCAAGGCGAGCAGGGCGGTAAGGCTAAGCATGAGGGCCAGCACCACCACCGCCATGGAAAGCGGGCTGGCATCGAACCAGCCGGAGGCCGCGTCGCTGAGGAGGATGGCTAGGGTCACGGCGGTAGGCTGAAAAAGGGCTTGCCCGCATGATGCCCAAGTTTCGCCGATGGCGGGAGACTGTCGCGTACTTTCGGTAGAATCCTACATAACGAGCGGCTGGACCTGCCGCCAATGGGGGACCGCAAACGTCACCGGCTATGCCTACGAATGGCGAGACAACCCGAATCGTCATTGCCGACGACCATCCCGTCGTGATGCTTGGCATCCGCGCGCTACTGAAGGAGCGCAGCGGCATGCAGGTGATAGGTGAGGCGAGCAACGGCCGCGAGCTGCTGGCCGTGCTCGCGAGCGAGCCTTGCGACCTGCTGATCACCGACTTTTCGATGCCCTACGAGGACGGTTCCGGCGACGGCCTGCCCCTGCTCCGGCGCGTGCGCCGCGATCATCCTCGGTTGCCGATCATCGTGCTGACCATGGTGCACAACGCGGCCCTTACCCGCGGCATGCTGGCGGCGGAGGTGAACGGCCTGGTCGCCAAGGTGGCGATGACCAAGGAACTGCAGCTGGCGATCGGTGCGGTGATGAATGGGCGCACTTATATCTGCGAGGCCATGCGCGAGCACGTGGTCGACTGGTCGGCGCAGGAAGGGCCGGAGCGCGCTGCTGAAGCGGTCGTGCTATCCCAGCGCGAGGCGGAAGTGGTGCGCCTGTACGCCCAGGGTTTGTCGGTGACGCAGATTGCCGAGCAGCTGCACCGCAGCGTGAAGACGGTCAGCCAGCAGAAGAACGACGCAATGCGCAAGCTGGGGATTACCAGCAATACGCAGTTGTTCGAGTACGCGCGAACGTACGGACTGCTGTGACCGTAGGCTGGGATGACAATCCCAGCTTCTTACACAGCTCCGTGAATGCTGGCATTGTCATCCCAGCCTACCTGGCTCGATCCAGGGCCATGCTGGGCGCATTTTAGGAATTGTCCGATATATCCCCCCACCCCTCGCGACGCATGCTTACCGCCACTAGGCAACGCCATGCTCATGGCGTTCGAAATTTCCCGCGCGCCCACGGATGGACGTGTGTCGGCGAGCTTACGCCGGCGGCAGGCATGCATTACCCCCTGTGAGTTATGTCTGCCGGGATCTCCTGTTCCACAAGGAAAGGGTGCGAGGTGTCGGCAATGTTCATGGACATGCAAGGCTCGGCGCTCGAGCGGCTCAACACGGTGATCCACTCGCATCCCCAATGGCAGTGGGAAATCGATCAGCGCCACCGCTTCACCCAAGTGGCCGACGGCCTGCTCCAACTGATGGGCCGCGAGCGTGAAGCCGTATTGGGCGAGCCGGTGAATACTTTCATGACGCCGGCCGAAGCGACCCGTGCCGCGCGCTTCTTCGCTTCCCGGCCCAAGGCCTTTTCCTGTGCCATCAGCCGCCATCGGCATGCCAAGGGCCACATGGTGGCGCTCGAATCCGATGCGGTGGCACTGGCGGACGAAGACGGCGAATTCTCCGGTTACCGAGGTATCGCGCATGGCGTGATGGATCTGGCGCATAGCGAAAACGTGTATCGGATGATGGCTATCTACAACACGGCCCCCAGCGCGCTGTGCCTGATCGGCCGTGATGGCCGCTATCTGGCGGCCAATGCTGCTTACGCCACCATGCTCGGGGTACCCCAGGATGCCCTGGTCGGTCGCAAGGTAGCGGAATGGATGCCCCATGCCGGCGAAGGCTTTCGCCGCAGCCTCAAGCTACTGGATGCGGGGCAGGAGGTGCCTGCGCAGGAAATCGAGCACCAGGATCGGTTCTACCAGCTGCTCGCCAACCCCGTACACAACCTGATGGGGCAAGTGATCGGCATCACCGCCGCGCTTACCGACATCACCGAACGCAGGCAGGCCGAGCAGAAACTCGCCGATATCAACCGCCAGCTCGAGTACTACGCCAACAACGACCACCTTACCGGTTTGCCCAATCGCCGCCACGTGGACGAAGTGCTGGCCGATGAAGTGCACCGCGCGATGCGCAGTGAACATCCGCTGTCGGTGCTGATGATCGACGTGGATTACTTCAAGAAGTACAACGATCACTATGGCCACCTGCGCGGCGACGACTGCCTGCGCATGGTCGCCGCGCAATTGCGCCAATCCCTATCACGCTACTGCGACGTGGTCGGTCGTTATGGCGGCGAGGAATTCATTGCCATCCTGCCGGGCACCGATGCGATCGGCGCGTTGAAAGTATCCGGCGCGATCCTGCATGCGATCAGCGCGCTAGACATGCCGCACGCGCAAAGCCGTTATGGCAAGCTCACGCTCAGCATCGGCGCGGCCAGCCTGGATAGCGTGCCGCATGTGCAAGGCGTGGAGGAAATCCGCGACAGGTTGCTGCAGACCGCCGACCGGGCGCTCTACACGGCCAAGCTGTCCGGCCGTAATACCGTCTATGGCATGTCGACCGGTGAGTTGGGCGGGTTCTGGAGCGATCAGGGCTGAGCATCCCTAGGGATGCCCTGATCTATTCCACGTGCCCAGCCTGCGGGCCTTCTGGACGTCACCCCGTCCGCAGTGGGTTCGTCCACAAAGCGGCCGTTTGGCGCGTATTACATGCGCACCAGGGAAGCAGTGAGAAATTCGAAACGCGCATGGCCTGCGACGATGCTTGAGGTATCCGACGTCCGCGAATTGGCAGCCAGCGGGGGCGATACGAAGCCGAGCAGCGCAATGAAGATCAGATTACGCAACACTTTCACGCGAGGTCTCTTGCCGGGTTAGGGAAAGACCCTGCACTTATACGCGCCGAAACGGGTCAAGCACAGCCTGCAGGAGGTAGAGGCCACTCGCCTCCACCTCCGTCCCGTCCCGCCGTCGTGTTACGGCGAATTTACCAAGGTGGTGATCAACCCCGCCTTGGGGCTACCCCAGCCCGTCACCAGGTCGTAGCCGACCACGGAGGAAAAGCTGCCGGACTTGCCGCTGGTGATATCGTGGAAATCCGTGGCATAGGTGGTCGTCAACTTGCCGCCGGCTTCGTTTTCCGGATAGACCGCGGCATTGAAGTTGCCGATGCGTTTCTTGCTGTCTGCCACGCGTTGCTGATTGATCAGCGCTACGAAGCCTGCCCACATTGGCGCGGCAAAGCTGGTGCCGCCGTAGGAATTGGCGGTGCAGGTAGTCTGGTCGGCGCAGACGTAGAAGGTGAAGTTGGCATTGGCCGATACGTCCGGTCCGTTGCGGTAGATCTTCGAGCCTTTGTTGTTGGTGTTGATCACGCCGGTGATCTTCTGCCAGGAGGGAATGGCGATTTTGTCCGGTGAAATGCCGCCGCCGCTGTCGACCCACGCCGTTTCCGATTTCCACGGGCCGGCGGCCCGGGTGGTGACCAGATCGGTGCCGCCGACGGAGATGACATAGGCATCGTCAGCCGGCCACGCCTCGTTGCTCGCCGACCAGGTCGAGGCGTCGCCGGATGCTGCGAAGAAGGTTTGACCTTGCGCGATCATCTTTTCGAAATACGGATCGAGCGTGGTCGGGTCTGCCGGTGTCCAGCCCCACGAGCAGCCGATAGTGGTTGGCAGCGGGCTGTGCGTGGTCATCTTGCTGATCATGGCGGTATCGGTGGAGCCTACGTACATCGTCAAGCTAGCCAAGCCCGGCGCCATGCCAAGTGCCTGGGTCATGTCGAGCGTCTGCTCGGTGTCATCGCAGCTTTGCGAGGCGAGGCAGGCGGTGCTGGTGCCATCGGTCGACAACAATGTAATGGGCACCGTGCGAGTTTGGTGCGCGTTCTTGTAATACGTGGCCAAGTCGTTGAGGTCGGTGCCGTAGAACTCCAGCAGACCGAGGTTCTGGCCTTTGCCGGTAAGCGCCGTGCCGCCGTAATACGCCGCACGCATGTCGCTACCCAGGAACGAAGCCGAAGGGCCTGAGCCGGTGGTGGCGTGCGAGACGACGGCTTCCGGGCTGATGCCATGCGCTGCCGCGTAATCGCTCTTCTTCACATACAGCGGCTTGGGAATCGAATAATTGTCTAGGCCTGAAACATGCCACAGTGGAATCGCCAGCGAGGTGGTCGGTTCGCGATCCGGGCTGTAGAACATGCGATTCTCGGTCGGATGCTTGTAGCTGCGCATCTTCAGGTTGAACGCCGCTTCCACCGCGGAGACCGGACCGCTCACCTGGATATCCATGCCGTCGCGGCTGCCGCCGGTCACGCTAAATCCATAGTGCTGTAGATACTGCACCACCGTGTCATAGTCGTTCCGCGTCGGGCCGAAGCGCGCCGTGAATTCCTTGGGCGTGATGTAGTGCTGGTAGTTCAGACTGTTCGGGTTGGTGACATCCGCCACGAACGCGTCCAGGCCGGCCTTGTCGCGCAACGGCAGCACAATGTCGAGGTTCATCATTTTGCTGGCGGGAAGGCTGCTCACTTGCTGCGCAAGATTGCTATGCACCACCTCGCGCACGTGGTGGGTGTAAACCTCCCCGGCAGACGCTGCTGTGCTTGCTCCAAAGGCCAACGCAATGGCGACCGAAAGGCCGCAAGTCTTGCGCGCCAGTCCCTTTGAAAGACGCGTTTGCGTCGAGTCTGTTCTGGTCATCGCAATTCACTCCCATAAGGAAATCTGCCACGTCGTGGCAGTGACGGTGATCGAATCGAGGAACAGCAACGATGCCCCTCTCCCCAAAAAGCGCCGAATGGCTTTAGCAGCGTAGGTCCGCCGTCGTCGTTTTCGAGTGAAACATTCAGGGGTGCTGCGAGGGGCGCCACATGATCAGCGTTCAATAATGAACGACTATGACACCCTTGTCCTAGGCAGCGCTCAGGGCCTTTCAAAGCGCTTGCGGGCGCGTTCAATTTTTGGCCTTATCACGCAATCGGCCACGTGATCGTTGACCAAGCCCATCGCTTGCATGAAGGCGTAAACAGTCGTGGGGCCGACGAACTTCCAGCCCAGTTTTTTCAGCGCCTTCGACAAGGCGATCGATTCGGCAGAAGTGGATGCCGTCTGCGGAGCACTCTGCTGCCGGGTATCGGGTGCATAGCGCCAGACGAAGGTGGCCAGCGAACCCTCCCGCTCCACCAGCTCCACGGCACGCTTGGCATTGTTGATCACAGCCTCGATCTTGCCACGGTGGCGGATGATGCTTGCATCTTTCAGCAAGCGCTCGACGTCGCGTTGCGTAAAGCGCGCGATCCGATGGAAATCGAAGTGATGAAAAGCGGTGCGGAAATTTTCCCGCTTGGCCAGGATGGTCCGCCAGCTCAATCCGGATTGAAAACCTTCCAGGCTCAGCTTTTCGAACAAGCGAAAGTCGTCGCTTACCGGATAGCCCCACTCCGTGTCGTGATAGTGGAGAAATTCCGGCGCGGCGGCGCTCCAGCGGCAGCGCAGCTTGCCATCGGGTTCTGCAGTCGTGGCACTCATTGGTGGCCTTTCGATCAGCGCAAAAGAAAGGCCATCTGTTCGCTGGCCTTGGAAGGGGTGATTTGCATGATTTCCGCCGTGACGACATCGGCGACGACGAAAGGATCGTCGTTCACCCTTTGCTGCAGCTCTTGAAGCGAGCTGCCGTGCGCAACGATGGCGCCGCCCAGCTTGGGCTGAAGGCTGCCGGCCAGCAAGAACACCTGATCATCAAAGCCACGCTTGAGCCATGCGTTGTGACCCTCCATGAACCGGCCGGCGTCGGCTTGATGGGCCGAAAATCGAAGCAATACGATGAACATAGGAGGCTCCCTGTCGGACACGCTTGATCAATGAACGGCGTTTTGTCGGCACGCGTCCAGCCAATCGCACATCAGCGCTACTTCGCGCTTCACGAACGTCTTGTCGTGAAAAGCATGGGCGAGTGAGGCGATGCCCTGGCTGCGCATCAGCAGATGCATGGCCAGGGCATCTGCGTCGGCGGCGCGGCCGAGGCGGATGAATTGTTCGCGCAGCCAGCTGCGAAAGAGGGTAAACAGCGCGTTAGCCTGGTCCTTGGCGACGTGGTCCAGTTTGGCCAGTTCAGCGCTAAGCGTGCCGACGGGGCAGCCGTAGAGCATGATGTCCGCGCGATGGGCGATCAGGATGCGAATGAAGCAGCCAATACGCTGTTCCGGCGTGCTGCCTTCGGTCTCCCACTGTTGGAGCATCTTGCGCGTATTGGCCAGGCGCAGGGCTATCACCGCAGCGAGAATTTCATCCTTGCTCTTGAAGTGATAGTAGAAATTGCCGCGCGAGATGTTTACCGCGGCGGCGATATCGGCGAACGAGGTGTATTCAAAACCGTGTCGATAGAACAGGCGATCCGCTGCTTCGACGATCTGATCGCGGGTGCTGTTGTCGCTCAAGCGGTGCCCCTTTTGCCTAGGCTCGAATCAAATTAGGACATTTGTCCTAATGCGTCAAGCAGCGCGTGGGCTGGGATGACAATCCCGGCAACGGGAGGCGCATGGAAAGCTGGGATGGTCATCCCGGCCTGCGTTCAGTCCCAACGATTGGCGTTCTTGGGAAATCCAGGGCGCTGCACACGAACAACACAGAAGCGTTGCCCCGAGGGTGCCTGCATCACGACCCAGCGCTCAAGACGGTCCACTACTTGCGCACCCAGCTTCTCCAGGCGAGCTACTTCGGCGGGGATATCGTCGGTCTCAATGTCTATATGGACCCGGCTCTCGTGGGTGACGCGTTGGATTTGAACGATAGGTTCGTCCTCAGGCGTGGCGAGCATGCGGTAATTGCCGCGAGTACCTGGGTGCTCATAGTCCACGGGTCGCCCCAAGGCGTCCGCCCAGAACAGGGCGGACTGGTCGATATCATCGGTATTGCAATCGATGAGCAGTGCGCAAAGTCGGGAGTAGTGCATGGCTTCCTCATTGGGGTTAGGCGTAGCGTAGGCTACGTGGCAAGGGTACCCAGCCAGCGGACGATAAAGTCTATGACGGCATCGGCGTTCTCCCGATGGGGAACATGACCACCGCCGTGTAAAACCTTGAGCGTGGTCCCACCCTTTGCTAGTCGTTCGATGTGCTCAGGATGGCGCAACGAGCTGTATTCGTCGTGCTCCCCGTAGATAGTCAGTACAGGGCACGGCACTTGTCGTAGTTCGGCGTCGAGATGCCAATCGGCAAAGTCGGGCGCGAGCCAGGTGTCGATCCAGGCTCGCAGCACCCAGGCTGCCTTGTCACCGTGGTACTTCTTCAAGCGTTCCAGCTGTCCTGGCTGCTGGAAGAGTTGTTGTGCCTGGACAATACCTTCGAGCGTGTGCTGTTCAACGAAAACTTGCGCGGACTCCAGGATCAGGCCCATGCAGTCGCCGGCGCAAGCGGCGACCGCAATAGCCATGCCGCCGCCTACACTGTGGCCGAAGGCGATAAATGGGCCTATCTGCAGTTGTTCACGTACGGCGCGGAAACCTACGCGCGCTTCGTCATGAACGAAGCACTTACCCAAGTTGTTCGGATTGGGATCGGACTGGCCAAAACCAAGGCGGTCATAAGCCACTACGTCTCTTCCTGTTGCGAGGGCGAGTTGCTCGGGAAACTCGCGCCATAGTGCAACGCAGCCTAGCGAATCGTGAAAGAGCACGATGGGTGCAGCTTCGCGCGACCGATTCGTCCCCGCAAGCCAGCGCTTGGCGTAGAGGCGGCCAAGCTCGGTGGTAATCCAATAATCTTGCGTCGGAAGGGAAGGCATGCAGTGTTTTCAGGGAAGAAACTAGGCAGCGCGTAGGCTGGGATGACAATCCCAGCTTTCCCCGCGGCATCCTGGTGCTGGGATTATCATCCCAGCCTACGCGCTCCGATCCTAGGCGGCGTAGTAAGCCAAAAACATGTCCACGGCCGACTCGGCCACTTTCTTTTGAGCCGTAGCGTCCAGCGGCGGCTGGGCCAGCGTGATCTGCGGCCAGAACGCAAAACCCTTGATCAGCCCTTCCAATTGATGCGAGGCAAAAACAGGATCGTTGGTCTTCAGCCGGCCAGCAGCGGCGGCAGCACGTATCCACACGGTCAGCCCCTCTTCGCGCTCGTTCATGCGCGCGACCATGTCCCGAGCGCGCTCGGGCGAATGGATGCCGGCGGCGATCGCAACGCGAGCAAGCGATACGAACGCCTCGTCATTGAGCAGACGAAACTTCAACGCGATCAAGTCAAGCAACTGATTGCGCAACGGGCGATCGGCGCGATAAGCGATTACGTCGTTGCCGGCGATCGCATCCCACAAGTGGTGCAGGATCTGCGCGAACAAGGCTTCCTTGCTGGGGAAATGGTTGTAGACGGTGCGCTTGGACACCCCGGCACGGGCCGCTATGCGGTCCATGCTGGTGGTTTCGTAACCGGCAGCGCGAAATTCGTCGATGGCGGCCTCGATGATCGCGCCGCGCTTGCGGTCGGTTAAGCGGGGCGTTGTGGATGAGGGCCTGTGCATAAACCCATTTTACACCGAGTAGTTTACTTTCCTCAAAGGATAAACTACACTGTGTAGTGTAGACATACACACGCGACCCCTCCGCAGGATTTCGCCATGTTTTCGCGCCACGCCACTCCGTCCCAAGCCAAACCAGACAAATACCAGTCCTCGCCGCAGCGTCGAGGAAAGCGCTTCCGGAACATGGCGCCGAAGCCAACCGAAGGGCTGGCAAAAATGTTGCGCATCACCTGGAACATGCTGTTCAAGAAGCCGGCCGGTACCCATCCGAGCGGATCGATACCGTTGCGTACCTTGACTCGCGCGCAGCTTGAGGCGGCGCCCGAACGCAGCCTCTACCGGCTCGGCCACTCCACCATGCTGATCAAGTTGCGCGGTGGCTATTGGTTGACCGATCCGGTGTTTTCCGAGCGCGCATCCCCGTTCACCTGGATGGGCCCCAAGCGTTTTCATCAGCCGCCGATAGCGTTGCACGAACTGCCCCTGCTGCGCGGGATCATCCTGTCGCACGATCATTACGATCATCTGGACCGCTGGAGTATCGAGCAGCTCGCCGCCACAACGGACGTCTTCCTTACCCCGCTTGGCGTTGGCGATCGCCTGATCGAATGGGGCGTGGACGCCGCCAAAGTGCATCAGCTCGATTGGTGGCAAGGCATTGAGATCGACGGCCTGCGCATGACTGCGGCGCCGGCACAGCATTTCTCGGGGCGTACGCCATTCGACGGCAACAGCACGTTGTGGGCCTCGTGGGCAATCTTCGACGACGATCTGCGTGTGTTCTTCAGCGGAGACACTGGCTATTTCGAAGGCTTCAAAACCATCGGCGAGAAACTTGGACCCTTCGACATCACGCTGATGGAAACCGGTGCCTACGATGCGCAATGGCCGTACGTACACATGCAGCCGGAACAAACCCTGCAGGCGCACAAGGATTTGCGCGGGCACTGGCTAATGCCGGTACACAACGGCACGTTCGACCTGGCGATGCACCGCTGGGAAGAACCCTTCGAACGCATCGCCATGCTCGCCTTGGAAAACAACATTCCGCTTGCGACTCCACGTATGGGAGAGCGCTTGGATCTGGCGTCACCGCATGCAGGAGAACGCTGGTGGCGTGAAACCGAACGGGCGTCGGCTACTCATTGGGAAAGCGCGATGTCCGTGAAGTAGAAAATGCCGTGGCTCATGCTGCGGCCGCTACCTGCCAGGCGGCAACGAGCGCATCTGCGGCCTGATCGATATCGGCTTGCGTTGTTCCGCGTCCTAGCGACAAGCGTATCGATCCGAGCGCCGCCGCTTGCGGCACACCCATGGCCAGGATGACGGCCGGCGCCGTGACGTCACCGGAATGACACGCTGATCCGGTGGATGCCGCCACCGAGTTGGCGGCGGCCAGCACCGCGCTGCCGGTACAACGCGGAAAACGCACATTCGAGGTATTCGGTAGCCGCAGTTCGCGATGGCCGTTGAGTGCCAGGCCCGGAATCGAAGCGGCAAGCCGTTGCTCCAGCCTGTCGCGCAACAAGCGCATGCGCGTCGCCGCTTCGGCAAGGTCACGGCCCACGGCGGTGCATGCCGCGCCCAAGGCAACGATCGACGCGACGTTTTCGGTGCCCGGCCTGAGGCCGCGCTCCTGGTTTGCGCCCCTCGTCCATGGCGTTAGCGGAGTGCCGCGGCGTACATAAAGTGCGCCAACGCCTTTGGGCGCGTAGAGCTTGTGTCCTGCGATCGACAGCAGGTCGACGTCGAGTTCACGTACACGGATCGGCACTTTGCCGACTGACTGGGCCGCGTCGGTATGGATGGGCGCGCCGGCTGCATGCGCGATGCGCGCAAATTCGTCGACCGGCTGCAAGACACCCGTTTCATTGTTCGAGTGCATGATCGTAACCAGCGCGACGTCACGATTGATTTCAAGGCGCGCCGCGTTCACATCCGCGCGACCGTCGGCATCGACACGAATTGGGACGACACGTCGGCCGTGTGCCTGTAGCGCGTCGCAAGCTTGTGCCGTCGCCGGGTGCTCGATCATCGTAGTCACGATGCAAGGCCGGTCCGCCCGCGCCCCGGCCACGCCGTGGATCGCCAGGTTGTTTGCCTCCGTGCCGCCGGAAGTGAAGACAATTTCGTCGGGATCGCAGCCGATGAGTTCGGCAACGCGCTCGCGTGCGCGGGCGACAGCTTTTTGTGGCTCCTGCCCGTAGACGTGTGCACTGGATGGATTGCCAAAATGCGTTGTCAGATAAGGCAGCATGGCCTCAACGACTTCCGGCAACAGCGGCGTTGTTGCGTTGTAGTCCAGATAGATCGGCTGCGAGGTCATGGTGTTTGCTCACGTTCTTGCATCGCAAGGGCAACGACGATTCCGGAAAGAAAGGTCAGCGCCGCAATGGCGAGGATGGCGGCGGCATAGCCAAAGCGATCCGCGATCAGGCCAGCTGATAGCGCTCCGATGGCATAGCCGAGGTCGCGCCAGAAGCGATACACGCTGAGAGAACGCGCACGCCAGCTGGGATGAGAAGCATCGGACACGGCAGCAATCAGGCTCGGATAGACCATCGCCGTGCCGACGCCAAGCAGCGCACTACCAAATAGCCACGCTGCAAAGTGCGTCGATGCAGCGGTGACGAACAGCCCTAACGCCTGCACCCACATGCCCGCGGCGATCAATCCCTTGCGCCCCCAGCGGTCGCTCAGCGGGCCGGTAACGACTTGCAGCATGCCCCAGATCACCGGGTAGACAGCCTTGAGCACGCCAATGCGTTGCACACCCAGGCCCAGTGAGGCAAAGAACAACGGAAAAATGCCCCAGCTCATGCCGTCATTGAGGTTGTTCACCAGGCCTGCCTGGGAGGCGGCGAGCAAACTGCGGTTGCGAAATGTCGTCAGTGCGAAGACCTGCCTGAAACTCAGTTGCGAGGCTGCTGTTGTCATGCTCGCCACTTCGGTACGGACATGCGTGCGCGTGTCCTGTACGACAAGCATGGACAGCATCGTGCCGGCGATGGCGTAACCCACGCCAAGGTAGATCGGCACAGGCCGCAATCCGTAGCGGCTGGCGAGATATCCGGTAAGAAAGGCCGTGACGCCAACCGCGAAATATCCAGCGAACTCGTTGAGACCCACGGCAAGGCCGCGCCCCTTCGGCCCCGCCAGATCCACTTTCATGATTACCGTCATCGACCATGCGAAGCCTTGGCTCAATCCCAGCAAGGCATTGGCGGCAACGATGTAGGCAAAGCTCGGCGCCCCGATGATGATGAAGGGGACAGGCAGCCCGATCAGCCAACCGATGACCAGCACACGCTTGCGGCCCCACGTGTCCGCCAGGTGGCCGGATACGAGATTCGCAAAAGCCTTGACCACACCGAAGCTGACGATGAACGAGGTCACCAGCGCCGTGGAGACGATATGAAACTCTTCGGAGCCGATCAGCGGAACCACGGTCCGTTCGATGCCGACCATGCCCCCGACAAATGCATTGATGAGCACGAGCAGCGAAAACTGCCGCCAGTTTTCGCGCAGACCAAGCCGAACCGCGGGCTCGGCCGAATCCGTAACGATGGGAACACCTGCCATGGTCAGCCTGCCCGCCCCGCATTCACAGTGATGGATCACTCCTGGCTCTTCAGCTTTCTTCGTCTCGCGTTCGCTTCAAGCGTCGTGCGATAGCGCGGCAAGGATAGCCTCTTGCGGGCATGGATGGCCGGGACTATAGTTAGCCACATGGCTAACAATGCAATGGCGTTGGATTCGATCTTCCAGGCGCTTGCCGACCCGACGCGCAGGGCCGTTCTGCAACGGCTCGGCAGGGGGCCCGCAACGGTGGGTGAGCTGGCGGAACCATTCCAAATGGCGCTGCCGTCCTTCATGAAACACGTGGGGATACTGGAAAGGACCGGGCTGATCCGTTCCAGGAAGAGTGGCCGTATCCGCACATGCACGCTCGAACACAAGAACTTGGCGGCCGCCGAGCGCTGGTTCGCGGACCAGCGCGCGATTTGGGCAAGCAGGTACCAGAACTTGGACAGCCTTTTGGAAACACTCACTGGAGAAGAGCATGACCGCTGACCTTCGCTTTGATTTCATCGCCGACAAGGAAAAGCACAGCATTACCGTGAAAAGAGAGTTCGCAGCGGGGCGTCAACTGGTGTGGGATTGCCATACCAAGCGCGAATTGCTCGATCGATGGTTTGCGCCCAAGCCGCTTACCACCAAGACCAAGCACATGGAGTTCAAGGAAGGGGGCTATTGGCACTACGCCATGATCACACCCGAGGGAGAGTCTTTCTGGAACCGTCTGGACTACCAGGCGATCAGGCCGATCGACGGCTACATCGCTCTGGATGGCTTCTGTGATGAATCCGGTGTCGTGAATCCCGATATGCCTCGGTCACGATGGAGCGTCGCTTTCAGTGATGCGCAGGAGCGCACGCTCGTAACGACGGTTGTGCAATACAACTCGGCGGAAGATGTGCAAAAGGTCATCGACATGGGCTTGAAGGATGGCATGGCCTCAACCCTCGAACGACTCGATGAGCTGTTGCTTACCATTGGCGCTACGGCAGAGCCGGTCTAAGAGCCAAGTATCGAGGTTGCGTGAGAGCGGTGGGGTTTGGGCTCTGAGATATCCACTTGATTTTTGGCAGCTATTTAGATGCGATAGCTCAAATTTAGCGTGTACCTCGCACCAGGACCCTTGCCGCTCTCTATCCCAACAATGCAGCCCTTGTCCCTCAAGTCAGCGAGGTGTCTGGTCGCCGTTGGCTTGGATACACGCGTTATGGCCCGATAGTTGCGGGCGCTGAAGGTGGGGTCTGCTTCGTCATCCAGATCCCGGAGGATACGAGCGAGAAATACCCGCTGTTCCTGCAACAGCGGGGTTGCTTCGTGGTCCCGCCAAAAGCGCGTGCGTGCGACTACAGCGGTGATGCGCCCCAAAGCCTGGTCGAGGCTGGTCCTAAGTGTTGCAAGAAACCACAAGAGCCATCGAGTGATGTCCATGTCAGCCTTCTGGCTGGTTTCGAGGACGTCGTAGTAGCCACGCCGGTCATGCAGGATGCTCAACGACATGGTGTAAAGCCGTATCGATTGATGCTCGGCCTGTGCCAGCGCAAGGTCCGTGATGGCGCGAGCGATGCGCCCATTGCCGTCCTCGAAGGGATGGATCGTGACGAACCACAATTGCGCGATCGCCGCCCGCAGCAGTGGGTCGGTCTCTCGAGACTTCCGTGATGTCTCAAACCACTGCAGGAAGGCGCCCAGCTCGGACTGAAGAACGTTCGATGGTGGGGCGACAAAGTGGACGCGTCGGCGGTTGATCGGCCCAGAGACAACCTGCATCGGGTCCGCGGACCGCAAATCTCCCACCACGATTGGCTTGTGGAGGTAGCCGGTTTGATCTCCAGGAAATAGCAACGCATGCCACCACTTCAACCGCGCCAGGTCCAAGGGCTTGGCGTAATCGGTGGTGGCGTCCAGGATGAGCTCGGCCAAGTCCTCGCTTTCAGTAGAGGGGCGAGCGCCAGTGGCGGCCAGGCCCAACCTTTTGGCGAGAGAGGAGCGCACAGCATCCTCATTGAGGATTTCGCCCTCAATCCGGGACGAGTTCACGATGTTTTGCAACAGCGTGTTGAGTTCGCGCTGGACGAGCTCATCTTCCCCCACCGTGCCTGCCATCCCCAGGAGTTTCCCTTGCGCGAGGTAACACTCGGCAAGCAAGGGCGTGAGCGCGGTCTGGTCCCAGTGAAACCGGGGCCAGTCGGGCTGTTGCCAGATCCATTCGACGCTCATGAAGAGGCTCCTGGGCGAGAGGTGAGCCCATTTCCTTACCAAATAGGCTCATCTAATGAGCCCATTATAGCAAGAAATAGGCTCACTCACTGAGCCTATTCGGCTAAGGAATGGGCTCATCCCGACGGCCATTCAAGCTGTGATGGGCTGCCTGCTTAGCGCTGGTGGCACTATAAGCGCATGAATTTTTTGAAATTATTCAAATAGGACAGATGGTTGAGGAGGCAAAGGCATCCACCTGGCACCTACTTCAAGGCCGTCCCGCCGCCGCCGCGGGTGCCCGCACGGTCAGTATCAACCCCGTCCGCTCGGCTGCAACGGCCGCCGCTTGTGCCATGCCGCGCCATTCGGTGGCCACTATAAATAGCGTTTTGCCGTCCGCGCCGCCGAGCATGCACGCGAAGCAACCGCGATCCACGGCAACGGTTTGCAGCACTTCGCCGCCTTCGCGCACACGCACGCAACGTTTGTTGGGCACATCCGCGTACCACACGGCGTTGTCGGTATCGATGCAGATGCCATCCGGCACGCCATCTACCAGGTCCGCCCATATGCGGCGATGCGAGAGACCGCCATCGACGTCGATATCGAACGCGGTCAGCCGTTTGCCGTGGGATTCGGCAATGATCAGTGTTTTGTTGTCCGGCGTAATCGCCATGCCGTTGGGAAAGGCGATGTTGTCGGCTACTTGTCGTGCGGAACCATCCGCATTCACCACGGCGATGATGCCGGGTCCGCCGTTGACGTAAGCACGGCCGTTTCGATCGACCACGATTTCGTTCCAGCCCATGTCGGAAACGCTGCGCAAATCGGAGTGCGTTACCACAGTGCCGTCGTTTTCCTTGCGCAAGATCAAGCTCGCTCGCCCTGCCACGAGGAGTAACCGGCCATCGGGCAGCCAATCGATGGAGAAGGGCAGGTCCAGATGGGTGTCCATCATCACCTCGCTAGTTCCCGCCAGGTCCACCGCAACGATCTGTTGTGCGCCCCAGTCGGCAAACCACAAGCGCCCCTGATGCCAGCGCGGGGACTCGCCCATGGCGATGCCGTTCATCAGCACCAGCGCTTCAGATGAGATAGGTTGTTTGGAAGTCATACGGCCTTTTCTCCGCAGTGGGGTTCAGGGGCTGCCTTATGGATGACGATCAGAACCCGCGGATTTAGACATCGGATGGTGTTCGGAGCGCAGTCTTCTTGAGTGGGAAAGACGTTGACGGGCGGTACCTCGTCGGTGAAACTAGTTAAGCATTGTCAATTCAATGCGTACCCGTTGCGCGCCACCTGGTTGGCGCGCAGTCGAGGCCGAGGGGTGCTGCGACGGATGAAATCCGCCACGCTCGGTTCCGATCCATCAGACAAGGGCGCCCTCCATTGCTGGAGGTTTTGTCATGTCCGTTCCTGTTACTCATCGTCTCGCGATCGCTACATCCTCGATCATTCCAGGCATTCATCCCGATGATGTTCACCTGGCGGCCTCGCTGCGACGTCTTGGCATCGAGGTAACTGCCTGCGTATGGAATGACCCTGCCGTGGTTTGGTCGCAGTACGACGCGGTGCTGATGCGTTCGACTTGGGATTACTTCAAGTACTACGCCGACTTCATCCGTTGGCTGGACGAGCTGCCCATTCCGACGATCAACAATAAAGCACTGCTGCGCTGGAATAGCGACAAGCGCTATCTGCTCGAACTGTCGGAACAAGGCGTCGAGATCATCCCGACGCAAATCGCGGCGGCAAGGGACTTACGAAAGACGCTGGCAGCGATGCCCGGGCAGGAGGTCGTAATCAAGCCAACGATCAGCGGAACAGCCTGGCATACGGCGCGCGGCGTGGTTGGTGATGCGGAGCTTGACCAGGCGATCGCGCAATTGCCGCTGGAATTTGAATACCTGGTGCAGCCCTACGTGCCCGAAGTGGTTAGCGAGGGCGAATGGTCCCTGCTGTTTTTCGAGGGTGAATACAGCCACGCCGTGATCAAGCGCCCAGCGGCGGGCGACTATCGAGTGCAGGGCGAATTCGGTGGCACCGCCGAAGCCGTCGATGCGGATGCGACTCTTATCGCCTGTGCGAAGCGGGCGCTCTCTGCCGCCGCCACCATCGGCCATGCCGACATTGCCTACGCTCGGGTGGATGGCGTGATTTCCGGGGGCAACTTCCTGCTGATGGAATTGGAGATGATCGAGCCCCTGCTGCATCTAGGGGCCCAGCCGGTGGCGTCGGAACGTTTCGCTGGCAACCTACGAGCGCGTTTGACCACCTAAAGCCCGCTTCTAAAGACTGGTCGCCGTTGGCCGATGTATGGCTTAGGGTCTGTTCGGCCGCGCTCCAGCGCGCGCCGGCGCCTTATCCGTATGCGACAGATCCTTAGATTGAAGGCACCATGGCGAGCACCTTGGCGGTTACCGACAGAGAAACCTTGAAGCCCCTGGAGGCGGTCCTGCGCCGCCTAAGCGAGTCCTCGGGCTTCCCGACACTTTCCACTACCATCAGCGACGTCAATCGCGTCGTTTCCTCCGATTCCCATAGCGCTCAACAGATCACCCAGGTCATCCTGCGGGACGTCTCGCTCACCACAAAGTTGCTGCAACTGGTCAACTCCGCGGTTTACGGCCAATTCCACGGCCGCATCCGCACTATTTCCAGGGCTGTGCTGATACTCGGTTGCGAAGCGATACGCAACGCCACGATGACCCTGATGATGCTTGAGTTTTCCAAGGGCCGTCCGCAGGAAAGGTCGGTGCAGGATGAACTCGTCGGCGCCTTCTTCGCCGGCGTGTTATCCAAAGCCCTTTGTGCACGACTCGGTATGCCCAATGCCGAGGAAGCGGTCATTTGCACCATGTGCCAGAACCTCGGCAAGCTCCTGGTGACGTTTTTCCTGTACGAAGAGAGCCGGAAGGTACAAGCCCTGGTGGAGCAGGGAATAGCTGAAGAGCAAGCAGCGGAGCAGGTGCTTGGGATCTCCTACCGCAACCTCGGCGTCGGTGTCGCACGGCACTGGAATTTCCCGGACCGGTTGGTGGAAGGCATGCAGCGCATCACCGCGCGTGACATGACGCCGCCAACCAGCGATTCCGACAATCTTAGATTGGCGGCCAACCTGGCCAATGATTTGTACTTCACCGCGCTACGCAGCTCTCAAGAGGACAAGACGGCAGCGTTGGAGGCGTTGAGTAAGCGCTATAGCGCCGCGATCAAGCTGGACACCAAAGATCTCATCGCGGCCGTGGATCAGGCTCTGAAAGAAGTCGCGGATTGCTCGACCACGGTCAACCTGCCCATAGCAGGTAGCTCAGCATTGCATGCGGTGCGCGTCTGGACCGGTGGTGCGGTAGACGAGGAGGAGCCCGAAGCAGGCCTCGCCCTTGCCGCCGATCCACTGATGCGTGATGTTGCAGCGTTGGATGCGCTGGAGAATGCCAATGAAGCAAGCACCGGAGCGCAACACATCATTTCCGCCGGTATCCGCGACGTAACCGAGGCATTGACGTCGGACTTCGCTCTCAATGATGTCTTGCGGATGGTGCTTGAGACGATGCACCGCGGGTTTGGATTCAGCCGTACGATGATCTACATCCGCGACACGCGGCTCAACACGATGCGCGCGCGTTTTGGCTTCGGTGCCGAAATCGACCGCCTCATCCCACGTTGTGACTTCCCGCTGGCGTTCGCGCCGGATGTGTTCCACGTCGCGCTGGAGAAGGGCGTGGACATCGTGATCGAGGATGCCCACGCCGACCACATCACCCGCCGGATTCCCGATTGGTTTCGCCAGGGCATCAACGCGAAGAGCTTCCTGCTGTTGCCGGTTCCCATCCGGGGTACGGCGATTGGGATGCTGTATGCCGATTCAGAGCGGGGAGCGATCAAGCTAAGTGCGGAGCAACTCGGTTCGCTGCGTACCTTGCGCAGTCAGGTAGTGCTGGCATTCAAGCACGGCGCCGCTTCCGGTCGGCTCTGATCGGCAGGCTGGGGCCGAAGCGCCCCTTTTTTGGGTCCAACAACAAGATCTGGCGGTGCACCAAGTTAAGCTTCATTAATAAACTTATGGGTATAGTTATTCCATGTCGAGAGACATCAGTCCCACCGCTTGGCCGGGCCTCCCCTCCCCGTCGAGCAGAGCAAAGATGGATGACCCCCAAGCCCGCAGGTTCCCCCCTGCGGGCTTTTTATTGCCGGTACTCCTGAATGGAACTCAGCATTCCGACCCTTTGGCCGGTACCCGTTTGATCAAGCGGGCCCAAGCAGAGCAGGCTGCTACTCCTGATTGGGCCGAACGAGAGTCACAACGAGGCGGCTGACAAAACTGTCGAGCGACATGGACATCGTCAGGATCAACTCTCTCATGGATTTCTTCTCAAGGTAGTCCGGCCCATCGCCGGCCTTTGCTATTAGGTCGAACGGCAGGAGCCGAATTCGACAAGCCCATACATAGGCTGGGATGGCAATCCCAGCATCGGGATGCCAAGTGGAAAGCCGGGATTGTCACCCCTGCCTACGTGCAGACTGCTCAATTCCCAGCGCTCACCTTGGTGTCCCCACTTCTGGTTTTTCCATCACCTTTGCCTTCCGGCGCCGCTCCAAGGTTATTGGCCAGGAACGTGAGCATGCGGGTGTAGAAATCCTGCTCGTTCGCTGGATCGGCGAGGCCGTGCCCCTCCCACTCATAGCTTACGAATTCCGGTGGGCGACCGGCCTTCTTCAATGCCGATTGCATGGCGTTGGCATACTGGATCGGCACACGAGCATCCAGCTCCCCATGCGCCAGCAGAACGGGAATCGTGATGGAGGACGCGTGTGAGACTGGCGAGTCGGCGAGTAGGGCAGCCTTGTCCGTACCGAGCACCACATTCAAGTAGTACATGCCGTAATCACTGCGATGGATATCACCCCAACGATAGAGTTTGCTCAGGTCATACGGGCCGGCCAGCCCGATTGCGCAACGATAAAGCCCGGGTTCGCGCGCAGCGCCCATCAACGCAGCGTATCCGCCATAGCTCGCACCATAAATGCAGATCCGTTTCGGATCCGCCACGCCTTGCGCGATAGCCCATCGGGTTGCATCCGTGACGTCGTCCTGCATGGCTAGCCCCCACTGGCGATAGCCAAGCCGCATGAAACGCTGGCCGAAATTCGCCGAGCCGCGAAAATTCACGTGCAGCACGCTGTAGCCGTGTGCCGCCAGCAGTTGGGTTTCCTCATCGAAAGTCCAGTCGTCCGCGACGAAGAATGGACCGCCGTGGACAATTACCACCATTGGCGCCGGACCGCTCACGCCCTGCGCATGCGTAAGGAATCCATGCAGGACCAATCCATCCCTGGCCTTGAACTCGAACGGCTCCATCGTGGCCATGCGAGCAGCGTCCAGCCAGGGCCGGGCATTAAATAACAGCGTCGCCTTGTGCGTCGCCCGGTCCAGCAGGTACCACGAGCCGTCATCCCGATCGCTGTAGGTATGGACGACGACGGTCGAACCATCGGCGTTACTGCTCTGCACACTGACTACACTGCCAGGAAAAGCCTTCACCAGTGCCCTGTGCCACTTGGCGTCCTCGCTGTTCGGAGCCCAATAGCGTGCTTGCGGAACGCCAGGGCCGAACCAGGCGCCGATGGGCTCCTTGCCATCCATGGAATAAATGGTGACGAGCGGATCGGACACCGGGTCGCTCAGCAGCTCGGTTCGATTGCCGCTGGCAAAATCATAGCTCTCGATGACATCGGGACCGTCGGTGCGCTCGCGTTCCAGGAAGGCGGTCTTGTTGTCACGGGAAATGCCGATCGGAACCTCTTCGACGTGCGTGGCATCGCTGTCGTTGAGCGAGGACCACTGCCCGTCGTTGCCATGCACATAAAGCTGGCTGCGCGCCGTATTACTCCAGGCCCAGGCAAAGCGGACCTGCCCGGTATGGTCGACCATCATCGAGGCGTCGCCCAAAGGGGCCACGCCCAGCTCTTCCCCTTTGGCCGACCAGTGGTCGATGTCCTGCCGCCACAAGCTGTAGCGGCACTCATGATCCGCGGAGAAGTCCTTGCACTCCCTGACCAGGATATGGTGCTCATCTCCGCGCACGGTACCGAAGAAGTTCGACGCCAGGATCTTCGGATGCTTGGCGTGAATATCCACCAGATAAATCAGGGCGTCGAAGATGGGCTGGTGATACGTACCCGAGGCGCGGTTGGCCGCGATCACCAGGTGGTCGGACCCCAGCCACGACAGCGCCTCAATCTCCCCACGACTTCCCGAGCCGATCTGTGCAACCACATGCATGTCCGAGCGCTGCAGTATCGTGACTGTCGTGTTGTCGTCCTCCCGATGGGCAATGGCCAGTAGCGCCCCATCGGGCGATATCGCCGCACGTTCGTATTCGGCGCGCTGCAGGAAATCCGTGGTCTTCGGAGCGTCGTCCGCCATGCAGGCAAGCGCCACCGAGAGCAGCAACCAGGCCACCCAAAATCGCTTCATCGTACATTCCCCTGATCTGCTGCCGGTCGATCGATAGCGTGTAGGCTGGGATGCTAATCCCAGCATCGGGATGCCAAGTGGAAAGCTGGGATTATCATCCCAGCCTACGCGCTAGCGCGGATTGAACATGATGATGGGACCAAGCACCAACAGAAGCACGCCAAAATACTTCGGTACCCGCATGAATGATTCAATGGTGCGAACCGATGCCGACATGCCCTGGGTATTGGCGTTGTACATGACCGAAGCAAGCAGGTTGATGCTGATCCCCAGTTTGCGCTTGAGGTAATAGACGTAGGTATACATCAGGGCGATTCCGATCAGCGAGGTGATCAGGCCCGAAAAAAAGCTATCAAGTGTCATGCTCTTATCCTTGAGTAGTTGGAAGGATACAGAACAGAATGAAGAGGACGATCGCACGTAGCGGTGCGACCTTCCGGTACTGCTCCGACTTCTCTTCCATGCCCCGTTGTCCTGGCAGGTGCAAGCCTGCCGCCCCTGTAACCAAACCATCTTCGCGTGCTTTATCGCCCTGTGCAACTGCCCTAAGGATGTTGCTTAAGGCCATCGCCAAGAAAAGGGTAGCCGCAACCGGGCTTCTGCTCGTCATTCCGCCCTTCGCCGGAATGACGGAGAGGTACTAGCCACCTCTTCGAACAACGTAACGCTGACTTTTGCGGGGATGCCCCCACCTCCGACGTTCCCTTTTCATGCCTGCGCGGCCGTGCTGCGGCGCACCTGATGTTCACGCAGGAATACGCTACCCTGATCCGGTCGCATCGGCAGCCGCCAGTCCGGCTCGCGCTGGCATGCGTTGAACCCGGGCGGCTTGCGCGATACCGGTCGGGCCTTGGTTGGTAGTCTCCCGGGGGTCTCATGACCGGCATCACCCACCTCATGCGGCGCATCTACGAGAAGTGGAAGCGAGATACGCTCAGTCAGAGCGATTTCCGCCCCAGTGTCAGCATCCTCAAGCTTTCCCTGATGGCAGTGTTTATCGGCATAGCCGCCGCGCTCGTGGCGTTCGCGCTGTATCACATGATCGGCTTCGTCACCAACCTGGCGTTTCTGCACCGCTTCTCATTCGACTTCGTGCCGCCTTCGCTCGGCCATTCGGCGTGGGCGATTGTGATCGCGCCGATGGTGGGTGGCTTGATCATCGGCTTGATGGCGCGCTTCGGCTCCGATCGCATTCGCGGCCACGGCATCCCCGAGGCGCTGGAAGCGATCCTGTTTCGCAAGAGCAAAATGATGCTGAAAGTGGCGATTCTTAAGCCGCTGTCGGCGGCGATCGCCATTGGCACGGGCGGGCCGTTCGGCGCCGAAGGGCCGATCATCATGACCGGTGGCGCGGTGGGCTCGCTGTTCGGCCAGATGTTCTACCTCACCTCGATCGAACGTCGCACCCTGCTGGTGGCTGGAGCCTGTGCCGGCATGGCTGCCACCTTCAGCACGCCGATTGCGGCCACGCTACTTGGCGTGGAGCTGCTGCTGTTCGAGTGGCGCCCGCGCAGCATCATTCCGGTGGCGATTGCATGCTTCGTGGCGGATGCGCTGCGACCATTCCTGCTCGGCCCCGGCCCGCTGTTTCCGTTGTCGGTGGAATTTCATCCTCAGTTGATGGATCTGGCTCTGGCCGCCGTATGCGGATTTCTTGCCGGCCTGCTGGCAACGGCGCTCACCGCAGCCATCTACAAAGTCGAGGATGGCTTCAACAAACTGCCGATTCATTGGATGTGGTGGCCCGCCATCGGTGCGATTGCGGTCAGTATTGGCGGCTGGTTCGAGCCGCAGGCGATGGGCGTGGGCTACAACGTGATCGACCAGTTGCTGACGGGGAAGTTGGTAAGCAGCGCGATCCTGGTGTTCATGTTCGCCAAGTCGCTGATGTGGGTGATCTATCTCGGTTCCGGCACCTCCGGAGGTGTGCTGGCACCCTTGCTCGCGCTGGGCGCGGGCCTGGGCGCGCTCGAATCGATGGTATTTCCGGGAAACGAGCCGCTGCTGTGGCCGTTGCTCGGCATGGGCGCGATGCTGGCCGGCGTGATGCGCTTGCCATTTACCTCAATCCTGTTCGCACTGGAACTTACGCGCAACGCAAGTGCGTTGCCGGCCCTTCTGGTCGCCTGCACCTCGGCTTATGGCGTGAGCGTGTTCCTGATGAAACGCTCGATCCTCACCGAGAAGGTAGCGCGCCGAGGCTTCGATATTTTTCGCGAGTACTCGGTGGATCGGCTCGAACACATGGCGGTTAGGGACGTGATGAGCACCGAGGTCGTGACTGTTTCCGGCGACATGAGCGTGCGCGACGCTACGCAGAAGTATTTCGGCGCCGACCAGAAATACCGTGCGTATCCGGTCGTCGACGGAGAAGGCCGGTTGCTCAACATCATCAATCGGGATGAACTGGCTCGTCTGTGGGAGGCCGATCCGGATGGCGCGCATCGACTGGCCGATCTGCTCGGCAAGGACCCGGTGGTGTCCTTCCCCGACGAGAGCTGCAAAAGCGTGGCGATCCGCACTGCGGTGGAAAAACTCGACCGCATTCCGGTCGTCAGCGCCGACCGGCAATTGCTGCTGGGCATGGTGACTCGTTACGACTTATTGAAGCCCTATACGCACCATCACGAGGAAGAGCGGATACGGGAGCGGTTTTTCGGTAGCGGCAAGTAGTCGGCCGATGCAGAGGGCGATCGTTTTCTACGAGCGGTTACTTGAGGGCTCTAAGATGAGCTGCCATTGGCATGTCAATCAGAATCATGTAGGCCACGCACCGTTCTCTCCATGCCGCCCTCTCAGGACGACATCCCTGCGAGCGCGATCACGGAGGCGAACACACCAAGTGGCACAAGGTGCGCAAATTCGCGGTGGCGCAGAACAGTCAAAACCGCAGCCGCAATGATCACCGCTCCGAGCACCAGGCCAATCAGGCGACTGACCGGAAGCGCAATCAGAACAGCGCTCATCATCTCCAGTCCGCCAGTAACACGACCCCACCAGCGCGGGTAACCCCATCGGGCGAAACCGCTTTGCGTCGCGGGCGTGTTGATCGCGTTAAAGACGCCAGCACCGAAGAAACCGACAACAAGAAACCAGATCGAAAGCGTATGGATCATTTCAGAGTGCACTCATTATCATGGGATAGGCCAAGGCCAGCAGCTCCTGAGAAGGACGCTTCGCGCCATCAAGCAGGAACGTAAGTCAACCTGATCACGTCCTTGCCGATTAAATCGTTGGCCACCAGGCGCAGTCGTGACCGAGGCCCCGCGAAGAACGGCTTACCGTGACCAAGCACGATGGGGTGGATGTAGAGTCGATACTCATCAATGAGACCCAGGTCAGTCAGGCTTTGTGCCAGCCCGGATCCGGCGACATCGATCTCTCCGGTGAGGTCGGCTTTCAATTTTCGTATCACCGCTTCAATATCGTCGGCGACAAGGGTAGCGTTCGGGCCGACTGACTTCAGCGAGCGTGACACCACCCACTTCGGTTGGCTCCGCCATACCGCCGCGTAGTCGCGGCTATCCTCGTCCCAATCCGGATGGTCATCGTCCCAATAACGCATGACCTCGTACATGCCGCGACCGTACACCATGCCCGTCAGGCTGCGCGCCAGCTCGATGAAGTGATGAAAGAGCGACGGATCAGGTGGTCCTAATGCCCGGTGGTCGATGTAGCCATCCAGGGACTGGTTCAATGCGAATACAAACTTAGCCATGGAGCATCTCCATGCCGGGGTGTTCAGGAGGATAGCTTGAGTTGCCGCTGTGAAGAAGTCAGGCTGGACCTCATCTGAGGGAGTATGGTGAACCCACCTTCCTATCCTGCGGGTCATCAAATGAGCGATAGCACCAAACCCCTGACGGCGGCCGCCATTCATTCGATTTACTCCGGCCAGAAAGTCACGCTGAACTCAGCAGAGCCGCATGCGTTCGGGAAGACGAACCGTTTCGCACGTGATCCATCGCACTCCGGGCAGGCACCCAAGGACCCTAAAGGGGCCAGCAAGCTGCCCAGGCGCGGTTGGTGATGCCCTGCGCGGTGATGTCACGAAACCGGATATCAGTCATAGCCGCGGCATCGGGCGCTGTCGCCCTAACGGTGGGTGATTTGCCATTTGGCTAGGCGACCTATATTGTGCGCCTGCTGAGTTCCAAGGGCCGCCGTGGATTGCCGCCCGATGCTAGATCCTGATTTCGCTACGTCGTTGTACGCGCTTCTTCCTTGCGACCAGCCTATCCGCCGTTCTGCGGCTTCATTGTTACAAGGGAAATACTATGTCTCAACAAGAAACGGGCACTGTGAAGTGGTTCAACGACGCCAAGGGCTTTGGCTTTATTAGCCGTGACCAGGGTGGTGATGACCTGTTCGTGCATTTCCGTGAGATCCAGTCCCAGGGCTTCAAGAGCCTGGCCGAGGGTCAGAAAGTCTCTTTCAACGTAACGCAGGGCCAGAAGGGTCTGCAGGCTTCGCAAGTCCGAGTGATCTGAGGCGGCGTGCCTACTTGAAGGACAAAAAGCCCGGCCTTATGCCGGGTTTTTTTTTCAGCGCCATCAGGGGCATCCAAGAAACGGTCCCTAGCCAGCCAGACGCCCATGTCAGTTTGCGGTCCGAGGCGGGTAACCAGGCCTTTACCGATCACCATCGGTCGAGTGATCAGGCTTCGTCGGTCCCGTGACGCCATCTGGCCGGCGTGCGTCATAACGCAAGCCAGCCTTCACATGCCAATCACGACATGCCCTCCACAGTCCGGCAGTTGTGGTTAGACAGGGGGCCACAGGGGAAATGCCAACGAGCGAGTAGCCGTGAATGCCAAGTTCTCGGTGTGCCGTTGTCTGCGCGCGTTGGTTTCCCTTATCCGGATACCGTGCGATGGCCGTCTTGCCGGGCGCGATGTTCTCCTTTCCTTCTCGGGTCGACCCATCTTTGAAAAAAGATGGCCCTTCGTATGCACTGCATTTGCGCGAGGCCCGATTAATCGCCGGCATCGCCCATGCAGCGGGCCATCCATGCACGCAAGCCATCGCTCGGCGCGATATGTGACAGCCGAGGTTTCAAATTCGTTTCGATCAACGCGTTATTGACTTTCATCTCAATCACAGATGGAGAGACATATGACCACGTTATCCCTCAGTGCATCCGTCACCGACACCCCGCCGCTAACGACCGCCCAGCTTTATGCCCCGGCGTCCACACCCGGTAACGTGGGCCTGTGTCTCTCGGGTGGCGGCACGCGTGCCTGCAATGCCGCCATGGGACAGCTTCGCGCACTGGCCAACATACAGGCCAACGGCACAAGCCTTCTCTCGCAAATCAGAGTCCTTTCGACCGTATCGGGAGGATCCTGGCTTGGCGTGCCCTACCAATACATGCCATCGGCGGGGCCGACGGACCCTGATTATCTTGGCACCTACAACAGCAACCAGGGTGCGTTGACCGTAGCTGATCTGGCCAGCTTGCCGAACGGTAATGCCGGCAATCCCATGACCACCATCATGTTTTCACTGGAAGGCATTGCCGGAACCGCGATCTTGCTCTACGAGCTATTCCAGACCCTTCAACCGAATAATCCGCTGCCGGCAAACATGCTGTGGCAGACGGTGATGGGCTTGAACATTCTCGATTCCTACAATCTGTTCGACATGAATGTCCAAGCTGGCGGCCTGCCGCAGGACATGTTCTCGGCAACGAAGGCCTCGCTGCAAGGCATCGTCAACGCAAACGGAAGTCTGTCGTCGCAGACGGCTTATTTGTTCGCCGATCAGGTCGGTATATCGCGCACGCAGCGGCCGCTGCACATTTGCAACATGGGCATGTTTGTCAGCGTTCCCGGTGTTTCCCTTCAGCTGCTGGTGCCGGTGCAAGCCAATGGATTGATCGCCGGCGTAGTCGGGAAGCCGGCCAATGCCACCGATGCCAACGGACTCCCGGTGGGCGGCGGTGGTGTTCAATCGTTCGCCTATAACTCTTCTTTCGCGTCGCAATCCGGCGACGTTGCAACCGTTACGCAAACGCGTCAGTGGTCACTCGTCGATATCATGGGTACCAGCAGCGCGGCGTTTGCCGAAAAGGTGAAGAACCTAATCGCGGAGTGGAAATCGGACAAGGCGAAGTTCCTCGAATGGCTCGCCAAAGAGGGGCAAGCCATTCTCAAATGGATCGAGGACCATTTGCCTTTTGAACTGCACGCCCACGCGAAAGCGATCGTCGCGCGAGGTGCGCTTAGCGTTGAATCGGTGGCCGATTTCAACTTTCCCAATCCCGACGACCTGGTGCCTCAGTACCCGTCGTGGCCCGTGGCCGACGGTGCCGCCAATCCTAATCCGAATACCTACGCCGACGGCGGCAGCCTTGAGAATACTGGCCTAGCCAGTTTGCTTGCGTACGGCGACATCGGTAGCGCCATTGTTTGCGTCAACTCGGAAACCGCGATGGTGCAAGGGAGTGCCGGCATCTCCAACGGGCAGGGTGGCTGGGTCAGCGGAACCATGGTGGTTGTCGACGACGCAGTGCCGCCCCTGTTCGGCTATCAACCTTACGACGCTACCCTCGGCTACGTGCCGTACTCGTCGGGCAACGTCAGCCCGGACAACCAGCTTTTTGGTAACAATCAAGTGTTCGCCAGCAGCGAATTCGCCGGGTTCCTGATCGGACTGTGGGAAGCGGCAGGTAGCGCGGCACCCGCAACGCAGCCGGCGATTCTTTCGCAGAGCCTGACCGTGCAGGGCAATGCGTGGTTCGGCGTAACGGCCGGCAGCGCCCCGATAACGATTGTATGGGTGTATCTCAATTACGCGAGCGATTGGGGTGCGTTGTTCGACAACAACCAGCCGGTCCAGCAAATCATCGACGCGGAACTATCCGCCCACCAGTTCCCGCACTACGACACGTTCTCCACTCAGTTATCGGCGACGCAGATCAATCTGCTCGCGCACCTGGCGTCGTGGTCGCTGGTGACGGCCGAACAAAATGGCGGCGTGTTTTCCAGCTTGTTCAAGTCGTAGCAGGCACTTTCGACCAGGTTGCACTGAATCGAGCAACCTGCTGGCCCCAAGGCTGTATCCCATAGACGAAGGAGTGACTTGGTATGAGCGCAGTTGTCTACAACACCTACTACACCTTGTATATGCAACAGGGCGTCAATCTCTACCTGTCCTGGAAAGTCCCCCTTGTATATTGGGCCTATCTATACGATAGCCCCAAGGACTTATGGTTCATGAAGGTCAACGGCACCAACAGCGGGCCGGTCATGACCGGAGACGTTTTGCAAATTGCCTGTCACCTTGCCGTTGCCGGACGAGTCGCCTTTCTACAGAGCCGGGGCTTGAACGACTGGACCGTGGAATGGGCCAGTGCCACTCAAAGTACGGTCATGCAGTGGCAGATCTGGACGGATGCGGATAGGACGCCTGGATTGCCGATCAACGTAGACGATACGGTCTATTTCACCAATGTCGGTTACGACAATAACTTGCTCATTCAATACCTGCCGCAGTACCCGGATTACCTGACCACCGGACCTGGCACCGTCCCGTGCCAGTTCCAGATTCAACCGGAAGGCGGTTCGCAACTCGCCCGCAGCGGGGGTGCCGTGCCGAAGGACACGCTCAAGGAAGTGATGGCTTGATTTGCACCAAGCGGGAAGTGCAGACCACCACCATGTTGAAAGCATTTCTTAAAGCCCTGCTCCAAGCGGGGCTTTTTTATTTGTCAGATGCGCGCATTGCACGGTCGAGGCGCAATCGGGGACATCCAGGAAACGGTCCCCAGCCAACTAGGCGCCAATGTCAGATCACGGTCCGGAACTCTTAGGCAAGGCGATACCTCGCGAGCTTTTTGGCGGATGTCCCCAATTAACCCCTTCCCCGATTGGCCCCCAATTGCCGTGCCCAATTGCCTTCTAAGTCACGTTTCTTGCGGTGATCGGTCGTGCTAAATTCATCACTTCACGACAATATCCGTGCGTCGGATAGCGCCTCAAGTCCAGGGATTGGCGCTTTGCAAAGCAGCGACTCTGGAGGGCTTATGCAGCACACGCAGAATGCTTCTCACACAGCGCCGGTCAACGATTCCACGGGGACGACCGAACTCACGCCTGACCGGCTTCTTCAGCTTGGCATGGGCTTCTGGGCTTCCAGGACCATGCTTTCCGCCGTTGATCTTGGTGTGTTTACACATCTGGTGGGCGGCGGCACCGCGAAGCAACTCGAGGAGGCCATCGGTTTGCATTCGAGATCGTCACGGGATTTTTTGGACGCCCTGGTTGCGCTGGGGGCCCTTGAACGTGATGGCGAAACGTATCGAAACACCCCGGACGCCGATCTTTTTCTCGACAAGGCGAAACCAAGCTATGTCGGCGGTCTGCTGGAAATGATGAGTTCGCGTCTGTATGCCCATTGGGGCTCACTGACCGAGGCGCTTCGCACCGGCGAGCCGATGAATGCGGCAAAGCACGAGGGATCTCCATTTGATGAGCTTTATCGCGACGAAGCATCGTTGCGCAGTTTTCTTCAGGCGATGACGGGCGTCAGCCTAGGGGCAGCGAAGGCTATCGCAGAAAAATTCCCGTGGAAGGACTACCGCACGTTCATCGATATCGGTGCAGCTCAAGGCGCCTGTCCGGTGCAGATTGCACTTGCTCACCCGCACTTGAGCGGCGGCGGCTTCGACCTGCCCATGGTCGCGCCTGTCTTTGAAGACTACGTGGCATCGTATGGGCTTGAGGATAGGCTGCGTTTCTATCCGGGTGACTTCTTCAACGACCCATGCCCAACGGCGGATGTGCTGATCATGGGGCACATCCTTCATGACTGGGATCTCGAACAAAAGAAAGCGCTACTGGCGAAGTGTCACAAGGCACTTCCGCCCGGCGGGTGTCTGATCGTCTACGACGCAATCATCGACGATGATCGCAAGAAAAACGCCTTTGGCCTGCTGATGAGCCTGAATATGCTCATCGAAACACCCGGTGGCTTCGACTATACCGGCGCTGATTGCTGCCAATGGATGAAGAACGCTGGCTTTCGCGACATGCGCGTCGAACCGCTGCTTGGTCCGGATTCCATGGTCATTGGTGTCAAGTAAGGTGCAGCCGCTCCTTGGCTGCCTGACCGTCCGTTAAAGCGAGGAGCACAATCGGGGACCATCCAAGAAGCGATGCCCAGCCAACTAGACGCCAATGTCAGATCACGGTCCGAAGCCCGTGAGCAAGCCCGTACTTCGCGAGCTTTTTGGTGGATGTCCCCAATTGGCTCCCCAATTGGCCCCTTGCGGTCTCAGGAGGTCCATGCGATCGGCTATCTGAGCCCCAGTGGAACGGCTCTTCTAACGCTGATAGATTGACCGGGAAATGTCGCGTCGTATCACTTACAGGGAGAAGTAGCTCAATGAAACTTGGTCATTTTTTTCTGGCGGGCTTGATCGGGCTCACCGCCGGCAGCGCCCACGCTGACAAGTTGGGCATCGGCACGACTTGTTTTGGCCTGGAGACATTCGTGCCTCCGGTCATTGCCGGAACACCGATGGAAAAGCAGGTTTCCTGCGGCAACTTTAGCGAGGGTCCAAAGAGCGAATGGAATCGGACCCTGGTCGCCGAGGGAGGCCCCTCCTCAAGGGTCACCCTGACAATCGTAAGGAGTACCTTCCCCGTCGCGGCGTGGGGCGACTTGAGCCAGAACGCGAAAGCGGCGACGCAGAATGAGCAGGTGATCGCCACGCTCAAGCAGGCGGCCGGAGCCGATCCCAAGTCGGTCGCGCCGATGATAGCGACCCTTGAGAACACCCGCTATTTCACGGTGGCCCGGCAATACGACTCCATGGTCATGTGGGACAAGGAAAAAAGCCGCGCCACCCTGAGCATCTATATTTCGGCCACGGCGATGGTCCAGGCGGAATATCCGGCCGCCAGCCCTGATGAGGCCATAGCTATCGCCAAGGATCTTTATCAGAAAGGCGCCATGGCTGGGCTTGCTTCCTTCGTGCCCAAATAATCGGCTAAAGGGCTGGGCGGTGATGAAGTCGGAGGTTGGCTCGACCGCATTTCGGTCCGCTGTTAAGCCGGAACGTACGTCAGCCTGATCATGTCCTCGCCGATTAAATCGCTGGCCACGAAGCGGAGCGGCGGCCGAGGACCCGTGAAGAATGGCTTGCCATGGCCCAGCACGAAAGGGCGGAAGTAGAGTCGATACTCATCGATAAGGCCCAGGTCGGCCAGGCTTCGCGCCAAGTCTGGTCCGGCGACGTCGATCTCCCCGGTGAGCTTGACCTTCAGTTCCCGTACTGCCACCTCGATGTCATCGGCGACAAGGGTGGCATTCGGGCCGACTGACGTCAGCGAGCGTGACACGACCCACTTCGGTTTGCTCCGCCATGCCGCTGCAAAGGCGCGGTCGTCCGCGTCCCAATCCGGAAGGTCATCGTCCCAATAGCGCATGATCTCGTACATGCGGCGGCCGTACAGCATGCCCGTCAGGTTGCGCACGTGTTCCATGAAATAGCGAAAAGCCGATGGAGCGGGAGGTCCTAATGCCTGGTGGTCGACATAGCCATCCAGGGACTGCATCAATCCGAACACAAGCTTTGCCATGGGAAGTCTCCCCTTGAGAGGCCTCGGGATGAGGGTGGCAGCCGTAGGGCACGGATTTGGTTGAATGATACCTCTTGCCCACCTTAGTCCTTTTTTGTGGCGACATGGTGCTGCAAAGCACCCAATGCCTGGGCATCGTCAACCGCGAAAACATTTCGTGCAGCATCAGCATGGTGAGCGATACTCCTGTATTGACTCGTTGCTGAGCCTGCTCACTCCCGCAGATACCGCAGCTTGAACAATTCGTGGTCGTTACCTAAGCCAAGCTTGCGGAAGGCCGAATGCTTCTGCGCGCTGATCGTGGTGACCGAGCGGGAAAACTTTTGGGCGATGGCCTTGATGGACATGCCATCGAGCATGCAGCGCAGTACCTCATGTTCGCGTGCGGAAAGTTTGACGGCGTACAGCAACTCGTCGCCGAGATCCTTGCCGGACTCGTCACTCTGATGGATGGAATTGATAGGACCGGCAAGGTCGGTCAGGTGCCGGCTGAAATAGGTCCGGCCCGCGGCTACTGCTCGGATGGCCACGTACAGTTCGGACTCATGCTCCGTCTTGCCAATGAAACCATGTGCGCCGGCCCTCTGCGCCACAGCCATCGTAGCGGTGTTGCAGTGGGAAGACACCACCAAGACCGGTACACGCGGATGATGCAGATGTAAGGAGCGTAGCAACTTGGCGCCATCGATCTCCGTCGCACCGAGCGCGTAGTCCGTCACAATCACGTCGGGCCGATCTTCCTTTAGCGCCTCGAAGAGTTGCCGCGGCGTGCAAAAGCTGCCGGCCACATCCAAGCCGTATTCAAGCTTGAGCAGCAGCTCCATGCTATGGCGTACCAGTACATGGTCTTCAAGCAACATCACACGCAAGCGTGGCGATATGGTGCCGGACATGGCCTACTCCCTTTTCAGATTAGCCTGACGTTGCCTATTTCCCTTTCTCGTCGCCCGCATCGTCAGCTCATTCAAAATGGCGGGCGATAGCCTCTTTCAACACGGAGAGCGTGCGCTGTATGTCAGCTGGTGCAAGCGGTGCATAGCCTCTTGCCGCGAGTTCCAGCCGATCCGCCAACTCGGCCGCCCGATCCGCATGCAACACCAGCGCCGCACCCTTCGCGCGATGCGCAAAGTGCGCCATGGAGGACGTGTCTTGCCTGGCCAGAGCCCGCTCGTACTCCTGGATGTCCACGTCGATACAGGCTCGGCGCCATCGGGACGGCAGAGGTTCATCCGGTGCTAGTCCGGCAGGCGGTGGCAGATTGAGCCAGCGCGCGAGGGTGGCATACAGCTCTTCGGAGCGTAGAGGTGTTTGCAGAACACCATCCAGCCGGCTATCCAAGGCGCGACGCCAGTTCTCCCCATCTGGCCCCACAACGGCAACGAGGGGAATGTAGGCGTGCCTTGCCAGGTTGGCGACGCCCAGGCGCAGCACGGCTTGATAGACGGCCTCATCCGGCCCCTCCAAGGCCATCAGGATCACGTCGGGCGCCTCAATATCAATGGCATTCAAGGCCGCCTGGCTGTCAGCTACGGGGAGCGGGTCCAGGCCAAGCGTCTTGAGTTCGCCGATCAAACCGCAGCGCGTTTCAGAATCATCCGCCACTATCAGGATGCGCGCCGGCTTCTTGGGTCGTGCGTTGTACACGGCGGAGGGTTCTCTCACTGCCAAAGGCTTGAACCGCTCCGCTGAGCGGAAACCGTAAGCAATGAGGTTGGGAGATGCGTTCATCACGAGTGCTCCAAGGTGCACACGCCGTACATGGCGAACGGCGCGTCCCGTTAGCGGCGGGGTTGAATGGTGGGCATGGCTGGGGGACGGGACCGGTGCTGTTGCTGGGGGTGTAGTACCCACGGGCGAATTTCAGCGTGGCTGTCGCCGAGAAGGCTGCGAAGACACAGCCAGGCTGTGGCGGCCGCCATGGATGTTGTGATCAGGGCTGCCAAGTGGTCGCCCACGCTGATGAGGAAGTAATCCAGAGTGAGGATGGGGACGGCAAGGCTGGTAAGGACTGCGGCCGTGATTAAGACAACACGTTTCATATGTCCCCAGTCTTGGGAGCAGGCAGAGGAGGTCGCCATGGCTTCGCCTGCTCCAGCCTTGGCGCGGATCGGGGGAATCCAGAAGGCATGGGGCCGGTCCGTTACGGTGAAGTATACGAAAAACAAATGAATATTAGAAAAACAAATTATTATGCTTGGTTGATAGCGTGGCGACATGACCAAGCCACCCGCCAAGCGCGCCAAAAAGCCGAAACCGCGGCCTAAGGCGACGTCTGTCCATCGGAAAGAGCACCGCCTGGTGGCTCAGATGCTGCGGGAGTTGCGATTGGCGGCTGGGATGACTCAGGAGCAGGCCGGGGTGGCGGTGGGGCTTACTCAGGCCGGAATCTCTGAATTGGAAAACGGTGCGCGCGGGCTGGACCTCCTGGTGGTCCGGGACCTGGTCATCTTTTACGGCGCCGACTGGCATGCCGTGGTCGCGGAATTGGATCGGCGGATTGCGGCCGATCCGAAGCCGGCGGCAGCGCTTATGAAGCGCCCAGCAACTGACCCCTAGGCTGATCTTTCTGCCATTAGATCCGGAAAGCACAGGTTATTCTGGGTCGCGGATGGTGGCCGAGGTGTCCGGGTTATTCGGTTAGGGAAGGGGGCTGGGGTAAATCCTGCGGGTCACTTCGCGCCAGGTGCTGGCCGAATGCCATGTGGGCTTGGGCTGTATGTAGTCATTTAACTACCCTTCCTCTTTCGACCGGACTTTTTGATAGATCACTCGGACGCTATCAAAAGGTATACATTTCGGAAAATGTGCGGGGCCGGTGGGCGGGGCTCACTTCAACCGTTAAACTTGTTAAGGGTGTAATTTCAGGGAAGCGCAGCATGTCTTTCGTAACTCCGCTGCGGTACCCGGGCGGCAAAGGACGTCTTGGACCATGGCTAGCTCAACTAATGCGAGCCAACAAGGTCAGTGGTGGGACCTACGTCGAGCCATACGCCGGCGGTGCGGGTGCCGCAATCTATCTTCTCACTCAAGGCTTCGTTGACCGGATCGTGATCAACGACATAGATCCTGCCATCCATGCCTTCTGGTGGGCGATATTGAATGACACTTCGGCTTTCGTTAGACGCGTCCGTCGGTGTGCTGTAAGTCTTCGACAATGGGAAATACATCGGAAAGTGCTCGAGAATCCTGCGAAGCATTCTTTGAGCGAGGTTGGCTTTTCAACTTTCTTCTTAAATCGGACCAATCGTTCGGGAATCCTGAGCGGCGGAGTGATCGGCGGGAAAAATCAAGATGGCAATTACTTGCTAGATGCCAGATTCAATCGCGAGGATCTCGCTGAGCGAATTGAGCGTATAGGATCAATGCGCGACCATATCGAGCTTTATGATTTGGACGCGATGAAGTTGCTGCGTCAGCTACAGCCAGAGCTTCCAAAAAAAAGCCTCATTTACTTTGATCCTCCTTATTACGCGAAGGGATCACAGCTCTACAGAAATTTCTACGGTCCCGAGGATCATCAGCAAATCGCTGAAAAAGTGAAATCTCTTAGATCTCCGTGGCTTGTAACTTATGACAATTGCAAAGAGATCAAGGCTCTATACAGAGGGGCATCTAAGCTTGAGTTTTCACTTTGCTATTCGACCCATCTTGCTAGGCCGCAGGCGACTGAAGTCATGTTCTTCGATAACTTGAAGATTGTGGAAAAACCGTTCTTACGTCGCTAGCCAGCCCAGCACGCCTTAACATACGCATCAACTTCGTCCCATAGGGTATTGAGTCCCTGAGCATGTGGGTGCGCTTTATCGGAATGCATGTAAGCACCGAGGGTTTCGTAATTCATGAGCCCCTCGTTTTCGCGTGTGCGTCTTAAGACGACTTTTAGTTCCGCAGCATTCAACATACCTTTTTCAGCCATATGTTCGGCAACCGCGGCAATTTGAAGATGCGTTTTGTTCTCCCTTTTTACCCCTCTATGCGTACGCATGTAATGATTTGTGCTGAACTCAAGCAGCATTCGAAATAGGGCCGCCACTGCTATAGGCGTCTTTGCAGGCTCCAGTCGACGTAACTCAGCAACGATGTTTGCCGCTTTAGTCACGGATGGATTAAAGCCGGGGGCGCCGGTCTTGCTAAAGAGATATTTGCGGTCCCAAGAGGGTTTTGCTGGCCCTTTTCCTTCTTCTTTACCTTTGCCGGTAGCACCGCGTTCCTTCGAATCCTTTCCTCCGTTGGTTTTTCCGGGGCTTTCTTTCGCTTTGCGCCCGCGTCCTCCGTTTTCCTCATCACCATCAGGGCTGTTGGTTGAGCCGTTTCCACCATGATTCGTGGCCAACCCAACTGCAGCTCGCACATGCGCGATGTAAGCGGCCTGCTGAGAATTTTCAAAAACGTCATCTACGCTCTTTCCGCCACCTGGGGCGAAGTCGGCCGCTAGATGCTGAGCGACGGCAATGGCCTTGTCCAAATCGACTAACGGGGAAACATTGTCGTCAGTAACGTCAAAGCCAAGCGCCTTGAGATTCGCTTTTGATAGGAAACGAGTGATGCTGGTGATTGGAAAGTCATCATCAACCTCTACGCCGTGCTCTTCGGCCCATAGAAACAATTGACCGGCTCGTTTATCAGCGGCAGAGTGTCCATGCCCGATTAAGAAGATCGTTCGTAAGAATGCCGACCAGTTAACCTGCCCCGCGCCATCGCGCTGTCCAGCATGTCGCTTAAGGACCTCTGCAAGCAGCGCGTCCGTATCAGTAGACGCATAAACATCTACGCTGGAGGGTATGTCGATCACTGCACGATTACGAATGCCTTCGATCTGATGCCGAAGTGCTGTTATGTGGCACAAAGTTGGATCGTTCAGCAGCTTAAGTGCAGTGACGCGTCTGTTTCCGTCCCAAACTCGATAGCGCCTGCGCTCAGTTGGTTCAACAAGAATAGGGGCTGTCGACAAACCTTCCGACGCTATATCCGAAGCTAATGCTAAGAGTAGCTTTGGCTTACGCAAAATTCGGGCAATACAATCGGCTTGGTCGGCACCAGATCTTATTCGAGGATTATGCATGTCCAAAAGCAAGTTTTGAACTGGCACATCCTTGACGAAATTGAACTTTGCCCGCGTCATAAATTCCCCTGTTTCTAACGTCCAAGTGTTGATTCATCTAGTGTAGCTAGTCTGAACGAATCTAACTGCCCATTCAGCCATTAAGACTTCATGGCATATCAATCTGCCTGCAGCGCGGAGCACTAGGCCTTCTTGCGCTTTCGATTTTGGGGCGGCGTATGCGGACTGCCCGTATCTACACCATCGGATGCTAGTAGGGTTGCTTCCTCAGGGAATAGTGTTAACTGAACTGGGCTGTTAGTAAGCCGGAGTCGAAGCTTTAAAGTAGAGCTAGTTCTAGTCACCGTGGCGCTAAAAAAAAGATCATGCCTCTCGCCGGACTGTGTCGCCAAATCAAATCTATGGTTACCTGCTGCGTATTCATTAATGTATGCAGGCATAGTAAGTGTGATTTGTCGTTCTGGAGAACCAGTGATGTCAATCCGGTGATCGATATGAAAGTCGCTTTCCGGTCTAGGTAGCTGTTCCTGTCGTGCAATATTTCTCGGCGGCTCACCAGTTTCTTCGATGAGATCTTCGGCTAGTGCAGGGGGCAGTGAGGTCCTGATTAACATGAGGGCCTCTTTGAACCCACCTCGCTTTGCCCTTTTTTTCTCCTGAGTTCTTAATACCTCGCGCGGCTCGATGTCGAGAGCGCGCAAAAGAGCATCTACTACTTCCTTAAGATCTGCTACTTCCTCACAAATCGAATCCGCCGTTCTTGCATCAAGTACCTCAAACGCTTCCTCTAAGAGTTTGTCCTTTAAGGCTTCAATCAGTGCATCGCCCGTAAGATGAACAACTTCGACTTGTTCGCCTCGACTTTTAATGTCTTCAGGAATTTTATCCCGGACAATTTTGTTGTATTCGATTTGCTCTTCTTTTATGCCCACTAGATCGACGAGCTCGACGTTGCATCTTGCTTTCGACAATATATAGAAGACGTGTGAAAGCAAGCCGCCACTTAGCTCAACAACGTAATCGTTCTGTTTCGAATGTTCCGCCAAGGCTAGTACAAAATCGCGATCCCTGACGATTTCACTGTCCTCGGGGCTTATGAAGACTCTTTCAACCTTAACGCCATCCGCCAAATCATTCTGCAACTGTATCCACGAGGCTCGATTGGTGATTTTTCGAAACTGCGAGCTCTGGCGCTTCTTTCGTTGGAGGGCGCTTTTATAACCATCGGATGGGCGTTCCCATTTATCATGAAACCACGGCAGAACCTGATGTTTTGAGTGCCCGATGGGTAAATCGATAAACCACATTGCCACGACAGGGTAGCCAGCTTTGGCCGCAATCAACCTAGTCGTCCAAGCGATTTCCTGAACCCATGATTGCTTAGTG
Organism: Dyella flagellata; assembly: GCF_030160275.1. Classification (GTDB taxonomy): domain Bacteria; phylum Pseudomonadota; class Gammaproteobacteria; order Xanthomonadales; family Rhodanobacteraceae; genus Dyella_B; species Dyella_B flagellata. The sequence goes on from NZ_BSOA01000050.1 coordinate 184,745, forward strand.
ATACTACCTGTCCAATCTGAATCTTCATCGGTGTGATGAACAATCCAGTCACCTTCTTCGCTCGGTGCAATGAACTTGCCTTTGTATCGTTCTCGCTTGAGAATCACTTTGCACTTTGTTCGGCTTCCCTTCGATACGTCGATAACTCCCGTATCCACGTCATAGACATCATGGGCGAAGTAGTAAAGGCCTTCCGGAATCCCCCAAAGCGCTTCGATGCGAACGCGACGTTTGTTTGGCAACGCCTGTGCCCAAGCTGAAGCTGTTGCGGGTATGAAATGATGGCCCATCAGCACGATATTCCTAGCGCTTTCTAACTTAAGCATCGCACTCCGGAAAGAAGTAGTGAGCCACTGAATAGCAGCGTCTGCAGATCTAAGCTCATCGCTCCTAGGAAGCATTTCTCGCTCACCGGGCTGCAGATCGGTGGCGTCAGTTCTAAGAACAAATGGGCGCGAACATAGTGTTTCAAGGTCATCCTTTAATGACGCTGGGATCACTCCGTCTTTGATGACCGACTGCATGACCTGTTCATCATTCATTACAAAGAACGTTGGCATTGAATAGCCAAGTTCTTGGTACATTCGCGCGTTCGCTAATTTTCTGTAGCTAACGAAATGCTCTTGTTTTGCTGAGCCAAAATGCTTCAGGTTCGAATCATCAATCGGTGCGCGTTTCGATTGGGAAACCAGAGCTTTCGGCGTTACACCAATTAATTTTTGGGTTAAGAAGTCGAGTTGAACGATCCATACATTTGTGCCGTCCCATATCCACTCGAAGTGTGCTCGGTGTGGATGTGCCCATGATGCTACGGCTCGCAGTGCTCTCGTAATTCGGGGGTGAGAATCGCAAGACAGGGGGCTTAGTGAAGGTGTTGACGCATCACGCCAATGTCTGATCCCCAATGGCTCCATGCCACCATCTTTTTCGAACTCGACTGTCCAGTCGCGAGGATGGCGTGAAAGGCGCCTCTCATTTGAAAGATGTCCTTTTTCCGGAGAAGGAACACGTTCTTGGACAATAAAATGGACTGTCTGGATGCGCTTTTGTGCTCGAATGTGCGGCGAGGCGGCCAGTCGTTTTATATATTGCGATGCTTCAACTAGTGAGCAAGTCCAACTGTCAAGTGATCCACGCTCTTCAATTCCCTCCTTGGTGCCGCTGGATCTCACGTATACGGTTGCAAGATCACTGATTCCGCACTTCTTTGCTGCTCGACCTATTGCGTCTTGGGAAGGCTTTTCTTTACCTGATACAACGAAAAAGCGGGGAACCCATGGCTCTGGAAGTTGGAGTAGGCCGTAAGCTTTAATCCCCACGCGCTCGGTCGTAATTTTGCTTGAGCTAAGATTGAGGCAGCGATTGCTGCTGACTAGAATGACCGACCTATTAACCGGATGTGATTCGTTCAAATCCATCTGACTTGTCATTCTTGGTGAGCTTTACTTTGTGGGCGTCTTATCTCGCCGTACTGCGTGTGCTTGCCCGAAGAGGATGTCGGCAATTTCCTGCATCTTCCTCGAGGCGCTATCACCGAAGTAGCCTGCGATAAACCCGAGCGATACGAATGATGCTCCACCGTGACTGTGGTTAACGTCAAAACCGAAAAGCCCAGCGTCCGCTAGTGCACCAACTGCAAAAGCAAAACCACCAGCTAGTAGTGGAGAAAGAACTCGCCATAGTTCGCGGTCCTCGTTCCAGTATCCGCGAGCGGCGACCTTGTAAAGGTATTTCAGGCCAAATAGTGACCCGCCAAGCACGCCGGCAAACACCATATACGCATATCTGTTTAGTGTTGCCGCGCGTAATGTATGGCCTTTGCAGTCAAGCCAAATAGCCAGATCTCCGTGCCACGTCAGCAGGATACCCACTAAGGCCAGCGCAAACACTAATGTTACGTATGCTGCTTCGCAACGAATTCGGATGATGATGTGTCGGGGATAACGAGTTTCCCAATTAAATCTGGGGCGCTCATCATCATTGATCTTTTCGTCCTCTGAGCTTGGAGGAGTGGAGTTTGCCTGCGCTCTTGCGAATATAGCCTTGTCGTCGGCATTTGAAGGGCCGGCGGGCTTGTTCTGTTCAGGCGGCGGGCAGTCACCTTCGCTCACGCAACTGAGGCCAACTCGGCATTGCTGAAGTTAAGTAGCCTTCTTGCGCTTTCTTTGGTTAAGTCGTACTGAGGATGGGTTTTATAGTCAAAGAGATCTGGGCAGCCAAGGCGCGTTGCTATGACTTGCCGAAAAAACTGCGATCTACCTTCACGCAGAATGGCTAACTGTCCAACTGTTGCGTCGGAGTCGTACCTATCGGCAACGAATAGATATTCGTTCCCGGCCACGACCGAGCTTATTTCTGTTGCGCGGCAGGTCTGCCAACGTAGCGTTTCGTCAAACTGTTCTGACGCAGATTCGAGGCTGAATGAGAGCGGTACCAGATGCATATGTGCATGTGCAGTACCGCAACTGGTTTGAGACAAGTGGTGCTGGCTACCGTGCTCAAATACCACAGTGGGTCCGAAGTCCTTGGTGACAATTCGGTGAGCTTGGTCTAAGAAACGAAAGAATGCTTTGGAGCCGTACTGCGACAACAGGTTGAGGGTGTGTTGCCGAGGTGCGACCAGCGACCACCCTTTCACTAGGGCGCCGACTGAGACAAATGCCGCGTACTGCTCTCCCTTAAGCCAAGGGGAGTCATGGAGAGCCGCGATATCAGCCGTACCTTCAACAATCGAGCAGAACCGGCAGGTGCCCCGCGAGGCGGTTGGCATTTGTATCTCCAGATCGGGCTTCATGTTGATCTTATCATTTGAGGTTGCCGGCGAGCATCCTAGCCTTCTAGCCAGAAAGGTCGCCTAAATCTTTGTTATTGAAAAGATATAGGGTTCCTCCGCCCTTTCGCAAGTAGCCCCATTGTGGTTCAGCTAGGCTGCGTCTCCACCGCGAGCAGCTCTGGTCAACGCACGCCAGAGCAGTCTGGGGGTAACTATGGGGGTAGGCCAGCTCTTGCCGACTCCATATATCAAGGTTTATCCGGTAGTTGTTTGTTTTATGTGAGTCCACCCATACCGCCATTCTTTCAAGGCGCATCGCCGCTAGCCGTCGTCTGGGCCAGATGGCGCGCGGCTTGGCTGGACGCGGGCTAGGACATCGTAAAAAATAACCTGGTGGGGAATTGCGGTGCAGGAAATGCGCCCAGCGAGAGCGTTAGATAGGGCGCAATCGGGAACATCCAAAAGAAGCGGTCCCTGGCCAACTAGACGCCAATGTCGGATCACGACCCGAGGCTCTTTGAGTGGCATGCCCCAAGCCAGCGTCGACTGGCAGGTTTCAGGCTCCGGTTATGCCCGCCTCCTTCTGATGCAGGGCCGACGCCGTCGGGCGGGGAATCTTGATGGCGCGCGCAGACAGCACGCGGTACAGCCTTACATCTTCTCCGTCATGTTTAATAACCGCCACGTACGGCAGCGGCGCGAGAATCCACTCTTTAGTGCCGGGGCGGCGGCCTTCGACACCGGGGTTCTTGATGGCGTATTGAGTTCGATCTTGCTTCGCAGGGTCGCCATATAGGCTATAGAGTCGGGGTGGCCGCCCTTTAGTGCAAAGTCTCGGGCAGCGCGCAGGTCCCTTTGACGGTGCGATCCAAATAGTTGATTTCCATGCGTTAAGCCCGCTTCTTTACTCCACTGTGCGATGCAGGTTTTGCCTTGCGCTTTCGCAAGTCGCGTCGTTGGCTGGAGTCTTGACCGGCTTCTCGCTCTCGCACGAGCCTTGCGGTTTCTGCCTCCAGTTCCGCCCAGACTTGATCGTGCGGGTGCCAGGTCGCCTGACCGCTCGCCTCCTCGGTCAGCGCTATATCGACCTGCTCGCGAAACCATTGGTCGTGGGCGAGCGCTGCGGCCGCTAGCCGCGCATTGATGGTCACATCCGGTCGGCCTGCGCGCACGCGGCCTTTTTCATAAGTGGACATGTCTACCGTGAAAGTCGATATAGACTGCCGTTCGCATTTCCATCCTCTGGAAAAGGCAACGCCACCTCGAAGGGTGGCGTGCGGCCCGGCGACCGAAACCGCCGGGGATGTGCTGTCCATGCTATTGGGATGGCAAAAAATTGCAATGACGCTCTTTTGAGCCTATTCACTTTTTTTGTGACATTAAATTTTTGAGCCCAAAAAGTTGAGGGCTAAATCCCCGTGCTGTTAGCTCGGCTGAGAGCACTACGAAGACCTCAACTGACATCGTGGTGGCCTTTTTTGTCTCGTCCGAACGAATCTAAGTATTTGATAAAGTGCCGGTATCTAGCTGTTGGAAATCCTTTGTCGTTTATGACATTTGCACCAAGCCAGCGCGTTGTCCATGGTGGTGCAATGAGCGAGCAGGTGTCCCCAAGCTGGGTGGAGAAGATGTCAACCAGGTTGGCGGTGGCCGATGGGGATTTGCGCGTGCAGTGGATCAATCCGGCGCAGGTGGAGTTGCTGGGGCTGGGGCTGCCCACGACAGGTCTGGATGCAGATGTATTTGTCCGCAAAAGACGGTTACAGGGCGTCGATGTACGGTTCCAAAGCTGCCACGCTCGCAGTCAGTTGTTGCTGCAGAAAAGTGTCTAGCAGTTCGCGTGCTGAGCGTGGCGGCCTCGTAAGCGTTTCGCGTTGCGCGCGAACGGCAGCTACGACGGTACCTACATGCAAGTCGATCAAGTGCCGGATAAAGTCGTCGGGGTGTTGTGCATCCATGCCTTTGGGCTTCAATACCTTATCTGGGAAGTCCCTCACGTTGTACGTCACGATGACGTCAGCACGGCCACAAATGGCAGCCGCAAAGACGTGGCGATCGTCCTCGTCGGGAAGCTGCAAGGAAGCTTCGAGATCTTCGTATCCCGTAATGAGGCAATCGGGGATAGCCTGGTTCATTAGCTCTCGCGTGCGTTGCAGCTGTTCCGGCTTCAAATCGGAGCGGTTTTTCAGGACGTTTCGTGTCCATTCGTCGTGGATGCGCTCCGTCCACCGTGCTCGAAACAAGCCGGTTATGGCCAAATGCATCAGCAAATCACGCAGTGGTGCGGGGTACAGAACACATGCATCGTAGAGCGCGACAAAGGCCATTCAGTAGCCCATATCCAGCTCTTGTGCCTGTGCGGCCAATTCCTCCAGGGCGACGCGGCTTTGTGCGTCCCGCTGCTCTTTGTATTTCAGGACGTCGCTGACTTTGAGCCGGCGGTGCGTGCCGGTCTTATGAAACGCAATGTGGCCTTGCTCAATCAGTGAAACAAGGTAGGGGCGGGAGACGTTGAGTAAGTCCGCTGCCATCTGTGTAGTCAGCTCGGCATCCGTTGGCATGATGCTTACACCGCGGCCTTCGGCCATGTTTGCCAGAATATCGACCAGCATGCGCAAGGCGCTGATGGGCACCTCGATGGTTTCCTCGTCGCCGTTGTGGATGCGTAGCCGTGCCGTCTCGCCGGTTCCCAAGCAGGCGGCCAGAAGCCGGCTGCTGGTACGGGCTAGTTCGACCTCGCGGACGGATGGCGATGGTGCCGCGTCCACGGTTTGGCGTTTGCGTGTGGCGGTCATGAGAGAACTCGCTGTCTGCGTGTGTGAGGGAGCGATTCGTGCCGCAGTTTTGGCGCCGTAGTTTCCCACTTCGAATTTAAGCCCCTTAAGTTAGCGGCCTCTATTTCGACGTCTCCATTCTGGCACCCATCCGAAATAAGCGCAATATTCGAAATAATCGAAAGGTGAGGGAGCCCATGTTTCAGTCATCTGTTTGAGAGAGGGGTTAGTTCAGTCCTAGAGGTATCTCAGCTCGCCTCGACAGTTGGCCTTTGTCGTTTTAAGCATTTGCACCAAGCCAGCGCATTGTCCATGATGGTGCAATGAGCGAGCAGGTGTCCCGAGGCTGGGTGGAGCAGTTGTCGACCGGGTTGGTGGTGGTCGACGGGGAATTGCGCGTGCAATGGATCAATCCGGCGCTGGCCGAGCTGCTGGGGCTGGGCTTGCGGCATGCCCAAGGGCAGCCGCTGCAGGGTTTGTTGCAGGATGCCGGGGTCGCGGAGCAGGCGGCGCGGAGTCTGGCCGAGCAGCGTTCGGTGCAGTGTCGCGGGGTGCTGTTGCCTGGGATTGCGGGTGGCCAGCGGGTGGATGTGGCCTTACAGCCGCTGGAGGAGGGCGGCTTGCTGGTGGAGTTGCACACGCTGGCGGAGGTGCCGTCTACGGTTTCGCCGCTCTCGGCGACCTTGCGTGGCTTTGCGCACGAGGTGAAAAACCCGCTGGCTGGCCTGCGTGGCGCGGCCCAGCTGTTGCAGCGCCGGTTGGAAGATCCGGATATGCAGGCCCTGGCGGCTATGGTGATCAACGAAGCGGATCGTCTCGCGGCGTTGGCGAACCGTCTGCTGCATCACGACGGCGCGCCGCGCCTGGCGCCGGTGAACCTGCATCAGTTGATGGAGCGGGTTGGCGAATTGATACGTGCGGAGCCGAAGCCGCCGCGTTTGCGGCATGACTACGACCCCAGCTTGCCGGACGTGGAGGGTGATGCCGATCGCTTGCAGCAGGTGTTACTCAATCTCGCGCGCAATGCCATCGAGGCAGGTGCGAAGACGCTGAGTTTGCGCAGTCGCGTAGAGCACGGTGTGCGTCTCGGCGAACGCATGTTCCGCAGCGCGTTGCGGCTGGATGTGATGGACGATGGTCCGGGCGTGCCGGCAGCGTTGCGCGACACCTTGTTCGAGCCGTTGGTTTCCGGACGAGTGGATGGAACCGGCCTTGGCCTCGCCTTGTCGCGCGAAATCGCGCACGAGCATGGCGGCGAATTGCGCTACGTCAGTCGTCCAGGCGAAACAGTGTTCTCGCTTTACCTGCCTTTGCCGCCGCGCATGGGCGTTGCAACCACGGGGCGTGCTCATGGCTAAACCGAATGACCGGGCCGGCATCTGGATCGTCGATGATGATCGCGGTGTGCGCTTTGTATTGGCTGAGGCGCTGCGCGATGCCGGCATGGAAGTGCGTGAGTTCGAAGACACGGCGAGCGTACGCAAAGCCCTGCGTGAAGCTAGGCCGGCACTGCTGATCACCGATGTGCGGATGCCTGGCGAAAGCGGGCTGGCGCTGCTGGAGGAGTTGCACGCGCAAGGCGTTGGTCCGGTGATAGTGATGAGCGCCTACACCGATGTCGCCACCACCGCCGCGGCGTATCGCGCCGGTGCGGTGGATTATCTGGCCAAGCCGTTCGATCTGGATCAGGCGTTGGCCTCGGTGCAGCGTGCATTGGCGGATGCGCCGCAAGCGGAAGTCGCAGCTGCCGCCACTCCGTTCCCCGCGCATGCCTTGCTGGGCGAAAGCGCCGCGATGCGCGAAGTGTTTCGCCTGATTGGACGCGTTGCCGCAAGCGATCTCAATGCGCTGATTACCGGTGAAACCGGTACCGGCAAGGAGCTGGTGGCGCGCGCGCTGCATGAGGAAAGCGCGCGGCGCAGCAAGCCGTTCGTGGCCTTGAATACCGCGGCTATTCCCAGTGAGTTGCTGGAAAGCGAACTGTTTGGCCACGAAGCCGGCGCCTTCACTGGCGCCACGCGACGTGTAGCCGGGCGCTTCGAGCAAGCTGAAGGCGGCACGCTGTTTTTGGACGAAATCGGTGACATGCCGCTGATCCTGCAGACGCGCCTGCTGCGCGTGCTGGCGGGCGGCGAGTTCTATCGCGTCGGCGGGCGCGAGTTGATCCGCTGCAATGTGCGCATTGTTGCGGCCACGCATCAGGATCTGGATGCGCGCGTAGCTGCGGGACAGTTTCGTGCCGACCTCAAGCATCGCCTCGACGTGGTGCGGATTGAATTGCCAGCGCTACGGCAGCGCCGTGCGGATATTCCGTTGTTGGCACAGCACTTTTTGGCCAATGCTGCGCAGGAATTGAAGCTGCCGCCGAAACGGTTCTCGAAAGCGGCGCTGAAGGCGATCGCGCAGCGGGATTTTCCCGGCAACGTGCGTGAGCTGGAGAACCTGTGCCGACGCCTGGCCGTGATCGCGGCGGGTGCGGAAATTCTGCCGGCGGACCTGGGCAAACCGGCCGAGGCGCAGGGCGGTGGTGACTGGACAGACGCCTTGCGCGACTGGGCTGAGCGTGCGCTGGAACGTAACGAGGCGGATATTCATACGCGTGCGCGAGAGGCGATGGATCGCGTATTGATGGAGGCGGCGTTGGCGGCCACTGACGGGCATCGCCAGCATGCCGCAGCGGCGTTGGGTGTGGGCCGCAATACGCTCACGCGCAAGTTGGGTGCGTCGCGTGCGCGGCGCAAATCCTGAGCAAAGAGGGCAAGAAGTGTCGAATTTGATAGTGCGTCCCGCCGAACGCGGTGACAGGGCCAGCATCGCCGAGTGGAACGTGGCGATGGCCTGGGAAACGGAGCAAAAGCAACTGAATCTGGAAGTGCTTACGCGCGGTGTTGCGGCGGTGCTGGATGAACCCAAGCGCGGGTTTTATCTGGTGGCCGAGCTTGACGGGCAGGCCGTAGGTTGCTTGCTGGTTACCTACGAGTGGAGCGATTGGCGCAACGGCGATTTCTGGTGGTTCCAGAGCGTGTATGTAGCGCCGGAAGCGCGCCGGGCCGGGGTGTTTCGCGCGATGTACGCCGATGTGGCGCGGCGTGCCAAAGAGGCCGGCGCGGTGGGTTTGCGGTTGTACGTGGAAACGGAGAATGCGCGGGCGCAGCGAACGTACCGGGAATTGGGCATGGAGCAGTGTCACTACTTCATGTATGAGCAGATGCTTTAGGCGATTTCACCTGATTTCGTAGGCTGGGATGCCAATCCCAGCATCGGAATGCAGCATGCATGGCAATGCTGGGATTGTCATCCCAGCCTACAGGACGCCCTTCACGCCCGCACCGAACGCCGTGATCAAGCGCGTATAGATCAGCTTCGGTGAAATCGCCACGTCCGGGAAATCACCCACCGAGTCATAGCAGCGCGTGAAGTCCGGATCGGAGGGCTGCAGCGGTGGGCAATTGACGCCGGTTTTCGCCTCATAGCTGGTGGCGTAGCGGAAGGGCCAGATGTCGAACAGGGGCAGCCTGGCCGATATGTCGCCGATCACCTGACTGATCTGGCCGAGGATGGGAATGACCGGTCTGCGTGGTGCGATCACCCATGCATTCTGCGGCTCGGTGGCTTCCAGCACGGAATCGCGCAAGATCTGTGCAAAGCGCGGGTCATACACGATTACCCCGCTTTCGGTGTTGTAGTGATCCGAGCGCGGGTCGAAGTTGTGCGAGCCGACCATCCCCAGGTCGTCGTCGATCACCAGCGATTTGGCATGCAGGCCGAAGCGGCGGCCCGGACTGGTCAGCGGCGCGGGGCGATTGCGACTGCCTTGGCTGCCGAAAAAGCCGGGGCGCCGTTCGGTGCCGGGAAAGCGCTTGCGCCGCGAGCCTGCCGCACCAGCCACGATCGGGCCGTCGTCGTCTTCATCCTCGACGTTGGCTTGCATGTACGCGTTGGTGGCCAATTCGGCGCGCGGTTTCAATTCGTAGATGTTGAAGCCGTACTTGTAGAGGTAGCTTTTGCGGTGCTTGTAGGAGAGGGCATACACCGCGAAGGCGTCGGTGGAGGCCAGCGAATTGGTCGATACGATGATTTGCGGCGCCGGATTTTCGCGGTGCAGGTACTTGAAGATCTTTTCGGCGCGGCGGCTCATCACCAGGTAGGGTGTCTGCAGCACCACTTCTTTCTTGGCATGGTTGACCAGCTGCATCAGGTGGGCAGTGAATTCCCGCGCCTGGCGCCGTGTGGGCTGCTCGGTCTTGGCGGGCAGGTCGCTGAAGTACTCCACTTTGCTGGTGTGGAGGCTTTCGCTGAGGAGGTGTTCGTAGAGCCAGTCCGGGTCTTCCGCCTCGTCCTGGGCGGCGGCGACGCGGGCGGGGTAGACATAGCGTGGGCCGGGCCATGGCGGCGGCGAGGGATTACGCAGAATCAGGCGGTTCACGTCGCGCAGATGGGTGAGGGGCACGGCGCGCTTGTGATTCCAGAACAGATCGAACTTCTTGCCCATTTCCTGAGCGGCCGGCCCGCCCACCATCACGTCGCGATCGACGTAGTCGAAATCGTTGTCCCAGTTGAAGTAGCGGTCCTGGTAGTTGCGCCCGCCGGTGATGCCGATGGTGTCGTCCACCACCAGCACCTTGTTGTGCATGCGCTGGTTGAATTTCATGAAGCAGCACAGGATGCCAGCGGCGAATTCCAGCGGTGGCGTACGCGCATTGTGAAAGGTGGGGTTGTATAGCCGCACCTGCAGGTTGGGGCTGGCGCGCGCGAGCAGGGCGAGCATCGCCGGGTCATCGAACGAGAACAGCTGGTCGGCGAGTATGCGCACGTTCACGCCACGCCGCGCCGCGGCAATCAGTTCGTTGAGGGCAAGCTGACCCAGGTCATCCTCGTCCCAGATGTAGCTCTGTACGTCGATCGAGGTTTTCGCGGCGCGGATCAAGTTGATGCGGGCCGCCAGCGAAGCTTCGCTGTCGTCGAGCAGGGTGACGACATGCTGGGGATGGTCGGGGGTGGAGTCGGCCAGGGCCTTGCTGGCCGCGTCGAGCAGGGGTGATGGCGTGGCGCAGTGATCATCGCTGTTGCAGGTCACCTGGCGATCGACGCTGGCGGCGACAACCGCATCCGCTTGGCGGATTTTTGCGTGGTCCAGCGTGCAGCCCTGCAGCGCAGACGCCAGCAGGAGGAGGAACAGAAGGCTGCAACGTGTGCGCATGGACAAACCCGTTCAATGCTTGCGCGACGTTGTACCGGACGCAACCTGAAGGGCGCGCCTGCACGCCTGCGCTGTTGTCCGCTCACTTCTGCACATACGGTTCACCTTCCCTATTGGCGTACAAACAGAGCCTGCGGGCTGCAGGCTAAGGCCGCTCGGTGCGAGCAGCCCCATGATAACGGCCGATCAGCAACGGCCGTTCAACGGGTTTGGGGGCGCAGCGTGATGCTGAGGTTGAGGTCGACGCTATCGGACACGGCCAAGCGGTCGCTGGTCATGCCGTAGGTGCTGCGTTGAAGCGCGCCACGCAAGATGATTCGGCACGGCGTCACGGTGAACCCTCCGCAGTGCACTGGTTCCACCGCGAACTGGATGGGGGCGGTGATGCCGCGCAAGGTGAGGTAGCCGGTGAGGGTACCGCCATGGTCGAGCTGGGCTTGGGCGAAGGGGTTGGAAACGAAATGGATGGTCGGGTGATGCCGGACGTCGAAGAACGCCTTGGCCAGCAACCATCTGCGCATCCGCGTGGAAGGCATCGCCACGCTGGCCACCGGAATGGTGGCGTTCACCACCCAGTCGCCGGAACCTGGGCCCTGCTCCACGTCGCCGTCGACATGGGTGAACTCGCCGCTGACGTTGTCCACCCAGAACACGCGGACATGGAACATGGCTTCCGAATTGACCGGATCAATGCGGTATTCGGTGCCGGTTGCCGCTGCAAGCAGCGGCAGCAGGAGTAAGAAGAGAGCCATATGCCGCGGTGCATGACGCTGCAGCGCTGGCACATGACGCTTCATGGCGACCAGAACGCATCCAGTCGTGCGTTGCCCGGTTCCAGCGGGCCATCCAGGTGTAGCACGGCCAATCCGGCCGGCGGCATGCCACGAAATTCGTCGGAGCGGCCCTCCACCAGCAAGGCGACCAGTCGTTCGATGCCCGGGTTGTGACCGACCAGCATCACGGTGTTCGCATCGCCGTGCTGGTCCAGCAGGGCCAATAGTTCGCCGGGTGTGGCGTTGTAGATCTCGTCCGCGGTCAGCATGGACGGGGCGCGCTCGAGTTCGCCCAGAGCCAGGTTGGCGGTGGCGCAGGTGCGTTCGGAAGGAGAGCACAGCACCCGATCGGGTTTTTTGCCATGTTGCTTCAGCCATTCACCGGCGGCGCGCGCTTCCTGTTCGCCGCGTCCGCTAAGGCGACGCACCTCGTCTTGCCCGCCGGGCGGCGCGGGCTGGGCTTCGGCGTGTCGCAGCAGAATCAGTTCGTGCATGACTGTGGGTGCTCCCGAAGAAAGTTCTGGTTCATGGTGAAGATAGCGCCAAGGGGCTTCTCAATGCTGTCGCTTGATCCAGCGCAGCAGTGGCGTCCAGTCCTGCTGGTGGCCGCGGACCTGCTCGGAGCCGTAGTCGAAGATGCCCTTGCCCAACGAGGTGAGCAGTACATAAGCCTGGGTGTCGCGTAGTTGCGCCACCACCGGGAACGGTGCCTGTTCGGCCAGTTGCGCGATGGCGTCCTGGCTGGCGTGGGTCCATGGCTTGAGGCGGTTGCCGACCAGGGCCACCGGCAATTTCCCGCGCTTGATGCGACCGATGCCGCGCAGGTGCTGCAGGAAGTTCAGGGTGGCGTGCAGATCGAACGAGGAGGGCAAGACCGGCACCAGCACCATATCGGCCTGTTCCAGGTACGGCTCGAGTTCTTTTTCATGCGAACCGGCGGGGGTATCGACCAGTACGCGATCGGTGTCCTGGGGCACTTTTTCCAAGGCCCGGCGGCCGCCTTCCATCGCCAGTACGCCCGGCACGTTGTCCGGCCGCAGGCTCGCCCAGCGGTAGCTGGAACCTTGCGGGTCGCTATCGACGATGGCCGTGCGCTTGCCATCTTGTGCCCAATGGGAAGCGAGCTGGGTGACCAGCGTGCTCTTGCCGCAACCGCCTTTGCTGCTTGCTACCAACACCGTAAGCATCGGTTACCCCTGGTGATGTGAGGTGAACCAAGGGTAGCGGAGGAGCGGGAAACGGGGAACAGGGGGTCGGCAGCGTGGCGATCCCCGCTACGGCTTTGCTCAGGTCCGATTGTGTGGCGAATGGGAGTCTCGCCACACGAGTCATGTCCCCGGTTTGCTAGCCGCCATTATGTTGCGGTTGCCAATCGGTGGGTGCGTCCGTAGCAATACCCGCGTCGTGCAGGGCCGCCAGCACCAGGCTCATTTGCGTGCCGCCACTGCGGGCGAGGGCCAGCATGTGCTGCGCCTGGGCTTTGTCTTCCTGTGCTCGAAAGGACAGCGAAGCGAAGTTCTGCACCTGCCAGATCAGGTTGCGGCGCGCATTCTGGGCATCCTGCTGCTGGGCCGCATCGGCGTTGAGCACTTCGCGCAAATGCAGCCCCAGCGAGCGGGCCAGGGGGCTGGAACCCCATTCCAGCAGCTGCCCCAGTTTCAGGCAGTCATTCTTGACGGCGTCGTCCTTGGGTGCCTTTTCTTCGCAGAAACTGGCGGTATCACGCAAAGCGGGTTGCGGCATGCCGGTGGCGCTGCCATAGGCGATCAGTACCTGTACGCCATTGACGCCGGCGTTGGAGCTTGGGTCCAGCGTAGCCGTTGGCGGCGGCAGCATGGTGGCGGCATTGGCCAGCGCTTTCAGCGCTACGCCACTGTAGTCGTCATACAGCTTGGCGGCAGCGGCCTTGGCCAAGTCCTGGCGGGCGTCGTCATTTTTCAGCCCATTGGCATCCTGGCTCAACTTGACCAGCCACACGGCGGCGTTATCCGGAGCCTGCTGCGCCAGCTGGGTGACAGCGTCGCCGTTGGGGCAGGCGTGTGGAGTATTGCGGTCGCAATCTGCCAGGCGCGCCCAGGTGACGGCGGGGCCGGCCCCATCAACGCGGGCAGCCCGTTCGATAAGGGCATGAAAGCTGTTCAGCTTGCTGGGGTTCGGCAGGGGGCGGGCCAGCAGGGCCGCGGCCAGCAGACGGTCGGCATCGCCGCTGGGGGCCAGCACGTTAATCAGGTCGTTCTGAAAAGCGAGCAGTGCTTTTTCGCGTGCCTGCGCGGTCTTGCCGGCGTTGGGGACCGTCTGCGGCTGGTTGGCGGCGGCGGCCGCCGTGCTGAGAACAACGGCCAGGGTCAGGGCAGTCAGGCGCCGTCCACGCATGGGAACTCCATTGTCATAAAAAAGAGGGAAAGCATAACCTGAGGGGATTGAGGCCGTTCTGAACGGGAAGTTCTTCGATTTTTCGCTGAACGCGATATCTTGGGTCTGTCGCGCCGGCTCCTGTAGGATGCAGGGCCGCTGCCCACGAGGATCACAGGAGATAGCTGTGGAGTCGCTTTCGATGTTGGCCCAGGGGAATGCTGCCCCGTGGTTCGTGGGATGGGGCACACTGGCCTTGATCAATGCCGGCCTGGCGCAGGGCAAGAATCGCAACGGCCTGTTGTGGTTCGTGCTGTCGCTGTTTTTGGGGCCGTTCGCCACGCTGGCGATCGTGCTGATGCCCAAGGTGCGTAACCGGATTTTTTGAGGCGCAGGCCGTGAGGCACTGTGACCCCCCGTGGCCGTCATTCCCGCGAAAGCGGGAATCCATCTTGGCTGTCTGCACGAGAGCAAAATGGGTTCCCGCTTTCGCGGGAATGACGACCGCTCTCAGGTTGGGATTTGCATCCCAACCTACTGCTTATTCGCCCAGCGCCTCGCGCATGAATTCCGGCATCGCCAGCGCACCCTTGTGCACTTCGGCGTTGTAGTAGCGGGTGGAGAAGTTCTTGCTCAGCGCACCGCGTTCGCGGAAGCCGGCCAGGTCGCCACCCTTGCGCGCCATGCTGCAGCTCCACCAGCCGGTGGGGTAGCAGGGCTGCGGGAACGGTAGCGTTTTCACGGCGCTGAAGCCGGCCGTGCGCATCGCGGCGCGCATCGACTTGATCAGTTCCAGGTGCGCCATCGGCGATTCGCTCTGCTGCACCAGGATGCCGCCGTGACGCAGCGCCTTGTAGCAGCTGGTGTAGAAAGCCGCATTGAACAGGCCTTCGGCCGGACCCACCGGGTCGGTGGAATCGACGATGATCAGGTCGAGCGATTCGGGCTCGGCTTCGGCCATGTACTTGATGCCGTCGATGAACAGCAACTCGGCGCGCGGATCGTGGTTGGATTCGCACAGCTCCGGGAAATACTGCTCGGCCAGGCGCGTCACGCGCTCGTCAATCTCCACCTGGGCCGCGTGTTCCACTTCCTCGTGCTTGAGCACTTCGCGCAAGGTGCCGCAGTCACCGCCGCCGATGATCACCACCCGCTTGGCGCGTGCATGGGTGAACAGCGCCGGGTGGGTCATCATCTCGTGGTACAGGAAGTTGTCGCGGCTGGTGAGCATCACGCAACCGTCGATCACCATCAGGTTGCCCCAGTCGGTGGTCTGGTAGATCTCGATGGTCTGGAACGGGGTCTTCTCGGCATGCAGCAGCTTTTCAACGCGATAACCGATCGAGGAACCGGAAGCCTGGTGTGCTTCGGTGAACCAGCTGGGCTGCGACATGGGGGAGCGATCCTTGGAACTTGGGTTAAAGGAAGGTGATTGTAGCGGCTAGGTTGGCGTCGTGCCGATGACAGGCTTAGGACGCGGCGCCACTTAAAGGGTGACCTCAAATTGTCGCAGCAGACCGTTACAATACGCGACCGGCCGCCATAGGCGGCCGCCAGGCTCTTCCGGCCCCGCGGCGTGCGAGGCTTCCGGCCGGCGAGCTTTAAGTTCGTCAAGGCTCGCCGCTGCGACGACGACATCCCCCTCATAGGAGATACCGTCTCATGGCGAATGCCTGGAATATCGACGCCGCCCGTCACACCTATGCCGTGCCTTACTGGGGCGACGGCTACGTCGACATCGACGCCGCCGGTCACATGGTGATCCGCCCGCATGGCCCGAGCGGCCCCGGTTTTTCCCTGCCCGACATCGTCGAGCGGGCTCGCGCCGAAGGCCTGCGCCTACCTTTGCTCGTGCGCTTCCCCGACATCCTGGCCGACCGGCTCGCACGTCTGCAGGGTGCGTTCGCCAAGGCGATCGGCGAATGGAACTACGCGGGCAGCTACACCGCTGTCTATCCGATCAAAGTGAACCAGCAACGTGGCGTGGTGGCCGAGCTGGTGGCGGCTGGCGCGCACGGTTTCGGCCTGGAGGCCGGCTCCAAGCCGGAGCTGATGGCGGTGCTGGCGATGGCGCGGCCCGGTTCCGTGGTGATCTGCAATGGCTACAAGGATCGCGAATACATCCGGCTGGCCTTGATCGGACGCAAGCTGGGTCTCAGCATCCACATCGTGATCGAAAAGCCGTCCGAACTCGATCATGTGATCAGCGAAGCGAAGGCCTTGGACGTGGAGCCGCTGCTCGGCGTGCGCGTGCGCCTGGCTTCGATCGGCGCCGGCAAATGGCAGAACACCGGAGGTGACAAAGGCAAGTTCGGCCTTTCACCCGCGCAAGTGCTGGACCTGGTGACACGCCTGGAACAGGCCGGCCTCAAGCACACGCTGAAGCTGCAGCACTTCCACATGGGCTCGCAGATTTCCAACGTGCGCGATATCGCCAACGGTATGCGCGAGGCCACGCGCTATTTCGTGGAACTCATTCGCCTGGGCGTGCCGCTGGAAATCGTCGACGTGGGCGGCGGCCTCGGCGTGGATTACGAGGGCTCGCGTTCGCGCAGCCACAACTCCATCAATTACTCGATCGAGCAGTACGCCGCCACGATCGTGCAATCGCTGGCCGAAGCGGTGGAAGCCGAAGGGCTGCAGGCGCCGCACATCATCACCGAGGCGGGGCGCGCGATGACCGCGCATCACGCGGTGATGGTGGTGAACGTGAGCGAGGTGGAAGCCGTGCCGGCCGGCAGCTTGCCGCCGGTCGATGGCGACGAGCCGACCGTGCTGCGGCATTTGCGCGAAGTGTACGAAGAACTGGATACGCGCCCACCGCTGGAGCTGTTCCACGAAGCGCAGCATCACCTGCACGAAGGCCAGACGTTGTACGCCTTGGGTCAGCTCTCGCTGGCAGCGCGCGCTCGGCTGGATGAGCTGTATTACGCCATCGCCAACGCGGTACGCGCGCGCCTGTTGCCTGCGGAGCGTTCGCATCGCCAGGCGCTGGACGAACTGGACGAGAAGCTGGTCGACAAGTATTTCGTCAACTTCTCCGTGTTCGAGTCGATCCCTGACGTGTGGGCGATCGACCAGATCTTCCCGATTGCGCCGATCACCCGCTTGAACGAGCGGCCGGCGCGCCGCGGCGTGCTGGTGGATCTCACTTGCGATTCGGACGGCCGCATCGACAACTACGTGGACGCCGAAGGCGTGGACGTCAGCCTGCCACTGCATGCGCTGAAGGAGGGCGAATCCTACCGGCTCGGCATCTTCATGGTCGGCGCGTACCAGGAAACCCTGGGCGACATCCACAACCTGTTCGGCGATACCGATGCCGTGAACGTGCGCGTGGATGGCGGCAACTACCTGTTTGCACACAAGCGCCGCGGCGACACCACAGATCTGATGCTGGACTACGTTGGCTACGACCTGGAAGTGTTGCGTCGCAGTTATCGCGAACGTATCGCGGCGGCCGGTGTCGAAGGCGAACTGGCGGAAAGCCTGTTTGTAACATTGAATGAAGGCTTGACCGGCTATACCTATCTCTCCGAGGGCGTGCGCTAGCAAAGGCCTTGGGATGTTTCGAAAGCTTCGGCGATCGAAACATCCTGCGGCCCGGCGAGATGCTGCCCAAGGTTCCCCTTTTCCCATCCGAAGGAGTGGCACATGGCAAGTCTCGACGGCAAGGTTGCATTGATCACGGGTGCCGCCAGCGGCCTGGGCAAGGCTATCGCAGAGCTTTATGCGAAGAACGGCGCAGCGGTGGCGATCGCCGACATCAATCAGCAGGCGGCGGATGCCGCGGCGGCGGAGATCAAGGCAGCCGGCGGTAAAGCCATCGGCATTGCCATGGATGTCACCAACGAGGAAGCGGTGAATGCGGGCACGGATAAAACCGTGGAAGCGTTCGGCAGCCTGGACGTGCTGATCTCCAACGCGGGCGTGCAGATCATCAATCCGATCGACCAATTCGCTTTCGCCGACTGGAAGAAGATGCTGGCGATCCATCTCGATGGCGGCTTCCTCACCACTAAGGCCGCGCTCAAGCACATGTATAAGGATGACGGTACTGGTAAGAGCCGTGGCGGCACGGTCATCTATATGGGCTCGGTGCATTCCCATGAGGCCTCCAAGCTGAAATCCGCCTACGTCACGGCGAAGCACGGCCTGCTTGGTCTTGCGCGCACGCTGGCGAAGGAAGGCGCGGCGCATAACGTGCGTTCGCACGTGATCTGCCCCGGCTTTGTGCGTACTCCGCTGGTGGAGAAACAGATTCCCGAGCAGGCCAAGGAGCTGGGCATCAGCGAGGACGAAGTGATCAAGAACGTGATGCTGAAGGACACCGTGGATGGCGTATTCACCACGGTCGAGGACATCGCGCAGACGGCGCTGTTCCTGGCTGCGTTCCCGAGCGCGGCGCTGACCGGGCAGAGCATCGTGGTCAGCCATGGGTGGTACATGCAGTAATCATGCGTCTCGTCATCGCTCCCTCCCCTGCTTGGCACCTGATTAGCGTCGAGTCTCAGCTGGGTTTCGCAAATCCTGCTCG
>NZ_BSOA01000051.1 GCF_030160275.1 Dyella flagellata
GGGGAGCGCGCCGGGGCCGGGCGAGTCGAGCAGGGCACACAGGGCGACGGAGTCGCCGGCGGCGGTGAGCTGACGCGCCATCTCGTACGCGACCGTGCCGCCGAGTGACGCGCCGACGAGGAGGAATGGGCCGCCGGGGTGGACGGTGCGCGCGAGCGCGAGGTAGTGGCTGGCCATCGCTTCGATCGAGGCGTGCGGCGGCTCGTCGCTGTCGAGGCCGCGCGCGGCGAAACCGTACATCGCGCGCTCGCCGTCGATCGCGCGTGCGAGGTCGCGGTAGCTGAGCGCGCTGCCGCCGCCGCCATGGATGAAGTAAATGGGTGACTTGGGGCCCGCTTGCAGGCGGATCAGACAGCTCGTGGCGGTGTCGTCGGCGAGCCGGGCGGCGAGCTCGCTCACGCTCGCGGCCTCGGCGAGCGACTTGAGCGCGACCGGCCGGCTGAGCGCGGTCTCGAGCCGCGACCGCAGCGTGACGAGGCGGAGCGAGTTGCCGCCGAGCGCGAAGAAGTTGTCGTGCCGGCTGACCTGCTGGAGGCCGAGCAACTCCTCCCACAGAGCGGCGAGGGTCTGCTCGATCTCCCCCTGGGGTGGCTCATAGGCCCGACGTGCGTAAGCCGCGTCGCCGGGTGCGGGCAAGGCCTTGCGGTCGAGCTTGCCGTTGGGCGTCAGGGGCAACGCGTCCAACGGCACGAAGGCCGCCGGAACCATGTAGTCGGGGAGGCAGGCACTGAGGTGGGAACGCAACGTTGCGGCCAGCTCACCAGAGACGGCCGTGTCTTCGGGTGCAGTAGTGAGATAGGCGACGAGGCGTTTGTCGCCGGGGACGTCTTCGCGGGCGAGGACGATGGCCTCGCGCACCACCGGATGTTCCGCCAGGCGCGCTTCGATCTCGCCGAGCTCGATGCGAAAGCCGCGGATCTTGACCTGGTGATCGTTGCGGCCCAGGAACACGAGGTTGCCATCCGGCAGGTAGCGGGCCAGGTCGCCGGTCTTGTACATGCGTGCCCCGGGCTCGGCACTGAACGGATCGGGCAGGAAACGTTCGGCGGTGAGATCGTCACGGCGGAAGTAGCCCGCGGCGAGACATTCGCCACCAATGTAGAGGTCCCCGCGTGTGCCGGAGGGCACCGGCTCAAGACTTTCGTCCAGTACGTAATAGCGGGCGTTTTGGATGGGACGCCCATAAGGGATGCTGATCCACGCCGGATCGATCGCATCCACGGGATAGTAGTTGGACCACACCGACGCCTCGGTGGCGCCGCCAAGCCCGATCATCCTGCAGTTTGGCAGGTGCCGAGCGATCGTGGCATGGAATTCCAGGGGGATCCAATCGCCGCTGAAAAAGGCAAGACGTAACGTCGGAGCCGACTCGAGCTTGCTGAGATCGAGGAACGGAATCAGCTGCTGGAAAACGGCCGGCGCCGAATCCCAGAAGGTGATGTCGGACTCCAGCAGCACCGCAGCCAGGGTTTCAGGGTCGGCCAGCTCCTCGCGCGTAGCGATGCGTATACAGCCGCCGGACGCCAGGATGCCGAAGATATCGTAGACAGAAAGATCGAACGACAGCGAACTGGTGAAAAACATGACGTCGCCACGGCCAACGGCGAACGTGCTGGCGATCCATTCGATCAGATTGACCACCGGCCGGTGCATACCCATCACCCCCTTCGGCCGTCCTGTCGAACCGGAGGTGTAGATGATGTACGCGAGGTCCTCGGATGCGATCGTAAGGCTCGGGTTGTGCTCCGGCGCATCGGTCGCCAAGAGGGCTGTTACATCGACCAGCGGATGGCTGGCACCCAGCGTCTGGTTGGCTACTTCCTTGGCGGCGGCATCACAAAGCACCAGTCGGGGCTGTGCGTCGTCGACAATAAAGCGCACGCGTTCTTCAGGGTAAGCGGGATCGACAGGAACGTAGGCGGCCCCCGCCTTGAGAATGCCCATGAGCGCGACGATGGATGCGCTCTCGCGCGTCACGCACGCGGCGACCCGATCACCCGGGACGACGCCGCGGGCGCGCAACGCGTGAGCCAGGCGGTTGGCCGATCGATTGAGTTCGCCATAGGTCATCACCCCATCGCGGCAACGAATGGCCTCGGCGTCGGGAATTGCCTCGCTGCGCGCTTCGAACAGACCATGCAGCGTTGCACCACGGTCGTAGCCAGCCCCGGTATCGTTCCACTGTTGCAGTAGTTGATGGCGTTCGGTCGCACTCAGTATCGGAATAGACTTCAGCGGCGACGCGGCGTCAGCGACCATCCCCGACAGCATGGCGACAAGATAGCCGCGATGGCGCACGATGGTGGCGTGATCGAACAAGGCGGTGGCATAGCGCAGGGAACCGATGATGCTGCCGTCGGCTTCGCCCAAGCCAAGCTCCAGATCGAACCTGACCCGATCGAAGGGCATGTCGACCGGTTCGGTGCGCAGGCCGGGGAGGTCGAACGATCCCGCCTCGTTGTTCTGCCAGGCGAACATGACCTGGAACAATGGCGTGTGATCCAGATGTCGCGCGGGCTGGACGACCTCCACGACCTGCTCGAAGGGTAGATCCTGGTGATCCTGGGCGGCTACGGTGGCCTGGCGTACCCGAGCCAGCAGCTCGGCCACGCTGGGGTTGTGGGACAGGTCGATACGCAGGGCCAGCGTGTTGACGAAGAAGCCAATCAGCGGCTCGATCTCGACGCGGTTGCGGTTGGCTGTGGGCGTGCCGATGACCAGATCGTCCTGACCGGACAGGCGGGCAAGGACGGCCGCCCACGCCGTCATCAGGGTCATGAACACCGTGGTGCCGTGCTGCTGACTGAAGCGCTTGAGCGCCAGGGTCAGGGCAGCATCCAGCTGGATGGGCACACTGGCGCCGACGAACGATTGCAGCGGCGGACGGGGTCGATCCGTGGGCAGGGTCAACAGGACCGGGGCATCGGCCAGCGTACGGCGCCAATAGTCGACTTGCGTGGCGAGCCGTTCGTCGACGAGCCATTGGCGTTGCCAGACGGCGTAATCGGGGTACTGGATGGTCAGCGGTCCAAGCGGATCGGCCTGTCCTTGCATGAAGGCGGTGTAGAGCGCACTGAGCTCACGGATCAGCACTCCGATCGACCAACCGTCGGAGACGATGTGATGCTGGGTAAGCAGGAAGACATGCTCATGCTCGGCCAAGCGGACGAGGCGGGCACGGATCAAGGGGCCCCGTGCGAGATCGAAGGGGGCGCCGACTTCTTCCTCACACAGGTGTCGAAGGGATGCGTGAGGATCGCTCGCGTCCTGCAGATCATGTTGGCGCAGTGGCAAGCCGAGGGTCGGTGACAGCAATTGGATGCAGGGTTGACCCTCGGTCGACATGAAGACCGTGCGCAAGCCCTCGTGCCGAGCCCACAACGTATCCAGACTGCGTTGCCACGCCGGGATATCCAGTGGGCCGTGCAGGTGCATGGCCATCGGGATGTGATAGGTGACACTGATGCTTGCATCGAGCTGGGCGAGGAACCACAAACGCTGCTGCGCGAACGACAGCGGGAGCGCGCCGGCGCGCTCGACGCGCGGGATCGCGCGATCCTCGGTCGGCGAGATCGTCGCGATCTTCGCCGCGAGGTCGCGGATCGTCGGCGCCTCGAACAGCGCGCGGACCGGCAGCTCGATCGCGAGCGCCGCGCGCAGCCGCGATACGACCTGGGTGGCGAGCAGGGAGTGGCCGCCGACCTCGAAGAAGCTCTCGATCACGCTGATCCGCTCGATGCCAAGCACGGCCGCCCACACCGCGGCGACCTGCGCTTCGAGCACGGTGTTTGGCGCGACGTATTCGCTGTGATCCTCGTCGGGCCTGGGCAGCGCCTTGCGATCGACCTTGCGGTTCGGCGACAGCGGGATCGCGGGCAGGACCACGATCGCCGCCGGGATCATGTAGTCGGGCAGGCGGGCGCGCAGGTGATCTTTGATCGCCGCGGTCGTCGGCGCCGCGTCGGTGCACGTCACGTAACCGACAAGGCGCGGCGCGCTGCCGTCGTGGCGGACGATCACCGCTGCCTCGCGGATCGCGGGGTGACTGCCGAGCGCGGCCTCGATCTCGCCCAGCTCGATGCGGTAGCCGCGCAGCTTGACCTGATCGTCGGCGCGGCCGAGGAACACGAGCTCGCCGGTCGCGAGGTACTTCACGCGATCGCCGGTCTTGTACATGCGCTCGCCGGCGCCGGCAAACGGATCGTCGACGAAGCGCTCGGCGGTGAGTTCGTCGCGGCCGAGGTAGCCGCGCGCGACGCCGGCGCCGGCGATCCACGCCTCGCCGGGCACACCGATCGGCACCGGCTGACGATCGGCGTCGAGGATGTAGATCCGCACGTTGGCGATTGGCCGGCCGATCGACGGCAAGGTGTCCCACGTCGATGGTGCGCCGGTGAGCGGGAGCTCGCTCGCGAGGTGGGTCTCGGTCGGCCCGTACTGGTTGTACAGCCGGCACGCCGGGAGCTGGGTGAACAGCGCGGTGATCGCCGGCGTGATCCGGAGCTGCTCGCCGGCGGTGATCACCTCGCGGAGCGCGAGACCCGCCGCGGGTTGGCCGTGCGCGGCCTCGGCGAGCTGATGCAAGGCGACGAACGGCAGGAACAGGCGCTCAACGCGCGCGGTAGCGAGCCGGCGGAGCAAGGCGTCGGGATCGCGGCGCTCGTCCTCACTGGCGAGCACGAGGCAGCCGCCGTTGGCCCAGGTCGCGAACAGCTCCTGAAACGACACGTCGAAGCTCGGCGAGGCGAACTGCAAGCTGCGCATCGGCTCGGGCGAGCGCGCGGCCTGCCACGTGATCAAGTTGACCACCGCGCGGTGCGGCATCGCCACGCCCTTGGGCGTGCCGGTCGATCCGGACGTGTAGATCACGTACGCGAGATCGTCGGCGCTCGCCGTCCGGCGCTCGGACACGCGATCGATCGGCGGCGGGGCCTCGACGAGCAGGATCTCGGCGGCGCACGCCGGCAAGCTGGCCGCGACGGCCGATTCGCTGATCAAGACCCGCGCCGCGCAATCGCGGATCATGAACTCGAGCCGATCGGCGGGGTACGACGGATCGAGCGGCACGTACGCCGCGCCGGCCTTGAGCACGGCGAGCACCATCGTCGGGAACGCCACGCCGCGCGACAGCGCGAGCGCGACCCGCGCGCCGGGCCCGCAG
>NZ_BSOA01000052.1 GCF_030160275.1 Dyella flagellata
AAATCCTGCTCCAGGACCGAGCAGGATTTGCGAAACCCAGCTGAGACTCGACGCTAATCAGGCTGCCTGCAGGGGAGGGCTGGGGTGGGGTTGTACGAGCTTGCCGCACCGTTGAAGTTCACCGCGCGGTTGCTTCACCCCACTCCAGCCCTCCCCTACTACACGTAGGGGAGGGAGCAAGTACTCGCCAGCTGACACATAGCACTCAGGTGCACGTAGGGGAGGCGGCAGGTCGCGACAGGGTGTAGGCTAGGATTGCGATGCCGGCATCGGAATGCCGGGTGGAAAGCTGGGAATGCCATCTCAGCCAGCGTACTTGCCTCTCCCGTTGATCGACACCAACACGCCACGCTTTGCGAATGCGGGTGCGGCGAGTATCCTGAACGGAAAACCACCCTTCGCCTACGGACCATGAGCCAACAGACTGTCCTGGTCATCGACGACGAACGCGACATCCGCGAGCTGCTGACGATCACGCTCGGCCGCATGGACCTGAAGGTCGATGCCGTCGGTACGGTCGCGGAAGCGCGTCAGGCGCTTTCTGAACGCAGCTACGACCTGTGTTTCACCGACATGCGCCTGCCCGATGGCAGCGGTCAGGAAATCATCGAGCTGATCGCGACCGAGCATGACGAAACCCCGGTGGCGATGATCACCGCCTACGGCAACGTTGACGCCGCCGTCACGGCGCTGAAGGCCGGCGCCTTCGATTTCGTCTCCAAGCCGGTGGACATCCAGATGCTGCGCCGGCTGGTGCGCACCGCGCTGAAGCTGGCCGAAGAAAAGCGCACCGGCGGCGGTGCCAGCCCGGCCGCATCCAGTTCGGGCGAACGGCTGATCGGCGACTCGTCCGCCATGCAGCAGGTGCGCAACACCATCACCAAGCTGGCCCGCAACCAGGCTCCGGTCTACATCGCCGGCGAATCGGGAGTGGGCAAGGAGCTGGTGGCGCGCCTGATCCACGAACTGGGTCCACGCGCCAGCGGGCCGTTCGTGCCGGTGAACTGCGGCGCGATTCCCTCCGAACTGATGGAAAGCGAATTCTTCGGCCACCGCAAAGGCAGCTTCACCGGCGCGGTCGCCGACAAGGAAGGCCTGTTCCAGGCCGCGCACGGCGGCACCTTGTTTCTCGACGAGGTGGCCGAGCTGCCCTTGCACATGCAAGTAAAGCTGCTACGCGCGATCCAGGAGAAGGCCGTGCGCCCGATCGGCGCGCGCGAGGAAATCGCGGTGGACGTACGCATTCTTTCCGCCACGCACAAGAACCTTGCCGCGCTGGTGGACCAAGGCCAGTTCCGCCAGGACCTGTTCTACCGCATCAACGTGATCGAGCTGCGCGTACCGCCCTTGCGCGAACGCCGCGGCGACGTGCCGTTGCTGGCCGATTTCGTGCTGCGCCAGCTGGCAACGAAGAGCGGCGGCGGCGTACCTGTACGCCTGCTACCGGACGCACGCCAGGCGCTGGAGGACTACGACTTTCCAGGTAACGTGCGCGAACTGGAGAACATCCTCGAACGCGCCGTAGCCATGTGCGACGGCGACCGCATCGAGGCTAGCGACCTGATGCTGCCGCAGCGTCCCGCCCGCCAGATGGCGGAAGCGGTTGCTTCCACCCACAGTGGCCATCACGCGCAAACCACCTACGCGCCGTCGCATGCGCCCAATGGCACGCCGGCTACGCAAACGCCTTCCAGCGAATTGCCGCTGGACGACTACATCAGCAACCTCGAACGCAGCGCGATCATGAAAGCGCTGGAAGAATCGCGCTACAACAAGACGGCGGCCGCGCGGAAGCTGGGTATTACGTTCCGGGCGCTGCGCTACAAGCTGAAAAAGCTTGGGATTGATTGAAGAAGCATGCTGGGATTGTCATCCCAGCCTACGCCTCTCGCCTTGTGTGTAGGCTGGGATGTAATCCCAGCATCGGGGAGCGCGCAAAGCCGGGATTTTCAGCCACGTGCACCGTCTTCATTCAGATTTACAGGTCTGGTTTGATACATTCGGGCTACCGGTAGGGTAGCTACCATCAACCAGGGAAAACCTCATGTCATGCATGTCGCGCCAGCTTATTGGAAAAGCCGTATCTACCAGCCTGATCGCTTTTGCCTTTGCGTCCGCAGTCAACGCGCAGACCGCCGCACCAAGTGCCGATAGCAAGCCGGAGATGGGGCAAGCTTGGCCCAAGCATGCCCCCAACGTGAGCACAAACCCGAACTGGGACGTTTACGAGTTCCACACTCACGGCATCAAATATCTGCAATTCACTCGCAACGGCACCATCCATGCGGTGATCGGCATCGTCAACGGAGTTAGCTTCGCCGTGCCGATGGGCGTGGATGCGCAGAATGTCACGGAAACAACTGTGCCTGCGCCATCGGCAGCACAAGTGGTCTACAGCGATGCCAACACAACGGTAACCGCAACCCCGCAAGGCAATGGAGTCACTGTGTTCTCTGTAGATAACTGCCCCGCAGGTTGCAGCGGACCTGGCATTACTTCACAAATCAAGTAGCTCAGCTCACCCATAGGCGCACAGGGGCAGCATCGTCTGCGCTGGCCCGTGCGTCGTGCAATAGCACCGATAGACGTATCCGCTCGACGCCGCAATGGTAGTGCAGTTCACCATCAAAGATGCGTACCTGTTCCCGTAGCTGATCGCGATCAAGACCGCTGGCACCGAGCTTGGCAGTGAGACTTCGGCGACCTTCCGCGTCATGTATGGCACGCGCCACTTTGGCGTCGTCCATTACTCCCTCGATGCGCACCACTAGCCAACGCATACGATGAGTTTCGCCTCCGCGCAACGTCAAACGAATGCTTGAGCATGCCAAGCGGCCGCTGATATGCGCCACAGCCTCGCAAGCAGCACGATAGGCTGCGGCAAGCACCGCTGGTTGCATACGTGTGAACCCGCGACCTGTGATATGGCAACGATAAGCGATACCAGCATCATCCAAAGCGCGTCCAAGTGACTCTTGCAGCGCTGCAGGCAAGCCACGTTCGCGCCATGCGGTCGGATGGATGCTCTCGGCGAGCTGATGTATCTCCTGATGCGCAGACATTGCCTGTTGGTAAGAGGCTTCGT
This sequence comes from Dyella flagellata, assembly GCF_030160275.1. GTDB lineage: Bacteria > Pseudomonadota > Gammaproteobacteria > Xanthomonadales > Rhodanobacteraceae > Dyella_B > Dyella_B flagellata. The sequence continues at coordinate 3,086 of NZ_BSOA01000052.1, forward strand.
TTTCAATATAGGGGTGCAGGTGCTGCATTTGGCGTAACAGCCGGTTGAGCATGAGATGCAATCGTCCTGCAGAAATGTCCAGCGCCTGGGCAACATTTCGCAAGCGTTGCTCTCCTTGCTGATAGCTCTGTCGCGCCAAGTGGCGGTCGTCATTTGCACGCTGTCCCTGCAGTAGCTGTTCGCTGATGCGCGCACCCACCGCAAATAGGATCGTAATCGCCAGAGCCAGGAACACTTCAGTCTGTATCACGAATGGATCCGCTTGGAGCATCATTTGGCTGGGTAACACGCAGACTGCCCCAACAAGAGTGAAGGTACCTCCCAGGGCAGCTCCTCGCCATCCATGCCGTAAAGTGAGCCAGGCGACAGGCAGGAACATCGCCATCAGCACAAATTGCGCGTAATTCGGGCCGGAGCGGTTACTAAGCAATGCAAGCAATACCGTTATTGGCAGCAGAATCGTGAGGCCTTCAAGCAACAGGCGACTTTGGAGCCCGCGCCGGAGCTTTTCCCGCCACCGGCCTGGGCGCAGTTCAAAGCGAGCAATCAGTGGCCATGGCACTACCGCAAGCATGGCAAAGTAGAATCCTATAAAAAAGCAGCTGGCGATCCCCCATGTGGCCGGACTGGTGTTCGGCTGCAAATGCGCCAATGTCATCGCTATGCAAGTGTAGGCAGTCAACACAAGGGAAGTCGCTACCACGCCGACCAAAAGCGCCTTGATATTAATCAAGCGCTTGCTCGGGAAAAGCGCTAGGCGCGCACGGCAAAACCACACCACTGGCATCATGAAGACTAGGGGCGGAATCGACCGGAAGGCTACCCACAACGCCCCGAATTGTTCCAGGCACGGGTAGACAGCCAGAAAGTTGGGCACGAACTCACCAACAGCTAAAGCAGGCCAGTAGCGATAGGGCAAAAACAGGAGCCAGAGCAGCCGCAGTGCGGAGCCCAAGCCAAACTGCGGTGGAGAGAACGGATGTGCCGCTTCATAGGCAAGCGCGAATCCCAGCGCAACCGCGACCTGTTTCATCCATTCCATATGCCGCGATCCCTTTCCCATGCCTGGCGCCCTTTCCTGTGTGTTTTTTTCGCTTCCTCGATATGGCCTGACCGATCAAGCCATCTCATGATCTTTGTAGCTTAAACGTGAAAGCGCCGTATAACCGCAACTCGGACAAGTCCTATTGCATTGAACCGCGCTTTCAGAAGAAGCAGAGCGAGATCAATGCCGTGACTTCCCCTTGCCACCCTCGCGCAAGCTTTCGCGCACGGCATGCAGCAGTGCCCGCGTCCCCGCCGGCTTGTTCAAGCGCCGCACCCGGTTGCCATCGGGCATATGCAATTTCCCCGAGTCGCGCGGGTCGTCCGCGCGGCAAAGCACCACCACACCGCGGCGGTAGCCATATTGGCTCAAAGCCGCCAGCGTGCGTTCGCTGGTAAAGAGGCTCAGGTCGCCATCCATCACCACCAGGTCAGGCAGGCCGCAGGCTTCGATCCACTGCAACGCGGCGGTACCGCTCTGGCTGCAGTGCACTTCATAGCCCCAGGCGTCCAGCGTGTCGCTTAGCAGGGTAAGCTGGCCGGCCTCTTCCACCACCAGCAGCACATGCTCGGCATTGCCGTGCAGATTGGCGTCATTTTCGATCGACTCATCATCGGCGGTTTCATCGACCGCACGCACCAAGGGTATGTACATGTCGAAACAGCTGCCCTCTCCGACAATGCTATCCATGCGCATAACGCCACCGTGGCTGTAGACGATGCGACGGCACAAGTGCAAACCCAGGCCGGTGCCGTCATCCTTGGTGGTGAAGAACGGTTCGAAGATCCGCGCGCGCACTTCTTCGGTCATGCCCACGCCGGTATCGGCCACCGAAAAGCGCACGTATTCGCCAGGGATCGCCTCCTCGTGTTCGAGGAAAAAGCGCGCATCCAGTTTAGCCCTGCCGGTGGTCACACGCAGGATGCCGCCTTCGGGCATGGCCTGCATCGCATTGAGGCAAAGGTTGAGCAGGCACTGCTGCAACTCGGTGTGATTGCCTTCGAAGGTGAGCTGGGGATCGGTCACTTCGATATCCAGCGTCATCGTGCGCGGCACGCTGCCCTGCAACAACAGCGATAGCGCATCGATCAACGCCTTGACCTTCACCTGCTCGGCGCGGTGCGCACCACGTGCGAACGACAGCATGGACTGCACCATTTCCAGCCCGCGCCGCCCACAGTCGCGCACCAGAGCGCCGAGCCGCGCCAGGCGCGGATCGTCCTGGTAATCCTGCAGGCTTTCGCCGGCCAGCAACAGCGGCTGCAGCAGATTGCGCAAGTCATGGCTCAAGCCGCCAGCCAGCATGGCCAGGCTTTCAAAGCGCTGGATGCGGATCAGCTCCGCCTCCGCCCGGGCACGCGCCCGTTGTTCGTCCGCCTCGCGTAGCGCTCGACGCACGGCGCTGGCCAGCCGCGCCGGATTCTGCTTGAGGATGTAATCGGTGGCGCCTTCACGCAGCGCCGCGATGGCCGCTTCCTCGCCCAGCGTGGCCGATACATAGATGAACGGTATGTCCTGGCTATGGTCGCGCAGCAGCTCCAGCGCGCGCTGCCCCGAGAAGCCGGGCATGCTCAGGTCCGATAGCACGATATGCGGCTTGAACGACTTCAACGTCTCCACATACGACGGCTCATCGTCGACCAGGCGCACCTCATAGTCGATACCGTCGGCCTGCAGTTCGGTCAGCATCAGCTCCGCATCGAGCGGGCTGTCCTCGACCTGCAGCACCCGTATCCGGGGCAACGTACGTTGTTGACTGGACTTGTCCGGCATTCGAAAGGCTTTCCAAGTGACGTGACCATCATATTTCAATCGGGCGCGGCAAAAAGCAAAGCATGTAGGCTGGGATGACCATCCCAGCCTCGGGATCTGGCATGCATGGAACTGCTGGGATGGTCATCCCAGCCTACGCTCGCCCTAGCCCGGCTCCGGCGCCTGATTGAGCAGGGCCCAGAACTGGCCGAGGGTACGCACCGCCTGGAAAAACTGCTCCACGTCCACGGGCTTGATCACGTAAGCGTTTACCCCCAGGTCCCAGCTGCGCGCCAGATCGCTCTCCTCGCGTGAGGAGGACAGGATCACCACCGGCATGAGGCGAAAACGCTCGTCCGAACGCATCTTGGTGAGCACGTCCAAGCCGTTCATGCGGGGCATCTTGATGTCTAGCAGCATGACGACCGGCTCGTCATCCTCGCGGCCCGCGAAAGCGCCGCGCGCGTACAACCAGTCGAGGCAATCCACCCCGTCCTCCAGGTGAATCACCGGATTGGCCAGGTGCGCCTGGCGCAAGGCCTCCAGCGTCATCTCGGCGTCGACGGGGCTGTCTTCAACCAGCAGGATGGGGCGCAGGACCGGCGGCTTCATGGCGATGGCGGTGGGGGTTCGATGGCCGATAGGGTGAAGTGGAAGCGCGCGCCATGTCCCGGTTCGCCTTCTGCCCAGACGCGACCGCCGTGACGCATCACGATGCGCCGCACGTTGGCCAGGCCGATGCCGTTGCCGGGAAACTCGCTGGCTTTGTGCAGCCGCTGAAATACACCAAAAAGTTTGTCGACATAGCGCATATCGAAGCCGGCGCCATCGTCCGCGACGATGAATTCGTGATCGCCGTCATCCTCGTGCCGCACCGAAATGTCGATATGTGCGATCTCGCGCTGGCCGGTGTACTTCACCGCATTGCCGATCAGGTTCTGCCAGACCGTGCGCAGCATGTTTTCGTCGCCCACCACGGTTGGCAGCGCATCGGTGCGCCAGATGATCCTCCGCCCGGGCGCTTCCGCTTCGGCCAGGGCGCAGGTCTCCGCCACCAGCGCCCGCATGTCCACGGCCTGCAGGCGCAACGCGCCACGGCCCAGGCGCGAGAACACCAGCAGGTCTTCGATCAGTTGCGCCATGCGGTGCGAGGCATCACGCACCACCCCGAGGTAATGGCGGGTGGTGGTGTCCGCCTGCTCGCCGAGGTGGTCTTCCAGCTTCTGCGCGAACGCCGTGATGTGCCGCAGCGGCGCGCGCAGATCGTGGGATACCGAATAGCTGAACGCCTCCAGCTCGCGGTTGACGTCGGAAATCTGCGCCACCTTGTTTTCCAGCTGGTGGTTGAGTTCCTTCACCTGCTGCTCGACCAGCGCACGTGCGGTGACATCGCTAACCGTCAGTAGCAAGACGGGGCTGTCACTGTCCTGTTGCTGCAGGCGGCGCGCATTGATCACCACGTGCCGCTCGACGCCGTCGATGGTGCGCTGGGTAAGCTCGAAATCCCATAGCTCGCGGTCGCGCAGCAGCACGTCACGCAGGCGTTGCAGCAGCACTTCGTCCGCCCATGCACCCTGGCCGATATCTTCCAGGTATTCCGCGCGGCTTTCTTCGGAGACGCCGTACAGCTCGCTGAAGGCCGCATTCACCAGCAAGCTGCGCAGGTTATGGTCGAGCAGCGCGATCGGTTCGCGCACCGCCTGCAAAATCATCTGCGAACGCTGCACCGCCTGCCGTTCGCGCACCTCGGCCCGCAAGCGGCGGCCGATCTGCCGTTCGGAGACGATCACCACGATCATCAACATCAGCAGCTGCGCCGCGGAGGTCAGGGTAAGCACCAGGAGGCTGTCATGCGATTGCTTGCGGGCTGCTTCGCGGCGTTGCCGCAGCGACTGCTCTGCGCCAGCGACAACCTTGTCGGCCACTTCATCGACGTGGAACAGCGCATCGGCGTCGCGCAAGGCCTGTTCCGCACCGGCACGATCGTTGTGCTGAAAACGCTGCAATGCTTGATGCAACAGCGCCAGACGGCCGTTCTCCACCACGCTCAGCTGCTCGACCAGGTGCTGCTGTATGGCGTTGTCGGCCGTGATGCGGCGCAATTCGTCCAGCAGGCCGGGGATCTCGTTTTCAGCACCCAACGCCGCCGCCTCCGCGCGGCTGGACGGGTCATCCGCCAGCAGATGCTGGATCGCCGATTCGGCCGCGTGGGTCCGATCGGCGACGCGATAGACCAGCGCCTGGACTTCGGCGGAGCGCGTCACCAGCTCGCCGGCCTGGAAGGACTCGTTGGAACTGCCCCGCGTGATCATGTAGGGCAGCGCGACGATCACCAGCACCGCAAGCAACAGGCCGCCGGTGCGCCAAGGCATCGCCACTTGTCGCACTGCCCCTGAAATCATTGGCCGCCCTTGGTCCGTCGTTTCGGCATGATGCATGCATTCTGCGCATGTTTTACGCTCACTGACTAGTGCGATAGCTCAGCGCCTACGTAAAGACTCGTTACGCAACTGCCGATTCGCCATTCGCGGCACCAGCGATGCCCGTCCTGGACAAAAAGGGCAGCCGCTATCAAAGAATCAGACGGAAAGCCCAGCGCAAACCCCACCCTTGGACAGTAGAACCGCTCGGTTTCGGTTCCGCTCGCGCGACATCGCCCCAGCCCTCTCCTCGCCTCAATCCAGGGAAGTGCGTAGGCTGGGATGGCAATCCCAGCAGCCAGGAAGCGGCAAGGGAAGCTGGGATTGTCATCCCAGCCTACGACGCGAAACATCGCGCAAGGCGCCTGGCCGGGACTTGCGCCGCTCAGGCGCCAGAGCGTTACCGGTAGGGACTCATCGCCGCAGGCCGGGCCGAAACAGCCTTGCCCCAGTCTTTGTTCGGCTGCGCCTGCATCGTGAAATGCAGCTCGCCGCCGGCCAGGATATCTGCGTGCTTCAGGTACACGCGGTCCAGCGGCTTGCCGTTGAGCGTGACCTGGCCAACGTAAGGATGGGCGTCGTCCAATGGCGCGGCGCTGACCGTGAAGCTGCGGCCGTTACCTAGATGTAGCGTCGCGCGCGGCACGAACGGCCGGCCGATGGCGTATTCGTCGCTGGCAGGCGTGACCGGATAGAAACCCAGCGCGGTGAAGATGTACCAGGCGGACATCTGGCCCAGATCGTCATTGCCGATCAGCCCCGCCGGGCCGGGACCGTATTCGTTGTCCATGATCTGCTTCAACCTGGCTTGGGTCTTCCACGCCTCGCCAGCGTAGTCGTACAGGTAGGCGATGTGATGGCTGGGCTCGTTGCCGTGCGCATACCAGCCGATCAGGCCGGTAATGTCCTCCACGTTCTTGAAGATGGAGGGATCGACCTTGGCGTCGAACAATTCGTCCAGCTTGTGCGTAAAGGCCTCATCGCCCCCCATTGCGGTGATCAGCCCGGCCACGTCCTGCGGCACGTACCAGGAGTACTGCCAGGCGTTGGCTTCGGTGTAGTCATCACCGTAACCGGCGCTGGTGGGATCGAACGGCTCGCGGAACGGGCCGGTAGAGAGGCGCGCGCGCATGAAACCGGTTTTCGGGTCCCACACATTGCGCCAGTTGCCGGCACGTTTCTCGAAGCGGTCGTAGATGTCGCGCTTGCCCATGGCCTTGGCCATCTGCGCAATGGCCCAGTCGTCATAGGCGTATTCCTGGGTCTTGGAGCCGCCCTCCACTTCCTTGTCGATCGGCACGTAGCCGAGCTTCATGTAATCGGCCAGGTCGCCGTAGTCGCCATAGGTGGCGGTGGACACCATCGCCCGCATGGCTTTATCGGCGTCGTAACCGCGAACGCCCTTGATGTACGCATCGGCAATGATCGCCACCGCGTGGTAGCCGGTCATGCACCAGGTTTCCAGGCCCTGGTAGGCCCATACCGGCAACATGCCGAACGGACTGGCTTGTTGCGATGCGATCAGCGAACGCACGAAATCCACGCTGCGATCCGGATGCAGCAGGATCATCAGCGGTTGTTGCGCACGATAAACGTCCCAGATCGACCAGCTCGAATAGAAATCGAAGCCGTCGGCGCGATGCACCTGGTGGTCCGGTCCGCGATAGTCGCCGTTCACGTCCATGCTGAGGCTCGGCGATATCAGCGCGTGATAAAGCGCGGTATAGAACTGCGTGCGCAGGGTTTTGGAGCCATCTACGTCGATTGCCGCAAGCGCCTTGTTCCAGTCCGCCATGGCGGCGTAGCGCTGGGCATCGAAATCCCAGCCCTTGCCATCCTGGTCGAGGTTGGCCACCGCATTGGCCTCGCTTACCGGCGAAATGGCCACCTTCACCATCAACGGCGCCTTGAGTTGGCCGAAGTCGAACACGCCGACGAGCGCGCGACCGTTCTCGGCGTTCTGGTCCTGCGGCTGATAGCCCGGCCCCTTGAAGCCCTTGTAGACCAGATCGGTTTCGCGGTTGTAAAGCTCGCGCGAGACCATCGGCTGGTTGAAGCGCATGGCGAAGCACAGCTCGCGCCCCGGCGCCCAGCCGCGCGTGGTGCGGCAACCGGTAACGGTGCCGTCCGCGTGCACTTGCAGACTCGACCACAACACCTTGCCTGGGTAGTCGTAGATGCTGGGACGAAGATCGAGCAAGACATGCGCCGGCTTGGCTACCGGGAAGCTATAGCGATGCCAGCCGACGCGGCGGTTGGCGGTCAGTTCAGCGCGCACGCCGTAGTCGCTTAGCGTCACCGCGTAGTAGCCGGCTTGTTCCACTTCGCTCGCGTGGTCGAAGCGCGAGCGATAGCCGCTGCCCGGCACTTTCTCGTCGCCCGGGTCGAGCTTCACCTCACCGGCGATCGGCATCACCAGCACGTCGCCCAGATCCGAGTGGCCGGAGCCGGAGAAGTGCGTGTGCGAGAAACCCATGATGGTGGGGTCGTTGTACTGGTAACCCGCCGCCCATTTATAGGCATGCCGAAAATCCGGCATCGCCGTATCGGGCGAGAGCTGGATCATGCCGAACGGCACCGTGGCCCCCGGGAACACATGGCCATCGCCGCCGGTGCCGATGCGCGGATCGACTTCGGGCGCATGCGACCCTGTGGCCCGGGCCGCTGGCAGCAGGGTCACGGCCGCTAGCAGCGCCAAGGAGAGACCGGAACGGAGCAGGCGATGGTTCATTGCATGGTGGCCTGTTAATGTGTTCGGTTGAAGCGGGCTGGGGAGCCCGCACAAACCCCATTCAGTGCCGAGGCAAGGCCAGAAGTGGGGTCTGACGGTTTGGATCGTTCCAAGGCGTCGGAAGCTAGCACTGGGGGCGGAGGCTTGGCATGCTGCACTGCAGGATCACGACTTCGCTGGTTCGGGTACATTTGGATCGTTACAAAAGGCGAGGTTCTGGCATAAATGGGGAACACACCGCCGGTCGGCCGTAAGGTCACCCTGAGCGATATTGCCGCGGGCTGCGACGTCTCCCGCGCTACCGTTTCGCTGGTCCTGCGGGGCAGCCCGCTGGTCAACAAGCACACGCGTGCCCGCGTCGAGGAGGAATTGCGACGCCAGGGCTACGTGTACAACCGGGCTGCCGCGAATCTGCGACGGCGTACGTCGTCGAGCATCGCGCTGGTACTCAATGACCTGGCCAACCCCTTTTTCGCGGAATTCGCCGCGGGTGTGGACGAGGTGCTGGGGGATACCGGCTTCGTGACCCTGCTGGGCAGTACCAGCGAATCGACCGAACGCGAACTCGCCGTGCTCTCCTCGCTGATGGAGCACGGGCCGGCCGGCATCATCCTTTCGCCTGCCGAGGGCAGTGACGCTCAGCAGATTCTCTCCGCCGTGGGCGGGGTGACGCCGCTGCTGCTGTTCAACCGCGAAGTGAGCGGCGATGTGGCTGCATGCGACCACTGGGATCGCCTGTTCCTGGACAACCAGCGCGGCGCGCGCCTGGCCACCGAGCACCTGATTGCCCAGGGCCACAAGCGCATCGCGTTCTACGGCGGGCACCTGGGTTCCAGCTCGTGCCGTCAGCGTCGCGCGGGCTATACCGAAGCCATGAAGGCTGCCGGCCTGAGCGTGGAACCGAGCTGGATGGTGGAATGCATTCCCAATCGCCTGGACGCGGTGGCGCAGAGCGACCGGCTGTTCCAAGGCAAGACCGCCCCCACCGCCGCCGTCTGCTACAACGATGCGGTGGCGCTGGGCCTGATGCTGGGCCTGCACCAGCATGGCCTGCAGCCGGGCCGCGACTTCGCCCTTACCGGTTTCGACGACATCGCCGAGGCCGCTGTCAGCGCTCCGCCTTTGACCACTCTTGCGGTGACGCCTCGCGACCGCGGCAGGCAGGCCGCGGAACTGATCCTTCAGCGCGTCAAGGATCCCTCCCCTCCTCCACGTCAAACCATTGCTCCCGTGCAACTGCTGATACGCGCAAGCAGTTGCCCGCCGCACGTCTGATCACCGGACTCCATCATGGCCTTTACCGCAGCAACACCGCCGTCCTCGCGCTCGTCGACGGTTTCCACCGATAGCCGCTATACCTATTACCCGCTCGCGCTGACCGTCATCACGACGGTGTTTTTCATGTGGGGCTTTCTCACCTGCCTCAACGATATTCTGATACCGCATCTGAAAGCGGTGTTCGAGCTGAACTACGCGCAAGCGATGCTGGTGCAGTTCACCTTCTTCGGCACGTATTTCCTGCTGTCGCTACCCGCCGGCTGGGTGGTGGGCAGGCTTGGCTACAAAAAAAGCATCGTGGCCGGGCTGGTGATTGCTGGCGTCGGCGCGCTGGGTTTCTGGCCGGCTGCGGGCTTGCGCTGGTATCCGGCGTTTCTCGGCGCGCTGTTCGTACTCGCTTCCGGCATCACGCTGCTACAGGTAGCTGCCAATCCGTACGTCGCGCTACTGGGACCGGAGAGAACCAGTTCCAGCCGCCTTACGTTGGCGCAAGCATTGAATTCCCTCGGTACCACCATCGCGCCCTATTTCGGCAGTTTGCTGATTCTTTCCACCCAGGTGAAGAGCTCTACCCAACTCGCCAGCCTGGCGATGAAAGAACAGTTGCTCTACCGTGCGCAGGAAGCCCACTCGGTACAGATGCCCTACCTCGGCCTGGCTGTAGTGCTGGCCTTGCTGGCGCTGTTCGTATGGCTGTTCCGCTTGCCTGCTTTGGAAGAAAGCACAATCAAGGCCGATACCGGACACCACACCCTGCTCGATGCCCTGCGTTATCCCCATGTCCTGTTCGGTGTACTCGCCATCTTCTTTTACGTGGGCGCGGAGGTATCGATCGGCAGCTTCCTGGTCAATTACATCTCCCAACCGGATATCGGTCACATGAGCGAGCAGGAAGCCGCGCGCTACGTCATGGTCTATTGGGGTGGGGCCATGGTCGGACGCTTCCTTGGCTCCTTCCTGCTGGCTGCTTTCTCGCCGCGCAAACTGCTGGCGATCTTCTCCGTGGTCAACGTGCTGCTGCTCATCGCCACCATGACATCCGGTGGGACTGTTTCGATGTACAGCGTGGTCGCCATCGGGTTGTTCAATTCGATCATGTTCCCGACCATCTTTTCGCTCGGCATCGAGCGTATGGGTCCACTGACCGGCAAAGCATCGAGCCTGTTGATCATGGCAATCGTCGGTGGCGCGATAGTGCCCTCGCTGCAAGGCATGCTCGCGGACACTATCGGCATCCAGCACGCGTTCGTGCTGCCAACGCTGTGCTATGCGTACATCGTGTTCTACGGCCTGCGCGGTTCAAACATTCGCAACGCTCCGGTCAGCGCCCAATAAAACAAAACATGTCCCCTCTCCCGATGGAGAGGGGGTTGGAGTGAAGGGCCAGGCTCACCGATCGTCCGAAGCCCGCTTTGATCTCGATGGGCCGCTGCCCGGCCGCTCCCTTGAAGAAAACAAAACCATTGCTTGGGGTCCTTTGATGAAACGTTCCATCCTCTGCTTCGGCGAGGCCTTGATCGATATGCACGGCGAAGGCGGTGATGGCCACGGCTTTGCGCGCCATTTCATTCCCTTCGCCGGAGGCGCACCGGCCAACGTGGCGGTTGCCGTAGCCAAGCTCGGCAGCCATGCCCGTTTTGCCGGCATGCTTGGCCTCGACCGCTTCGGCGACTTCCTGTTGCACAGCCTGCAACAGGCTGGCGTAGATACTGCCGACGTCGTGCGCACTGGCGAAGCGAACACTGCACTGGCCTTCGTTACACTGGATGGGCGCGGCGAACGCAGCTTTGCGTTCTACCGGCCACCGTCAGCCGACCTGCTGTTTCGCATCGAGCACTACCGTCCGCAGACATTCCATGACACCGCGGTCTTCCACATCTGCTCCAACAGCATGACCGATCCGGATCTGGCCGAGGTCACCCTCACCGGCATGCGGCGCGCGCGGCAGGCCGGCGCGCTGGTGAGCTTCGACCTGAACTTACGCCCCGCCTTGTGGCCGCTGGGCGTCGACCCCCGCCCGCACGTGTGGCCCGCATTGCTGCTGGCCGACGTAGTGAAGCTCAGTGCCGAGGAATACGACTGGCTGGCCAACGAGGGTGAAGAGGCGATGCTCGAACGCCTGTGGAGCGGCAATGCGCGCTTGCTGATCGTTACCGACGGCTCGCAACCGCTACGCTGGTTCCATCCTGATGCGGAAGGCGAATTACCCTGCTACGACGTCCCGATGGTCGACAGCACCGGCGCGGGCGACGCCTTCGTCGGAGGCCTGCTATACCAGTTCGCCGAAATGAACCTCACTGCCGCCAACCTCGACGCCTGGGTGGCAACGCTGCCACGCCTGCACGCCGCACTGCGTTTTGCCAGCGCCTGTGGTGCCGTTGCGGTAACCCGGCACGGCTCGTTTGCGGCCATGCCGCACGCCAGCGAGGTAGAACAATTCATGGAGACTTACGCATGACCGCGCCGTCCCACCCGGACTTCCGTTCCGAAACCTTCCTGCGCGGGCATATCGGGCAGACCATGGCGTTCTACCACCCGCGCGCAATCGATCAGGCCGGCGGTTTCTTCCACTATTTCCTTGACGACGGCACCGTCTACGACGCCAGCCATCGCCATCTGGTGAGCAGCACCCGCTTTGTTTTCAACTACGCCATGGCCGCGATTGAATTCGGCAGCCCCGAATACCTCGACGCCGTACATCATGGCTTGCGCTATCTGCGCGACGTGCATCGGGACGCCGCCACCGGCGGTTATGCATGGACCCTTCGCGACGGCAAACCGGAAGACCGCACCAATCATTGCTACGGCGTCGCCTTCGTCCTGCTCGCCTATTCAATGGCCTTGAAAGCCGGTATCCAGGAAGCCGCCGCTTGGATGGATGAGACCTGGCAGCTGCTGGAAAAGCATTACTGGGACGCGCAGGCGGAGCTGTATCGCGATGAAGCCGATCCCGCCTGGCACTTCAGCACCTATCGCGGCCAGAACGCCAACATGCACATGTGCGAGGCGATGCTTGCCGCGTATCAGGCCAGCAAGCAAACGCGCTACCTCGATCGCGCATTCACGCTGGCGCGCGTCATGACGCAGCGCCAGGCGAAGCTTGCAGACGGCCTGGTGTGGGAGCACTACCATCAGGACTGGAGCATCGACTGGGATTACCACCGCGACGACCCCAAGCACCTGTTCCGTCCCTGGGGCTTCCAGCCCGGCCATCAGACCGAGTGGGCCAAGCTGCTGATGATCATGGAGCCGCTGCTCAAGCAACAAGGCCAGCACGAAGCTTGGATCCTGCCTACCGCACAGCACCTGTTCGACACCGCGCTGGCGCACGCCTGGGACCCGGTGCACGGAGGCATTTGCTATGGCTTCGCGCCGGACGGCAGCGTCTGCGACGGCGACAAATACTTCTGGGTGCAAGCCGAATCGCTGGCTGCCGCCGCACTGTTACATGCACGCACGGGGGACGCGAAATACGACGACTGGTACACGAAACTGTGGTCCTACTCGTGGGAGCACTTCATCGATCACCAGCACGGCGCGTGGTACCGCATCCTTAGCCAAGACAACAAGAAATACAGCGACGAGAAGAGCCCCGCCGGCAAGGTTGACTACCACACCATGGGCGCCTGCTATGAAGTGATGGCACTGCTGCGCCATGACGGCAAGCCCTGAAAAGCCATACCTATCCGGACCGCCTCCCTGGGGCCGGTGCAAACAAGCCCGCGTTTTGCGGGCTTTTTTGTATCCGAAAAATGTTGCGCCGCAGCTTGTCGGCCTCAAATCAATCTTATTATCCTAAAATACGACAATTGGAAATCGGTCTGAAGCACGGCCTGGTTTTTGGGGAAGTTCGCGCCAAGCCTGTTTCGCACCGTGACTGGCGAACATCGAAGGGGTGGCCTGAAGGCCATGGTGTTTTCCAGTGGGGATGAGTGCGACGTCGACATGAAGCATGCCGACGTTGTAGAGCACTGTGTCACGCGACATCGCATTCGTTATTCGTGGTCGGCAACGTAGTTCCACACGGAGGGGTATTCGATGCAACGTAATCCAATGGCGCGCTCGGTGCGCCTGGCACTGGCAGCGATGGGCATCGCCAGTTTGGCCGGTTATAACGTACAAATACACGCGCAAACCAGCGCACCGGCAGCAGCATCCACCGCCGCACCATCGGGTGTAGGCAGCAGCGGTGATGGTACCGATGCAAGCAGGACCGACAACAAGAAAAAAGCCACCAGTCTCACCGCGATCACGGTCACCGGTCAGCTCGCCGCCATCCAGCGCGCCGAGTCGATCAAACAGAACGCCGTGAACGTCGTCGACTCGATTTCCGCGGAAGAGAACGGAAAATTCCCCGATCCCAACGTCGCCGACGCCTTGCAGCGCGTACCCGGCGTATCGGTGAATCGGAGCGGCGGCGAATCCAGCCAGATCGCCATCCGTGGTTTTGGCCCCGACTTCGTCGCCGTGACGGTCAACGGCCGCCAGATGGCCACAGCCTCCCAGAGCTCCAATACCTCCACACGCGCGTTCGATTTCAACGTGCTTCCCGCCGATATCATCAGCCTCGCTCAAGTCAACAAGACTTCATCGGCCGATATCTCGGAAGTCGATATCGGCGGTGTCGTGGACATTCAAACCGCGCGTCCGCTGGACTTCAGCGGCTTCCATGCGACCGGTTCCGCCGCCGGGGTCAACAGCAACCTGACCGGCAGCTGGGCCGGCAAGACCACGCCCAAGGTATCGGGCCTGGCAGGCTGGACCAATGCGGACCACACGTTCGGCGTTCTGGCCTCCGTGCAGTATTACAAGCGTGATGACACGCAGATCAACACACAGGCCAACTCCTGGTACGCCAACCAGAATATTTCCAAGCTTTCCGGACTTGCCAACCCCAACTACACCAACGTCGCCATCCCCGAAACACTGGCCAACAACGTGCTCAACGAGGAGCGCACCCGCAAGAGCTTCACCGGCGCCATCGACTGGCGCCCGATCGACCAGCTGACCGTCAAGTTCGACACCTTGTACGCGGGCTACCAGATCAAGCCGTTCGAACACGAATTCGGCGAATATGGCAACGCCGGCGACTTCCAGTCGCTGACCACGGACGCCAACAACACCGTGCTCAATTACGTGCGAAAAAATACCGGCACTATGGCGAACGACTACGTCGTGGCCTACAACCCAAGCGATGAAAAGATGGTGCAGAACGGCTTGAACCTGGCGTTCAACGTCGACCCATCGAGCACTATCAGCCTGGACGTATCCAACTCCAAGGCCTGGAACAAGCAAAGTCCCTACGGTTATTTCGCGGTGATCGGCGCGCGCAATATCGGCGTCAATCCGACCTGGACCAACAACGGCAGCAGCGAGCCGCCGAGCTACACCAACATCATCTCCACCACCAACCTGAACGATCTGTACGCGCATTGCTGCAACGAGGGCGGCCAATCGAACAACATTACCGCTGGCGTCACCCAGTACCAGCTGAATTTCGCCAAGAATTTTGAAAGCGGCATCCTGTCCAACCTCGAATTCGGTGTGCAGGAAAACCGCGATTACAACAAGTCGGTGAATGTGGCCACGCCCAACGGCATTCTTTGCAACGCGTACTGCGGTTATGCCGTGTCCGTACCCGCCAGTGCCGTCGGTGCATATGTATATACGCCCCCAGCACCGATCAGCGGCGTTTCCCAGCCGGGGCTGCCCGCGCAATGGATCCAATACAACGTGCCCCAGTTCATGAACTGGCTGACCACGCCTGCGGCCTACAATCAATTGACGGCTGACAAGCGAGCCGCCCTGCTCGCGGCGTTGGCCCAATACGGCAGCTTCGGACCCAAGGTCAATCCCGGCAGCTTCAATGAAGTGCGGGAAGTGCAGAAGGCCGTATTCGCCAAAGCGGTGTTCGAAGGCACGATGTGGGAAAAACCCTGGGCGCTGGATATCGGCGCGCGCTATTTGCACGTAGATTCCCAATCCCAGGCGATTTTCCAGCAGCCGATCAGCTACCGCGTGGATCCCAATGACAGCAGTGCTAGCCAGGTGGCGTACGGACCGCTGCAACCGCAGTCGGCCACGGGTGGCTACCACAAGTGGCTGCCGGCGATGAATTTCAAGCTCAACCTGCTCGACAATCTGGTCTATCGCTTTTCAGCCTCCAAAACGCTTACGCCGCCCCAGTTGAGTAATCTGTACTACAACCAGAGCTTCGGTACGCGCCCGGAATCGTTGACGATCAGCCAGGGCAATCCCAATCTTCAGCCTTATACCTCGACCAACTTCGACACCGGCATGGAGTGGTACATCGACGACGCCAGCTACTTGGCTCTGGAAACCTTTTACAAGCACGTCAGCAACTTCAGCACGATCGTCAGCACACCGGTGTCGTTCCTCGGCCAGACCTGGTCGCTGAGCGAACCGATCAATTTGAATTCGGCGAAGATCTACGGCGAAGAACTGACCTTCAACTATCAGTTCACGCATGTGCTGCCAGCACCGTTCGACGGCCTTGGCACTGCCTTCAATTACACCCACGTACAAAGCAGCGCCAACCTGAGTCCGGGCACCATCAGCACGTCCGGCAAGTTCGCGGTACCCGGCATCGGCGATTCGGCCAACCTTAGCGGGTACTACGAGAAGGGCCCCTGGCAAGTACGCCTGGCTTACAATTGGCGCGGAAAGTATCTGGAGAGCATTTCATACGGATCAGGTGCGCAGCCTGCCACGCGAACTTCCTACGGCGAATTGGACCTGAGCGCCAGCTACAAGATCAACAATCACGTTTCGTTGTTCGTGTCTGGCACCAATCTAACGCAGTCGCATCTTTACGACTACTCCGCCTATCCCAATCGCTTCCTCTACGCGGAAGCAGATGGCACGGTATATACCGTGGGTGTGCGCGGTACGTTCTAAGGCAAGTATATGGGCGGAGCAACGCAAGGGATTTCGATGAATGTATTGAAGAGCATATCGATAGGTGTCGGGCTTGGCCTTTTGCTGTCCGGCCAGGCATACGCCGCGCCCGTCGAAGCGGTGCACGGCCTGACCATCGAACAGGGCCAGTTCGTGCTCAACGGCAAGCCCTTGCGCATCATCGCCGGGGACATGCACTACACGCGGGTTCCCCGCGAGTATTGGCGCTCACGCCTGAAGATGGCGAAGGCGATGGGCCTGAACACCATTACCACCTACGTGTTCTGGAATGCGCACGAGACGACGCCTGGACACTACGACTTCAGTGGCCAGAACGACGTAGCGGAGTTCATTCGCGAAGCTCAGCAGGAAGGCCTGTATGTGATCTTGCGACCCGGCCCCTACGTGTGTTCGGAATGGGACCTGGGCGGCCTGCCCGCCTGGCTGCTGAAAGACCGTGACGCACACATCCGCACTACCGACCCGAAGTTCATGCAGCCAGCGCAACGCTGGCTGCATCGGCTCGGCCAGGAACTGGCACCGCTGCAGTACACGCGCGGCGGTAACATCATCGCCGTGCAAGTCGAGAACGAATACGGCAGCTTCGGCAAGGACAACGATCCGTATCTGCAGCAGATCCGCAAGGACATCGTCGAAAGCGGCTTTGATGCCTCGCTGCTGTACACCTCCGATAGTGCACCCCAATACGGGTCGCTGCCCGATTTGCCCAAGGTGATCAACTTCGGTGTCGGGCATGCACCAGAAAAACTGGCGAAGCTACACACCTGGCAACCAGGCGGCCCGTACATGGTCGGCGAATACTGGGTGGGCTGGTTCGATCACTGGGGTGGTCCGCACTACGTGATCGACGCCACCAAGGTGGCGAAAGAGTTGTCCGGCATGTTGAAACAGGGCTATTCCGTAAGCCTGTACATGTTCCATGGTGGCACTTCGTTCGGCTGGATGAGCGGCGCCAACTGGGACGACAACAGCTACCAGCCCGATGTGACCAGTTATGACTACGACAGCCCGCTGGACGAAAGCGGCAGGCCCACACCGAAGTATTACGCACTGCGAAAAGTGATCGCCGAGGCCACCGGAAGCACGCCGCTGGCGTTGCCGGCAACGCCCGCAACGCAAGCCATCAACAACATCAGGCTGGACGAATCGCGGTCGCTGTGGGATGCGTTGCCGACACCAACGGCATCGCATGAGCTCAAGACCATGGAGGAACTGGGCGAGTCCTATGGCGACATCCTGTATCGCAAGCGCATCGACGCCGATGAATCCGGCACCTTGCGCATCGACGGCCTGCACGACTATGCGCTGGTCTATGTCAACGACAAGCGCATAGGCACGCTCGATCGCCGCCTGAAACAGGATTCGCTCAGCGTCAAACTCGCCAAAGGCGACACCCTCGATCTACTGGTGCAGAACGACGGCCGTATCAACTTCGGCGAGAAGATGGTCAACGAACGCAAGGGCATCGTTGGCGCGGTGACGTTGCAAGGACAGCAGCTGCGCGATTGGCAGATCTATGCCCTGCCCTTTACCGAAAACGAGGCTACGGCCTACGCGCATGGACCTTGCCGGCATGCGCCTTGCGTGTATCGTGCGACATTCAATGCGCTGGTGTCTGGAAGCGCCAACGCCGACACCTTCCTGGACACCAAAGGCCTCGGCAAAGGCGTAGTGTGGCTTAATGGGCATCCATTGGGTCGTTACTGGAGCATCGGGCCGCAGCGCACACTGTACATTCCAGGTGCATGGCTTAAGCCCAGTGACAATCAACTGGTGGTGCTGGACTTGCTGACCGAAGGCCAGCCCTCGCTGCATACGTTGAAGCAGCCCATACTCGGTACGCCCAAGCAAGCAAAATAAACCATGCGCGTTCGACCCCGTTTCCATTAGTGGTGGAGAAAAATCGATGATGGCTTCCCCTGCATCCCTGCGGCATACCGCCGCTTCGCTCGTTCTCGCTGTAGCAACCGTGGCCGGCGCCACGCCAGCTTCTGCCCCGCAGGCATCGCCGCCACAGATGGGCTTCAACAATTGGAACTCGACCCACTGCCGCGACGAATTCAATGAAACGATGATCCGCGGCATCGCCGACAAGTTCATCAGTCTGGGACTGCGCGATGCCGGCTACCGCTACGTCAACATCGACGACTGCTGGGCCAACTGGCAGCGCGACCAGAACGGTAAGCTCGAACCCAATCCCAAGCGCTTCCCCAGCGGCATCAAGGCGCTGGCCGACTACATTCACCAGCACGGCCTGAAGTTCGGCCTGTATTCCAGTGCCGGCACTTCCACCTGCGAGCCGCTGCAGGAAAACCGCGGCTTTCCCGGCGGCCTAGGTCATGAAAAACAAGACGCCGCGACCATCGCTTCATGGGGTGTGGATTACCTCAAATACGACAACTGCAACAACCAGAAGGTCGATGCCCTCAAGCGCTACACGGCGATGGCCGAAGCGCTGCGTGCAACCAACCGTCCGATCTTCTTTAGCGTGTGCGAATGGGGCGAAAACAAACCTTGGACTTGGGCCGGCAAGCCACCGGTCGACGCCGGCTCATGGCGCACCACTGGCGATATCAGCGACAGCTACGCTTCGATGCTGAAGAACTTCAAGCAGAACGTGGTGCTTGATCAGTACGCCACGCCCGGCCACTACAATGACCCGGACATGCTCGAAGTGGGCAACGGCGGCATGACCGACGTCGAATACCGCAGCCATTTCAGCCTGTGGTCGATCATGGCCGCGCCCTTGCTGATCGGCACCGACCTGCGCACGATCAAGCCCGATGCGCTCAAGATCCTGCTCAACAAGGATGTGATCGCGGTGGATCAGGATCCACTGGGCGTGCAAGGCAAACAGGTGCGCGATGCCGATGGCATCCATGTGATCGTCAAGCCACTCAAGGACGGTAGCAGCGCGGTGGCGGTGTTCAACGAAAGCGATACGCCGCGCGATGTCACGGTTTCCGCCTCCGAAATTGGGCTGAAGTCCGCGAGCAGCTACAGCTTGCGTGACCTGTGGGCACATACCCAAACCAAGGGCGACGGCTCGCTGAAGCTCCATTTGCAAGCCCATGAGACGGCCATGTATCGCATCAACCGTCGCTGATGACGCAAGGACACATCAGGTGTGCCTGCTCGTAAGCAGCCCCTCTCTTCTGTGAGCAGGGGCTAGCTCCTCACCCCGCCGCCGCTTTGATTCATGGCGCGAAAATATCGACGCGGAACGGATCGAATGTGTTCTCGCGCAACTCGATTTGCCCTACGCATCTCCAAGCCTCAGCTATATCTTACGACTTGCAACAGATGCAACATATTGAAATAAGTTTTAGCTGCCGCCGCTGAAACTTCCGGGCGAAGGTAGGCGCTAAACTGCGCACGCCGAAGCAACCACTGCGAGATAAAGCCCGTTCGGCCTTTGGGTCTCAAGCGTTCGATTGTGCTGCCCATTTTCCCAAGTGGAGAGAAATCGATGATCGCCTACCGTGCCTACTCGCGGCGGATCGCCGCGAGTCTCGTGTTCGCCCTGACAATCGCCTTCCATGCCAGCTCAAGCGTTGGCGCACAGGCTTCGCTACCGCAGATGGGCTTCAACAACTGGAACGTTACACAGTGTGGCGATGCGTTCAATGAAGGAATGATTCGCGGCATCGCCGACAAGTTCGTCAGTCTTGGGCTGCGCGATGCCGGTTATACCTATGTCAATATCGATGATTGCTGGGCCAATGGGCAACGCGACAAGAACGGCCAGCTGCAACCCAATCCCAGGCGCTTCCCCAGCGGCATCAAGGCACTGGCCGACTACATTCATCAGCGCGGCCTGAAGTTTGGCCTGTACTCCAGCGCCGGCACCTCCACCTGCGAGACGAGGGAAAACGGTGGCTTTCCCGGCAGCCTCGATCACGAAAGGCACGACGCTGCGACGTTCGCAGCGTGGGGCGTGGACTACCTCAAATACGACAACTGCAACCACATGGATATAGACGCCCAGCAGCGCTACGCGGCCATGGCCCTGGCCCTTCGCGCCAGTGGCCGCTCGATTTTCTACAGCATATGCGAAAGGGGCGAGAACGAGCCTTGGGCCTGGGCCGGCAAGCGACCGGTCGATGCTGGATCATGGCGCACCAGCAATGACCTCAGCGATGTCTACGCCTCGATGCTGGAAAATTTCAAGCAGAACGTAGGATTGGATCGCTATGCCAGACCAGGCCATTACAACGATCCGGACGTGCTGGAAGTAGGCAACGGCGGCATGACCGACACCGAATACCGCAGCCATTTCAGCCTGTGGTCGATCATGGCCGCACCGCTGCTGATCGGTGCCGACTTGCGCACGATCAAGCCGGAGGCACTCAAGATCCTGCTCAACAAGGAAGTGATTGCGGTGGATCAGGACCCGCTGGGCATACAAGGCAAACAGGTACGCGATATCGATGGCATCCACGTGATTGTGAAACCACTCAAGGATGGCAGCCGCGCGGTGGCGGTGTTCAACGAAAACGACACGTCGCGCGAGGTAGCCATTTCCACCACCGTGATCGGCCTGGCATCGGATGCTCCATACACCCTGCGCGACCTTTGGGCGCATTCGCAAGTCAAGGGCGAGCGCATGTTGAAAGTTCAGTTACAGCCGCATGCGATAGCCATGTATCGCATCCGTCAGGATTGATACCAGTCATTCGCGCCGGCCTTTGCCGATCAGGTAACGCCTAATGGCGCAACGTCCGCTTTCGTCTTTGGCTCATCGACCCATGGCTCGGAATCGGGCATCCCTTGAACCCAGTCGGGCAGCGCGATGATGAAACTATAGAAATCCGGCTTGACCCGGCTGGTCGAGACGATCCTGGTTTGCTCGCCCAGCAATACACGAAACAAGGGGGTAAGTACGAACTTGAGGAACGATGGCAAAGGAAGAGGGTATCGCCTGACAATGGCAAAATTTTCGTATCCAACCTCTTTCAAGAATGACAAGACGGGCGACTCGCCATTTATGAAGTCGTCGATGTGCTGCTCGAACAGAATGATCGGCCGATGTTCCTGAATGATTTTTTTTGCACCGGACAATGCCTTGTATTCGTGCCCCTCGACATCGATCTTCAATAACTTGACGTTCTCGAATTCGCAAAAGTCATCAAGCTTCACCAGCTTTATGTCCACTGACCTGGAATCTCTCGACTCGCTTATGGTGGATCGGCCAAAATTCACCGCGGGTCCGGACAGGATGGCAGTTCCGTCCTGATCGGACAGGCCGACGTTGTGGCAGATAACATTACTGGCAAGCTCCGCATTCAGGGATAGCACCTTGAATATGCGCGGATGCGGTTCGAAGCTGACAACGCGCTTGAAGTGATCGGAAAAATAAAGACTGTGATTGCCGATGTTGGCGCCTATATCAAGGGCGGTGGCGTCCTTGAAATTGATCCCCATGGACTGTGCCCACTCGAAAAACGTATCCAAATCGTCCTTTTCGTATACGCCATTCAGGTTTATGTTATGCGCAATAAAATCAAATGAGAACACGACAAGCTGCTTTCGTTGTTCAGCAATGTGCCTGCTCGATTGCCGCCGCAACAATTGAATGACAAGCCAACGATAGCCTTCCTTCAAGAAAGCCAGTCGACTGTGCTTTTTCCTGAACATGAGCGTTGCCGTATTTGCTTTAATCACAATCGATTCCCTGCGAAAACCCCAATCGGGTTAGCGAGTCGAAAGGTGAACCGCTTTTTTACTTCGTAAGCAGAAATCGAGGACCGATGCCGCGTCCCCTTGAATATCCCTCACTCCCTTGAGGTAACGCCCAAGTCCTGCCATCAACTAGTCGACCATAAGATTTGATCGGTGAAGAAAAGGAAAACCCCGAAAGCTAGGGAGCCTAGGAAAAAAACGTGCCAGTGATCATGGCCCCTCTCGCATCGACGCCCGTGCCCGTTCATTGCATTTTGAAAAGAAAAGGCCCCCGACCAGACAGGGGCTTTTCTTGGACATCTACCGCTACGACCGCGGGTATTTTCAGAACGGTTCTTACTACCCGAGACCCCCAAACATAGCGTAAGAGCCTATGAATATTGGATTTCTTTCTTCAGACCGGATAGATAGTCCGTCCTTTCGTCACGTTTGGTGCCACACGGCCGTCGAACCGCAAGACTTTGAATTCGGTTCCGGAAGGGCTGGAATGCGGCAACGCAACGATGATGCAAATACACGAGTCCAGGTTCCGGCACGATTGGCCCCAATGGCAGAGGGCAGCAGGTGGATATGGCAGCGCGAGCTAACGGCAAATTTGAATTGAAGCGCCGCACGAACGTCGAAATGTAACCACTTCGGGAACTTCGGGTTCTAGCGGAGAGCACCGCAACAACCGTAATTGTTGTTTAAGGTGAACCACGGAGTGTCCTTTTAGATGACTACCAAACGGGCCCTTGCCGCGTAGCCTACTCATCAGAACACAAGAAAAAACGTCCCGGCGAATTGGAATCTTGTGTCGAGAAAATCGCCGGCAATGAGGGGCCGTTAAAAGTAGGAGTCAAACATGTGTTTGTGCCACGAATCACGCCACCCAGATCACGACTTGGTTCCGTCGCGCTACGCGACGCGTATCGGCGAAATCGACGTACTAGTGATCAGCGATGGCGCGTTACCGATACCTGCCGATATCTTGGGCACCAACGTCGATTCTGCCGTCCGGGACGCCGCACTGCGCGAGAGATTTCTACCGGACGTGATCGATTGGGGGCTGAACGTGGTCGTGGTTCACAGTGGCGGTCGAACGATCCTCATCGACGCTGGGGTGGGGTTGGAGATGCCGGACGCCACGCGGGCGGGGCGGTTGGCCCTGCGGCTGAAGGGTGCCGGCATCGATCCCGCGTCCGTGACTGACGTAGTGGCAACTCACATCCACATGGATCACATTGGCGGGCTGCTCGACCAGCGACTGAGGAGTCAGATGCGTCCGGACCTGCGGGTTCATGTGTCGCATACGGATATCGAGTTCTTTAAGTCACCCGATTTCTCTCACAACACGTTTGGTGGAATTCAGGACATCATCCGGTCGAGCGCCCGGAAGTTCCTGGATGCGTACAAGGCCGAGCTGCGGCCATTTGATAAGCAGCACGAGGTTGCACCCGGGGTCGTCGTTACTCTCACCGGCGGCCACACCCCAGGGCACAGCGTGGTCCGCGTGTCGTCCGGCGGCGAGCGGCTGACCTTCGCCGGCGACGCAGTCGTCCCAGTGGGGGTCGACTGTCCCGAATGGCAAAATGCGTTCGATCACGAACCTGAAGAAGCGACTCGCGTCCGGATGCGCCTCCTGCGGGAGGCGGCCTCGACCGGTGAATTGTTCCTGGCCAGCCACTTGTCGTTCCCATCGCTCGGCCGCGTCGCGGCCGCTGGCAAAGCGTTTAGATATGTACCTGCCAACTGGGCGTACTGAACGCGTGCTGTTGAAGAACCACTTGGCAGAGGGCCCAGAGTCCAGGTGCTTTCGCTGACAACATCAGAACACCGTTGGTGATCGTAATGTTCTTCAACAGCGTCAGGTGCTGCGCCCGTACTTTCAAGGAGTGGCGCGGCACTGGCCATCGAGCCCCAAAAGTCAACGCAGTCGCCCGGCGGCCGCCGACAGGTAAGCAGTAAAATCGTCACAAGCTGGCTGCCTGTTTGGCTCGCCATGGCATGGAGCGAACGGCCAAATCATCTTGGTCGGAGCGGTGCCGCCCATCATGGTGAAGAACGCCGACAACCCTGGTGCAACTCCCATCGAAATATTCGATGACCTCAGGCAGCTACTCGCGGCCAATCGTGCCCAGTTCTTTATCAGCGTCCCCGCAGGGCCGTTCTATGGATTCAATCGGAGCGGAGCCCAAGAATTCAGCAGGAATCACAAACAGCTGGTGGCGGCAGGCCATGATGGGCAGCGCGAAGGCTCACCCTAATTGCATCAAGGCCTTCTCAGAGACCGACTCCTCCGAGGATCTAAAGAAGATCATGCGGCCGACGTTGGTGTTGCGTGGTGACGATGACCCGGCGGTTCGATACAAAGTCAAAGTTCAGCTCTCCCATACGCGCTAACGACATGGTGAACCAATATTTAATGACACGCATCTGATGCAAGATGGACCACCGTATTGAATCAACCATAAACAATGCATCCTGGAGATCGATACCTGTTTGTTTTTCGAGCAACCACGCCATACACAACAACAAAGTTTCAAGCGGTTTCTTTAGCCCGTTTGCGCTCATCGGTACGCCGACGACAATGATCGACATAGCAAAAGACGTGGCGGACTTTTCAATTGAGCCTACACCATTACGCATTCCTCTCAGCTCTCGCCGTGAATCGGCTTCTGACGTAATCATACGTAATGGCCTCACAAAGAGCGCAGTAGCGCGGAATGCGCCATACGCATTCAACACGTAATTGGGCGCGTTAAGTAGAACAGTAAGCGCAATGAAGCCAAGTAAGTAGCTGGTTGGCATCAATCATCATGTTGTACATAGAACAACAATCCAGACTGGGTGCTTTCATCACCATGGAATGCTTGAATCCATGGCGATTGCGATCAAGAAGTCATTCGCACATCGACTGTTTGTGCCCGCATCGATTAGATGCGATATCCCTGGGCAGCCTATCTTGTCTCATGTAGTTCGTACCTATCCTGCAGAAGTCGAGCAGCCTCACCAGCTCCCCTCCCTGAGAAAATCAAACACAGGCACACGGCGTCGAGCGCACAGTCCCTTCAAGTCATCTGAAGCAGGGCGGACCATGTGCCGAATTACGTATCCACCCCTCCAAGACCCATTCGATTGATGCCACACAAGCAACACCGTGAGTCCTTTGCCATGTCTACAAGTGCATTCGGTGCGTGATCACAATGGACCCACACCGAGAAGGCGCCATGACCCGTATGGAAAAAATCATTTTCGCGTGTGTCGGTTACGTGGCACTTGCCTTGGCGATGACCCTTGCTCTTGCGGGCTGCACAATATCGAACGACGTCCGCCCACCAACGCTTGCATCAACCGCAGCGGCCGAACGGTCGCGCGACGCCACCGTGGCGACCTCCCCCACGTTGACTGACAAAGCGCCACCCTCCGAATGGTGGCAACTTTTTGGCGATGCCACGCTGACGACCCTGGAAAATGAGGCATTGGCATCCAATCTGGACTTGCAAGCAGCGACGGCACACGTTGACGAGAGCCGTGCTCAACTTGGGTTGGCCAACGCATCACGGCGGCCACAGCTTGCTGCAGAGGCTGACTACACGCGGTCTGGAATCAGCCAGCATTCTGCCTTGGCCGAACTCGGTGCGCCCTCAAGTGCATTCAATACGTGGGACTTGGGTCTAGAAGTGAGTTGGGAAGTGGACCTGTGGGGTTACCTTCGTCACCTGAGTGAATCGGCGAACGCCCGTCTACAAGCCAGCGAATTCGATAGGGCGTCGGCCAAAGTCTCAGTTGCTGGCGACGTGGCGCGTACCTACCTGTTGCTGCGTGGTACGCAAGCACAAATCAACATCACCGAGCAGAATCGTCAGGTTGCCGAACACCTGCGCCAGTTGGCCGAAAGTCGCCTGCAGAACGGCGTAGCGACCCGCTTCGACGTAGCATCGGCTCGCGCCGATGTGGCCAGTATCGATGCCCGCCTATCACAACTCCATGAGCGGCGCGACGCTTTGATAAACGCGCTAACGCTACTTTTAGGCAAGCCGCCGCGGGACTTGGAAGCAAGTCTTGGCAGTGCGGCCATGCCATCCATGCCGAAACAACTACCCATCGGAGTGCCTTCTGAACTGGCCCGCAATCGTCCAGATATCCTTCAAGCCGAAGCTCGCTTACGCGCTGCGGTTGCCGACGTCGGCGCGGCCAAGGCGGATTTCTATCCTCGAATCAGCTTGACGGGAAATCTCGGGGTTCAAGCGTTAGACCTGGGCGATCTGGGGAGCTGGAACTCGCGGCAGTTTTCCTTCGGTCCGACGCTTTATCTTCCGATCTTTCAAGGTGGGCGGCTCGAGCGCAATCTCGAACTAAGTGAGGCCCAGCAACATCTGGCAGGCGTCGCCTACCTGAAGACAGTCCTGAACGCATGGCACGAGGTTGACGATGCGCTCGACGCCTATACGACTGAAGTCAAGCGACACGATCAACTTCAAGAAGCTCTGGCGCAAAACCAAACCGCACTCGACGTCGCGCTGCGTGCATATCAGCAAGGAACCGCCGACTTCACCACCGTCTTGGTATCAAGGCGATCATTACTGGCCAGTCAGGCAGAGCTGACTGATTGCACAACTGCGTCCGCGTTATCGGTCGTTTCACTCTATCGAGCACTGGGCGGCGGCTGGTCGCCTGAGTTTCTGACCGCGTCGACGGCTAGTGGGAGTCGCAAATGACAGCCCCTGCGTCCGCCCAAATGGCGGAACAAAGGAATCATCCATCGATAGAAGCTCCTGAGTCGGTGTTTGGCGTTCGTCTGGCCATCGGCCTGCTCGGGGTGCTGCTAGCAGCCATGGTGTCTGGACTAAACAATCGTGTCCCCGGCTTGGTCTTGGCTGATTTGCAGGGTGCCCTAGGCGTTGGCTACGACGATGGATCCTGGCTAAGCACCGCCTATGCCGCAGGCGAACTGGTTGCTATGCCTTTTGCGTCCTGGTTCGCAGTCACCTTTTCGCTGCGGCGCTTCCACCTCACCATACTGTCGGCAGCATTAGCGCTGGCAGCGCTTATCCCATTTGTGCACGAGCTACATTTGCTACTGGCCCTGCGTGCCCTCCAAGGCCTCTTTTCAGGCGCGCTGATTCCGTTGCTGATGATGTGTGCGTTGCGCTTCCTGCCAATGTCCCTCCGATTGCATGGCCTGGCACTGTACGCGTTGACCTCGACGTTCTCGCCTAATATCGCGCTATACCTCGCGACACTAACGGTAGATCGGTTAGCCGACTGGCGTTGGGCCTACTGGCACGTGATTCCCATTGGCATAGTGGCAATGGCACTGGTTGCTTGGGGCCTTCCGAAGGCGCCCACGGCTCTACCGCGCTTGAAGAGTGCCGATTGGGCAGGTATGGCGCTCGGCGTTCCTGGTTTGACGTTACTCGTCGTGGGTTTGGACCAAGGGGTTCGCCTAGACTGGTTCCATTCGCCGATAGTCACCGCGTCACTTCTGACCGGAACGATCCTCACTGCGTTGTTCATGGCGTGCGAATGGAGGCACCCTGCACCATTCATCAAGCTGCAGATGCTCCAGCGCCGCAATTTGGGAGTAGGCTTCAGCGTGTTCGTCTTGCTACTGATTATCGGTGGCACTGCAGTCACGCTGCCTGCCAACGTACTTGGACAGCTGCAGGGCTTTCGTCTTGAGCAAAGTATGGACATTGGCCTGATCGTCGGGCTACCCCAGCTGGTGTTGGGATCGTGTGTGGCAATGCTGCTTTATCAGCGCTGGATCGATGCCCGCCATATCTTTGCAGCGGGACTCGCCTGCCTTGCGACCGCATGTTGGCTGGGAAGCTTTATTACAAGCGATTGGATGGTGGCTCAGTTCATCGACCCGGAAGCCCTGTACACGCTAGGGCTGCCTATGACGATTATTCCCCTGCTGTTCCTGGCAACAAGCGTCGTGCAACAGCCGGAGGGCCCATATGTTTCCGGCATCGTCAATCTCTTTCGCGCACTAAGTGCCACACTTGGCAGCGCCGTGATCGGTCAACTTTCGGTAGTACGTAACCGCTTTCACACCGAAATGCTACTCGACCAGGCAGGCCATTTGGCCGCCCGACTGCCTTCTGACGATGCCCGCTGGGCATCAATGCCGTCGATCGTCGCACAGCAAGCCGGCGTGCTGGCCACCGCCGATGTCTATCGCGCTTTAGGACTCCTGGCTCTGTTGTTGATTCCAGTTGTATTGAATCTCCAGTACATCCCAGCACCCACGACGATCACCCGTCCGACCATTTCGCCTTCGACCACACCACCGGCAAGCGCAGCCTCCTGACCCTCTTCTTCTCGGTACGAGACACTCCATGGCAACGAACACTCGCTTTCGCATCATGGTCGGCGCTATTGCCGCCTTTGCTCTGGTCGGCGCATTTATAATTTTGAATCACTCCGAATCTAGTGGGTCCGAACAGAGAACCGATGACGCATACGTGCAGGCCGACTTTACCGTCATCGCTCCCCAAGTAGCCGGTGTTATTACCCGCCTGGCAGTGCAGGAGAACCAGGAGGTCCGGGCCGGCGCCCCCCTCGTAAACATCGATGAACGTGATCTACGCATCGCTGCCGACAGCGCAAAGGCGACCGCTGACGGCCTGCAGGGTCAGCTAGAGCAACAGCAGAGCATGATTGCGGAAGCTCGTGCGATGGTCGCGGCGTCTGGTGCCAACTTAAAGCTCGCCGAGGCCAATCGGAATCGCTTCACGAACCTCGCTCGTGATGGCTCCGGCACGGTTCAAGCCCGCCAACAAGCGGAAGCAGCATGGGAAATCCAGCGGGCCACGCTTGAGCGCGACCGTGCGGCACTTCGAGCGGCAGTGCAGCAAGTGGCCATTCTCCAGGCCAACCTGGACAGGGCCAAGGCCGCCAAGGCGGATGCTGATCTGAAGTTGTCCTATGCAACGATCGTTGCGCCGATTAGCGGCTTTGTGGCGCAGCGCAAAGCCCGAGTCGGGGCATACACGCATGTGGGCGAACCGCTGCTAACCCTGGTACCGCTCGATGCTGTTTACGTTGAAGCGAATTTTCGCGAAACACAGCTTGCCCGCTTGCGCGTCGGCCAGCTGGCGGACATCACCGTCGATGCCTTGCCAGGCACGCACCTCAAAGGCTCGGTCGAAAGCTTGGGTCCTGCCAGCGGCGTCAGCTTCTCTGCCGTACCAGCCCATAACGCCACCGGGAACTTCACCAAGATTGTGCAACGCCTACCCGTTCGCATCCGTCTCGATCCGGGCCAGGATGACATCCGACGGCTACGCGTAGGCATGTCGGTCCGCCCCAGTATCAGAGTCGACCCTAGCTGACACCCCGTCACGCCGAGCCACATGGACCCCAACTTGAATTGAAGTGCTTATTGGCTTCGCCCTGCCGTCACAGAAGCAGCCACTGAAACGTCTATCCGGTTAGAGCCACCAAAGCGTCAGTATTGTGGCGGAGTCGGAAGCATCTCCCGGCGCGAATGCTTGTCTTTATCGACTTGATAGCTTCAGCAACTTGCACCTTGAATCTTGAATACGTGAGCGGACTAGCCCCGACTTTGTCCGCACCATTGATCGCAGCGAGTACAACAAACATGACGAGGGCTACTTTGCGGGTTTTTCTTTACGTGACAGCTCGTTCAGGGCGCGACGATTGGTGCATTGCAGGCAACACCGTGAGCCCATTGGCGGCTCTACCAGTAATTGGCCACCATGCCTAGCATCAACAAAGCAGACACTTTCGGCGTCAACGAAAGGGCAGGTTTCCGCATGCAACTGGAAAACAGCGACTGGCTTGTTGAAACATCCTCGATTGACGACTCGTATCTGTTGGTTGTCCTGCATGGGACAACTCATCTGGATATCGCCTTCTATGGCTTCTTTCACCTGATGAGGTTCACCCGCCGTATGACAGAAAATGCTGGTGTTCGAACGGCTGTCTTTGCCCATGAAAGCATTCTCGCCTGAGGCCAACCATGGCTAGCCAGAACCGCCCCCCCATCACCCTGCTCGACAAACACCACGGGCCGGATTTCCTCCCACTATACACGGCGACCGTACACGCCACGGGCGGCGAATCAAAACATGGACGCGCCTCCGGTGTTGTTCGCTCCGACGACGGAGTCCTGGACCTGCAACTCCGGATGCCGGAACAGTTGGGTGGTGAAGGCGGCGGCACTAATCCGGAGCAGTTGTTCGCAGCCGGCTACGCTGCGTGCTTTCACGGTGCCCTCAGCCTGCTCGCTGAGCGAGGGCGCATCGATATCCCGGACGCGGAGGTGGTCGCCTCGATCACATTCGGCAGGGACCCGATGGACGGCCTGTTTGCACTCATGGCGGAAATCCGCATTCGCTTGCCTGGGGTCGATCGGGCGATTGCTGAAGAGCTGGTGCGCAATACGGAGCGCATTTGTCCTTACACGAAGATGGCCAAGTCCGGGATTAGTTGCGTCATTTTCCTCGAATGATGATTGCATCAAATGCACTGGTATTTTGGATCGACTTTTGACGTGTAGAGCCTCATAGCTTTCATTCCCCTACTGAAGTCCCGGTGGATAGGATCGCCCCGAAAGGAGCTGGACATCAAACCATCGGCGACGAAGTAGCAAAACCGCCATAGGCAACATGAACTGGAGTCAAAAATGAGCGTAGTAACGAACATCTCGCACCCCACGAAAGCGGCGTCCGATGAATTGGTTCCATCGCGTTATTCGCTGCGAGTGGGCGATATTGAAGTGCTCGTGATCAGCGATGGTGTGTTTTCGCTGTCGGCTTCGACGCTGGCCACTAATGTGGAACCGGCCGACCTGTCGGCTTGGCTAACTGCCAGACTTGAGTCAGTGGACGAGTACAAGTGGCCACTGAACGTAGTCGTGGTACGTAGCGGTGACCGGACCGTGCTCATCGACTCTGGCGTGGGGGAGGAGTTCCCTGACGCTCCACGCGTCGGCAAATTGATCGCGCGACTGGACGCCGCCGGAATCGATCCTGCATCCATAACTGATGTGGTGATCACGCACCTGCACGTTGACCATGTTGGCGGCCTGCTTTCAGAAGGGTTGAGGAGCCGGTTGCGTCCCAACGTACCGATTCACTTGGCGGCCGCTGAAGTCGCGTTCTGGACGTCACCCGACTTTTCCCAGAACACATTTGGCGGGTTCCCTGATGTGCTGGAATCAGCCGAAAGTCGATTTGTCGATATGTATCGCGGCCAGCTGCGCCCCTTTGAGACTGAGTTCGAAGTGGCGCCAGGCGTGGTCGCCTGTTGCGTCGGCGGCCACACTCGCGGACACAGCGTGGTCCACATTGCGTCCGGCGGCGACCGGCTGACATTCCTCGGTGATTCGGTGTTCGAGAATCACTTCGATCATCCCGACTGGCACAACGCATTCGACCACGACCCCGAAGAGGCGGTCCGCGTGCGTCTCGCGCTTCTGCGAAAGCTGGCAGCCAGCGGTGAGTCGGTGCTGGCCGCTCACCTGCCATTCCCATCTGTCGGACGTGTCGCAGTCAACGG
The DNA here is from genome assembly GCF_030160275.1 of Dyella flagellata. Taxonomy (GTDB): domain Bacteria; phylum Pseudomonadota; class Gammaproteobacteria; order Xanthomonadales; family Rhodanobacteraceae; genus Dyella_B; species Dyella_B flagellata. The sequence goes on from NZ_BSOA01000052.1 coordinate 34,446, forward strand.
CGACGTCTTCCGCTGGATACCGACCCCCTGGGACTACTGAGGTCTGGTCATGCCGATGAAACTTCGGCTCGGGTGAACGCATGAGCTTTTCGCGGATCGCCATGCGCAAAGAAATGGGCCGCCCAAACGGGGCGGCCTTTTTTCATTAGTGGCTGCGCGCAGGCCTGAACATGTTGATTCTCTAAGGCACACTGGTGGTCGATTGATGTCTTACAGGCAGAACACTTCATTCCGTTCGGTGCTTGCCGCCGACTGCTTTCGCCACACTGTATGCGTGTCTGGCGGAGCGTAGGCTGGGATGGCAATCCCAGCACCGGGATGCCGTATGGAAAGCTGGGATTATCATCCCAGCCTACGCTCCGCCACTTGTCCGTCTTTCTACGGCTTGATCGAATTCAAGGGTGTTTTTTTTCACCAGCAATAGTCTCTGCTGATCGGCGAGTTGAAGCTCCTCGTGGCCTGCCTGCGCCAACCATGGACAGCGGCTTATAGCTCGATGATGCCTCGTCGCGCCGCCACCGTAACCGCATGCGTACGATCAGCGACATCCAGCTTGGTAAATATGTTCTTCAGGTGTCCCTTGACCGTCTCTTCGGACAGACCAAGCTTCGATGCCACCTGCTTGTTGGCTTGGCCAGATGCCACGAGACGAAGAATCGCGATTTCACGTTCGGTAAGCGGTTCATCGACCACATGCGTCGCTATCTCGTTAGCGACATCACGCTGCACGTGGCGTTGACCGCGATGAACGTCACGAATAGCATCGATCAACTCGGTCCGCAGGCCGCTCTTGAGCAGATAACCGACTGCACCTGCCTTAAGCGCACGCATTACCTGCGCATCGCCCATATAGGTGGTGAGCACGATGATCCGGGCGCCCGGATCATCGCTTCGGATAGCAGCGATCGCTTCAACACCATTCATCCCCGGCATTTGTAGATCCATCAGCGTTACGTCCGGACGCAACGCCCGAAAAAGCTCGATTGCCTCTCTTCCGTTGCGAGCCTCGCCCACCATGACCATGTCGCTATGGTTGCCCAAGGCAGCGGCAACTCCATCCCGCAGGACAGGGTGGTCGTCTACAACGAGAACTCGGATCTGACGGTCGTTCATCTATCGAACTCCTTCGCATGAAGCGCGGCAGTCAAGCTTTGCGGGGCGACCTGAGCTTTGCAAACGCTAGCTTGGCTGGCATGGTGAGCGTGATCTCTGAGCCTGCATCGGGGCTGCTGACGATCATAATATCGCCGCCGATCTTCTCGGCGCGCTCGCGCATGCCAAGCATGCCGAAGTGTCCGTCCTTGTGTCCACTCACTAAAACGTCCTGGGGAATGCCAATGCCGTCATCCCGCACGCGTATAGCAAGGTGTCGCGGCTCGAAGCCGATGGCGACTTCGGCGGACGACGCTTGGGCATGATACGCGATGTTGAACAGCGCCTCGCGCACGATCCTTTTTATCTCTTCAGCGACGAATGGATGTAGAAGCCGCGGCCTCCCCTCCACTACGATGCGGACCGGGATCGGCGGATCGAACGGCGTGTCGGTCACGAGCTGCTCAACGATCACACAAAGATCATTCGTGCCTTCGGCGCCGCGCAGATCACGCACGCGGTTCCTGGCGTCGATCACGACGTCCTCGGCCGCCACCAGCGCAGCCTCGAGCTGTTCATGAATTTTCTCGTCATGCGTCATCCGATCCGCCGTCGCCTGGAAACGAAGCATCAGCCCCTGGATACCCTGCAAAAGCGTGTCATGGAGTTCACGCGCTATGCGCTCTCGCTCCTTGGCCCGCTCGTCCAGTCGACCATGGATGCTGCGCGCAATCTGCGTCACTCGCAGCCGATAGATGGCCCAAAGCAAAATGAGCACGAGCGCAGAACTGACCAGCGGGAACCACACCGATTGGAAGAAGGTCGGCGGAATCTCGAAATCGAGTGTCGCACCAGAACGATTCCAGACCCCATCGTTATTGGCCCCGATGACGCGAAACCTGTACTTTCCGGGCGACAGGTTCGTATAGAACGCTTGCCGCCTGGCGCCCGGATCGACCCAGTCCCGGTCAAACCCCTCGAGCATGTATTTGGCACGGGTACGGGTGGGGTCAGCGAAGCTCAGGACGGAGAAATCGATTTCGATGTTGGCCGTGTCGGCCATCAGTTCCAGCGTCTCCGGATCCCGGTACGCACGCCTGTCGGCGGTGATCGACGTGATCGCAATGCCGGGAGGCAGCGTGTCGCGGACGATGTGCGCAGGATCCATCCACAGGGTTCCGGCCTCGGTCGCGATCCACAGCCGCCCATCGCCGCCGCGCACGATGGACCGTTGCGAATGTGAATGAGGCCGGCTCTCCAATCCATCACCAAAACCGAGCGACGTCGTCGGCGCCGGGAACACCCTGTCGCGGAATGCACGCTCGAGATCGCGGGACTGAAGCCTTACTAGCGATGTTGGGTATGTCAGCCAGATATCGCCGTCCGGCATCTGTACCATACCGCTTATGCGACTAGCCGGTGACACCGGGTCGGCCCTGACCGTTTCGATGTTCGGCCCGCGGATGCGCGACAGACCGAACGCGCCAGCTGCGTAGACATCCCCTCCGGTCGCGTAGAGCGTGAGGACCTGGAGTTCGCTTCCATCGAAATCCATGCGCGTTGACGACCGTCGTCCGGAACTATCGATCCAGACCAGCTTGTCCCCCGTCTGGACAACCACGCCGCCCGATGGGGTCCGGATCATGGTGGTCGGGTAGAAGTCAGATCGATCGCCAGGAGCCAGGATCGTTTCCCATCGACCGTCCCTGTAGCGGCGCACGCCGCTGGCGGCCGCGGATATCCAGAAATCACCTGCCGCGTCGAAGGCGCAATCGTAGATGATGTGCCCAGAACCCTTGTCGGGACGCTCGATTGTCTGGCGGATAGCGCCGTTGGCCCACACAACGATCCGGGGCCCGAAGCCAATCCAGATCGCGCCGTCCGGCGCCTCGCACATGCTCTGGGGCTCGATCCCATTGCCCAGGATCGGCTCCGGCGCGCCCCCGGGCCTGACGCGGAAGACCGTGTGAGCCTCGCCAATGTAGACGCTTCCATCAGAAGCATCCAGCAACTTGTCGCCGAAGATTGCAGGCGACTCCAGCTCAGGGTCCGCTATCAGCGTGGCGGACCGGAACTTGTCGAGGCCACTTTCAGTACCGACCCAGATGTTTCCTTCCCGATCCTCGAGCAACTGGTTCGTGACATCCGAGGACAGGCCGTCGCGGCTCGTGAACGATTCGGGGGCTCCGCCATCGCCGCTTTCGAGAGTAGCGGTTGGCATCGCGAGTCGTCGCACACCACCGTAGCGTGTACCGATCCAAAGGTTTCCTTCATGATCAAACAGCGGCGCCCCCTCGCTAAGTGCGTCACCGGTGCGATAGGGAGTGCTCAGCGACGCCGGCGTACCATGACCGCCTGGCCCGGTAATGGGATAGCTTCCGCTGCTCTCGGAGAGCCATATCCGGCCCTCCCGATCCTGGGACAACAGGCCAAAAGGCGTCTTGCGATAGATCTCGAATCGCTCGGCGCCGGGAGCCAAGCGCGCAACCCCATCACTGCACGCGATCCAGACCGCGCCATCGGCGGCCACGAGCATGTTCGAGGAATTGCCCGACGGAAGGCCATCGGCCGCATTGAACGTTTTCCAATGCCCGTCGCGAAAACGAAGCGCCTCGGCACTGAAATTCGCCGTAAGCGCCCATACCTCACCCCCATTTCCTTCCATCATCTGGACGATACGGCTCGGAGCGGGCGGCGCATTCAGGATGCGGAGCGCGCCCCGTCGATAGATCGCAAAACGATGCGACGGCTCGAGGCTGATCCAGACGTCGCCGCTCCTCGTCACCAACAGCGCGCTTGGCAGGTCAGCTTTCTGGTCAATGCCTTCCGCTTCGATCCGTTCGAACCGCATTCCATCGAATCGGAACAGCCCCTCGCCCGTTGCGAGCCAAATGAAGCCATCCGGCCCTTGCGCCATCGCCCGCACTGGCGCCGGCGCTCCGCTTCCTTCGTTCCATTGCTGGTGCGAGTAGTGTGCGAAAGACCGAGGCGCTCCTGCGAATGTCACCAAAGGCAAAGTTGCCAGGACTGCAGACAGAAGGGTCCGGAATAGCCACCTCGTCACGATCAAGCCCTTCCGGCATCGCCCCACAAGCCAGTTTCACCCTACATAGGGTACATCCTACCCCCCCGAACTGGGGGATGCGAAGCCCCTCGTAAGGGCCTCCCAGTGCAGCGATATGGCGATATTGTCGCCAAATGAGCAATTACGTATGTCGCTACCCTGATGGCCCCGCCGGACTTGCCCTGCTCATCGTTCGCATGAGTTACGCGGTGGTCGCTTTTGGCATAGTCGCGACGATGCCCACGGGCCACGTTGGCGGTGCCTTTCCTTATGTGGCTTCAGGATTGGTCGCCTTGTCCCTGTTGATCGGGCTTGCAACCCGGTGGGCCGCTCTGCTTCTCGGTATGGCAGCTGCCATCGACCTGGCGGCGGCCGGCCCGATCCAGCAACTTATCCTTACAGGCCATATCGGTGCTTGTGCTCTGATCGTGCTGATCGGGCCCGGCGCATTCTCCATTGATGCCAAGCGCCACGGTCGCCGCGTCATCCACCTCAATTCGAACACCCCCGATCGAGGGGCCGACAACTGACCTGACTCGGGATACCGTAGATGGCGCGTTGCTGGCAGCCTTTGGGCAACGGCACGGATGAAACCAGCTATGTCAAACGCCTCGTTACCCTTGAACTCAGGTGATCACTCGGATCTTCTTGTATCCAGCCTGTCGGCCAGCTACGCCGGCGTAGTCGCCTTTCTTACCGTGGCCAACGAAGGCAGTTTCTCCCGCGCTGCCGACAAATTGGGAATCGGCCGCTCAGCGGTGAGCCGGAGCGTGCAAAAGCTTGAGGCTCAAATCGGGGCGCGCCTGTTCTGCCGCACGACGCGCGCAACGTCAATCACACGCGAAGGCGAGCTGTTCTACCAGAGTTGCCGCCCAGGCGTCGATCGAATCATGCAGGCGCTTGAAAAAATGCGTGACCTGCGCGAAGGCCCTCCGTGCGGGCGACTGAGGATCAGCGCTCCCCATGGATTTGGCCGCAAGGTTGTTGCGCCGCTGATGACGGAGTTCCGGGCACGTTTCCCCGCAGTGGCGCTTGAACTACTGCTTGAGGAGCAGACGGTCAACTTGGCGACCGACGGCATCGATGTCGCCTTCCGTGACGGCCGTCTAGACGACAGCCAAATCATCGCCAAGCAACTGATCCCGATGCAAATGCACGTCTGCGCATCGCCCAAGTACGCCCGCCAGCACGGCTTGCCACTCTCGGTTGACGACGTTGCAACGCACTCGTGCATCAACCAGCGACTTGCTAGTGGTCGCCTGCAATGCTGGGACTTCAAGGTAAACGGACAGCCGCGTCGTATCACGCCGGAGGCAGACATCGTCTTCAACGACCCTTCGCTCGCAATGCAGGCAGTGCTCGCTGATCAGGGATTAGCCCAATTGCCGGCATATCAGGTAAGCGAAGCGCTTCGCAACGGCAAGCTAGTGGCGTGCCTGGAACACGTCGCGCCCGACGACCGTGGACATTACTTGTGTTATCTGAGTCGCGAGCAATTGCCAAAGCGGATACGGGCATTCGTCGATTTCATGACCACTAGCATCCGAGCCTTGGATTTCTCCACCGTTGAACTACGAGCGCACAGTTCCATGCAGGAGGAAGTTGCTCTGCCGTGACTAACAAGACGGATCACGCTGCGCTACGCGGCCCTGGGCCGCAATTGTGGCAACACCCCAGTTGAGTAAGCACCTCAACGAATGAGTTTTTCGCAGAACGCAACGTACAAAGAAAAAGGTTCCCCGAACTGAGCGGCCTTTCCAATCGGCAACTTCGCGCTGGCCTTGCATTTGTGCAGTCTGTAGAGGTTCTAGTGCTTCGGAGCTTCAGCCGACAATGTCCGCGGCACTCCGACATCGTTTAGCTGCACGGATTACCAGGCCGTTGCGCGCCTCGAAGCAATGTGGACATCTCCTAACTGAAAGACCAGAACAAGGCTGCATCGACTTTGGTCGTCACGAACCAAGTTCTATCGAATCGAATTCACGACCTTCTGACGACACCTTTTCCCACACCACATCCAGCTCACCGTCGACCAACATCTCATAGGCGGTTCTTCCGCCAAAGGCACGGCGATGTGTACTCATCCATCGCTCAGCGAGATGCCTGTCCCCCACATTCAGTAGAAGCATGCTCGCAAGATTGGACTGCATGATTTCAAGGGCCGAGAATGCCTCCGATAGCAATGTGTCTCGCATCGCATCGACACGCCTGATATCAACCAATATCTTTTCGAAACAACTCTTCTCAGCCATCATGCCTCCGTTTTCGTCCAATGCGCCGGACGGTTATCGGTCAGCTTCGCTCACCACTCTGAATCGACCGAAGAAAACGCATGACTGCCGTAGCCATCCCTTGGGAAACCAATTCCATGGCAGTCAAGTCATTTAGCTCGGCAATGGGTGCAGTTTGGTACCAAGCAGCAAGCAATAACGGATCGTCTTCAAGTCTCGCGGCGAGTCCTAGAACCTCGCACATGGCTGAACGATGCCATGCCGAAACCCTGAATTGACATTCTTTCTCGATCTCTTCTAGGCAATTGAAAAGGGCGGCATCGATGGTTGGCGATGACCCACCATTCAATAACGGCCTAACGCTCACTGACGAGATGCGTTGATCCATAGCATGCTCCTTCAGCACGCTACTCTTGCCACATACATTCAAGCGCATGGCACCACCACTGACAAATTCGATGCTTCATCGACCAACGTATGGGCAAGGAAACACAAACAAGCCACCTTGACCCTACTTAATGATCCCGCACTTTGAGGCGATCATTAGCTCACCGCGGCCAATCGGATGGAACACCGCTGACTGCGAGAGTCATCATAGGCATACTCATCAGTGACGGATAGATACTTACTTTGGCTCACGGCGTTGCCCATGAGACATCAATCGGCTCACCCCTGAATCTCTGGATGCGATTTCCGTTCCGAAGCTGGACGGGTTCCGTTTCCACGGACGGTTTAAATAGTCACCTCAGCCATTCTCTCGAAAGCTTCCGACGAGCGACAGCCAAGCTGCTATGCAACCGTTGCCGGTTGTAGAAGCTTTCGATGTAATCAAAGATATATGTCCTTGGCCATATCGCGGACCTTGAAGCGCTCGTGATGTGTCAACCCCTGCTTGAGGGAACTGACGCATCACAGGCAAGCGCCTGTCCGGGACGACCACACATGGCCCAGCCCACGATGCGCCGGCTATACATGTCCGACACTGCAGCCAGATACGACCAGCCTTGCTGAGTAGTTACAAGCGCTTGATAGCACTCAGATAGCTGATGACAGTATTGAACGATTGTCCGGGTCCGCTAACCCTGGTCGTGATGAATAACGTTGGATAAAACAGCGACTGAACTTTTGAATCCAACAGCAAGGGAACCCGCTCTCCGCTCGTAAACACAATTGTTTTGACGCGGTACTTTTGTTCGCTCATACCTAAAACTACAGCTGACGGATGGGCGGAAATAAACGACAGCCGCACTTGCCATTACCTTGAATATAGAAAAATCCATCTAAATCACGGACTTAGATCAATTCGCAACAAAACTATGCTGGTAGGTTCCAGAACGGTTCTTAGTGCCTGATAGCTCATCAACACGGGAACAAACCCAGCCTTTAAGCCAAGCTAGCACCAAAGAAACTTGCAACAAGTGGCAGGATTGTTCCGTTTTGGCAACCAAACGCCCCAAAACGCAACAAAGCGATGAAAAGGCTTCACGTCAGCATCAGGTTCCCGCGTTGTAGAGGCAACCACAATGTAAATCGCGTACCAACTTCCCCCGATACCCACGCGACCTTCCCATCGATGGCCTGCGCACGACGCTGCTGATTCTGCAAACCGCGGCCGCTGCTTCGCCAAAGCGCAGCGGCCACATCGAAGCCCTGGCCGTTGTCTTCAATGATGACTTGCACGCCAGCGCCTTCGATGGCGGTGGCCACCCGGATAACGGTGGCACGCGTGTGGCGCAGTATGTTGGCTATGCTTTCCTGGACAATGCGCAGAATGTTCAGGGCGCTCGACGGGTTCAGCCAATCCAATGCCGGCAACTCCTTGACGTCCCATGCCAACGCAACATTGGCACCTTCCATGCGCGGCTCCAGCCGGAAACGCAGCGTGGCCAGCAACAGCAACAGATCCGCTTCGACCGGCTCCATGGAATCGATCGCCAGCTTCAGGTCGTCCATGCAGTCTTTGAGCAGTTGCGATACTTCGGCGTCGCGCATGCGGCCCTGCTCCACCGAGCGGATGGCGCTAATCAGGGTCGAACCGAGTCCGTCATGCATGTCCTGCATCAGTCGCTGGCGTTCGTCGCTTAGCAGCTGGCGCTGTTCGATCTCGCGCAGCGCCTGATGGCTTTGCTCCAGTTCGGCCTCGCGCAACCGCAGGCGCTCCGCAAGGCTGGCGTTGACCCGCTCTACTTCTTCAATGGCATTGACGTAGCGCCGATACATCAGCAAGCCGAAGAAGATGAAGGTGATGCCGTTGGTGTAGGCGCCGAGGAACCAACCTTCCGGGCCGACGACGTTGTTGTGCAGCATCCAGTCCGACATGCCGAGCACGACGCAGATGGCGACAGCAACGACGACCAGGCGTCCCTCCGGCGAGGAACGCCAGGTGCAGACGCCGCCGACCAGGCCGACCGTCATAGCCATCAGCAATTCGAGTGCATAGATCACCCCCAGGACGGCCTGCGTATTGGGCAGACCCCACGATACCGGCAAGGTTGCCACGCCAATCAGTATCGGCGCTGCAACCATGCCGACGCTGAGCCAGCGCAGTGGGCGACCGTGCAGCAGTCGCAAAAAGAAATGCCCGATCGTCAACAACCAGCACAGAGAATTGACCACCAACCAGCCGAACCAGTCCCTGGCGATCGGCAGATCCACGTAATAGTGCAGGTGTGCGGCGAAGGCGATCACCGCCAGGTTGAAGAACAACAGATAGCCCGAATCGTGACGACGCTTGAACCATACGAACAAGGCAAAGATGCCAACCGCCAGAAACGCCGCGTTCAACATGGCCGGCAGTCCCTGTTGCAGCCATTGCCGCGTTTGATAACGGCCACGCAAGGCATCAGCAGGCCCCAGCCATAGCGATGACACCGCCACCGGGTATTGCGAGGTGTGCTCCAGCCTGATCAGGATCTCCCGCACGGGCACATCGGCGACGCCCGGCTCCAGCGGCACCCATAGCGGAGTAAACAGGCTGTTCCATTGCTGGCCATGCTGCTGTGCCCGATAAACCAGCTTGCCGTTGATATAGAGGGCGATCGGGCCATCGGTCTTGAGGCGCACGCTATATAACGCCAGCGATTCGGTTGCAGACTGTCCAGCTACGAGTAGCCTGATCCAGGTGATGCGATGCGCATCGGTCGGCGTAGACGCATGCATGGTCAGTGGCAGCGCGGTTGCATGCCACGCATCCGGCAAGCTGCGACTGTCCAGCGAAGCAGGTGGTGCACTGAAACCAGGTGTCTCCACGTCCTGCCAGCTGGCTTGCGTCAAATGCAGGCATTCGCCAGACCGTTGGATACCGCTTACCGCCAGCGAGAGAAACGCGGCGAGCGCCGCCAGCAACGCCACCGAGAAAACGAGCGAGGCGAGGGCTGGAACGCTTCTCAGAAGGCGACGAGGCATCTTTTCGTTCGCCGCTTTCCCCAATATTGATATACGAGCTGAATCAGCCGTCCAGAATCCCCTGATTCCTGGCTTCATAAATCGCTTCCGCCTTGGATGTTACGTTCAACTTGCTGTAGATGCGTCGCACAAAGCTTCGCACGGTGAAAGGCGACAACGACATCAGCCGGGCGATTTCATTCGCGGTAAAGCCTTTGGTGATGAGTTCAAGCACTTCTTTCTCGCGTGCGGACAAAAGTTGCGACGCTTGATCCGGCACAGCCGGCCGACCTGCGCCCCCTGCCCCGATCTGACGAAACCGCGCCAGCAGCTGTCGCGCAATGATAGGGCTGATCGGGCTGCCACCACTAGCCACGCTGCGAATTTCATCGACGATCTTCGCGGGGGAGCTGTCCTTCAGCAGATAACCCGAGGCACCCGCCTCGATCGAACGGATGACATGCGTCTCGTCACCGAAGTTGGTGGCGACCATGACGCTGCAACTGCTCCATTGCCGCACGGCGGCCTTGATGACGTCGATGCCGGAACCATCCGGCAACCCCAGATCCACCAGCAGCACATCGGCCGGCGCACTCAGTAGCAGCCGCAACCCTTCGACGCGCGTGCCGGCGACACCGGCAAGCCGAATGTCCTGCGCACTCTCGATCGCCTCGGTCAGCGCTCGCCTGAAACCCAGGTCGTCCTCCACGATGGCCACGTGGATCAGCGGCAAAGTCTGGCCGGCGGCCGGTGAGTGCATGAAAAGTCCAGGATTCTCAAAGAACGTCATTCTGCAACGTAACCGACAACAATGCGCGTAGCATTTTTGTTCTACAGACGGCCTTACGCGTCAGGCAGGCGCAGCAAGGCCCCGGTCATCCAACCACTCCAGCCCCAGCGCACGAAACTCTCTCGGCGCGACGCCGTACGCCCGACGAAATGCACGCGTGAAATCGGACGGGCCACTGAAACCGAGCCGATGGCCGATTTCCGCCACAGCAATCGACCGCGAACGAACCAGCTCGTCGGCAGCCACGCGAAGGCGGCAATTGCGAATGTAGTGATTGAGGCCGCCCTCATCCTCGAACATGCGGTACAGCGTGGCGCGTGCCAAGGGAAAGCTGCTGAGGATTTTTTCCGGCGCCAGTTCGCCGGAATGAAGATGGCGATCGATGTAATGTTTGATGCGTCCAAGCATCGCCGTACGTGCCGCTGCACGAACACCATGGCTGGCGCGAAGGTCTTTGCTAAAAGCCGCCAGGATCAGATCGGCGGCAACATGCAGCACACTTTCGGCTTGCTCGTCGCTCATCGCGGAAATCTCGTGACACAACGCCATGACGTGTTCGCGCAACAGGCATGCCAGCGGCGAGTTGTACGTCACCACCTTGCCGTGCAGCGATTCAGCGTTGGGAATCACCGCTTCCACCACCGTGCGCGGCAGGAAGAAGGCGAGCACGTGCGCTTGCGTGGGCCGCTTCATCCGCATCGTCTGATTCATGTCCAGCGCAAGGATGCCCGGCATGAACTGCGTGGATTTGCGGCGTTGCGCATGCCCGGTCTCGGTTTCGGCGATGCCCTTGATCATAATATGGAAGCAGTAGTCGCGCATGGTGTCGCACGATATGCACGCAGCGGTTCGCGCCTGCAACATCGGGTCGGTGCGGCTGTCCAGGTAGACCAGCCTGCGGGTGACATAGGTGTCGAGCTCGCCGCGAAATCCCTTCATCACCTGTGTGCGCGCCACCGGCACATCGAGGATGCGGCTGAGCCGATCGCTCCACGTCAGCATTTGCAGGCGCGTGGTCTCCTCCGCTGTGCTGAAGTGCTGGCGAATCACCAACGGCATGGTCGAGGCCATGCCGCTGGTCGGCGGATAGACAAGCCGCCGGTCCGCAGAGGCGATAGCCTGCCTCACGGCTTCGCCATAAGCGCGTTTTACGTGGATTGCTTGCACCAGGTGTGTCCTTGCGTGTTTCGCCCAGCGTTCTGGCGTTGTGAATCCAGATGCCGTCCCAGCCGCACACGGCAAGCAAGTATGAGGCCCGGCTAGAGCACCATGGTTTGTCACCCGCATAAACCTCTCAAGGCCCAACCTGACAGCAAACCGTCACTCTCCAGATAGGCTTCACTGACGCAAAACGGCAGCTTTTGCCCCCGTCGCTGTTCCGCTTAACCCTCCGTCTCAATTTCCGGGAAGTGACCGCTCGAATCGACCGGCCGGCCCCTAAGCCCCGGCCCGCGCCGCCACCAAACATGATGGCGGTCGCAGAATATTCGTCGCCATTGGATAGAGGGGCCATGACCAAACGCCTTCTTTGCGTCGTGAGCTTGCAGCGCCCGCTTGCCGCGCTTTTTCACGCGAGCGCATGCAACGCGCGTAGCGAACGGACTCCGAAAGAAGGCTATTGTGCGATCCGACCACCAACCGCGCATGTAGCGTCTTTGTTCTACAGACAGCCTGGCGCCCTGTCCTCACGATATCCGGCCACGGCCGCGCGCTCCCACCGTGCGCGCCTATTTTTTCGGGGGCAACTTGCGAACCACATCGACCGCATGGCCCGGATTGCCGTGCCGCAAAGGTGGGTAGCCGCCACCGACTAACGCTTTACCGTTATCCACAGGGGAATACATGCAACGCCGCATCCACTTCATCTCGGGCCTGCCAAGGTCCGGGTCTACGCTGCTGTCTGCCTTGTTGCAGCAAAACCCGCGCTTTCACGCGGGCATGAGCAGTCCGGTCGCGGGCATGTTCAGCACCATGCTTGGCGAACTGAGCGAGCGCAACGAGTTTTCGGTTTTCATCAATGATGCGCAACGCCAGCGTGTCCTGCGCGGACTGTTCGCCAATTACTACGACGGTGAGGTTGACGCCGAGGTGATATTCGACACCAGCCGGACGTGGTGCACCCGCCTTCCCGCGCTGAACACGTTGTTTCCCGACGCACGCATCATCGCCTGCGTGCGCGACACGGCATGGATCGTCGACAGCATCGAGCGACTGATCCGCGGCAACGCGTTCCAGCCCTCTTCGATCTTCAATTTTCAAACCGGAGGCACGGTGTATTCGCGTGCCGAAGGGATCGCCAATGGCGATGGCATGCTCGGCTATGCCTACAACGCATTGAGAGAAGCGTTCTTCGGCGAAGACACCAGCAACCTGATGCTGCTGCAGTACGACACGCTGGTCAGCAATCCAGCACGCGCACTGGCTGCCGTGTACGACTTCATCGGCGAACCCGCCTTCATCCACGATTTCGAGCACGTCAGCTTCGACGACAAAGGTTTCGACGAACGCGCCGGTACGCCGGGATTACATCGCGTGCACGCGCGCGTCGGCGCGATTCAACGGCAAAGCATTTTGCCGCCGGATGTATTTCGCCGATTCGAGAACGACTCGTTCTGGCGCGATCCGCAGCTCAATCCGCGCGGCGTGCGCATCGTCTGACGGACGCCATTCCCGCATCGCCCCCCACTACCGCCAGCCACCGCGCCATCTGCCAGGGACCGCGCCATGAATCACTGTAGGCTTCCGCTTCCTCGCGACGCCACATCTCTCAGTGGATGCGACCTACAACGGACAGTTCGCTCGTCGCGTCAACGATCAGGCAGCGCATCTGAGCCTTACGTACTCGTTCTGAATCAATGTATGTGCGCTAAAAAAGCCCATGTGATGCACGGGCTTTCTTTCCAAAATGCAACGAATTTGGAGAGATGCACGGACGGGCAAAACCAGTTGTTCATGAACGATGTAGCCAGTTGTCGGGGAAAAAGAAAGATCAACGATTTACGAAGATGCAAAAAAGGAAAAGCCCCCGCAAAGGCAGGGGCTTGGCACTAGAAACGCAACACACCGCCGCGTGTGTTTTCAGAACGGAATATCGTCATCGTCGAACTGGTTGCCGCCCATGTCCGGCGGCGGCGCCGACTGGCGCGGCGCGGCGCTGGCATAGTCTTCGCGGCTCTGCTGGCGAGGAGCACCGCCACCGCTTTGCGAGCGTTCGCGGTAACCACCGCCACCACCACCCATGCCGCCGCCTTCACCGCCGCCCATGCCGCCAAGCATCTGCAGGTCGCTGGCGATGATGTCGGTGGAGTAGCGCTCGACGCCTTGCTTGTCGGTGTACTTGTCAGTGCGCAGCGAGCCTTCGACGTATACCTGGCGCCCCTTCTTGAGGTATTCGCCGGCGATCTCGGCTAGGCGGCCGAACAGCTTCACGCGGTGCCATTCCGTACGCTCCTGCTTCTGGCCGCTCTGCTTGTCGGTCCATTGCTCGGAAGTCGCCACGCTGAGGCTGGCGATGGCCGTGCCTCCGGCCGTGTAGCGCACTTCGGGGTCCGCGCCGAGGTTGCCGACCAGGATGACTTTGTTGATACCACGTGCCATGTATGACCTCGAAAAACTTCAATCGGAATAAGGGCTTTCCAGCCGGGCTCAGTGAGCTTAGGGCGACTCCCAGCCGCGCAGCCAGCGCTCTCGGGAGCCAATGGGTATAGGCCCATGGCTCGCCATGATACACGCCCAGCCCCTCAAGCCACGTCGGTGAATGGCGCCTTGCGGCCATCCGCCAATCGGAGTGGAGGCATCGTAAGCTGGCGCTGTCGCAAGCCTTGAAACTGGGTTCGGAGGCAGGACTTTAGCTCAAACCTTGAACGCCATGGTCGCCTCCACGGCCTGTTTCCAGCCCGCGTAGAGCGCTTCCCGCTGAGTCTCCGGCATCTGCGGCTCGAAGCGGCGGTCGATGACCCAATGACGCGCGATGTCTTCGCGGCTGGACCAGAAGCCAGTGGCGAGCCCAGCCAGATAGGCCGCACCCAGCGCGGTGGTTTCCGCCACCTTCGGCCGCAGCACAGGCACATTGAGTATGTCGCTCTGGAACTGCCCCAGGAAGCCGTTCGCGATGGCGCCGCCATCGGCGCGCAACTCCTTCAGCTTGATGCCGGCATCGCTTTCCATCGCAGCAAGCACATCGCGCGTCTGGTAGGCCATCGACTCCACCGCGGCGCGAACGAAATGTTCCTTGCTGGTGCCGCGCGACAGGCCAAATACCGCGCCACGCACGTCACTGCGCCAGTACGGCGCCCCCAAGCCTACGAAGGCGGGCACCATGTACACGCCCTCGTTGGACTTGGCCCGCTCGGCGTAGTCCTGCGAATCACTGGCCCGGCCAAGCATGCGCAAGCCATCACGCAACCACTGGATCACTGAGCCGGCCACGAAGATGGCGCCTTCCAAGGCATATTCCACTTTGCCGCCCACGCCCCAGGCAATGGTGGTAAGCAGGCCGTTGTGCGAGGTCACCGCCTTGTCACCGGTATTCATCAGCATGAAGCAGCCGGTGCCGTAAGTGTTTTTGGCCATGCCTGGCTCGAAACAAGCCTGGCCGAACAGTGCCGCTTGCTGGTCGCCGGCCACGCCGGCGATCGGCACTTCCTGGCCAAAGAAATGCTGGCCGAGCGTATTGCCGTAGATTTCGCTGCACGACCGCACTTCCGGCAGCATGGCGCGCGGCACCTCAAGCATCGCCAGCAACTCGTCGTCCCAGCACTGCTCATGAATGTTGTACATCAGGGTACGCGACGCATTGGTGTAGTCGGTCACATGCGACTTGCCGCCAGTGAGATTCCAGATCAACCAGGTATCGATGGTGCCGAACAGCAGTTCGCCGCGCTTGGCGCGTTCGCGCGCTCCGTCGAGGCGGTCGAGCATCCACTTCACCTTGGTGCCCGAGAAGTAGGCATCGATCAGCAGGCCGGTCTTCGCGCGCACCATCTGGTCATGCCCGGCCGCGATCAATTGGTCGCAGATCTCGCGGGTCTGTCGCGACTGCCACACGATCGCGTTATAGATCGGCTGACCGGTGGCCTTGTCCCAAACCACTGCTGTTTCGCGCTGGTTGGTGATGCCGATGCCGGCCACTTGGCGAGGATCGATCTGGGCGTTGTTCATCACCTCAGTGATGGTGGTGAGCACGCTGGTCATGATTTCGCGCGGGTTGTGCTCCACCCAGCCCGGCTGCGGAAAGATCTGCCCGAATTCGCGTTGCGCGACGCCGACGATGCCACCGGCGCGATCGAACAGGATCGCGCGGGAACTGGTCGTGCCCTGATCGATCGCCAAGATGTATGACTTATCCACGTGACGGTTCCTGTTCAACGGGTAGGGTCTGCCTCGACGCGACGTGCACCACTGGCCTCTTGGGGCGACTGCAACACGCGCAGGCGCGCCGGCAGGAACGGATACACCAGCCACTGGTACGCGGCCGCGCCGACCACGCCGCCGAGCAAGGGACCGACAATGGGAATCCACCAGTAGTGCTCGGGGGCCGGCAGCGCGGAAGAACCCCAGCCGGCGAAATAGGCAAACAGACGCGGGCCGAAATCACGCGCGGGATTGATTGCCCAGGCTTCGAGGTAACCCATCGACGCACCGATGGTGGCCACCAGCAAACCGATGATCAACGCGCCCGAATTGGCGCCTGGCGCCATCTCATTGTACTGCTCGGTGATCGCGAAAATGCCGAACAGCAGGAAGGCGGTGAGGATGACCTGGTCCAATAGCGCGTGCATCGGCGTGACAGCCAGGCCCGGATGCGTGAAGAACACGCCCGCCGCACCGCCCGCCTCGCGCGTGAGCTGGTGCACCTGGTTGTAATGATCGATCACCGGCGAGAACAGTACGTAGACGACGGCGGCGCCGAGAAACGCGCCAACTACTTGCGCCACGCTATAGGGAAGCACTTTTTTCCACGGAAAGCCGCGAAACAAGGCCAGCGCCAGCGTAACGGCCGGATTGGCATGCGTGCCGGATACCGAGCCGGTGACGTAGATCGCGATCGTTACTGCCAAACCCCATGCGATGCACACGCCCCAATACGAGTTGGCGTAAGGGCTGGGGTCATACAGCACATACATGCAAGCGACCGAGTCGCCCAAAGCGAGGATGATGAAAGTGGCAACCGCCTCGGAAATCAGCTCACCGATGCTTTGCCGGCTCATGCCCCTGCCCCCGGCGTACGCGTAACGATGAACAGGCGGTTCGTGCAATTGGACATAAATTCTTCCCCTTGATGACCTCCCCCTGCTGCCGCCATCTCCGCTTTCGCGGCAACGCTGGCGAGACGAACCGGGGCTTCACGAGCAATTTGCGAAATCTAGCTTCAGAAACTGGCTCAAGCGAACGAAGCGCGACGGGGCGGCGCATCAGCAAAGTAAGCCGCCAAGCGTTTCACTTGTGCAGGGTTAAGGCGCAGGCCAAGCTTGCTGCGCCGCCAAAGCACGTCGCTTGCATCAACCGCCCACTCCATGGCGCGCAGGTAATCCACTTCGGCCTGATAGAGATCGGCGCCGAAATATTCGCCCAAGTCCGCAAGCGAACGCGCTTGTCCGAGTATACGCGTGGCACGGCTGCCGTAACTGTGTACCAGGCGCCACGTCATCGATTCGGGCAGCCAGGGATGCGCCGCTTGCAATTCGCGCTGCCAGGCATTCACGTCTTGCCGTTCACCGCCGGGCAGCGGATGGCCGGTGGAGGTCCATGCTTCGGTCGCATGGGGAAACACCGGCGCCAGCCGGTCCATGGCCTCCTCCGCGAGCTTGCGATAGGTGGTCAGCTTGCCGCCGAACACGTTGAGCAGCGGTGCGCCGTGCTGATCCAGTTCCAGCAAATAGTCGCGCGTGACTTCCGAGGCACTGCCTGACTCATCGTCAAGCAAGGGACGCACGCCGCTGTAACTCCACACCACGTCGGCCGGCGCGATGCTGCGCTTGAAGTAGCGATTTGCCGCATCGCAAAGATAACGCGTTTCTTCCTCGCAGATGCGTGGCGCCGAGGGATCGTCGCGGTATTCCAGGTCGGTGGTGCCGATCAGGGTGAAATCGTGTTCGTAGGGAATGGCAAACACGATGCGGCGATCGGGCTGCTGAAAGATGTACGCGTAAGGATGCTCGAACAGGCGTGGCACGACGATGTGACTGCCTTTGACCAAGCGCAGGGCATGATCGTGTCCGACCTTGGCGACCTGGTCGAGGAATTGCACGGCCCAAGGGCCGGTGGCATTGACCAGCGCCTTGGCGCGAATGCTGGTGAGTTCGCCGTGCGCGGTTTGCAGCTGCGCGGTCCAACCCAGCTCATCGCGCTCTGCGCTGACACAGCACGTGTGAGTGAAGATGCTTGCGCCGCGCTCCATCGCGTCCATGGCGTTGAGCACCACCAGCCGTGCGTCCTGCACCCAGGCATCGGAGTAGACGAAGCCGATGTGGAACTCCTCGCGCAAGGGCAAGCCGGACTTATGGCGCTTCAAGGACACACGCCGCGACTTCGGCAGCGTGCGCCTGCCGCGGCCCAGATGGTCGTAGAGGAACAGACCCAGCCGGATCATCCACGCCGGCCGCAGATGGGACTGGTGCGGCAGCACGAAGCGCAATGGCCAGATGATGTGCGGAGCGGCATGCAGCAGCACTTCGCGCTCGGCCAGGGCCTTGCCGACCAGGGCGAACTCGTATTGCTCCAGGTAACGCAGGCCACCATGGATCAGCTTGGTGCTGGCGCTGGAGGTGTGCGCGGCGAGGTCGTCGCGCTCGCACAGGCACACCGACAGCCCGCGCCCTGCCGCATCTCGCGCAATACCTACGCCATTGATGCCGCCGCCTACCACCAGTAGATCGAACTGCTCGGTCATCGCTCGTTCCGTGGGTACTCACCCAAAGCCTAGGTTCGTTTTCGATCAGACGAACTGAAAATATCCAAAATTTGTGGGAAATCAAGCCTAATTTGTTCGAATTTTCAACAAATCATGATCGTATTCGAACATTTTCGCGTGGCAGACTGCCATGCCCTGCCGCCTTCAAGCATCGGCGACATGCACCTGGGTGCCAGCCTCAACCAGCACTGTGCCCAGCTCGGGCGGCGGGGCGCGGTCGGTAAACCAGGCCTGGACCAGGGAAATCGGCCCCAAGCGCACCAGGGCGTTGCGCCCCACCTTGCTGTGGTCGGCCGCCAGGAATACTTGCCGGGAATGCTCGACGATGGCCTGCGCCACGCGTACCTCGTTCAAGTCGAAATCGAACAGGGTGCCGTCCGGATCGATGCCGGAAATGCCAATCACGCCGAAATCCACCTTGAACTGGCGGACCAGCTCGATGGCCGGTTGACCGGTGACGCCGTGATCGCGCCCGCGCACCACGCCACCGGCCACGATCACCTCGAAACTCGGGTTTTCGCTGAGCATGGTCGCCACATTGAGGTTGTTGGTAATCACCCTGAGGCCTTTGTGGTTCATCAAGGCGCGGGCTACGTCTTCGTTGGTAGTGCCCAGATTGATGAACAGCGAAGCGTCGTCGGGAATGTGGCGGGCCAGCAAGGCGGCGAGGCGCGACTTTTCCTCGTGCAGCAAGTGCTGGCGCTTGGCATAGGCCAGATTTTCCACGCTCGAAGGCAGGCTTACGCCGCCGTGATAGCGGCGCAAAAAGCCGGCGTCGCACAGCGTGGCCAGATCACGGCGGATGGTCTGCTGAGTGACTTCGAAGTGCCCGGCCAAATCCTCCACGGTGGCAAAGCCCTCCTCCCGCACGCGCGCTACGAGCTGCTCCTGCCTGCGGTTTAGTACCAAATCGCCCATCTTCGCTTCCCTTGGCGCAATGGCCGCCATGGTAGCGTGAGCGCATAAGCGCCTGAGGGCACCAGAGCACCCCTAGAGCCACATTGGTAACCCTCCCACATCCCCCATGGCCCAAGGCCGGCAGAACTTTCGGGCCGGATCACACGTAGTGCTGCCTCCGCCTCTATAATCGAAGTTCTATGTCCAGCCCCAGCCGCATGAACACCTCCGTTCTCCAGACCATCGACCCCGCTCGCGATTTTGCCGGGGTGCGCGCCCTTGCCGAAGGTGACATGCAGCGCATCGATGCCCTGGTCCGGCAGCGGCTCGCCTCCGACGTAGTCCTGATCAACCAGATCGCCGACCACATCATCGCCGGCGGCGGCAAGCGCCTGCGCCCGATGCTACACGCCCTCGCCGCCCGCGCGGCCGGCTATTCCGGCGACAAGCACATCAAGCTGGCGGCGGTGATCGAGTTCATCCACACCTCCACCTTGCTGCACGACGATGTAGTGGATGAGTCGGACCTGCGTCGCGGCCGCAAGACCGCCAATGCCCTGTGGGGCAATGCCGCCAGCGTGCTGGTGGGCGATTTCCTGTATTCGCGCTCGTTCCAGCTGATGGTGGAACTGGATGACATGCGCATCATGCGCATCCTCGCCGACACCACCAACACCATCGCCGAGGGCGAGGTACTGCAATTGCTCAACATCGGCAATGCCGATGTGGACGAGGCCGCCTACCTGGCCGTGATCGAGCGCAAGACCGCGGTGCTGTTCGCCGCGGCCACCCAGCTTGGGGGCCTGCTCGGCGGCCTGTCGGAAGTGCAGGTCGCTGCATTGCGCCGTTACGGCATGCAGCTAGGCTACGCCTTCCAGATCGCCGACGACCTGCTGGACTACATCAGCGATACCCGCACCCTGGGCAAGAACATCGGCGACGACCTGGCCGAAGGCAAGCCAACCCTGCCGCTGATCTATGCCCTGCAGCGCGTGAGTGCGGAGCAGGCGAAAGAGATGCGCCACGCCATCGAGCACGGCGGCCTGGGTTCGCTGGATCACATCATCGCCGCCATCCGCGAATCGGGCGCGCTCGAACGCACTCGCGAATGCGCGTTGAGGCATGCGCGCGCGGCGCGCGAAGCGCTGGCGCCCCTGCCGCCTTCGTCTTATCGGGATGCGCTGACGGCGCTGGCCGATTACTCGGTCCAACGCACGTTCTAGTAGGTTGGGGTGCAAACCCTGAGGTATCCCCACGTTTTTCCTTTACCTGCATACGTGCGCCAAATGCCGTCATTCCCGCGAAAGCGGGAATCCATTTTCAGGATGCATCAGAGCAAGATGGATTCCCTCTTTCGCGGGAATGACGGCCCGTTTCTTTGGATGTCAGCGGGCTAAAACGCAGCTGCCTGATTTTTACGGGATCCAAGAGCAAAAAACGTGGGGATACCTCAGGGTGCAAACCCCAACCTACAACGCATCAAGGCGTACCCGTGAACGCCGCCTGCAACCACTCGTGCATCAAGCGATAGCTGCGCGCCGCTGCTCTTGCGTCGTACTTGCAACCCGGCAGGTTCTCTTCCGTTTCGGTGAAGCAGTGCACGGCATTGCCGAGTACCACGAATTGCCAGTCGGCCGGGCTGGCGCGCATTTCGTCCATGAACTTGCCGGCATCGGGCATGGTGCCCTTGTCGTCGGCGCCGTTCATTACCAGCACGCGTGCCTTGATGCGCTTGGCGAGCGCGGGATCGTCGGTGGTGAGGCCGCCATGGAACGACACTACCGCGGCAATGTCGGCACCGCTACGCGCGAGATCCAGCACAGCCGTGCCACCGAAGCAGAAGCCGATCGCCGCAAGTTTGGCGGTATCAATCGGCGCATTCGCTGCCTGCGCCTTCAATTGCGCGAGTGCTTCGTTGATGCGCTTGCGCATCAACGCACGATCGGTATACAGCGGTGTGGTGGCAGCTTTCGCCTGATCGGCGCGGCCCGGTTCAGGCCGCAGGTTTTCGCCGTACATATCGGTGAGCAGGATCACGTAATCCTTGCCTGCGATCATCTGCGCCTTCTTGATGGCGATGTCGTTCACGCCATACCAGTTCGGCACCATCACCAGGCCGGGACGCTTGGCATGGCTGGCATCGTCGTAGACCAGCACGCTCTTGAAGTGCGTACCATCCAGCGTCCACTCGACAGGACGTTGCACCATCCTGGCCTGTGCGGCGAAGCTCAGGCCGGCGAACAAGGCGAAGCAGACTGCTCGAACGAAGCGCATACGGGTTTCCTCAGTAGGGAGCGGAAAGCCAAAACACTGCCATCCTGCACGAAGCCTGCTGCTCGCCTCCAAGCGAGCCGACACTAAAGCCCTGCCGCATGTGTCGCCAAGCGCTGCTTGAGTGGCCGCAGACGGTCGACCAGGCGAATGCCTAACCCGCGTGCCATCACCCATGGCGCGCTTTGCCACGCATAAATGCGCGCGAGTGCATCGAAACTACGCGCATCGAGCGTATCCGCGCTACGGCGGCGGCGCGCATAACGGTTAAGCACCGACGTGGAAGAAAAATCACGTCCTTCGTCACGCGCGGCGGCCAGTACATCACGCAGCTCGGCAACATCGCGCAAGCCCAGATTCACCCCCTGCCCGGCCAGCGGGTGTACGACATGGGCCGCATCGCCGAGCAGCACGAAGCGCTCAGCCTGATAGGTGCTGGCGAGCTGTAGCTTGAGCGGAAAGGCGGCGCGCCGGGTGGTGGCAGTGACACGTCCAAGGCGGAAATCGCTGGCGACGCCAAGCTCTTTGACAAAGGCCTCGTCATCCAGCGATAGCACGCGTCGCGCTTCGCTTTCAGGCAGCGACCAGACGATGGAACTGCGCCCGTCGGCGAGTGGCAGCAAGGCGAGCGGCCCGGCCGGAAGAAAACGCTGCCAGCAAGCATGTGCATGCGGGCGCTCGGTGGTGACGTGCGCCACCACTGCGCGCTGCGAATAATCCCTGCCGCTGGTCGCGATGCCGGCGCGTTCGCGCAAGGGCGAATTGCCGCCATCGGCGGCAACCAACAAGCGCACCGATACGCTTTCGCCGTCAGCCAGCTCCAGCACCACGCGATCGGCACGCGTTTCGAAATCCTTGACCGTAACCGGGCACAAGCGCTGCACCCCGGCCGCATCCAGCGCCTGCCACAGCTTCCACTGCACCAGGTTGTTTTCGACGATATAGCCCAGCAGATTACGTCCTTCGTCCGCGGCGTCGAAATCGATCGACGCGCCGTTCTGCGCATCCCATACATGCATATGCGCATAAGGACAAGCGCGTGCGTCACGTATGGACGTCCAGACACCCAGTTCGTCGAGCAACTTGATCGATGAAGGTGCGAGGCCGACGACGCGCAAGTCAACGTCGTCCTGCGGGTGCCAAGGCGCTGGCTCACGCGCTTCCAGCAGCGCGGTGCTGAAGCCGGCACGACTCAAAGCGAGCGCTGCGGCAGCCCCAACCATGCCACCACCGACTACCGCCACATCCAGGGCGGGCGTGCGACGCTGTGTTGCGGGGATCGTTCTCACGGCAGGCGCTCCAACACTGCACGCGGCGGCTCGCCGCGGAAACCCATGCCACGCCGCGCCAGTGCTTGTTGCAGCGGCGGCACGCGATCGTACGCCAACAAGGCAAGCGAACGGAACGGCGCCAGCCATGGCTCCGGCATGCAGGCGAAGCGCACCAGATCGTGGCTCATGGCCATGGTGCCTTCGCGATCCGGCGCGCGGCGCGCGGCGTAGCGCTCGAGCAAGTCGGGGGACCCGGGATCCGCCGCTGCAGCGACCAGCTCGGCCAGGGTCAGCGCATCGCGCAATCCCAAATTGAAACCTTGCGCACCGATCGGATGCACCGTCTGCGCGGCATTGCCTACCAACACGGCGCGCGGAGCGATCAGCCCGCGGGCGGCAACTCGCTTGATGGCATAAGGATGACGCTTGCCGGGTCGGTTCAGGCGCCCCAGGCGCCATCCGAAACGGCGCTGCGCCAGCGCGATGAAGTCCGCGTCGTTCAAGTCGGTTACCGCGCCAGCCATCTCCGAATCAACCGTAAGCACCAGGCCACAGCGGCGCTCCGCGAGCGGCAGCATGGCGATCGGGCCTTCGTCGGAAAAGCGCTCCCAGGCGCGATTCGCCGGATCGCGCTCCGGGGTGACGGTGCATACGAACAAGGTCTGCTGGTAATCGTGCACATCGGCCTGGATGCCCAACTGGGCGCGCACGAAGGACTCGGTGCCGTCCGCACCGACCAGCAAGGCAGCGTCAATGTGTTGCGCGCCGTCAGGCGTCTTGATCTGCGCGCGCCAGCCATCGGCGCACTTGGCAAGGCCGGTCAGGCTGGCCGGCGCCAGGCGCACCAGGCGCTGGCAAGCATCCAGGCGACGCAACAGAGCAGCGCCCAGTTCACGCGCCGGTAAAGTCCAACCCAACGCGTCGACGCCATGCCTGGCGGCATCCAGCCGTGCGCTACCGAACTCCCCCGCGCGGCTGACATGGATGTGTTGGATCGGCGTAGCTTGCGCGGCGGCGAGCGGCCATACGCCGATCGCCGTCAGCCCATTCACGGTGGCGCGTGCCAACGCAAGATTGCGTTCGTCATAACTGGGCTGCGCATCCGCACGCGGCGCGGCAGCTTCGACCAGGGTGACGTGGCACCCGGCCGCATCCAGCGCGATCGCCAGGCTGGCGCCGACCAGGCCACCGCCGACCACCAGCACGTTGCCCTCGGGGGCAAAAGGGGGAGAGATAGTCATGCGCGGATGATACGCGGTGTACGGGTTGCTCTGGTCCATGTCCCAGCAGCGCCCATAACGATGGTCTGAAAAAGTCCGTCACGGACTTTTTCAGACGCGCCGCGTCCGGTACACGCCCGGACGTGGCTACGCCAGATCAGGCACTTACGTGCCTGATCTGCGGCGGGCCTTCCCTGGCCCGCGGAAACTCTGAACTAAGTTCAGAGTTTCCTTAAATTCCTCCGCATTGGGCTAAACTGCGCAGTCTTCGCACCGTCTTGCACTTGGCTTTCCTACGGAGTTCTTCATGGCTACGACTTCGACCCAGCGCTTTGGCATCTTCGCCGCGCTCGCCTTGGTTATGGCAGCGACACGCGTGCATTTGTCGCTATTCCACCACGATATCTGGGACGCGTCGTGGGGCGTGTTCTTCCTGGCCGGCTTCTGGTTGCGCGGTACCGGCCGCTGGGCGTTCCCGCTGCTCATGGCCGAGGCGGTGCTGGTCGACTACGTGGTCATCACGCGGATGGGCATCAGCTTCTGGGACCACTACTGCGTATCGGCCGGTTATTGGTTCCTGGTTGCCGCCTACGGCGCGCTGTGGATCGGCGGCAGCTGGCTGGCCAAGCATCAGCGCGGCATCAAGCTTTCCACGCTGGGCATGGCCGTGGCCGCGCTGCTGGTGAGCGAGAACGCGTGCTATGTGATCTCCAACGGCAGCTTCTATTGGTTGAGCGCGCACGTGCCGGCGCCGAAGAGCTTTGCGGCCTGGTTCGAAAACCTGGGCGACTGGTACCTGCCGTTCCTTGAAACCACCGCGGTATACGTGGGCCTGGGTGGCGTGCTGCATGTCCTTGCCGTGCAGCTCGCACGCCTGTCGCAGCACAGCGGCCAGACGCAGCACTGAGAGCCGGACCACTGTGGGCAACCGGCTTTCGAAAATCTATACGCGCACCGGTGACGACGGCAGCACCGGCCTGGGTGACGGTTCGCGCGTCCGGAAGGATTCCGCGCGGGTCAACGCGTACGGCACTGTCGACGAACTCAACAGCACGATCGGCATGGTGCTGGCCTGCGATGGGCTTGACGCCGAGATGCATGAAACGCTCACCCAGGTGCAGCACGAGCTGTTCGATCTCGGCGGCGAACTGTGCATTCCCGGCATGGCGATGATCGAGGATGCCGACATCGATCGCCTGGAGCAGGTGCTGGACCGCTACAACGATCCGCTGCCGCCGCTGAAGGATTTCATTCTGCCGGGGGGCGGCATGGCCGCCTCCTGCTGCCATCTGGCGCGCACCGTATGCCGGCGTGCGGAACGCGAAGTGATTGCCCTGGGACGAGTGGAAAGCGTGCGGCCGCAGGCGCAACGCTATCTCAACCGCCTGTCCGACCTGCTATTCGTGTTGTGTCGCGTGTTGGCCCGCGCCAGCGGTCATGGCGAGGTGCTCTGGCAGCACGAACGGCGCCGCAAGCCCGCGAGCTGAACAAGATGCTGCGGCTTTTTACCCACGCGGTCTGCCTGCAGCACGATCCCGGCCTTGGTCATCCCGAATCGCCGGCCCGCCTGAAGGCGGTGCTGCAGGCGCTGGATCAGGATCGCTTTGCCAGCGTGGACCGCGTCGAAGCGCCGCGGGCTACCCGGGAGCAATTGCTGCGGGTCCATACTCCTGAGCACGTGGAGCGCATCCTTGCGACAACGCCGGACGCAGACACGATTCGGCTGGATGAGGACACCCTGATGTCGCAGGCTTCGGCCGAGGCCGGCTTGCGTGCGGCCGGCGCACTGGTGGCCGCGGTGGATGCCGTGATGTCGGGCAGCGCCACGCGCGCCTTCTGCGCGGTGCGCCCTCCCGGCCACCACGCCACCCCTGATACCGCCATGGGCTTCTGCCTGTTCAACAATGTCGCCGTGGGCGCTGCGCATGCGTTGGCTGCCCATGGCCTGAAGCGGGTGGCCATCGCCGATTTCGACGTGCACCACGGCAACGGCACGCAAGACATTTTTCAGCGCGAGCCGCGGGTCCTGTTCATCTCTTCGCACCAGCAGCCGCTGTATCCGGGCACAGGTAGTCCGGAAGAACAGGGGGTAGGCAATATCGTCAATGCGCCCCTGTCGTCCGGCGAGGGTTCAGACGAATTCCGTGCGCTTTGGAACGAAGCGCTGCTACCGAAACTGCATGCGTTCAAGCCGCAGCTCGTACTGGTTTCGGCCGGTTTCGATGCACACCAGCGCGATCCGCTGGCGAATCTGCAGTTGCAGACCGAGGACTATGCCTGGATCACCGAGCGGCTGGTCGACCTGGCCCGCGCGCATGCGAGCGGCAGGCTGGTTTCCACCCTGGAGGGCGGCTACGACCTGCAGGCGCTGGCGGCCAGTGTGGGAGCCCACGTTAGTGCGCTGATGGACTAGGTCCAGGCTGGAATGGCTTTTGTCCATGCGGCGCCCGATGCCGGGTTTGTCACCCCAACCTACCGGTCTGAGCTAGGGTGAGCGGGTGTGCTGGTCAGGCGCGAAATCCAGCGCCACCGAGTTGATGCAGTAACGCATCCCCGTCGGCTTGGGGCCGTCCGGGAAAACATGCCCCAGGTGAGAGTCGCATTCCGCGCAGCGCACTTCCGTGCGGCGCATGCCGTGGCTCTCGTCCGATACCAGGCTTACCGCCGTGCGCTTGATCGGCTGGAAGAAGCTCGGCCAGCCGGAACCGGAATCGTATTTGGTTTCGGAGGCGAACAGCGGTGCTTGGCAGGCCACGCAGAGATAGGTTCCCGCCTCCTTGTGCTTGTACCACTTGCCACTGAAGGGTGGCTCAGTGGCCGAGCAACGGCAGACCGCGTACTGCGCCGGATCCAGGCTCCCTCGCCACTCCTCGTCGGTCTTGTAAGGCTTGTGCTCATTCATATCTCATCCAAGATGCGTGCCGTCCACAGGGCCTTTCTGATAGCTTAACGCCCCTTCGTCGCCGATTGATCGCCTCCGTGAAGCCCAAGAGCCTGCCGTCCTCGCGTTCTCTGCCTCCACGCCGCCTCCTAGCAATCGCTGCTGCCGCTGCGCTGTTCAGCAATCAGGGCGCGCATGCATCCTCACAGACCAAGCACCCGAAGGCCACGCTGAACGGCTCGGAAGTAGTCTGCCCCCTGGGTGACTTCCTCTGCCCCCCCCGTCCGGATAACTTCGCGCTGTGCAAGCCCAACGGCATGCTGGAGTTCTACGACCCGTTCCTGAGCAAGGATTCGGCCCTGCGCGCCTCGGCCACCACCCAGGTGTGGGCCGATCACGTGGAAAGCCCCGACCAGATCACCTATCACCTGAACGGCCACGTGAAAACGGTCCGCGCCGACCAGGAGTTGCACGCGGACTTCGCCGACTACAACAGCGATAGCACCGATTACGACGCCCGCGGCAATGTGAGCTACCAGGAAGCCACCCACTTGCTGTCGGCCGACCATATCACTGGTAACACCGGCGACAGCACCGGGCTGGCAACCGGCAACGTGCGCTATCAGCTGCTCGACTCGCACGGCAACGGCACCGCGGTGCGGGCCCAAATGCTGGACGCGGATCGCAACCGCTACACCATGGCCACCTATTCCACCTGCGACGTCGGTGGACATATCTGGGAGTTGCGCGCCCGGGAGATCGACACCGACGACACCTCCGGCCGTGGCGTGGCGCACAGCGCCACCATGAGCATGTACGGGGTGCCGTTCTTCTATTTCCCGTGGATGTCCTTCCCACTCAACAACGATCGCCAAAGCGGCTTCCTGTACCCGTACTTCGAGCACACTGGCCGCGCCGGCTACCAGTTCCGCATTCCGTACTACTTCAACCTGGCACCCAATTACGATGCCACGCTCACGCCGCGCTACTACAGCCTGCGCGGCGCGATGCTGTCCGGCGAAGTGCGCTACATGTTCCCGCGTAGCAGCGGCGAGTTCCAGCTGGAGTTCCTGCCGCACGACAACTACAACGACCAGAAGCTCACCTCGGACTCGATCGATACACAAGGCCGGCAGCGCTACCTGTACCGCTTCGTCAACAACACCAGCCTATGGCCGGGCTGGTCGCTCAGCACGAACATCAACCGCGCGTCGGACCAGAACTACCTGCGCGACTTTGGCGATGACCTGTTCAGCATTTCCACCGCACTGCTGACCTCAAGCGTCTATTTGTATGGCGGCGGCAGTTGGTGGAGCGCTTCGCTTGGTGGCGATGTGTGGCAGAACGTGGACCCCTCGCAACCGAACAGCGTGGAACCCTACAAGCGCCTGCCGCGCGCCACCTTCAACATGGATATCCCGTTCGCGCGCTGGTACGACGTCGGCCTGACCAGCGAAGCGGTAAAGTTCCACAAATTCGACCAGGTGGAAGGTTCACGCGTCGACCTGTACCCCTACGTCGACGCGGATTTCCGGGGCGCCGCCTGGTTCATCCGGCCCAAACTGGCCTACCGCTATACTGGCTATTCGCTGGACAGCGGCTATCAGCGCTACAGCTATTACGGCGCCCTTCCCATCCCCAGCGACCCTAACGCCGCCAAGCCGGTCTCGCCGTTCACGCAAAGCAATCCAAGCCGCTCGTTGCCGATCATCAGCTTGGACCAGGGCCTGATCTTCGAGCGCAGCACCAACCTGTTCGATACGCACTACACGCAGACGTTGGAGCCGCGGCTGTATTACCTGTACGTGCCGTATCGCAACCAGAACAACTTGCCGTTGTTCGATACCTCGCCAATGGCGTTCGATGACTGGATGCTGTTCGCTCCGAACCAGTACTCCGGCGCGGATCGCCAGATGAACGCGAACAACCTTACCGCCGCGGTCACCACGCGCCTGCTCGACGACGGCGGTGTAGAGCGCCTGTCGGCCACGTTTGGCCAGATCCACTACTTCACGCCCCAGCGGATAGAACCGCTACTGTGCGAGACCATCGGCGCCACCGCTGCCACCTGCAACGCGGCCAAACCCTGGACAGGTTCGGACTACGTCGCCGAGCTCAGCACCCAGCTCAACGACCAGTGGACGGCCAGCACCGAATACCTGTGGAACCCGAACACCCGGCTGACCGACCTTGGCACCTTCACCTTGCAGCGCCGGCTGGGTTTCGACGGCGTCCTCAACTTCTCCTACCGCTTCCGCCGCGGCCTGCTGGAACAATATCAAGCCTCGACGGTCTATCCGCTCACGGAACGCTGGCGCCTGATTGGCGAGTGGACCTACTCGATGAGGGACAAGCGCACGGTGGAGGCCCTGGCTGGTGTGCAGTACGAAGGCTGTTGCGTAAAGGTGGCGTTGGTGGCCCGCCATTACGTGACCGGCTATTACGGCGTGATCAGCGCCCTGCCACCGGGCCAGAAGCCGCCGGGGAGCGATACCGCGGTCATGTTCCAGTTGGAATTCAAGGGACTAGGCGCCTTCAGCGGCCAGACGGAGAGCGTGCTGCGGCGTGATATCCTTGGCTATCAATAAGCGCGCCCAGGCAGGTTCGGGCGCCCTTAAAAAAAGCGGCCAGCGCGGCCGCGTTTTGAGTCATACGTTTACCCACCCTTCGCCTCCGGCGACAGAAGGCTGTTCACTGATGAAGCAGATTTTTGCGTTTGTCCTGCTGACGATCGTCACGGCGATCCCGTCGCTGGCCCAGGCTCAGTTCCTGGCGCCGCAGGACTCCAACTCCGGGTCGATCGACCGCATCGTCGCCGTCGTCGAGGACGAGGTGATTCTGCAAAGCGAGCTGAACGACGCCGTCGCCGCGATCCAGCAACAATATGCCAACCAGCCCGGACAGCTGCCGCCGATCGACGTGCTGCGCCGGCAGGTGCTCGATCGCCTGGTCTTGATGAAGCTGCAGCTGCAGCGCGCCGATGACCAGGGCATTCGCGTTTCCGACTCTGACGTCGACCAGGCCGTGCAGTCCGTGGCCGCGCAGAACAAGATGGCGCCTGAGCAGTTGCGCGCCGCCGTGGAACAAAGCGGCATGAGCTATGCCGCGTATCGCCAGCAATTGCATGACCAGCTGGTGGTGCAGAAGCTGCACGAAAACGTGGTGCACAGTTCGGTGTCGGTGACCGAGAGCGAAATCAACAACCTGCTCAACAGCTCCACCTACAAGGCGGGTGAAGTGCACCTGGCGCACATCCAGGTCAGCATCCCCGGCGGCGCTTCCGCTGCCGACATCCAGGCTGCGCAGAACAAGGCCGAGCAGGCCCTGGCCGCCATCAAAGGCGGCATGCCGTTCAAAGCGGCGGCGATCCGCTACTCCGACGCCCCGGACGCGCTGGATGGTGGCGATCTCGGCTGGCGCCGCATGGATGAAGTGCCTCCGGCCTTCGTCGACACTATCAGCGGCCTGAAGCCTGGTCAGACCAGCGGCATCCTGCACGGCCCCACCGGCTTCCACATCCTTCAGCTGGTGGACCAGCGCGCGCAGTCCAAGCAGATGGTGACTGAGTTCCATGCGCGCCAGATCATGATCCGTCCCAGCGAGCTGCTGTCGCCAACGCAGGCCCAGCAGAAGATACAGGATCTCTACAACCGCATCGTCAATAAGCACGAAGACTTCGCCAAGCTGGCGAAGGACAGCTCCAATGACGACACCACCGCCAATGCCGGCGGCGACATGGGCTGGTTCCAGCAGGGCGACTGGGGCACGCTGATCGGCCAGAAGGTGGCGGACATGAAGGACGGCGAGGTCTCGCAGCCCTTCCAGAGCGAACAAGGCTGGCACATTGTGCAGCGCCTGGGCACGCGCAACAGCGACATGACCAGCGAGATCGCACACAACCAGGCACGCCAGGCCATCGGCAATCGCAAAGCCGACCAGGCCTACGACGACTTTCTGCGCGACCTGCGCTCCGGCTCGTACGTGAAGATTCTCGTGCCGGAGCTGGAAGAACCCGCCACCGGCAACGGCAAGGCTTCGTCGTAATGGCGCAATGCAGTTAGGCGTGAACAGCCTCGCGCTACCGCGGCTCGCTCTTACCGCCGGCGAGCCGGCCGGTGTAGGTCCAGAGCTGCTGATCCGATTGGCCGCCACAGCGTTGGCGGCCAATTTCGTTGCGCTGACCGATCGAGGCCTGCTTGAACGCGCGGCGCAACGTTGTGGCGCCGCCATCCAGTTGCTGGACGATGATGGCGAAAACATCGCATGCCGCCCGCCTGGCACGCTACGCGTAAGACATATTCCTCTGCTCGAAACCGAGCTTCCCGGCCGCCCAGATCCAAGCAATGCCAGACACGTGCTAGCGGCGCTGACGGAAGCCGCGGACGGATGTCGGAGCGGACGCTATGCCGCGGTCGTCACGGCACCGCTGCAGAAATCCTCGATCAACGACGCCGGCATCCGTTTTAGCGGCCATACCGAATTTTTTGCCGAGCACAGCCACGCTGATGTAGTGATGATGCTGGCCAGCCCGGAACTGCGCGTGGCATTGGCCACCACCCATTTGCCATTGCGCGCAGTATCCGCCGCCATCGATGCCGCGTCGCTGGAACGCACGTTGCGCATCGTGCACGAGGAGCTACGCGCAAAGTTCGGCTTCGCCGAACCGCGCATCGCGGTGCTGGGCCTAAACCCGCATGCCGGGGAAAGCGGGCACATCGGGCATGAGGAGATCGAAACGATCATTCCAGTGATGAACAAGCTGCGCCAACAAGGCATGCAGCTGCTGGGCCCCCTGCCCGCCGATACGGCGTTTGTTCCCGCACAGCGCACGCGCTACGACGCTGTGTTGGCGATGTATCACGACCAGGCCTTGCCGGTGCTCAAGAGCGAAGCGTTCGACCGCACCGTGAACGTCACACTGGGCCTGCCCTTCATTCGCACGTCCGTCGACCACGGTACCGCGCTCGACCTTGCCGGCACCGGCAAGGCGGATCCCGCCAGCTTGATCGCGGCGGCGCGCATGGCCATGGATCTGGCATCCCGCAACAAAAGATGATGAACACCCCAGCCCGTCCCAAGAAAAGCTTTGGCCAGCACTTCCTGCACGAACGCCGCTACATAGAGCGCATCGTCGCCGCCATTTCGCCGCGTCCGGACGATTTCGTGGTTGAAATCGGCCCTGGCGAAGGCGCGCTGACCTTTCCGTTGCTGAGCGCCGCCGGCAAACTCACCGCGATCGAGCTGGATACCGACCTGATCCCGCGTCTCAAGGAACAGGCAAGCAGCATCGGCGAACTGTCGATCGTGCACTCCGACGTGCTGAAGGTGGACTTCACCGCGATGGCGCGACAGGCAGGCGTGACGCGGCTGCGCATTGCCGGCAATCTGCCTTACTACATTTCCAGTCCCATCCTGTTCCATTGTGTCGAGCATGCAGCGGCTATTGCCGATATGCATTTCATGTTGCAGAAGGAAGTGGTCGATCGCATGGCGGCGCCTCCCGGCAGCAAGGTGTATGGACGGCTATCCGTGATGCTGCAGCTGGCCTGCCGGGTGGAACCCTTGTTCGACGTTCCGCCGGGCGCGTTCCGGCCACCGCCGAAGGTGGATTCGTCGGTCGTGCGACTGGTGCCGCTTGCGCCCGAGGCGCGCCATGACGCCGATCCGGCGCGCGTGTATGCGATCGTCAAGGCAGCCTTCGCGCAACGCCGCAAGACACTTTCCAACGCGCTGCGGCAACTGATGGATGCCCAAGCCATTCGGGCGGCGGGGATCGACCCGAAGGCACGGGCCGAGGTATTGGCGCCCATGGACTTCGTGGCGCTGGCCAAAATCCAGGATCCGACATAGGTCGCGCAGGCTGGATGACAATCCCAGCTTGCCATGCGGGATCCCAATGCCGGGTCCCGAGTCCCGCTACAATGGGTGCATGAAAGACAAGTCCCCCTACACGATTGACGTGCAGGTGCAAACGCGTTTTGTCCCTGACCAGTCCGCTCCCAATGAAAACCGCTACGTTTTCGCCTACACGATCAGGCTGCGCAATGCCGGCTTCCTGCCGGCACGCCTGCTTACCCGCCACTGGGTCATCACGGATGCCAATGGCAAGGTCGAGGAGGTCTTCGGCGAGGGCGTGGTGGGCGAGCAGCCGTGGATGCGTCCGGGCGACGATTACGAATACACCTCCGGCGCCGTGCTGGAAACCGCGGTCGGGACGATGCAAGGCAGCTATCAGATGATGGCCGACGACGGTACGCGCTTCGATGCGCCGATCCCGATCTTCACGCTATCCATTCCCCGCACGCTGCATTGATCGAGGCCCCGTTGATGACACGCGCACGGCAGACCTCAAAGGCGAATCGCTGATGGCCACCTACGCAATCGGCGATGTCCAGGGTTGCTATCCGGAACTCAAGCGCTTGCTGGAGAAGTTACGCTTCGATCCGGCAGCGGACCGGTTGTGGTTCTGTGGCGATCTGGTCAACCGCGGCGGGCAGTCGCTGGACACGCTGCGCCTGGTGCATTCATTGCGCGACAACGCGATAGTCACGCTCGGCAACCACGACCTCAGCCTGCTGGCCATCGCGCAGCGCAAGCAGGATGCGCAGGCGCGCGTGAATCCGGAGCTGCGCGAAGTGCTGTTCGCCGAGGATGCGCAGACGCTGCTCGACTGGCTGCGCACCCAGAAGCTGCTGCATCTGGACGAGGGTATCGGCTGGACCATGGTGCACGCGGGCCTGGCGCCGAGCTGGACGCTGAAACAGGCACAGCGCTGTGCCTTGGAAGTGGAACGCGAGTTGGCCAGCCCACGGCATCCGCGTTTGCTCAAGAATCTGTTCGGCAATCGGCCTGCGGCATGGGCCAGCCGCCTGCAAGGCATAGAGCGCATGCGTGCCTCGATCAATACCTTGACCCGCATGCGCTTTTGCGACGTCAGCGGCCGCATCGACTTCGAAAGCAAGGGCGCGCCCGGCTCACAAAAACCCGGCATGTATCCCTGGTTCGAAGTTCCCGGCATGCGCAAGCGCGACACCCGCATCGTCTGCGGGCATTGGTCGGCGCTTGGCCGCTTCGCCGGCTTGGATGTCTACGGCATCGACACCGGCTGCGTGTGGGGTGGCAAACTCACCGCCCTGCGCCTGGATGGCGAGGAGCCGCAGTACATCACGGTGGATGCGGAACCGCATCGCAAGCGGATGCCTGGCGAGGATTGATCGCGTAGGCTGGGATGAAATCCCAGCCTCGTCATCGAGCTGGAAGCTGGGATTTCATCCCAGCCTGCACAGAGGTCAGTTCAGCTGACCGTGACAGTGCTTGTACTTCTTGCCCGAGCCGCACGGGCAGGGGTCATTGCGGCCCACTTTGGGGCCCGCCGCCGCTGGCTCCATGGTAGCTGCCGCAGCCTGTGCTGCCGGCGCTTCCATACCCAGCAGCGCTCCGCCCGCCGGCGCACCGCCGCCGGAGGCTTGCATCTGGCGCGCCATGCGCTCGGCCAGGCGCTGCTGCTCGGCTTCCATCGCGGCGACTTCTTCCTCGCTGCGAATACGGATGCGCGCCAGCATTTGCGTCACTTCGGTCTTGATGCGCGCCAGCATCTGCGAGAACAGCGAGAAGGACTCTTGCTTGAACGCCTGCTTTGGATCCTGCTGGGCGTAACCGCGCAGATAGATGCCCTGGCGCATGTAATCCATGCTGGCAAGGTGCTCCTTCCACGCGTTGTCGAGCACGCTCAGCATGATGTGCTTTTCCAGCTGGCGCATGGTTTCTGCACCAATCTGCTGTTCCTTGGCCTGGAACATCTCATTGACCAGGTCGCGCACATGCTCCAGCACGGTGTTGGCATCGGCTTCCGACTGCTGTTCCAGCCATGCCTTGAGCTGGCCCGAAACGCCGAACTCGCTTTCAAGCTCGCGCTCCAGACCGGCAATGTCCCACTGCTCGTCGATGCTGTCGGCCGGCACGTAGCGGCGCACGAGGTCGTTGACCACATCCTCGCGCACATCGGCGATGGTCGCGGAAACCTCTTCCTCTTCCAACAGCTCGTCGCGCTGGCGATAGATGACTTTACGCTGATCGTTGGCGACGTCGTCGTATTCGAGCAGGTTCTTGCGGATGTCGAAGTTGTGCTGCTCGACCTTGCGCTGGGCCTTTTCGATCTGCCGGCTGATCATCCGGTCTTCCAGTGCCTCGTCTTCCTTCATGCCGAAGCGCTTCATCCAGCGCACCAGGCCTTCGCCGCCGAAAATGCGCAGCAGGTTGTCCTGCAGCGACAGGTAGAAGCGCGAGGAACCCGGGTCGCCCTGGCGACCGGAGCGGCCGCGCAGCTGGTTGTCGATGCGGCGGGATTCATGGCGTTCGGTACCGACGATGTGCAGACCGCCGGCGGCGATCACCTGCTCGTGGCGCTTGAGCCATTCGGCTTTTACGTTCGCACGCTCGGCGTCGCCGGCATCCGGGCCTAGCGCATGCTGCGCCGCCTCCAGACTGCCGCCCAGCACGATGTCGGTACCACGACCGGCCATGTTGGTGGCGATGGTGACGGCGCCGGGCATGCCGGCCTGCGCCACGATGTGCGCCTCGCGCTCGTGCTGCTTGGCATTGAGCACTTCGTGCGGGATTTTTTCCTTGCGCAGCAGGTTGGACAGCAGCTCCGACACATCGATCGACGCCGTACCGACCAGCACCGGCTGGCCACGCTGATGGCAATCGCGAATATCCTCGATCACCGCCTTGTATTTCACGTCCTGGCCGAGGAACACCATGTCCGCGTTGTCCCGGCGGATCATCGGCTTGTGGGTGGGAATCACCACCACTTCCAGGCCATAGATCGTCTGGAATTCGTAGGCTTCGGTATCGGCCGTACCGGTCATGCCGGCCAGCTTCTTGTACATGCGGAACAGGTTCTGGAAGGTCACCGTGGCCAGCGTCTGGTTTTCGCGCTGGATCGGCACGCCTTCCTTCGCTTCCACCGCCTGATGCAGGCCGTCGGACCAGCGGCGGCCCGGCAGCGTGCGACCGGTGAATTCGTCGACAATGATCACCTCGCCGTCGCGCACGATGTAGTCGACGTCACGCTGATAGATCGCGTTCGCGCGCAATGCGGCGTTGAGGTGATGCACTATCGCGAGGTTGCGCGCATCGTACAGGCTGCCTTCCGGATCGATGACCTTCGCCTGCTGCAGCAGCTCTTCGGCGTGCTGCATGCCCTCTTCGGAAAGATGGACCTGCTTCTGCTTCTCGTCGACCCAGTAGTCGCCTGGACCATCTTCCAGCTCCTGGCGCGTCATGCGCGGCACGATCTTGTTCACCGCAATGTAGAGCTGCGGCGAATCCTCGGCCGGGCCGGAGATGATCAGCGGCGTGCGCGCTTCGTCGATCAGGATCGAATCCACTTCGTCGACGATGGCGTAGTGCAGGCCACGCTGCACGCGTTGCTCTTTGGACAGAGCCATGTTGTCGCGCAGATAGTCGAAGCCGTATTCGTTATTGGTGCCGTAGGTGATGTCCGCGGCGTAGGCGGAATGCTTGTCGGCATGCTCCATCCCCGGATACACCACACCCACGCTCATGCCGAGGAAGTTGTACAGCTTGCCCATCTGGGCGGCGTCGCGCTTGGCCAGGTAATCGTTGACGGTCACCACATGCGAACCCTTGCCTTCGAGGGCATTGAGGTACACGGGCGCGGTAGCCACCAGGGTCTTGCCTTCGCCGGTGCGCATCTCGGCGATCTTGCCCATGTGCAGCACCATGCCACCGATCAGCTGCACGTCGTAATGGCGCATGCCGAGCACACGCTTGGCGCCCTCGCGCACCACCGCGAAGGCTTCCGGCAGCAGCTTGTCCAGCGCCTCGCCCTGGCCTAAGCGTTGCTTGAATTCGTCGGTCTTGCCGCGCAAGGCCTCGTCACTGAGTTTCTCCAACTCAGGCTCCAGCGCATTGATGCGCGCGACGGTTTTGGACAGCTGGCGCAGTACTCGGTCGTTACGGCTGCCAAAGAGGCTCGTCAGGGCACGATTAAGCATCGATCTTCCGGATCAGGAAACTGGGGAAGCCCGCCGGAGCTAATCCGGCCGGGCAAAGATCTGATAATACTAGGGTCGGCCGGGTATCCCAAACGTGGAAAATCACGACTTCCCCATGTCCAGGGGTGGCGGTACGGCCGACTGCTTTCAAGGGTGACGCCGGGGAAAAGCGAAGCTCGCTCAGCGGTGGTTCTTGACGTACGCCAGCGGATTGAGCACGCGGCCGTCATACCAGACCTCGAAGTGCACGTGCGAGCCGGTGGAGCGGCCGCTGGAACCAGCCTGGGCGATCTCGTCGCCCACGCGCACATGCTGGCCGGGATGCACCAGCAGCTTGCTGTTGTGCGCATAGCGGGTCATATAACCGTTACCGTGGTCGATTTCCACCACGTTGCCGTAGCCGTTACGTACACCGGCATAGGTAACCATGCCCTCGGCCACCGTATGGACCGCACTGCCATAAGGCACCGCGATGTCCAGGCCGGTATGGCGAGCGGCGAGGCCATCGAAGGGATCGGCGCGAACCCCGAAGTAGGACGAGATGTAGCCGTCCGCCGGCATGCCGGTAGGCTTCAGGTTCGAATCGATGCGCGCGTTGAGCAACAGGCTCTGCATCGCGCTCAATTGCGCCTGCTGGGTTTGGAACTGGGTCGCCAACTGGTCGATGCCGGCGTCCAGTGTCTGCGGCAGTGCATAGGCACTGCTGCCATCGGTGACTTCCACACCGCCAACCGGCGGCGGCTGGTCGAAGTTGAATTCATTGCCATCGAGCTTGCCCACCTGCACCAGGCGCTCGCCCAGGGCATTGATGCGAGTTGCCTGCGCCTGCAGCTGTCCCAGCTTGATGGCCAGCGCATCAAGTTGGCGGTGCGCATCTTCGCGCAACTCTCCAAGCTGCCGATCCTGCATCTTCACCTGCCGGTGCAGCGTGTCGATCTCGGTCAGCGCACGGCCACGGGGACTGGCCACCGTCAAGGCCACGCTGGCGCCGATGCCGGCCAATACCAGCACGATCGCCGCACCTATGGAGCAGACCCGCCAGCGCAAACGCGAGTTGGCGAGGTCCAAAGTCTTGGGCACCTTCCCTGCGCGTGAGACGAGTATGATCTGCATGTCGTTTCCGGTTTGAAATTTCTTATCGCCACTGATGCAACGCGACGTGCCCGCCACTCACCGCTCAGGTCATGGGCCGCAACCCATCACCCAGGTCGGTCCTGTCGCAGCGCTGGCCAGAAAAGCTGGCAAGCTGGAAGCGTTGGACCGCGCATTGCGCCAGACGTTGCCGTCGCCCCTGCGCGAGCAGGTCAGATTCGCCAACTGGCGCGACGATCGCCTGGTTTTCCTGGCTTCCTCGCCGGCTTGGGCCTCGCGTTTGCGCCTGCAACAGGCACAAATCCTCGCCGCCGCACGCGCCATAGGCGCGAATGCCAGCTCAGTCACCGTGAAAGTGGCCCCCCTTCCTCCGCCTGACCCACAGCCGGAGCAATCAAAACCGCTTTCGCCCGCCGCAGCCCTTCACCTGAAGGCAGCCGCGGGTTCCATCCAAGATCCCGAATTACGGGCCATGTTCCTGGCTTTGGCGTCCGTCGCCGAAACTGCTGACTCCAGCTCTTCCGCCACGCCCTGAGCTAAAGACGCTTCGGTTCGGGAACAGGCGGACAGCCGCCCACCCCGCTGCGGAAGCGGTTTTATACCATGGCTCACCCCATCCCGGCCTGTATCCCTCGTGGTCATAACGTGAACCTGAGGACGATAAAAGTGTGATGAACATCACAAAAATGAAGAAACCGGGCCCAAAGGGCCCGGTCTAGGGGGTAGGGATCGGCTTTTTAAGCGCCCTGGATCAGATCGCCTGGGCGGGATGCGCGTAGGAGATCGGGGCGGTGGCCGGGTCGTCCTGGTAGCTCACTTCTTCCCATGCCGTGGCATCGGCCATCAGTGCGCGCAGCAACTTGTTGTTGAGCTCATGCCCGGACTTATGCGCGTAGTAAGCGCCGATCAGGCTGTGGCCGAGCAAGTACAGATCGCCGATTGCATCGAGGATCTTGTGCTTGACGAATTCGTCTTCGTAGCGAAGACCGTCCTCATTGAGCACACGGTAGTCGTCGAGCACCACGGCGTTATCCATCGAACCGCCCAGCGCGAGATTGTGTTCGCGCAGCATCTCGATGTCGCGCATGAAGCCGAAGGTACGTGCGCGGCTCACTTCCTTGACGAACGAGGTGGTGGAGAAATCGATCTCCGCGCGTGAGGTGCGCTTGGAAATGATCGGGTGATTGAACTCGATCGAGAAACCCACCTTGAAGCCTTCAAATGGCTCGAAACTGGCCCACTTGTCGCCTTCCTGCACCTTCACCGGCTTTTTGATGCGGATGAAGCGCTTGGGCGCGGACTGTTCTTCGATGCCTGCCGATTGCAGCAGGAAGACGAACGGACCGGCACTGCCGTCCATGATCGGCACCTCCGGCGCGGACAGGTCGACATACGCGTTGTCGATGCCCAGGCCCGCCATGGCCGATAGCAGGTGTTCCACGGTCGAAACACGCACGTCACCGTTGACCAGCGTGGTGGACAAACGCGTGTCGCCCACATGATCGGGACGCGCGTGGATTTCCACCGGCGGATTGAGATCGGTACGACGGAAGATGATGCCTGTGTTCGGCGCCGCCGGACGCAACGTCATGTAGACCTTATCGCCGGTATGCAGCCCGACGCCGGTGGCACGGATGATGTTCTTCAACGTACGCTGCTTAATCATTTATTGGGTACCTATAGGGGCAGCAGCCAATTTGTGCTGGGATGCTAACACAGTCTTAACCTGCGGAAAAACAAACCGTACCGTACTGAACGGTCAATCCTTCATTTTCCTTTCATCAAATAATGCGAGTCATTCGCATCCCGATGCTGCAAGCACTATAGGCAAAACAAGCACTTGCGATTCGACACAAAACCCCGCGCCGGGGACGGGAAAGATCCGGCAACGGGATTTTGGATCGGCAGCATGGAATCCGGCTCCACACGGCCAATCGTGCGCCATCCTTAAGCTCGCACTGCCTATCGCATTCAACGCGCGAACGCGACGCCAGCCGACATCAGTTGGATGCCCCCCTTCCTCGCTGCCGGTACCCCGGCGGCAATCAGGCAGCGGACTGAAGAGGATACCCTCCTCGCCCGGCACAGGGAACACTGACAAGTTAATGCGTCGTTAGTTCATGCGGCTCACACTTTTTTACATTTTTTTCTCTCCTAACGCCCGTGGCGGCGCCTCTTAGTCAGCCTGGCGGCGCAAAAAGGCGGGGATGTCCAGGTAGTCGAAGCTGGGATCGGCGCTCTTGGCCGGGCCTTCGCCGCCACGCGGATTGCTGGCCACCCCTTCTGGGTGCGCGTAATCCACCACTTCGTTGCCGGTACCGGTACGCAGCACCATCGGGCGCGGACGCTGGCGCATTTCCACCTGCTGGGCCGCGGCCTGGCGGACCGGCTGGCGGGCGGTGGCACGATTGAGGCCGGTGGCCACCACCGTCACGCGCACGTCGTCCTGCATTTCCTGGTCCAGCGAGGTGCCGATCACCACCGTGGCGTCTTCGCTGGCGAAGTCGTGGATGATGCGGCCGATTTCGTCGAACTCGCGCATGGTGAGGTTCGGACCGGCGGTGACGTTCACCAGGATGCCGCAAGCGCCATTGAGGTTGACGTCTTCCAGCAGCGGGTTGTTGATCGCCGCTTCCGCCGCCGCCTGGGCGCGATCGTCGCCACGGGCGGTACCCGAGCCCATCATCGAAAGCCCCATCTCGCTCATCACCGTGCGCACGTCGGCGAAGTCGACGTTGATCAGGCCCGGCGCCGTGATCAGATCGGCAATGCCCTGCACTGCGCCCAGCAGCACATCGTTGGCGGCCTTGAACGCGTTGAGCAGGGTCACTTCGCGACCCAGCACCGAAAGCAGTTTCTCGTTCGGTACCGTGATCAGCGAATCGACGTGCTGCGACAGATCCTCGATGCCCTTCAGGGCGACCTGCATACGGCGGCGGCCTTCGAACGGAAACGGCTTCGTAACCACGGCAACCGTCAGAATGCCCTTCTCTTTCGCCAGCTGGGCTACGACCGGAGCCGCACCGGTGCCGGTGCCGCCGCCCATGCCGGCGGTGATGAACACCATGTCCGCGCCTTCGAGCATTTCCTCGATGCGCTCGCGGTCTTCCAGCGCGGCCTGGCGGCCCACTTCCGGATTGGCGCCGGCGCCCAGGCCCTTGGTGACGTTGGCGCCCAGTTGCAGGTGCATACGCCCGCCGCAACCCTTCATGGCCTGTGCATCCGTGTTGCACACCACGAATTCGACGCCTTCGATGTTGGAGTTGAGCATGTGCGCGACCGCGTTGCCGCCGCCGCCACCCACGCCAATGACTTTGATCACCGCATTCGGTGCCAGTTTTTCGACCAGTTCAAACATTTCCCGTCCTCCGTAGAGCTTTCGTTGTCGTTGTAACCGCGGTGCGACTCCTGTCTTCCCGCGGTGGTGAGCGAACCTCCATTCGCCCGGGCCGCTCTTTCCTGCGCGGCCTAACCCTTTGCTTTCTAAAAATTCTTGGTGATCCAGGTACGCAGCTTGTCGACCAGGCCGCCCACGCTGCCACCGGCCGGACTGCTACCGCGCATGCCGCCGGAGCGCGCGCCGTGCAACAACAGCCCCACCCCGGTGGAGTGCAACGGGTTGGCGATCACCTCGCCCAGGCCCATCACGTGTTGCGGCACGCCGATGCGCACCATCTTGTGGAAGATTTCCTCGGCCAGTTCCAATGCGCCCTCCATGCGTGACGCACCACCCGTGAGCACTACGCCCGCCGCAACCAGGCTGTCGTAGCCGGAGCGGCGCAATTCGTCCTGCACCATCTCGAAAATTTCCTCGTAGCGCGCCTGCACGCTCTGCGCGAGCGACTGGCGCGCCAGCCGGCGCGGCGGGCGATCGCCCACGCTGGGTACCTGGATGGTTTCTTCCGCGTGCGCGAGCTGAGCCAAAGCACAGGCGTACTTGATCTTGATCTCCTCCGCATGCGCGGTCGGCGTATGCACGCCGTAAGCGATGTCATTGGTGACCTGGTCACCCCCCACCGGCAGCGACTTGGTGTAGCGGATCGCGCCCTGCGTGTAGATCGAGATATCCGTCGTACCCGCACCGATGTCGACCAGGCACACGCCCAGTTCGCGCTCGTCATCGGTCAGCACAGCCTTGGCGCTGGCTACCGCCGAGGGCACCAGTTCGTCGACCGACAGGCCACAACGCTGGATGCATTTGCTGATGTTCTGCACCGCCGCGGCGGCGCCGGTCACCAGATGCACGGAAGCTTCCAGGCGCACGCCGCTCATGCCCACCGGCGCGCGGATGCCGTCCTGGCCATCGATGCGGTACTCCTGCGACTCCTTATATAAGACCTTGCGGTCGGCCGGGATCGCCACCGCGCTCGCCGCTTCCAGCACCTGCTCCAAGTCGCCTGGCGCGACTTCGCGATCACGGATCGCCGCCGTGCCGTGCGAGTTGCGCGTTTCCAGGTGGCTGCCGGAGATCGAGGCGTACACCGAACGGATGTCGCAGCCGGCCATCAGCTCGGCCTCTTCCACCGCGCGCTGGATCGAGTGCACGGTGGATTCGATATCCACTACCGATCCGCGCTTCATGCCGCGCGAGACGTGCGAACCGATCCCGATCACTTCGATCGGCTCACCCGGTTCGTACTCGCCCACGATCGCCACCACTTTCGAAGTGCCGATGTCCAGGCCCACTACCAATTGCTTTTCGTTCTTGCCTTTCATGTGCGTGGCGTGCCTCCGGCGGTCGGGGCGGCCGTCGCTGGCGGCCATTTCACGGCAAAGCCGTTGGTGTAACGAAGGTCGGCGTACTCCAAACCCTGGCCGTGGCCGGCAGCCAGCTGCGGATACACGTCGAGGAAGCGGCGCAGGCGGCGGCCCGCCTGGCTGCGATCGCCGATCACGATCTGCGCGCCGGTGTCGGTGCTCACGCTCCAGCTGCCCCGCTCGGTGAGCGTGACGCCGGCGACCTTCAGATGCTCGCCGGCGAACGCCTTCTGCACGTCCGCGAAGAAGCTCACCACTTCGGCGAGGTGATCTTCCGGGCCACGCAGATCGGGAAGCTGGTTGTAATCGGCCGCGTCCGGCACGCTGAACACCTTGCCTTCGCGACTGATCAACTGGTTGGCATTCCAGCGCGCGAACGGCTCGCGCTCGTACACGCGCAGCAGCAGTGCGTCTGGCCAGCGCTTGCTGGCTTCCACCGATTCCACCCACGGCAGCGCCGCAACC
The DNA here is from genome assembly GCF_030160275.1 of Dyella flagellata. Taxonomy (GTDB): domain Bacteria; phylum Pseudomonadota; class Gammaproteobacteria; order Xanthomonadales; family Rhodanobacteraceae; genus Dyella_B; species Dyella_B flagellata. The sequence goes on from NZ_BSOA01000052.1 coordinate 77,796, forward strand.
GCCTTCTGCACGCCATCAAGATTCAAGGCAAAAAAGCCCTTGCCCAGGCGCGGCAGCACGGCGGCACGAATCTGTTCCGCGCTCACGTGCTTGAACTCGGCCTGCACCGTCAGCTGGGTAACCGGCCAGCGGTCGGCGGCAAACCAGCCGCGCAACACGCCGACGATCGGCAAGACCACCAGCGCGATGGCCAGGCACCAGGCGACGAGGCGAATACTTCCCCTCATTGCTCCTCCCTGAAACTGGTTTCCAACACTCGCCAGCACAGCTCCTGGTAGTCGATGCCCGATACCGCCGCCGCCTTCGGCACCAGCGAATGCGAAGTCATGCCCGGCGCGGTGTTCACTTCGAGCAACCAGTTGCGGCCCTGGGTATCGCGCATCACATCGACGCGGCCCCAGCCGTGGCATCCCAGCGCATCGAAAGCTTCCAATGTCAGCGCGCGCAACGAGGCCTCCCTCTCGCCTTCCAGGCCGGGACAGATATAACGCGTGTCTTCCGCCACGTACTTGGCGTTGTAATCGTAGAAGGCGCCTTTGGGCACGATATGGATGCTCGGCAGCACCTGCCGGCCGAGGATGCCGACGGTAAGCTCGTCGCCCTCGATCAGCGCTTCCATCAGCAGGTCGCCGGGATATTTCTCTGCCAGCGCCACGGCGGCATCCAGGTCTTTTTCCTGGAACACGCGTGTCACGCCGACGCTGGAACCTTCGCAAGATGGTTTCACGATCAAGGGAAAGCCGATTTGCTTCGCCGCGGCGTATACATCCGCACCGCGCGGCAGCGGCACGAATTTCGGCGTCGGCAGACCTAGCGATTGCCACACGCGCTTGGAACGGGTCTTGTCCATCGACAGTGCGGAACCCAGCACACCCGAACCGGTGTACGGCACATGCAGCGATTCCAGCGCACCTTGCAGCACGCCATCTTCGCCGCCGCCGTGCTGGCCGTGCAGGATGTTGAACACGCGCGCGAAATGGCCGGCCCGCAGGGCGTCCAGCAAGGCCGGAATGCCGTCGATCGCGTGCGCATCCACCCCGCGCGCCTGGAGCGCGGCCAGTACGTTGCGGCCGGAGTCGAGCGACACCTCGCGCTCGGCCGAGCTGCCGCCCATTACCACGGCGACGCGTCCAAATTGGGCGGGATCGTTGATCTTTCTCATGTTTCGTTCGTCCTCAAGGAACCCGCCTGCGCCAGTTCCACCGCGGCGGTACCGATATCCCCAGCGCCAAGCAGCAGCAGCAGATCGCCGTCGCGCAAAAGCGCCGGCAAGGTGTCCTTCAATTCGCGCGGATGGCTGATCAGCACCGGATCAACCTTGCCGCGCGCACGCACCGCACGCGCCAGAGCGCGGCCGTCAGCGCCCGCGATCGGCGCCTCGCCGGCCGGATAGACCTCGGTCAGCACCAGCACGTCCGCTTCCGCCAGCACCTTGGAAAAGTCGTCGAGCAGGTCGCGAGTACGGCTGTAGCGATGCGGTTGGAAGCCCACCACCAGGCGGCGATCCGGCCAACCGCCACGCGCCGCCGCGAAAACGGCGGCAAGCTCGCGCGGATGATGGCCATAGTCATCGACCAGCATCACCTTGCCTTGGTCGATGGCGATTTCGCCGCGGCGATGGAAGCGACGGCCCACGCCCTGGAAATGCTGCAGGGCATGCGCAATGGCCTCGGCTTCCACGCCAAGCTGCCAACCGATCGACGCAGCCGCCAGGGCATTGAGCACATTGTGCCGGCCCGGCAGATTCAGCGTGACCGAAATCGGCTCGTGCATGCCCGGCAGCAGCAGGTCGAAATGCATTTCGAAGCCTTGCTGGCGCACATTGGCGGCGCGCACATCGGCATGCTCGGAGTCGATGCCATAGGTCATCACGCGGCGCGCGGTGAGTTTGGCCAGCTCCGCCACTTCCGGGTCGTCCACGCACAAGACGGCAAGGCCATAGAACGGCAGACGGTGCAGAAAATCCGAAAATGCCTTGCGCACCAAGGCGAAATCGCCCTGATAATTTTCCAGATGATCGGCATCGATGTTGGTCACCACCGCAATCACCGGCGACAGCAACAGGAACGAACCGTCCGATTCGTCAGCCTCCGCCACCAGGTACTGGCCGGTGCCCAGCCGCGCATTTGCGCCGGCGGCATTGAGCTGGCCGCCGATCACGAAGGTGGGATCGTAGTTGGCTTCGGCCAGCACGCTGGCGACGAGGCTGGTGGTGGTGGTCTTGCCGTGCGTGCCGGCGATGGCGATGCCACGGCGGAAACGCATCAGCTCACCCAGCATTTCCGCGCGCGGAATGACCGGGATGCGCGCTTCGCGCGCGGCGATCAGTTCCGGGTTGTCGCTTTTGATTGCGCTGGACGTAACCACGACATCGGCATCACCGATATGCGCGGCGGCATGGCCAATGCGCACATCTATACCCTGCTGACGCAGGCGTTGTGCGGTCGGCGACTCGCTGCGGTCCGAACCGGACACGGCGTAGCCAAGGTTGTGCAGCACTTCGGCGATGCCGCTCATGCCCACACCGCCGATGCCGATAAAGTGCACGCGGCGGAAGGTGCTCATCAGGTCTTCGTGGGCAAGCAGGCGACGCGGCGTCATGCGGCCACCTCCACGCAGGCGCGCGCGATGTCAGCGGCGGCATCGGGCTTGGCCAAGGTGCGTGCCGCGGTCGCCATCGCCAACAGCTTGGCGCGCTCTCCCAACAGCGCAGTCAAACGCTGCGCCAAGTCTTTCGTCTTCAAATCGCGTTCCTGGATCAATTCAGCGGCACCGGCAGCGACCAGTGCCTCGGCGTTGCGCGTCTGGTGGTCGTCCACCGCGTGCGGGAACGGCACCAGCACGGCACCCAGCCCGCAGGCCGTGAGTTCGGCCAATGTCAATGCACCTGCGCGGCATACGGCCAGATCGGCCCATGCATAGGTTCCGGCCATGTCTTCGATGAAAGGCACGATGCGCGCTTCCACACCGGCTTCGGCGTAAGCGTTGCGCGCCTCATCGATGCCCCGATTGCCACACTGATGCAGCACTTCCGGCCGCTGCTCGGCCGCCATTTGCGCCAGCGCCTGCGGCACCGAGGTATTCAGGGCGCGCGCGCCAAGACTTCCACCGAGCACCAGCAGGCGCGGCTTGCCGGTGCGTTCGGCCATGCGCTGCGCGGGTGCCGGCAGGGAGGCTATCGCGGCGCGCACCGGGTTCCCTACCCACTCCGCATTGGCTAATGCATCGGCAAAACCTGCCATCACGCGGCGTGCATGCCGTGCCAGCTTGCGATTGGTGAAACCGGCCACGCGATTCTGTTCGTGCACCAGCAACGGACGACGCAGCAGGCGCGCGGCAACACCACCCGGACCGGCCACGTAACCGCCCATCGAAAGCACGCTGCGCGGCTGCAACCGATGCAGTACAGCCAGCGATGACAACAGCGCACGCAGCAGCATCCACGGTGCCAGCAAACGCGTCTTCAGGCCTTTGCCGCGCAAACCGCCCACGGCAATGGTGTGCAACTCGATGCCATGGGCCGGCACCACCTTGGTTTCCATGCCGCCTTCCGCGCCCAGCCACACTACCGGCACGCCTTGCGCACGCAAGGTCTCGGCCACGGCCAGGCCGGGGAAAATGTGGCCGCCGGTACCGCCGGCCATGATCAGCACGGGTGCGGGTGCGCTCATGCTGCCGCTGCCTCGCGCTCACGCGCGTTGGTGGGGTTGGCATCAGGTACTGCCGCCGCCGGCATGCGTGTAGCCATCTGCCGCGCGTCCAGGGCGCGATAGATCTCGAAGGTCGCGCGCAGCAGCACACCCGCCATCGCGCAAGTCAGCACGATCGAGGAACCGCCATAGCTGATCAGTGGCAAGGTCAGCCCCTTGGTCGGCAGCGCTCCCAGGTTCACGCCGATCGACACCATCGTCTGCAAGCCAAGCATCAAGGAAATGCCGAAGGCGATATAGCCGGCGAAACGCTGACCGATTTCCACCCCCTTCAGGCCCACGTGCAAGCCACGCCACACGGCCAGCGCGAACAGGCTCATCACCGCGATGATGCCGACCAGACCCAGCTCTTCGCCGATGACCGCGAAGATGAAGTCGGTATGCGCTTCGGGCAGATACGACAATTTCAACACGCTCGAACCCAGGCCCACGCCGGTCCACTCGCCGCGGCCGACCGCCATCAGCGATTGGGTCAGCTGGAAACCGTCGTCGAACGGATGCGCCCACGGATTGAGAAACGACGTCAGCCGCTTCATGCGATAGCTTTCGCTGGTCGCCGCTATCGCCAACAGCGGCATCAGCGGCAGGCCCATCAGGAACAGGAAGATCGGTCGCGCGCCGCCCAGCCACACCATGCCGATGGTGACAGCGATGATCAAGGTGGCCGAACCGAAGTCGGGCTGCGCCAGCAGCAGCAGCACCATGACACCAGACACCGCAAGCGGCTTGATCAACCCCAGGAAGCGCGTTTCGATGCTCTCGCGATGACGCACCAGGTAGCTGGCCAGATACACCACCAGGATCAGCTTCACCGCCTCGACCGGCTGGAACGAGGTCACGATCAGGTTGAGCCAGCGCCTTGCGCCATTGAGCTTCATCCCTAAGTGTGGGACGAACACCGCCAACAGCATGATGAAGGCCACCAGCATCAGGAAGAACGCGTGCTTTTCCAGCTCCTTCAGTTCGGTGCGCATGGCAACTCCCGCTGCCACGATGCCGATCGCGAGAAACAGCAGTTGTTTCTTCAGGTAGTAGAACTCACCCATGTGCGAGCTGTCGGCCACGGCGATCGAACTGGACGTCACCATGATCACGCCCACGCAGGCAAGGCCGACCAGGGCCACCAGCAGCAGCAAGTCGAACTTGCCGCGCGGGCCCTGCCGGCGCTTTGCCTGAGTGGTATCGAAACCGAACATCGTCTAGCGCACCTTCAACGTCGCCAAGCCAATCAGCACCAGCACCACGCTGATGATCCAGAACCGCACAATGACCCGGGGCTCGGGCCAGCCTTTCAATTCGAAGTGATGATGAATCGGCGCCATGCGGAAGATGCGCTTGCCGGTCATCTTGAAGCTGGCGACCTGCATCATCACCGACACCGTTTCCATCACGAATACGCCGCCCATGATCAGCAGCACGATTTCCTGCCGCACGATCACCGCGATCGCCGCCAGCGCCGCGCCGATGGCCAGCGCCCCCACATCGCCCATGAATACCTGCGCGGGATAGGTGTTGAACCAGAGGAATCCGAGGCCGGCACCGGACAGCGCGCCGCAGAAGATCGCCAGCTCGCCCGCGCCGGGAATGGAGGGAATCCCCAGGTATTCGGAGAACACGCGGTTGCCGGCGAGATACGCGAAGATGCCCAGCGCGCCCGAGACCAGCACCGTCGGCATGATCGCCAGGCCGTCCAGACCGTCGGTCAAGTTCACCGCATTGGAAAAGCCCACGATCATGAAGTAGGCGAGCACGATGAAAAACGCACCCAACGGGACGGCCACGTGTTTGAACAGCGGCACGTACAACGCCGTTTCCGAAGGCAGATTGGCGGTGTGAAACAGAAACCACGCCGCGCCGACGCCGAACACCGACTGCCAGAAATACTTCCAGCGCGACGCGAGGCCGCGGCTGTCCTTGAGCACCAGCTTGCGGTAGTCGTCGTAGAAACCGATCGCGCCGTAGCAAAGCAGCACCAGCAACACCAGCCACACATAGCGGTTGTTCAGATCGACCCAAAGCAAAGTGGCAACGGCCACGGACAGCAGGATCATCACACCGCCCATGGTGGGTGTACCGGCCTTCGACAGATGCGACTGCGGGCCTTCCTTGCGCACCACCTGGCCGGCCTTGAGCGCGGCGAGCTTGCGGATCAGCGCGGGACCGAACAACAGCGACATCGCCATGGCGGTGAGCGCCGCCATGATCGTGCGGAAGGTGATGTACTGGAACAGGTGCGGCGTGGCGAAATGCCGTGCGAACCATTCGGCCAGTTCAAGCAGCATCGTGTGCGCCCTCCTTCGTTGGACCGTTCTTGAGCGCAACCACGACTTGTTCCATGCCCGCCGAATGCGAGCCCTTTACCAGGCAAGTGACGCCGGCGCGCAATTCGGCGCGCAGGGCATCGATCAGGGCGGCTTTATTGGCGAAATGATTGCCGCCCGCCCCGAAGGCTTCGACCGCCGCCGCACTCAATGGCCCGACCGAGAACAGCCGATCGATGCCGCGCTCACGCGCATGGCGCCCGACGCCGGCGTGCAGCGCGCGCGCATCCGCGCCCAGCTCGGCCATGTCGCCCAGCACCAGCCAACGCTCGCCCGCAGCCAGCGCCAACGTATCGATCGCCGCGTGCATGGAACTCGGATTGGCGTTGTAGCTATCGTCGACCAGCGTCCAGCCTTCCGGCATCGTGATGCGGTTGAGGCGTCCTTCGACGGCGCTCGCTTGCGCCAGCCCCGCAACGATGGTGTCGAGCGGAACCTCCAGGGCCAACGCAACCGCACTAGCGGCGAGGGCATTGGCGATGTTGTGGCGGCCCGGCAGCGGCAGTTGCACTTCGGCATCACCGTGCGGCGTACTCAGCACGAAACGCGAACCGTCGACGCGCTGCTCCAGGATTTCCGCACCGACATCGGCCTTGTGATCCAGGCCAAAGCGCAGTACGCGCCGCCCTCCGGCGAGACCCATGAAAAAGCTGGCGAAGGCATCGTCGGCGTTGATCACCGCCACGCCATCGGCCGGCAGCGCGCGATACACCGCGCCCTTGGTTTCCGCCACCATCTCGATCGTACCCATCCGCTCAAGATGCGCGGGCGCGATGATGTTGACGAGGCCGATATCGGGCCTGGCGATGGCAGCCAGATAATCGATGTCGCCAGGCTTGCCGGCGCCCATTTCGAGCACGGCATATTCGGCATCTTCTGGCATCCACAGCAGCGTGAGCGGAAGACCGATCTCGTTGTTGAAGCTGCCGGTGTTTACGTGCGTGCGGCCGTGCAGCGACAGGATCGAGGCAGTGAGCATCTTCACCGTGGTCTTGCCGTTCGAACCGGTAATGCCGATCACCCGCGCATTGCGCTGCGCGCGCACCGCACTGGCCAGATCGCCCAGCGCCAGTTCGGCGCTCTCGACTTCGACCTGCGGCAGCTCGCTTTCCACCCGATGTTCGACCAGGGCGGCCACGGCGCCGCGCGCTTTTGCATCGGCGAGATAATTATGGCCATCCACACGCTCGCCCTTGAACGCGACGAACATATCGCCCGGCTTGACCTTGCGCGAATCGATTTCCACGCCGGTCACTTCGGCGTCGGCGCCGTGCAACTGTCCGTGCGTCCACATGGCGATGGCGCTCAGCCGCATCATGCGCGTGCTCCCAGCGCAATCCGCGCTACCGCCATGTCATCGAACGCACGCTTGCCGCCGGCGCTCTCCTGGTAGGTTTCGTGGCCTTTGCCGGCAATCAACACAACATCTCCGGTACGCGCTATTTCCAGTGCCGCGCGGATCGCCGCTTCGCGATCGCGCAGTACGGTGGCTGCCTGCGGCCGAGCCATGCCGGCCAGAATCTGCGCGACGATGGCGTCACCGTCTTCGCCGCGCGGGTTGTCATCGGTGACGATCGCGACGTCAGCCAGACGCTCGGCGATTTCGCCCATCTCAGGACGCTTGCCCGCATCACGCTCGCCACCGCAGCCGAACACGCAGATCAGCCTCGCATCGCAATGCGCACGCAGCGACTTCAGCGCCTGCTCAAGCGCATCGGGCGTATGCGCGTAATCAACCACCACCAGCGGCAGCCCTTGCAGGCCGCCGATGCGGTTCATGCGGCCATTCACCGGCTCCAGGGCTTCGACCGCTGCGGCGATGCGCTCGAACGATTCGCCCAGCGCGGCAAGACAACCGATCACGGCCAACAGATTGGCCACGTTGAAGCGGCCGAGCAGGTGGCTGCGGATATGCCTTGCGCCCCACGGCGTACGCAACACGAAGGCCGTGCCCTCCGCGGAAGTGACGATGTCGCTGGCCACGATGTCGGCCTCCCCATCGCCAGCACTGCTCAGTCGCCATGCGCGCACCCCGGCCGGCAGTTTGCGCACCAACTCGCGGCCAAAGGCGTCATCGACGTTGATCGCGGCCGCCTTCAGCCCCGGCCATGCGAACAGCCGGGCCTTGGCGGCACCGTAGGCATCCATGCTGCCGTGATAGTCGAGGTGATCCCGCGTGAGGTTGGTAAAGGCCGCCACTTCGAACGCGGTAGCGGCGACGCGCCCCTGCTCCAACGCATGCGATGACACTTCCATCGCCACGTGGGTAGCGCCATCACGACGGAATTCGGCGAACAGCTGCTGCACGGCGATCGCATCCGGCGTGGTGCGTTCACCTTCGCGCAGGTGCCCATGCAGGCCTGCACCCAGAGTGCCGATGGTGGCGGCGCGAGACCCTAGATGATCCAGCGCCTGCGCCAGCAATTGCACGGTGGAAGTCTTGCCGTTGGTACCAGTGACGCCGATCACGCACATCGCTTCGGACGGGCGGCCGAAGAAGCGCGCGGCAATTTCGCCGACAAAGGTGTGCAAGCCATCGATCCACAGCACCGGCACACCCGGGTCTTGCAGGCCCGCCGGCGCAGGGGCTTCGGCCAGCACCACGCTGGCGCCGCGCTGCACCGCGCCCTGCACGAATTCGATGCCATGGCCACGCGTACCGCGCAGCGCAAAAAACGCGTCGCCGCGCTGTACTTTGCGCGAATCGAGCGCAAGCCCGGAAACGACAACAGGCCCCGTGGCCTTCGTCTCGGCGATGCCTTGCAGCAAATGATCCAGGCGCTGGCCGCTCATGGCTCGACGGCCTCCACCGCGGATTGATCGTCCTGCGCACTCTGCGCCGGTGCGGTACCAGCCAGGCCCCCGCCAGCCTGCAGCGGACCGCCGACATACCAGCGCCCGATGTTGTCCGGCGGTATATCAAGCAAGCGCAGCGCGCCGGTCATCACCAGCGGGAATACCGGCGCGGAAACCACGCCGCCGTAATAGGCGTTCTTCTTGGGGTTGTTGACCACCACCACACCGACCAGGCGCGGATCGGTGGCCGGCACGATGCCGGCGAACAAGGAGTTGTAGTTGTTCTTGGCGTAGCCACCGGCCGAGGCCAAATGCGCCGTACCGGTCTTGCCGGCGACGATGTAGTTGGGGATCTGCGCGCGGGTGGCCGAACCGCCCGGTGCCGTCACCGTCTCCAGCATGTCCACCAGTTCCCGCGCGATGGTTGGCGAGACGACCTGCTTGCCTGCCTCGCCGCCGCCCTTGATGAAGGTGGGCGTATGCATGATGCCGCCGTCGGCCAACGTGGCGTAGGCAACAGCCAGTTGCAATGGCGTGACGTTGAGGCCATAGCCATAGGCCATGGTCGCTTTTTCGATCGGACGCCAGCTTCGGCCTGGGCGCAGGAATCCGGCCGATTCGCCGGGGAAGCCGCTGCCGGTGCTTTCACCGAAGCCGAACGCGCGATAGGTGTCATAGACGAACTTGGTATCCAGCGACAACGCGATCTTGGCCGCGCCGATGTTGCTGGACTTGGTGAGCACGCCGGTGGGGGTGAGCAGGCCGTTGCCGCCGGACTCCACGTCGCGGATGTCCTTGCCCATGAACATCCAGTGGCCGTTGCCGGTGTCCACCAGCGGCGAAGTGGGTGTGTACTTGCCGCTTGCAAGGCCGGCCGCCATGGTGAACGGCTTCATGGTGGAGCCGGGCTCCACGACGTCGGTCACGTCACGGTTACGGCGCGCCGCGAGCGGACTGCCGGTGACGGCGTTGGGGTTGTAAGTGGGCAAGCTCACCATGGCGAGAATCTCGCCAGTGCGTATATCCAGGACCACCATTTCACCGGAATCGGCGTCGAGATCCTGCAACTGCTTTTTCAGCTCGCTATAGGCGAGGAACTGGATGCGGCGATCGATGCTGAGTGTGAGGTTCTGCCCGGGCTGCGGTGCATGCACCTGCTCCACGTCTTCCACGACGCGACCCATGCGATCGCGAATTACGCGCTTGGCGCCCGGCTTGCCCGCCAGCCAGTTGTCAAAAGCCAGTTCCAGCCCTTCCTGGCCGTGGTCATCGATGTTGGTGAAGCCGAGCACGTGCGCGGTCACTTCGCCCGAAGGGTAGTAGCGCTTGTATTCGCGCTGTCCGTTTACGCCGGGAACGCCCAACGCAAGCACGGCCTGGGCTGCATCCGGGCTCATCTGGCGGCGCAGGTAGGTGAAGTCGCGATCGGCGCGCTGCTCCAGATACGACTTCAGCTCGTCCGCGTTGGTGCCCAGTGCCTGCGCCAATGCGGGAATTCGATCGGCGTTGTCGAGCACTTCGGACGGGACGCAAGTGATGGACACCATCGGCGTCGACACCGCCAGCGGCTCGCCGTTGCGATCGAAGATCGTGCCACGCGACACGGCGATCGGCATCACGCGCAGGAAGCGTGCGTCGCCCTGGTCCTGATAGAACTGCTTGCGCACCACCTGCAGATCGAAGGCGCGCGCTACCAGCCCCGCCGACGCCAGGCCGAGTATGCCGATTACCAGCGACATGCGTCGGCGCGCACTAGGACCGGCAGCTGTGCGCCTCGCAGCGAACTTGGCACCAGGGGGCTGCTGCCGGTTCACTGCCGCACCAGCTGTACGTCCTGCGGACGCGGCGCAAACATGCCGAGCTTGGTGCGCGCTTCGCTGTCGATGCGGCGTGGCTCGGCCCAGGTAGCCTGCTCCAGTTCGAGCCGGCCGTATTCGATATTCAATTCATCGCGCTGGCCCTGCAGCTGCGAAAGCTGCACGAACAGCGAACGGCTCTGGTGGCGCGTCCACACGACGGCAATCGCGCTAGCCATTACCGAGGCCAACAGGAGCAGCAGGCTGAAGATGCCGACGGCCCTCATGCAAGCTTCTCCGCCACGCGCAGCACGGCCGAGCGCGCGCGCGGATTGGCCGTCTGCTCGGCCTCGGAGGGGAACTGCGCCTTGCCCACGGCCGCCAGCCTGGCGGGTGCCGCTGCGACCGGCGGACCGCGGCGGCTGCCCTGCACGCGGCCGGAATGATCGCGGATGAATTGCTTCACCATGCGGTCTTCCAGCGAGTGGAAACTGATCACTGCCATGCGGCCACCTGGCTTGAGCCGCTCCAGCGCCGCATCGAGCCCGCGCTCCAGTGCGTCCAATTCGCCATTCACGCGAATGCGCAAGGCCTGGAATGTGCGTGTGGCCGGATGCTTGCCCGGTTCGCGCCGGCCAATCAGGCGCTCCACCAAGGCGGCGAGTTCGCCGGTACGCGCAATCGGCGATTCCTTGCGAAGCTCGACGATGGCACGGGCGATCTTGCGGCTGAAGCGCTCTTCACCGTACAGCCACAGCACGTCGGCGATTTCGCGCTCATCGGCGAACTGGAGAAAATCCGCCGCGCTTTCGCCTTGCGTCGGGTCCATGCGCATATCCAGCGGTGCATCGGCCAGGAAGCTGAAGCCGCGGGAGGCTTCGTCCAGCTGTGGCGAGGACACCCCGAGATCCAGCAGCACGCCATCCAAACCCGCCGCTGTTGCATCCCATTCGGCCAGCATGGAGAAATTCGCGTGACGGATCGACACGCGCGGATCGTTGGCAAACGCGCTTTGCGCGGTATCGATGGCCTGCGGATCGCGATCCATCAGCAGCAGGCGGCCATCGGGCCCCAGGCGCGACAGCACCGCGCGAGCGTGACCGCCGCGTCCGAAGGTGCCATCCAGATAACGCCCGCCTGCCCGCACGGCGAGACCCTCCACCGCTTCATTCAGCATCACCGGGATGTGCTGACGCTCAGCCATGCCGCACTCCCGCTCTTGTTCGCATCCATCCCACGCCGGACCATCACGGTCTACAGACGCAGGTCCGCCATGTCGTCGCTGATTTCGTCTTCGCCGATGGTCTGGCGGATCTTGGCCAGGTGGGCTTGTTCGCTCCACAGCTCGAACTTGTTGCCCATGCCTAGCAATACCGCCTTCTTCTCGATGCCTGCCGCCGTACGCTGGCTACCCGGCAGCAGGATGCGCATGGCGCCGTCCGGCTCCACCATCGCCGCCGCACCGACCAGCTTCATCTGCAAGGCACGGTGCACAGCTTTGACGTTCGGCAAGGCAACGACCTGGTCACGCACCCGCTCCCATTCGGCTTGCGGGAACAGCCAGAGGCAGCCCGACTCGAACGGGTTGTAGGTGATCACCAGCCGATTGGCGCAAGCGTCCGCAACCAGTTCCCGATATGCGGTCGGGATAGCCAGCCGGCCCTTGTCATCGACAGTGATGGCGGTCTCGCCCTGGAACACGACCCTCGAGAACTCCCACGAAATCCCACGATTTCACACAGGGCCCCACGATAGTCTCGCCCCCTGAGACTGTCAAGGATTTTTTGCTTGTGAATCAAGGAGAAAGGCAACAGTGTGGCCAAAATTCCAGCGATTTCGAGGAAGCTTTCCAAGGTGCTTGATCATGGTAGGTTTTTTGTCTCCGGCGCCCGTTTCCTGGCAGCCCGATTCGGGCGACCGGCAAGGGCCGTGCATGAACCGTCCGTTCATGCCCGCCTAGTCCATGCCGGCGTGCCGCCCGACATCCATCGGGCGGCAACGCCTACAGCTGAAGAGGGTGGAGTCGGCCTATAAGCCGGGTTCTGTACGCCTTGCGGCGCGACAGTCATTCCTCTCGGCCAGGCGTCACCGCCTGGCTCCAGCAACCTACCCGGGAACAACGCGGGCCGCGTTATCGTTCCCCTATTCGGTCTTGCTCCGGGTGGGGTTTACCGTGCCACGCGGCGTTGACCCCGCGCGCGGTGCGCTCTTACCGCACCGTTTCACCCTTACCTGTGCCCCGTTGGGGCCATCGGCGGTTTGCTTTCTGTTGCACTGGCCGTCAGCTCGCGCTGCCCAGGCGTTACCTGGCACCCTGCCCTATGGAGCCCGGACTTTCCTCGACGCGCACTAGGCGCGACGCGACTGCCCGGCCGACTCCACCGCGAATTATAGCGGGACTTTAAGCGACAAGACGAAAAACGCGCAGGCGACGCCACACCCCTGCTCACTCTTGATAAAGCTGCTTTCTTGGCGCCCCGGTGATCGCCGCGGCCAGCTTTGCCGCCTTGGAGGGCGGCAATTCCTCGCGCAGGATCGCGAACACGCGCTGACCTTCGGCGAGTTTCGCATCAGCCTCCTCGCCGCGCCCGGCGACCAGAATCACGCACTCGCCGCGCTGTTGGTCGGGGTCGCTGGCAACACGCGCTGCCAGTTGCGACAGCGGCTCTCCGATCACCGTCTCGAACAGTTTGGTAAGTTCGCGCGCCAGCACGGCTTCGCGTTCGGCGCCGAAGACCTCGCGCATGTCGGCCAGGCTTTCTACGATGCGATGTGAGGATTCGTAAAAAATCAGCGTGCGCGGATCGCCCGCAAGTTCTTCCAGACGACCGCGACGCGCCGCGGACTTGGGCGGAAGAAAACCTTCGAAGACGAAGCGATCGCTTGGCAGTCCCGCCACGGACAACGCCGCGATGGCGGCGCACGCCCCCGGCACCGGAATACAGCGAATGCCCGCCTCACGCGCGGCGCGTACGAGGCGAAAACCCGGGTCGCTGATCAGCGGCGTGCCGGCATCGGAGATCAGCGCTACCGATTCACCCTGTTCGAGTCGCCGCACGATGGATGCGACTGCTTCGCGCTCGTTGTGCTCGTGCAAAGCCACCAGCTGGGTGCCAATGTTGTGCTGAAGCAGCATGGGACGGCTGTGCCGGGTGTCCTCGGCGGCGATCAGCGAGACCTTGCGCAAGGTCTCGATGGCACGCGCGGATATGTCATCGCGATGACCGATCGGTGTCGCCACCACCCACAGGCAGCCCATCTGTTTGCTGGACATAGATTTTGAAGTAACCCTTCGCGGCGTAGCCCTGATGCGATCGGCTATGATCGCGCAATTGCCACCGGTGATGTAGGAACCCCATGCGCCCGAGTCGTGTTGTCGCGTCAGGACTGCTGATTGCTCTGGTGTTGAGCGCTTGCGTGCCTGCCGTGGTGCCGCGCTCGCCCGCCGAAATCGCCGCCGCGCAGCAGGCCGCCAACCTGGCCAACCAGGGGCAGCTCGACCAGGCCGCACAAGCCTATATGGCCCTCGCCGCGCAATCGCCCAGCCGCGCGGATCACTATAAGTTGTTGGCCGCCGAGGCCTATCGCGAGGAAAACGCGCTCGATCGCGCCGCGCCCATCGTCGCGGGCATCGATCGTGACAAGCTTGCCGACGACGAACCCGTGCGCATGGATCTGCTGCGTGCGGAGATCGCGCTGCGCCAGCGCGACGCAAGCACCGCGCTCAGACTTACCACGCAGCCGAACTTGAATGTTCCGCCGAATCTGCGCCCGCGCTTGCTGATCTTGCGTGCCGATGCGCTTGCCGGCACTGGTGATCTGTGGGGCGCGGCCCGTAGCCGCATCGAACTGGACGACACCTTGCACGGCGCCGATCGCGCGCAGAATCGCGACCAGGCGCTGATCCTGCTGACCAAGCTCGGCGCCGATCCGCTCAAGCAGCGTGCCGCCGCCATGCAGCCGGGTGATCGCATGCTGCCGTGGGTGAACGAAGCGCTCGGCCGTCTCGGCGTGACCGTCGCGCAAACCCAGCCGAATCTTGAGCAAGCCGTCGGTACGCTGGTACCTGGCAGCAGCGCCAGCGTGCGCGAAGGCTACAAGATGCCGGCACGCGTCGCGTTGCTGCTGCCTAACAATGATGGCCTTGTTTCCGTCAGCGCGGCTATTCGCGAAGGTTTTTTCACCGCGTATTTCCAGTCCGCCGATACGCATGCGCCGCGCGCCACGGTGCGCGTGTACGACAGCGGCGGCAATGCCGCCAGCGCCATCAAGGCCTACAACCAGGCGGTAAGCGATGGTGCCCAGATGGTAGTGGGACCGCTGCTGCGCACGGAAGTGGTGGGCGTGCTCGGCCAATCTTCGCTGCCGGTGCCGGTACTCGCCCTCAATCATGTGGATAACCGGAACCTGTCCGCCGGAACCGCCAGCGAATTCGCCCTGATGCCGGAAGACGAAGGCGCCCAAGCCGCCGACCACATGGTCGAGCGCGGCCTGCACAACGCCTACGTGCTTATTTCCGGCGACGATTTCGCCAAGCGAGCCGCGGCGGCGTTCAAGGCTGAGCTGCAGGCCAAGGGCGGCCAGATCGCCGGCAACGCGCAGCTGCCCGCGAGCGGCGTCAACGACAGCGACGCCATCAACGCCTTGAATGTCGGCAGCGCCGGCACCGACGCGGGCATCTTCATCAGCATGCGGACGGAGCAAGCGCGCATGCTATTGCCGCAATTGCGCGTGCAGCGCATCAACTTGCCCGTGTTCGGCACCTCGCACATCTATGGCGGCAGCGATAACGCCACTGCCGATCGTGATCTTGAAGGCGTGGAATTCTGTGGTGCGCCATGGCTGTTCGACGCGCAAACCGGCCTCCCCGGCTATCACGACGTTGCCGGGCAATTGCCTGCCGCGCGGGCCGGTACGTCCCAGCTGTTCGCATTCGGCATGGACGCGTGGAACCTCGTGCCCTATCTGGACTGGCTACGCAGCCATACCGGCAGCTATCTGCCGGGCGCCACCGGCCAGCTTGCCGTCGATACCTTCGGCCATGTAAAGCGCGTGCTGACCTGGCTCAAGTTCCAAGACGGCGTGGCGCGGCCGATCAACAGCAGCCTGGAAATGGACAACGCACCAGGCGGCGTCGCTCCGGCAAGCAGCGCACCTGCACCGGCCAGCAGCGCACCGATGCCCTCCGCGCAACCGAACGGTGGTTGATGCGAGCGGCAGGAAGCGCGTTCGAGCAGCGCGCCTGCGAGGACCTTGAGCGGGCCGGACTCAAACTGCTGGCCCGCAACTACACGACGCGCCACGGCGAGCTGGATTTGGTGATGCGCGACGGCGACACCCTCGTATTCGTCGAGGTACGTCACCGGATTCGATCGGGGTTCGGCGATGCAGCCATGTCGATCACCGCCGCCAAGCAGGCCAAGCTGGTGCGGACCGCTCAGCTATGGCTGGCCGCTCATCCCAAAGATGCACAACGGGCTTGCCGGTTCGACGTGGTGACGTACGACGGGCCGCGCGACAGTGCGAAAATGGAGTGGTTGCGAAACGCGTTTGAGGCGGAGTAGAAGCGTGCCATGACCCTGCCTGCCTCCCTGCTGGACATTTTGCACACCACCTTCGGCGAAGGCGCGTGCTCCACTCACGAAGCCGAGCGCGTCGCCTACGCCTACGACAATTCGCGCCGTAACGCCCTACCCGACGCAGTAGTGTTCGCCCGGGAGCACGCACAGGTGGAAACGCTGGTCCGCACCTGTCGCAAACATCGCGTGCCGGTGATCGCGCGTGGGCGCGGCACCAATACCACTGGCGCTACCGTACCGGTGGAAGGCGGCGTGGTGCTGAGCTTTGAACGGATGAACCGCATTCTGCGCATCGACCCGAACAATCGTTTCGCCGTGGTCGAGCCCGGCGTATTGAACGGCGACCTGCAGCGCGCACTCGCACCGCACGGTTTTTTCTGGCCACCCGACCCGACCTCATCGCCATGGTGCAGCATCGGCGGCAATCTCGCCTGCAATTCGGCTGGACCGCGCACGGTGAAATACGGCAGCCCGCGCGAAAACACGCTTGGCTTGCGTGCAGTCGCCGGCACGGGCGAAAGCTTTCGCTGCGGTACCTATACCAGCAAAGGCGCCACCGGCTATGACCTCACCCGTTTGCTGATCGGCTCGGAAGGCACGCTGGCGCTGATGACCGAAGCCACGCTCAAGCTGACACCCAAGCCATCAGCCTTGCGGACGCTGCGCGCCACCTATCGCGACGTCAGCAGTGCCGCACATGCGGTAGCACGCATCATGGCGCAGCCGGTGACGCCGTGCGCACTGGAATTCATCGACGACGTTGCCCTGAAACTCGCGCACGATCACGCCGGCGGCGATGTTCCGCTCGCCGGTGCCATGCTGATGATCGAGGTGGACGGCGAACCCGAAACGCTGCCTGCGGCCGTGGCTGCCGTATCGCGCGCTGCACATGGCGAAGGATTGGAGGAACTGAGCGTCGCGCAAACAGCTGAGGAGGCACAGGCGCTATGGTCTGCCCGCAAGGCCCTATCTCCCGCACAACGCACGATCTCCCCGAACAAGATCAACGAGGACGTCGTGGTACCGGTCAGCCATCTACCCGAACTGGTAGACGGCATACGCAAACTTTCCCGCAAGCACGACGTACTGGTCGTTACCTTCGGGCATGCCGGCAACGGCAACCTGCACGTCAACCTGTTGCCGCGCGACGAAGCGGAGCGCGAACGCGCACGCGCCTGTCTGGCTGAAGTGTTCGCGCTGGTGATTGCGCTGCAGGGCACCTTGTCCGGTGAGCACGGCATCGGACTGGTGAAACGGGAATTCATGCCGTTGGCGCTGGAACCGGCCACGCTTCAGCTGATGCGCAATGTGAAAGCGGCCTTCGACCCGGACGGTATCTTGAATCCCGGCAAGCTGCTGCCGTGAAAAAGCCGTCCGACTCGCTGGACGCCTTGCTCACCGAAATACGCGCGTGCCGGCTGTGCGCCGCGCATCTGCAGGACGGGCCGCGGCCGGTAGTGCAAGCCAGTGCATCGTCACGCTTGCTGATCGTGAGCCAGGCGCCCGGACGCAAAGTCCATGCGACCGGCATTCCGTTCAACGATGTCAGCGGCGATCGCTTGCGCGGCTGGCTGGGTATTGATCGCGAAATCTTCTACGACGCGCAACGCATCGCCATCGTGCCGATGGGGTTCTGTTTTCCAGGCAGCGGCCGCAACGGCGACTTGCCGCCCCGGCCCGAATGCGCACCTACGTGGCACCCGCGCGTGCTGCCACTACTTAAACAAGTGCAATTGACACTGGCCATTGGCCAGTACGCGCAGGCCGGCGTACTCGGCATGCGATGTGGCGCATCACTTACCGATACCATGCACGCGTGGCGCGAACATCTCGCGGACGGAGTCCTGCCGTTGCCGCATCCCAGTCCGCGCAACCAGGCGTGGCTCAAGCGCAATCCGTGGTTCGAAGCGGAGCTGCTGCCGGTATTGCGAGAGAGAGTCAAACGGGTTTTGTAGGCTGGGATGCCAATCCCAGCATCGCGATGCCGCATGCACGGCAAAGCTGGGATTGGCATCCCAGCCTACGCTTTACGCAGCGCGGCGCGAAAAGATCAAATGCAGGCCAAACAGCATGAATGCCACCCCTGCGCAGCCATCGATCCAGCGGCTGATGCGCAGATAGCCGCGGCGCATCACCGGCAAGGCGAAACATCCGGCCACGAAGGAAAACCATAGCAAGGTTTCGGCCACCACCATTGCCCACAAGCCCCAGCGGGTAGCCGATGACACGCCCTCACCGACCAGCGCCGAGAAGATGCTGCCGAAATAGATCACCACCTTCGGATTGGAAAGATTGGTGAACAAGCCATTGCGCAGGGAACGCCAGGCGCCGACGAAGACTTGCACGGGTGCCGCGGTTATCGCCTCGGCTGGCTTGGACACGGCCGCCCGCAGCAGCTTCACCGCCATCCAGCACAGGTAAAGGCCGCCGCCAATGGAAATGAGGCGCTCCAACCAAATCAGCTTTTGCAGCAGCAGTTGCAGGCCGAGCAAGGCCAGCGCCGCCCATATCGCCACGCCAAAGGCAATGCCGGCCACACCGGCCATGGCCTCATGCCGCGAACGGCTCACCGCCGTCTGCGAGACGAAGAAGAAATCCGGCCCGGGGATCATCAGAGCAAGGATCTGGACGATCGCGATGGTGATGAACAGGCTCATGGGGTCGCTCCGGCAAACTTGGGGTGCAGTGTAGCGGCACCGTCTGCCGCGGCGAACCTTGCTGGCCGGGCTGGGCTTCCTCTACGCTGCCGAAAATCCGGGCATGGGCCATCCCTGCCAGACAAGTGACGGCCCATCATTCCGGCGCAGGCCGGAACGTCCGCGGGTCGACAAACAGACCGATACTCCCAGGGGAAAGCAAACCATGCAGGAAGCCAGCCCATGAGCCTGAAGTTGCGACTCATAGCGATGAACTTCCTGCAGTACTTCATCTGGGGCGCCTGGCTGATCACCATCGGCGCCTACTGGTTCGAGAACCGGCATTGGTCCAGCACCCAGTTCGGCGCGATCTTCTCGACCATGGGACTGGCCGCATTGTTCATGCCTTCGATCCTGGGCGTGGTGGCCGACAAGTGGATGCGCGCCGAGCACCTGTATGGCTGCCTGCATATCGCTGGCGCGGCCGTGCTGTGCATCGTGCCGGAGATCGATCACCCCGGCACCCTGTTCTGGGTGATGTTGGTGGACATGATGTGCTACATGCCCACCATCTCGCTCGCGATCGCCGTCGCCTTCAACGCATTGAAGCGCGATGGCGCGGACGTGGTGCGCGTCTATCCGCCGATCCGCGTGTGGGGCACGGTGGGTTTCATCGCGGCCATGTGGATGGTGAGTCTGCTGCACCTGGAAACGACTACTGGTCAGTTCTACGTCGCCGCGGGCGCATCGTTGCTGCTGGGTGTCTACGCGTTCACCCTGCCGCCCTGCCCGCCTCGTTTGCGCGGCCAGGACCACCGCTCGTGGCTGGACGTGCTGGGGCTGACGTCATTCGCGCTGTTCAAGCAGGCCAAGATGGCAGTCTTCTTCCTTTTCGCGATGCTGCTTGGCGCGTCGTTGCAGTTGACCAACGCCTATGGCGACACTTTCCTGCACGACTTCGAGCACGTGGACGCGTACAAGGACCTGATCGCCGTGCGTTATCCGGCAATCATCATGTCGATCTCGCAGGTCTCCGAAACGCTGTTCATCCTGGCCATTCCGTTCTTCCTCAAGCGTTTCGGCATCAAGACGGTCATGCTGATCAGCATGCTGGCGTGGACGCTGCGTTTTGGCCTGTTCGCATTCGGCGATCCCGGCAACGGCTTGTGGATGATCGTGCTGTCGTGCATCGTCTACGGCATGGCCTTCGACTTCTTCAACATCTCCGGCTCCCTGTTCGTGGAGGGCCAGAGCGATCCGGCCATCCGCGCCAGCGCGCAAGGGCTGTTCGTGCTGATGGTCAATGGCATCGGCGCGGTATTGGGCAGCTACCTCAGCGGCGTGATGATCGATACGTTTTTCACCCGGCCAGACCATTCGCGGGACTGGCACGGCATCTGGCTGGCGTTCGCGGCCTATTCGCTGATCGTGGCAGGGCTGTTCGCGGTTCTGTTCAAGCACAAGCACGTTCCTGAGGCACTTGAGGAGCTGCCTGCCCACTAGGGATGCTCTGATCTATTCCACGTACCCGGCGCTACAATGCCCGGATGCAGATCGGCCCTTACCGCATCGACCCGCCCGTGGTACTCGCCCCCATGGCCGGGGTCACCGACAAGCCCTTCCGCCTGCTGTGCAAACGGCTGGGTGCGGGCCTTGCCGTGTCCGAGATGACTACGGCCGATCCGCGTCTGTGGCAAACGCGCAAATCGCTCAAGCGTATGGACCACGAGGGCGAGCCGGAACCGGTCAGCGTGCAGATCGCCGGCTACGACCCGGGCATGCTGGCGGAAGCGGCGCGCTTCAACGTGGCCAATGGCGCGCAAATCATCGACATCAATATGGGCTGCCCCGCCAAGAAGGTTTGCAACGTGTGGTCGGGCTCGGCCCTGCTGCAGGACGAGCCGCTGGTGGCGCGCATCGTCAAAGCCGTGGTGGATGCGGTGGAAGTGCCGGTCTCGCTGAAAATCCGTACCGGCTGGGATCGCCAGCACAAGAACGCGCTCAACATTGCCCACATTGCGCAAGATAACGGCATCGCCGCATTGTCCGTGCACGGTCGCACGCGTGCCGACAAATACGAAGGCGAAGCCGAATACGACACCATTGCTGCCGTGAAGGCCGCTGTGCGCATTCCAGTACTGGCCAACGGCGACATCACCACACCGCTGCAAGCCAGGCACGTGCTGGACGCCACCCGTGCCGACGCGGTGATGATCGGCCGCGGCGCACAAGGCCGACCCTGGGTGTTTCGCGAGATTGCCCATTACCTCGCCACCGGCCAAAGGCTGCCCGAACCGTCTCCAGCGGAGGTTTCCGCCATCTTGCTCGGCCACCTGGAGCATCTTTACGCGTTCTATGGCGAACACGCCGGTGTGCGCATCGCGCGCAAGCATCTTGGCTGGTATGCGAAAGACCGGCCCGAAAACCAGGCGTTTCGCGACATAGTCAATCGCGCGGAAAATGCACGCGATCAGTGGCAGTTGACCTGCGAATATTTCCAGGCGCTGCAGGATAACTGGCGCATCGCTGCCTAATACTCCGGTCGCAAGCCCTTGCGGCGTCCATGCAGGCATCATCGCCGGGTCGTTTCAGATCACCGCGCCATGACCCATTCGCCCCGACCTCGCTGGCTGGCTTATGCAATTCGATGCACCGTTGTACTGAGCATTGCGTTCCTGCTCGGCGGCTGCGAAGGCACCCTGTTCGCCGGGCTGAACGCCACCAATCGGCGCTCGGGGATCGAAACGCAGCACGGCGTCGTGTTCGATCCGGCGCATGGGTTGAAACTGGACATCTATCGCCCGGTCACAGCCGGCCACGTGCCGATCGTGGTGTTCTTCTACGGCGGCAGCTGGGTGCACGGCGAGCGCAGCTGGTATCGCTTCGTGGGCACGGCGCTGGCCTCGCACGGCATCACGGTGGTAATCCCCGATTACCGTAAGTATCCGCAGGTGAAAATGGACGGCTTCATGCAGGACGCAGCGCGCGCCGTGGCATGGACATACCGTCACGCCGAAACGCTGGGCGGCGCTCCGGACGATCTTTTCATCATGGGACACTCGGCCGGTGGGCAGATCGGCGCATTGCTCGCCACCGATGCTTCTTGGCTGGCGCCATATGACTTGCATCCGGACCAGCTGGCCGGCTTTATCGGCCTTGCCGGCTGCTACGACTTCATGCCGATTCCGGCAAACGAGCAAGACATGCTTGGCATGTTCGGCCGCGATGCGGCATCGCAAGCCCGCGCACAGCCGGTGCGTTTCGTGCACGGAGCGGAGCCGTCAATGCTGTTGTTGCAGGGCAGCGCCGATCGCGAAGTCGATCCGGCCAATGCCCTGTCGCTGGCCCATGCGCTGGCGACGCATCAGGAGGACGTAACTTTGCGCATGTATCCAGGCACGGGGCACAATGCGCTGGTTTTTGCCTTGTCCCGGCCGTTCCGTGCCGATGCGCCCACGCTGGAGGATGTGCTGCATTTCATCCAGACACACCCGGCGGCGGCACGGGGACAACATCCTGCACTCCGCAGTGACGGGGAGTAACGTAGAAAAGGCGGCCTAAGCCGGTCCAACGCCCCTCCTTTGGCGGACGATTCGTCATGAACAGCATCGCTACCGGTGACTTTCCCTACATTCATGGCTTTTCCGGCGATGAACAGCTGCGCCTGGTGCGGCAAGCGCGCATGTTCGAAAGCAGCTTGTTCCACCACATCGACTACGGCGATGCGACACGCCTGCTGGAAGTAGGCTGCGGCGTGGGGGCGCAGACGGAAATTCTGCTGCGGCGCTTTCCGGACCTGCACGTTACCGGTATCGACCTCTCGACCGCGCAATTGGCGGCGGCGGAGCGCAATCTCTCCGCGAAGGCCTGGTGCGAATCGCGCTTTGCCCTGCGCCAGGCCGATGCCGCCGACTTGCCATTCGCCGATCGCAGCTTTGACGCGGCGTATCTGTGCTGGGTGCTCGAACACGTGCCCAGCCCGGCGCGCGTACTTAGCGAGGTGCGCCGCGTACTTGCGCCCGGCGCGGTGGCGTACATCACCGAAGTGCTCAATTCCTCGTTCTTTCTCGATCCCTATTCGCCCAACCTGCTGCGCTACTGGATGGCCTTCAACGACCACCAGTACGACAGCGGCGGCGACCCGTTCATCGGCGCCAAGCTCGGCAACCTGCTGCTCGCCGGCGGCTATCGCGATGTACAAACCGAGGTGAAGAGCGTCCATCTGGACAACCGCCAGCCGGGGCGCCGCAAGCAGATGATCGAGTTCTGGGAAGAACTGCTGCTTTCGGCCGCAGAGCAGCTTATCGCCACCGGCAAGACCGATACGACCACCGTGGAAGGCATGCGCAACGAAATGCAGGCGGTGCGCAATGATCCGAACGCCGTGTTTTTCTTCGCGTTCGTACAGGCAAGGGCTACGGTGTATTGAGCGGCGATCCCTCCCGACACCGCCAATTGCCCCCTTCCGAGCGTCGATCCACGCCCTCTCCTTACCCCGGGGAGGGCTCGGTTCCGCGCTCGCCCCGTCCCGGCGCAACACGCCTGAATCCCGCCCTCACCCGTCATACGGATATGCCAGACTGGGCAGTGAAACCCGGGGTTAGTGCGTGTATGATGCGCAATTCCCCTTTCCATCTCTTTATCCGTAAAGAAGGATATAAGCCGTGACGAGCAACTACCTCTTCACCTCCGAATCGGTCTCCGAAGGCCATCCGGACAAAGTCGCCGACCAGATTTCCGACGCCGTACTGGACGCTATCCTGGCCCAGGACCAGCGTGCCCGCGTGGCCTGCGAGACCATGGTGAAGACGGGCGTGGCCATCGTTGCCGGCGAAGTCACCACCAGCGCCTGGATCGACCTGGAAGCGCTGACCCGCAAGGTGATCGTGGACATCGGCTACAACTCCAGCGACGTCGGCTTCGACGGCGAGACCTGCGGCGTGCTGAACCTGATCGGCAAGCAGTCGCCCGACATCAACCAGGGCGTGGACCGCAAGAAGCCCGAAGAACAGGGCGCCGGCGACCAGGGCCTGATGTTTGGCTACGCTACCAATGAAACCAAGGATTTCATGCCGGCGGCGATCTACTACTCGCACCGCCTGGTGGAACAGCAGGCCAAGGTCCGCAAGAAGAAGAATTCCCCGCTGCCGTGGCTGCGCCCGGATGCCAAGAGCCAGGTGACCCTGCGTTATGAAAACGGCGTGGCCACCGCGATCGACGCCGTGGTGCTGTCCACCCAGCACGATCCGAACGTGAAGCAGAAGGACCTGGTCGAAGCGGTGCGCGAGCACATCTTGAAGCCGGTACTGCCGGCCAAGCTGCTGCACAAGAACACCAAGTTCCACATCAACCCGACCGGCAAGTTCGTGATCGGCGGCCCGGTGGGCGACTGCGGCCTGACCGGCCGCAAGATCATCGTCGACACCTACGGCGGCTGGGCCCGTCATGGCGGCGGCGCGTTCTCGGGCAAGGACCCGTCGAAGGTGGACCGTTCAGCCGCCTACGCCGCGCGCTACGTGGCCAAGAACGTCGTGGCCGCCGGCATCGCCGACCGCTGCGAAGTGCAGGTGAGCTACGCCATCGGCGTGGCCGAACCCACCTCGATCTCGGTCACCACCTTCGGCACCGGCAAGATCGCCGACGAGAAGATCGAAAAGCTGATCCGCAAGCACTTCGACCTGCGCCCGTACGGCATCATCAAGATGCTCGACCTGATTCATCCGATGTACCAGGCGACCGCCAGCTACGGCCACTTCGGCCGCGCGCCGTACGAGCTGAAGGACGCCAACGGCAACACCTTCACGGCGTTCTCCTGGGAGAAGACCGACAAGGCCGACGAGCTGCGCGCGGACGCCAAGCTCAAGTAAGCGCCAAGTTCCAGCCTTGCATTCGAAAACGGGCCGCGATGCGGCCCGCTTTCTTTTTGTGACGCAGGCGATAACACACTACCGCATGCCCTGAGGGGAAGACATCACCCGTACGCTGCGGCAATCTTGCTTTTAGGTGTAGGCATGTTGTTCCGACCATACCCGAGAACGACGCCTCCATCGGCTTCATCAGCCACGGGCGTGATGACCAGGCGGGGCTATCGGATGGATTACCTGCAAATATGGCAGCGACAGCCCGGGGCCCTGGAACGACCGCGCAAAGAAATCGTAAAACCTCTAATTTTTCAGTAGATCGATGTAACCCTTGTAGCTGAACTCCTGGCCACGTTTCTTGCCCGTCGTTTCCACCAGGATGCCCGCCTGTTCCAGCAGCTTCACAGCAGCAGCGGCGGTCGGATAGGTCACTTCAAGTGCCCTCGCTGCGCGATCCATGGTCAGCCGTGGCATCGTCGGCAAGCTCTCAAAAAGACGAATCGACTGAACCGTACCGCCCTCGGCAAGCATAACTTTCTTACGATCTTCGGCAATGAGCGTCGCAATATTGATGATGTTCGCCAGCGCGTTTTCAGACGCTTGAGTGGTGCATTCCAGAAAAAACGCCACCCAGCCTTCCCAATCACCATTGGCGCGAATGTTCGACAGGTGACGGTAATATTCGGCTTGATGCGCCTTGAGCTGGCCAGACACATACAACAAGGGTTGCGGCAGGATCTTCCAGTCTTCCAACAAAGCGGCGATAAGCAGACGACCGATACGCCCGTTACCATCCAGAAACGGATGAATCGTCTCGAATTGCGCGTGAATCAGCGCGATACGGACCAAAGGCGGCAAGTCCGCCGAACCCTCGTACTTGCGATGGATATAGTTTTCCAATTCACCTAGTAAACGCGGTACTTCCTGGTGCGGCGGGGGAATATGAACCGCGTTGCCGGGCCGGGTGCCCCCAATCCAATTTTGTGAAGTGCGCACCTCCCCCGGCTGCTTTGTGTTGCCGCGGACACTTTGCATCAAAATCCTGTGTGCATTGCATAGCAAACGAGTGGAAATGGGCAACCCATTCCCGCTGGTCAGTTCGCCGCGCACATATTCGAACGCCCGAAGGTAATTCGTGACGTCGCCGACGTCGCTCGAATGCGCGACCTGTATGCCGGCTTCCTCGTCGAGCAGATCCGTCAGCGTCGCCTGTGTGCCTTCTATTTGCGAGGTTAGCAGTGCTTCCTTACGAATGGCGCTGTAGATGAGCCATTCGCCGGATGCCACCAGGCCGGTCATGGCCTTCAAGCGTCCAAGCGACTGCTCGGCCGCTGCGTTGCCTTGATAGCTAGCCGGATGAAGTTTTGGGTCTGTTGGGGGAAGGCTGAAAGGCAAAAACGCTTCGACGTTTTCGCCCCCAACAATCGAAGTGACGTACTTACCTGTAGCCCGATCCATAGATGCTTTGCCGTGACTTATTCAAGGTCCCTTGAATTACCCAAAGCTTAAATAAAAGGTCTTTGAACAATCCAAGACGCTATTAAAAACACCTTTAATAGCGTAGCAGGATATCGCACCGCAAATTGAAGCGATCAGATGAGGAGATTCAGTAGTCCGCACCCCACGTCGGACAATTCGCTAAGTACTACGGCTCAGCCGCCTTTATCGCCCGAGGAAGCCAACACCACCTTCTTGGCCTTGTGACGATGCGCCAGCCGGGTGGTGGACTTGCCGTGGGACTTGGCCACGCGCGGGCAAGTCTTGCCCCGGTGCCGTGTGCAGCCATGCGAAGCGCGACGATGCGCCGGCGCCGTTTCATCCGCTTCGGCCGTATCGATCGGCGACAACGCCGCCAGTACGCGGCGGGTGGTGCTGGGCACGCCGGCCCGGGCGACCAGCACTTCAGGCGTGGGCTGGTTGTCGAAACCATCGTCCAGCAGGCGGGCCATCAGGTTGTCGCGGGCAGAGGCGCTGCGGCCGCCGAGCACCACGGCAAACAGGCGACGCCCATCATGTACTGCGGTGGAGGCCAGGTTGAAACCGGACGCATCGGTGAAACCGGTCTTCAGGCCATCCATGCCTGGATAGCGGTCCATCAGGTTGTTGTGGCCACGAATCAGTTGGCCGCGGAACACGAATTCCTTGGTCGCGAAATAATGCGTGTACTGCGGAAAGTCGCGATACAGTGCCATGGCGAGCTTGGCCATGTCGCGCGCGGTGGAAGTGTTGTTCGGGTCCGGCAGGCCGTTGGCGTTGGCGAAATGGGTGGATGTCATGCCGAGCAGCACTGCCTGGGCCGTCATCATGTCGGCGAAGTGGCCCTCGTTGCCGCCCAGGCTCTCGGCCACCACAGTCGCCGCGTCATTGGCCGACCTGGTCACCATGCCGAGGATGCAGTCGTTGACCGAGATGGTCTGGCCGGAGCGCAATCCCAGCTTGGTCGGCGCACGCGAGGCGGCCCAGCTGGACACCGGCAGATCCTGATCCACCTTCAGCTTGCCGCTCTGCAGCGCCTGGAAGGTGAGGTACAAGGTCATCATCTTGGTAAGCGAGGCCGGGTAGTTCTGCTCGTCCGCGTTGACCGCGCTGAGCACTTCGCCGGTGGCCGGATCGATCACAATGGCGGCATAGCCCGCGTGGGCCACCCCGGCGTAACCGGCAAGCGCCAACAACAGCATCGCCGCGACCAGGCTCCACAGCCGGTTGAGCAACAGCATTGGCTGGATGGATTGGATGTTTGCCACGGCCCTTCACTCCCAAACCGCGGTATTGCCCCCGCGTCGCGCAACCTTAATGCATGACGACCGCAAATTCCAGAGGAAAAGCTTTAATCAGCCATGCTAAGTACATGTTTTTATAAATTTTACCGGCCCCAGAAGCGTAAAATTTCGTTATGCCCCGGTGACGGTCGCCTAAAGTCCAGATCGGCAGTTGGCGACATTTTCTTTAAGCGAAGCTTTCGCCGACTCCCGACAGAGGAATGCAAAGAACGAGCCAGTACAATAGCGGCATGTCCCTGATCCAGCTTCAGCGCCTCGACTTCAGTGTCGGCGGCCCTCTTCTGCTCGAACACGTCGATCTGTCGATCGATGCCGGCGAGCGCGTGTGCATCGTCGGTCGCAACGGCGAAGGCAAATCCACCCTCATGAAACTGATCGCCGGCGAGTTGCAGCCCGACGACGGTGAAGTGCGCTTGCAAAGCGGCGTAGTTGTCGCCCGCATGGCGCAAGAGGTGCCGCAGGCGACGGCTGGCAGCGTCTTCGACGTGGTAGCCGAAGGCCTGGGCGATCTGGGCCGGCTGCTCGCGCGCTATCACCATCTGCTTGCCGAAGGCGACCTGGATGCGCTGGGAGAGGTGCAGGACCAGATCGAAGCGCGGCATGGCTGGGATCTGGATCGCCGCGTCAGCGACGTACTGACCAAGCTGGAGCTTCCCGCCGATACCGATTTTGCCGCGCTGTCCGGCGGCATGAAGCGCCGCGTGCTGCTGGCGCAGGCGCTGGTGCGCAAACCGGATGTGCTGCTGCTGGACGAACCGACCAACCACCTGGACATCGAAGCGATCGGCTGGCTGGAAGGCTTCCTCAAGCAGTTCGAAGGCAGCATCGTATTCATTACGCACGATCGCAGCTTTCTGCGCGCACTGGCCACCCGCATCGTGGAGATCGATCGCGGTCAACTCACCAGTTGGCCGGGCAACTACGACAACTATCTGCGCCGCCGCGAAGAACGCCTGCACGCCGAAGCGCAAGCCAATGCGCTGTTCGACAAAAAGCTGGCGCAGGAAGAAGTGTGGATTCGCCAGGGCATCAAAGCACGCCGTACGCGAAATGAAGGCCGTGTACGCGCCTTGAAAGCCATGCGGCGCGAGCGCTCCGAACGCCGCGAACTGGGCGGCAACGCGAAGATGGCATTGGCCAATGCACAGGCTTCCGGCAAGAAGGTCATCGAGCTTGATCACGTCCATCAGGCGTATGCCGGGCGCGTTCTGATCGACGACCTCAGCACCGCGATCATGCGCGGCGATCGCGTCGGCATCATCGGCCCGAACGGCGCCGGCAAGAGTACCTTGTTGAAGATATTGCTCGGCGAACTCAAGCCCCTGCGCGGCGAAGCGAGCCTGGGCACCGGTCTGCAGATCGCCTATTTCGACCAGCACCGCGCCCAGCTCAACGATGCCCTGAACGCGCTGGACAATGTGGCAGAAGGCCGTGAATACATCGAACTCAACGGCCAGCGCAAACACATCATCGGCTATCTGCAGGATTTCCTGTTCTCGCCCGAACGTGCCCGCGCGCCGATCACGCGTCTCTCCGGCGGCGAACGCAATCGGCTGCTGCTGGCCAAGCTGTTCGCCCAACCATCCAACCTGCTGGTGATGGACGAACCCACCAACGACCTTGACGTCGAAACGCTGGAACTGCTGGAAGAGCTGCTCACCGAATACAAAGGCACCCTGCTGCTGGTGTCGCACGATCGCGAATTCCTCGACAACGTGGTATCCAGCACGCTGGTGCTGGAGGGCGAAGGTCAGGTGGGCGAGTACGTGGGTGGCTATAGCGATTGGTTGCGGCAGAAGCCGCTGAATCGTCCATCCGCCGAAATGTCGGCCGCTGCGGCCAAGCCAGCAAAATCCGATGTAACGCCGGTCGCGCCGAACAGCGAAAAGTCCAAACGCAAACTCAGCTTCAAGGATGCGCGCGAACTGGAACAGTTGCCTGCACGCATCGAACAGTTGGAAACCGAAATCGCCAAGCGCGCCGAAGCCATGAACGATCCCTCGTTCTTCCAGCAGGACAACGCGGCAATTCAGAATGCGAACGAAGCGCTGGCCAAAGCGCAGGCCGAGCTGGACTTGGCATATTCGCGGTGGGCAGAACTGGAAGGTTAATCCAGTAACGCTTCAAGTAGGCTGGGATGACAATCCCAGCTTGCCCGCGTCATGCTGGTGCTGGGATTCCATCCCAGCCTACGCGTGCCGAACACCGTCATGTCACGCCCTGACAAGCGGCAACCATAAACGCGCACGCACTCCGATACCCGCATCGCGCGCCACCAGCATCACGCCGCCCTCGTGGGCTTCGGCAATTTGCCGGACCAGCGCCAGCCCAATGCCGGAGCCGCCAGGCTTGGTGGTGAAAAACGGTACGAACAGATTGTCGCTGGATGGCAAGCCTGCCCCTTCGTCTTCCACTTCGATCACCGCGTTTTCGCCGTCGCGCGCCCAACGGACTGTTACATGGCCTTCGCCGGGCAGCATCGCTTCCACGGCATTGCGCAACAGGTTGATCAATGCCTGCTCCAGCTGGTCCGCATCAACATGCACCTGCAAGGCCTCCCCCGCTTCGATGCGCACCGGCAAGCGTTGCTCCAGCCGCGCCGTTTTCTCGATCAATGCCGCCAGTTCCACCTCGCGCCACTGCGGCGGCGGTAGGCGAGCCAGTTTGCTGTAACTGGACAAAAAACGGCCCAAGGCCGCCGCGCGATGCGCGATGACATCCAAACCGCCGCGGAAATCCTCACGCCAATCTGCCGGCAATGGGTCGCGCGCCATCAGGCTCGCCAGCGTTCCTGCCATCGACTGGATCGGCGCCAGCGAATTGTTGACCTCATGCCCCAGCACGCGTAGCAAGCGCTGCCACGCCTGCCGCTCTTCCTCACGCAGGACGCGGCCAACATCGTTGATCACCAGCAGCGAGCCACCTCGCCCCTTGTTGCGCAATGCGGCGTGGCGCACCTCGAAGCGGCCCTGGTGTCCGGGAAAGACATGTGTGAGCAAGGCCGACGGTGGGCCTTGCAACAAGCCTGACAAGCCCAATGCCTCGGCGGTGTTCCCGAACAGTTGCTTGCGTTCCGCGTCCAGCAGGCGCAGGCCTGCGGGATTGACCAGACGCAGACGCGAAGCATCGTCGAAGACGAAGACCGCGCTATCCAGCGCAGCCAAGGTCTTGCCCAGCAAGTGCGAGGATTCCTCGAATTCCAGTCGCTCTTGCTGCAATCGATCGGCCAGGGCGTTGATGTCGTAGATGACGTCGCCCAGCACTCCACCTTGTACACCGCGCAGACTGTAGTCGCCCTGCCGCAATGCCTCCAGCAGACCGGCCAGCGTATACAAGGGGAACATGATGCGACGGAGCTGCCAGCGGGCCAGCAAGGCGGTGGCGATTACGACCAGCAGTACCAGTCCCAAGCCCCACGACACGGACGGCAGACCGAATACCACCACCAACAGCAAACCGGCCGCACCAGGCAGCGCACACAGCAGGCTCCCTAGCAACACGCGCTGCTCGAAGCGCGGGATGGACGGCAACTTAAGCGCCACCGCTGTCGCCCGCTTCGTCACGCAAGGCATGTTTGTCCAGTCGGCGGTAGAGCGCTTGTCGCGTGATGCCCAAGGCATCGGCGGCATGCTGCAAATTGCCGTTGTGCCGCTCCAGCGCGCGCTGGACCAGCCATGCTTCGGCCTGTTCCAGTGTCAATCCCTCGATATCCTGCCCGCCATCGGGCGGGGCACCGAAAGACAAAGAGGAAGCACTGACCTGATCGTGCTCGGCCAGCAAGGCCGCGCGCTCCATCAGATGCTGCAATTCGCGCACATTGCCGGGCCAGCGCCAGGTTTCCAGCGCGCGCTCGGCAGAGGACGCCAAACGCAAGCCATCGCGGCCATAGCGTTTCGCGTTGCGCGCCAGAAAGCGGCGAGCCAACGGCAGAATGTCCGCAACCCTTTCGCGCAAGGGCGGCAGGCGGATTTCCAGCGTGTTGAGGCGATACAGCAGATCCTTGCGAAAGCGGCCTTCCACCACCTCGGTATGCAAATCCGCATTGGTGGCCGAAATCAGCCGTAGGTCGACGCTTTGCGTGCGCGAAGAACCCAGGCGTTCAAACTCGCCCTCTTCCAGCACGCGCAGCAGCTTGGGTTGTTGCGAGGCCGGAATATTGCCGACCTCGTCCAGGAACAGCGTGCCGCTATCGGCCAGCTCGAAGCGACCGATGCGTTCGCTCTTGGCGTCCGTATAGGCCCCCCGCACGTGACCAAACATTTCCGATTCGAACACAGTCTCGGAAATGCCGCCCATGTTCACCTTGACGAACGGCTTCGTGGCGCGTGCCGACAACGCATGCAGGCGTCGCGCGATGACTCCCTTGCCGGTGCCGTTCTCGCCGAGCACCAGTACGTTGGCGTCGCTGGGCGCGACTCTCGCGACGAGCCCCAACACACGCTGCATCGCCTGCGACTCGCCGATGAAGTCATCCTCGGCATTGCCGCGCAACAAGGCGTTTTCCGCCTCCAGGCGACGCTCACGCCGTGCCGCTTCGCCCAATGCGATCTGGGTGCGCAGGACATTGAGCAGACGCGTGTTGTCCCACGGCTTTTCAATGAAATCCGCTGCGCCACGGCGCATGGCTTCTACAGTCAGCGCCACATTGCCCCAGGCCGTCATTGCGACCACCGGAAGATCCGGCGCGTGCTGCCGCAGTTGCTCCAGCAAAGCCAGGCCTTCTTCACCGGATGTGGTATCGCGGCTGTAGTTGCAGTCGATCAGGGCGCAGGCGAATTCGTGCCGGCGCACCGCCTCGATGGCTTGTGCCGGATCGGCCACGCCGACACTGGCAATGCCTTCGGACTTCAGCAACAGGCGCAAGGCCTCACGCACGTCGGGCTGATCGTCGGCCAGGAGCACTTGGGGGGTGGATGGCTTCATAGGGACAGTGTAATGGGATGATTTACAGAGATAGCTTGGGGCGCAGACCCCGAGCATCCCCACCTACGGAAGGATCAATCGTGACGCAACGCGATCACTGGCTCCACCGCCAGCGCACGCCACAGCGGCACCAGCGAAGCGAGGGTCGCCACCAGCACGATCAAGACCAGCACCGGCAAAAATACCTGTATCTCGTAACCCTGCGTACGCAACTGCGCATTGGCCAACAACGCAGACCACGGCAAGGCCAGGCCGACGCCGATCGCCAAGCCCATGCCGAGCTGAAGGACCAGTTGCCGGCCTACGTGACCGGCGATCGCCAGGTTGCCGGCGCCGATGGCACGCCGTATCCCTAGTTCACGCGTACGCTGGGCAACCGCAAATGAGAGCACGCCATACAAGCCGGCCGCAGCCAATATCACGGCGATCAAGCCGACCGCGCTGAATAGCTGGATGAGGATGGTGAGCTTGATACGCGCCATCTCGATGGCTTGCGACTGCGTGCGCAGTGCATAAAGTGGTGCGTCAGGATCCAGTTCGTGTGCGATCCGCGTCAGCGACGGCGCGTACTCAATGGCCTTTTCACGGGTGTGCACGGCCACGTAGGCGCCGCCCATCGGTTGCTGCCACAGTGGCCGCATGAAGCTGGGCAGCGATGTTTGCAGTGCGCCATCCAGTTGCAATGGCCCCACCACCCCAATCACTCGCAGCGTCTGCGGCTGCGGATCTTCCGGGTGCAGAACCAGCCGCTGCCCCACTGCAAGGCGTCCTGGCCAAAGCGCCTGTGCCAGGCGCTGATCGATCACCGCCAACGGCTCGCTGCCAGTGCGGTCTTGCGCGTCAAAAAATCGCCCCGCTATGAGCTTGAGACCGTAAGTCTCAGCAAAGTGCTCATCGACAACGCCCATTTGCGCACGCTGGTAACCGCCCGCTCCACGCCCCTGACCGTAAGCGGCGACAAATTCGTGGCTGCCCAGCTGCGCATCGGGAACGGTGTTGGCCACACTCGCGTCAAGTACGCCCGGCATTCGCCGCATGCGCTCCACCAGGCGCTCGAGATAGCGCAATCGCGTGTCACCATCCGAATACTCCCCTGGCAACAAGTGCACGCGCGCGGTAAGCACGTAGGCCGGGTCGGAACCGCCTCCTGCAGGCTGGGCGAGGACACGCTGCAAACCATGAAGGAAGGTGCCTGCACCCACCAGCAGGATCACGGTGAAGGCGATTTCCGCAACCACCAGCGCCTTGGCGACGCGCGCAAAGCCGCCGCCACTGGCCGTGCGATTGCCGTCACGCAGCATGTCCTGCAATTGCATGCGCGATACGTGCCAGGCGGGCAACAGGCCGGCCAGGACGGTGGTCAGCAACGCGACGATGGCACCAAGGACGAACAGGCGCGGATCGATGTGGAAATGCATGAAGTAAGGCGGCGCCGTGTCATTGCTGACCAGAATGTGCACAAACCAGCCGAAGCCAAAGTGAGTGATCAGCAAGGCCACGCCATAGGCTGCGATACTCAGCAACAGGCACTCCACCCACTGCGCACGCAACAAACGGCCCTGACTGGCACCGAGCGCACTGCGCAGCGCCAGTTCCCGCCCGCGGTTGAGCGCTTGCACCAGTTGCAGGTTCGCCACATTGCTACAGGCCAGCAACAGCACCATGACCCCGGCTGCAAACATCAACCAGCTATAGCTGCGGATGTTCTCATCCACAAACCGCAAGGCTAACGGCTTCATTACCAGACGGCGGCCCGCACGCTGGCCCCGCAGCGCACTGCCCAGGTTGGCAGCCACCGCCTGCCATTCGTCGCGCGCCTGGGCCAGGGACAGCGATGGCTTGAGCAAAGCCAGGGTTTCAACGTCCTCATCACTGCCCGGTTGCAGGCGCGCCGGCAGCCATACATCACTGACGAAGGGAAAGCCGAACGTTTTCGGCAATACCCCAACCACCGTGGCCCAGTCGCCATTGATGCGCAGCTTTCTGCCCACGATGCTCGGATCGGCAGCAAGCTCGTGGCGCCAGATCGTTTCACTGAGCATCACGACCAATGGAGCGCCGGACCTGTCGTCTTGCTCACCGATCAACCGCCCCAGCAAAGGCTGCACGCCCAGCATCGGCAGGACGGATGCGGAAACCTCGGTCCCGATATGAGATACCGAACCGGTTCCACCATCCACATCCATCATGCGTTCGCTATAAGCGCCGGATGCTTCAAAGCCATGCATACCGCGTTGCAACGCCAGAAATTCATCCGCGCTCATATCATGCAAGCCCGTACCATCCTGGTTCGCATATCCCATTGCCACCAGGCGCGGCGAATGTGGAAACGGCAACGGCCTGAGCACCATGCTATCGACCAGGCCGAACAGGAACAGCACAGCACCGAGGCCGATGCCCAATACCGCAATCGACAATGCGGTATAGCCGGGCTGCCGCCGCAAACGTCGCCAGGCATCCTTCAGATCACGCAGGGTCATCACTCTGCTCCCGGCACAACGCGCGCCATAGAATGCTTGTCCCGCTCCAGTTCACCATTGCCGGTCGCATTGGCGGCTTTTCGCATGATTTCGCTCACCGGCTTCGTCATGCGCCTCAATCCCCTCGTAAAACCGACATCGGTTGGACACGACCGGCACGCAGCGCAGGCAGCAGGCAAGCGATCAAGCCGACCAGCGCCAAGGCCAGCGAAGTGCCCAACATCGCGGGAAGATCGAACACGGTACGCCCGAGCTGCTCCAGCACGGCGCGCGCAAGGTGTGACAACAACAGCGCCAGCCCCAATCCCAACAGCAAGCCCGCCAGGATCTGCAGCATGCCGCCGCGCAGAATCCAGCTCGCCAACCTCACTGGCGACGCACCTAATGCCATACGCACACCGAATTCTCGTTGCCGCGCTGTAACCGCTACCGCCATCACCGCATACATGCCCACCGCCGCCAGCCCCAGTGCCATCAAGGCGAACAGGCCGACCAGCATCAGGTTCATACGCGGATAGTCTGTGGTCGCGTGCACCACGTCGTCCATCGTGCGCAGCGTGGCAATCGGCTGTCCCGGGGCTACCTCTGCCACAGCCGCATGCACGCTGCCGCGATAGGTGTTGGGATCACCTTTCACGCGCACGGCAAATCGGAATGGGTTGAAGTAACGAAAGTTGTTCAAGATGTACGAAGGCACCTGCGCCAGGGGCATATAAAGGAACTCGCGGTGCCCGTCATCCAACGGACCAGATTGCCGTGTATCGGCCACCACGCCGATGATGCGCGCAACGACCGGCTGCTTGTCAGGATCTTGCGCAAGTAGCTTGCCGCCGGGATAGCCGCTGTAGTCATTCACTACCACGAACTTGCCCAGGGCATGACCACCGTATTCGTGCCGGGCCAACGCTTCATTGACGATAGCCACTGGCTCGCTGCCCGCGATATCCGTAGCGGCGAATGCACGCCCCTGTTTAAGCGCGATGCGGAAGAGCGAGAAATAGTCCGTACTGACCCCGCGCATCTGCAGGGGCGTATCGAAATAGGGCTGATTCGGCGCATGCACCCCGCCCATGTTGAATTGTTGTGCCTGGTCGCCTGCGGGCAAACCATTGGTGACGGCAGCTTGCTCAACGCCAGGCACCGCGCTCAAACGCTGCACGACGCGCTGCGCCAAGGCTCGCGTTGACGCCGCATCCGGATTGCGGCCCAGCACTGGTGCCAGGTCGAAGGTCAGCACATGGTCGCTGGAAAAGCCCAGGCTGGCATGCGCCGCGTCGTATAGCGCGTGCAAGAACAAACCTGCGCCGCAGAGCAGGCAGGTGGCCAGACTCATCTGCGCCACCACCAAGGCGCGCCCCAAGCGCCCACTTTGACGACTCATGCTGCGGCCACCCTCGCGCAATTCACCCGTCGAAACTGCAGCGCGGCTTCGCCACACGGCCAGGATTGCCGCCAACAACGCGCCAAGCACACCCACCGCCAGCGCCAACACCCAGGCCTCCCACTCGGGGTGCATCGCTTCACCATGCGTCCAATCGATCGGCATGAAATGACTGAACAAGGCCAGGCCGATCATCGCCAGCCCCATTCCCACCAGGGCGCCGCCCACACCGATCAAGCCACCTTCCGCCAACGCCGGTAAAGCCAGCCGCCATGGCGATGCTCCCAACGCAGCGCGCACCGCCGCGTCGTGGTTGTGCGATAGCGCACGCAACAACATCAGATTGGTCAGATTCACCACCGCGATCAGCAACACGCATAGGGCACTGGCCAAAAACAGCAACATGACTGGGCGATCTTCCTGATGCAGTGCGATCTGCAGCGGCACCGCGCCGAAGGACGCGCGCTGCCAGTCGTTTGAAGTGGAACCGGGCATTGCCGCGTACATCGCATGAATTGCGGCGAGCAGCTGCGCACTGATTGCTGCAGGAGCAATGCCGTCCGCCAGACGTGCAACGACATAGTAATTGCGGTCGTCCTCCATCGAATTGGGCTGCAGTTGCTCGGGCAGCATGATGTCGTCATCACCAAACTGATCGAAGCTCGTCGGCAACACCCCAACGATGGTGCGCGGCACGCCCTCCACCTGCATGCTGCGACCGATCACGTTCATGGCCCCGCCATAGCGACGTTGCCAATAGCGCTCAGCGAGAATCACAGCCCTGGGGCCACCAGGTCGATCTTCATCCATGGAGAAATTGCGTCCCAGGCGCAGCCTCACCCCAAGAGTTGGCAATGCGTCGTGATCGACCCGCAATGCCATTATCTGTTCTGGCTCACCTTGGCCGGTCGCATTGACGGCTATCGTGCCACCCATGATCAAACCCATGGAGGCAACGCCTCTGAGAGATTGCATGTGCTGGTACTGCCGGGGCGATGATCCTCGGTAAGCATCTCCCTGGACCATTCCCAGCACCATCAACTGCTCCGCTGCAGGATAGGGCAAGGGCCGCCACAGCACGTGCTCGATCAAGGTAAACACGGCCGTACTGGTGCTTACGCCCAATGCCAATACCCCACTGGCCAACAGTAGAAAACCAGGGCGACGCAGCGTGGCGCGCCAGC
The DNA here is from genome assembly GCF_030160275.1 of Dyella flagellata. Classification (GTDB taxonomy): domain Bacteria; phylum Pseudomonadota; class Gammaproteobacteria; order Xanthomonadales; family Rhodanobacteraceae; genus Dyella_B; species Dyella_B flagellata. The sequence goes on from NZ_BSOA01000052.1 coordinate 115,243, forward strand.
TTTGCAGGATTTCGCTAATCCAGATCGCCATTTGTCTCAATCCCCACGCAGAGCTTGCATCGGGTGCACCCGGCCGGCACGCCATGCGGGTTGCAGACATGCCAGCAAACCGGAGACCACCAGCACGACGCAGGCAGTAACCAACACAAGTGGATCGAACAACGCATGATGGATCCCGGCGACGACGGCACGCATCACGCCCGCCAGCAAAAAGGCCAAGCCTGCGCCAGCGATAAAGCCCGCGGCAAGCTGCCATACACCATCGCGCAGCACGCTGTATGTCAAACGCGCAGGCGCCGCTCCCAGCGCCATCCTTACCCCGAATTCCTGCACCCGCATGGCTACCGCCACCGACATCACGGCATACATGCCCGCCGCCGCCAGAAGCAGGGCCAGCGCTGCGAACAAGCCGACCAGCAACAGATTCAAGCGCGTCTCGGCCGTGGTCTCGTGCACTACGCTCTGCATGCTGCGCATACTGGCGATCGGTTGATCAGCCGCCACCTCGGCGACGGCTGCTTTCACCACCTTGCCGTAGCTATCGGGATTGCCATGCACACGCAGCACGAAGCGCAAGGGGTTGACCGTACGATATAAAGCCAGCAAGGCATCCGGTATTTGCCGCATGGGCAAATAGAACAGCCCCTCTTTGGCGCTCAGTGGACCAAAGGGGCTGATATTGTCGATCACCCCGACAATACGGACGGAGATTCGCGGAAACTGTTCGTCGGGCGCGTCTACGATCAAGGTCTTGCCCAGCGCATCACCACCATACAAGCTATCGGCCAGCGCCTGGTTGACGATCGCCACCGGCTCCCCGCCCTTTCCATCCGTTCCCTGAAAGACCCTGCCCCGGCGTGCGGCAATACCGAAGGCGGCAAAGAATTCAGGACTTGCGGCGCGAAACAGTGGCGTATTGGCGACCGGCTCGCCGCCTGGCGCATGGACGTCACCAAAATAGAACGCCTGGGTAATGTCGCCGGCAGGCAAGGCAGTGGTCGCTGCAACCTGCTCGACGCCCGGCAAACCCCACAAGCGCTCCTGCAAGCGTTGAACCAGGGCTTGTACGGAAGCCGAGTCGGCATATTTCCCTTCCAGCGGAGCCAGGTCGAAGGTCAAGACATGATCGCTGGAAAATCCCAGCGGCATACGTGCCGCATCGTACAAAGCATGTAGGAATAGGCCTGCTGCACTAAGCAAGGTTGCAGCAAGCGCTACCTGCACCACCACCAGTGCGCGCCCCAACCAACCGCCTTGCCGGCCGGGGCCGGTGCGACCGCCCTCGCGCAAGGCTTCCATCGACACCGATCGCATGCTGCGCCAGATACCCAGCGCCGCCGCGAGCAAAGCTGCGGTCATTCCGAAGCCCATGGCCATCACCACGGTCGATCCTTCGATCGACAAGCGGGTGCCGGTCAGCCAGTCGGCGGGAATCAAGCCCTTGAGTGCGCGCAAGCCGATCATGGCGAGGATCACACCCGCCGCACTTCCCAACAGGCCGATCAGCGATCCCTCCGCCAAGAGTGGCAGCGCGCGGCGCCACCCCATTGCACCCAATGCGCTGCGTACGGCAACGTCGTGATAGCGGGACAGTCCTCGCAACAACAACAAGTTGGCGAGATTCCCCCAAGCGATCAGCAACACTAGCGCAGCGCTGGCGAGAAACATCATCAGTACTGGCCTGGCGTGTACCCGCGTAGCGGTCTGCAGATCCGATGCCACATAGCGCTGGGTCTTCATGTAGTCAGCTTCCCAGCCGCTCTGGGCTGCATAGAGCTGATGCATGCGCGCATCGAGTTGGGCGCTTACGGCAGCCACCCCAACACCGGATGCCAACCGGGCAATTACGCGGTAATTACTGCCGTCATTGGAGACATCCGCGGGCAACGCCATGGGCAGCAGGATGTCGCTTTCCCGCAGGCCACTGTCCCGTGGCAACACGCCGATGATGGTATGCGTAATGCCTTCGATCGACAGTGTGTGGCCGACAATATCCATCCTGCCGCCGTAACGGCGCATCCAGAACCCATGATTGAGCAGCACCACCTTGGGACCGTTGGGTCTATCCTCATTGACCGAAAAATTGCGCCCAAGCTGCGGAGTTACACCCAGCGTGGGCAGCAAGCTATGGTCGATGTGCTGCATCGGCACCAACTCCGGCACCCCATCGCCGGCAACATTGGCCGAGCGCATGAAGCCATCGATGAAACCCAACGATGCAACACCCTGCATGCCCGCCATATGTTGGTACTGGAAAGGCGAAGCCCACCATGCGGTACCCATTTTCTGCCTGCCCAAGGCCACCAGGCGCGAGGCCTGCGGATAGGGCAAGGGCCGCAGCAGCACGCTGTCGATCAGCACGTAGACCGCGACGCTGGCACCGATACCCAATGCGAGCACGCCGCTGGCCAGCAACAGAAAACCGGGACGACGCAACATGGCGCGCCAGCTTTGCCAGATTTCCCACAGCCAGATGCTCACGCACCCACCTCGATGCGCGGTCCGATCAGCGCATCCAGCCGCTGCTCGTCCTCTCGGCGCAGGCGCTCGAAAGTTTCTTCATCGACCACTCGACCATCGAACAGCCGCACTTTGCGTTGCGCAAAATCGGCGTAGCGAGCGTCGTGCGTGACCATGCATAGGGTGGCACCGCCCTGATGCAGTTCATTGAGCAATTGCATCACCGCTTCGCCGTTGCGTGAATCGAGGTTGCCGGTAGGTTCGTCGGCAAGCAGGATCGCCGGTTTGCCGACCAGTGCACGCGCGACCGCGACACGCTGTTGCTGGCCGCCGGAAAGCTGGGCCGGATAGTGCCGTGCTCGATGCGACATGCTTACGCGCTCCAGCGCTTCCTGCACGCGAGTCCGCCTTTCTCGTGCGTCGATGCCGCCACGATAGGTCAGCGGCAGTTCCACGTTTTCCTGTACGGTCAGATCGCCGATCAGGTTGAAGGCCTGGAAGATGAAGCCGATTTCCGCATTCCGAATGCGTGCGCGCTGTGCGGCGTTGAGCACGCTGACGTCGTGGCCGTTCAAAACGTAGGTGCCGGCGCTGGCGGTGTCGAGCAGGCCCAGGATCGACAGCAAGGTGGTCTTGCCGCAACCGGAAGGACCGGAAATGGAAACGAATTCGCCGCGGCGTATGTCCAGATGCACGTCACTGAGGGCGTGCGTTTCCACTTCGTCGGCCTGAAAGACCTTGCGCAGGCTGTCGAGGGTGATGACGGAGGTCGATTTGCTCATGGTCCTTCCCTATGCATTGAATTCGTTCGCATTACTCATTTCACCCGGATACGCTCGTATTTATCCCACTGGCTGGTGTCGGACAGAATCACCTGGTCGCCCGCCTTCAGACCATGCACGATCTCAACGCGATCGACCGAAGCGGCACCCATTCTCACCGGCATGCGCGTGGCGACATGGCTGGCCGGGTCGAGCCGAAACAAGCCCAGGTCGCTGTCGCTCCGCGCCAAAGCCGGACGCCCGACCGACAATACGTCATCCAGCTTCGCGACCAGGATGCGTCCGTCCACCGATAGATCCGGCCGTGCCCCAGGGGGCAAGGGATCGGTCAAGCGAACATCCACCTGCACGCTGCCGTTGCGTACGGCTGGGTCGATGCGTTCCACCTTGCCGCTCACCTTGCCGTTGTGTGTATCCACGTCTACCGGCATCCCCAGGGTGACATCCTTCGCCTCCACTTCGGGAACCTGCAAACGCGCCATCAGCACGTCGGGCCGCGCCACCCGCGCAAGATTGGCACCGGCTGCCACTTGCGCGCCTTCCTGCACGGCGACCTCCTGCAGCACGCCGACAATGCCGGCCTTGAGGTTCAAGGCGTCGGCCTGATGCTGGCGCAGGGCCAGATTGCTGCTCTGCTGCGCCAGGCGGGCGCGCACGGCATCCATTTGCGCCTTCATGCTGGCGGCGAAGGCATCGACGCGCTGCTGCTCCACCTCCACCTGCGATTGGAATTGCGCGGCCACGATTTGCTGTTGCCGGTAATCCACCTGCGCGATCGCGTGAACCAGGTTGGCCTGGGCATAGGCTTCGCTCTTCACCTTGGCCGAGGCGTAATCGGATTTGGCCCGCGACAGCGCAGCACGTGTATCCAGCAGTTGCGAGTTGAGTTCCGCCTGCTTGGCCGCGACATCGGCTTGCGCCGCAGCGACTTGGGCCTGGGCATTGCGCAGGTTGTCTTCCACCTCCGGATCGGACAAGCGCATCAGCACGGTATCTGGCTGCACCTGCGCGCCGGGCAACACCAGGATCTGCTCCACTTGCGCAGAGGTTGCCGCCGCCAGCCAGCGGCTTTCGCGCGGCACCAGGGTGCCGGTGGCATTGACCTCGCGCAGCATCGGCCCCCGTTGCACCGTATCCACCCACAGACCCGCGCGGTCGACTTCGGGCAAGGCGGGGTCCAGCCGCAGTACGAACAGCAACAGGCTAAGGACGACGGCGGTGACACCTGCCCCGATCAGATGGGTCTTGCGTCGCTTGCGTAATTTCAGGGCGGGGTTGGCGATGTCCATGCAGGGCTTATGGCAATCGCCGTGCCAAGCTCCCACTATCGGTAAATCAAAGACTTCCGGCAGCGCAGGCGAAGCAGGCCGTCCACTTCCGGATGCCTGGCCACAAAGCCGGACACTCGCCCAGAACTTCGTAGGCTGGGATGACAATCCCAGCATCGCGATGCTGCGTGCATGGCAATGCTGGGATTGTCATCCCAGCCTACGCAGTCGACTTTTTCAGCCGGTGTTTTGCAAGCCCTGCGCTACGCCATTGACGCAAGCCACCAACGCGCGCAGCAGATGCTCATCGCTACGATCGGTCGCACGCCAGCGCTGCAGCAGATCCACCTGCAACAAGCTCATCGGGTCCACATAAGGATTTCGCAAGCGGATCGACAGCGACAAGCGCGGATCGTCGCGCAGCAGCTCTTCACTGTGCTTGAGCTGGAGCAGGCAGCGGCGAGTGCGCTCGAATTCCTCGCGAATCAGGCCAAAAAATGTCTGGTGCAACGGCCCGGCGAGCTTGGAGAATGCCTCGGCGATATCCAGGTCGCACTTGGCCAGCACCATCTCCACATCGTCCAGCGCATTGGCGAAGAACGGCCAGTCGCGCGCCATTTCCACCATGGCCGTTTCGCCATGCTTGGCGATCGCCGCTTCCAACGCCGTGCCCAGTCCGTACCAGCCGGTGATGATCGAGCGGCATTGTGTCCAGGCGAACACCCATGGAATAGCACGCAGGTCTTCCACGCCGCGCATGCTGCGTCGGCGCGACGGACGCGAGCCGAGCGCCATCTGCTCGATCACGTCGATCGGTGTGGCGGCGCGGAAGTAGTCGACGAAACCTTCGCGATCGACGAAGGCGCGATACGCACGCCGGCTTTCGGCGGCCATGACCGTCATGATCTCGCGCCAATTCGCTTCGCGTGCGTCTTCCTCGCGGGGGCGCACGCTGGCTCTTAGCACCGCACCCACGGTTTGTTCGAAATTGCGCAGCGCCAGGGCACGGATGCCGTATTTGCGATGGATCACCTCGCCCTGTTCGGTCACGCGCAGCACGCCGTTGACCGAACCACGCGGCGAAGACATCAGTGCCGGCGTGATGCGTGCGCCGCCCCGGCTGGCCGAACCGCCGCGGCCGTGGAAGAACGCCAGGCGGATGCCCGTCTGCTGCGCCACTTCCAGCAATTCCACCTGCGCGCGCTGCAGCCCCCAGCGCGAAGCCAGCGTGCCGCCGTCCTTGCCGCTGTCGGAATAGCCGAGCATCACCCATTGGCAATCATTGCGGGCGCGCAAATGCTCGCGATAGATGGGATCGTCGAGCAAGGCGCGCAGCGTGTTAGGCGCGTTCTTCAGATCGTCGACGGTTTCGAACAGCGGTGCGACGTCGAGCGGGACATGCGCTTCGCCGCTGAGGCCACCGTGCCTCGCCAGCGCCAGCACCGCCAGCACGTCGGCCGCCGAACGCGCCATGCTGATGATATACAGGCCGATGGCATCTTCGCCGTAACGCCGGCGGGATTGGTTCATGGTGGCGAACACGGCGCGCAACGATTCGGCTTGCGCGTCATCGGTTTTTTCCAGCGTCCGTTCGCCGCTGGCGTAAGGGCGTAATGTGACGACGCGCTCCGCTGGCGCACGTTGGGTCCAGGTTTCGTCGCGTAACAGTGCGGCGAGCGCATCGTCATGCACGCGTGAATCCTGCCTTACGTCCAGCCGCGCCAGATGGAACCCGAAGGTGCGTACGCGCCAGATCAGTCGGCGCACTGCATACGCGCCTGCATTCAGGCCACGATGATCGATCAGGCCGTGCACGATCAGCAGCAGGTCGTCGATCAGCTCATCGGCGGAGTGGTAGCCCTCCGCATGCTCGTCCTCCAGCGTGGCTTCGAGGCGTGCGCGAATCAACGTCAGCAAACAGCGATACGGCATGTCCGCGTGACGCGGACGAATGCTTGCGGCTGCGCGCGGAAACTGCTCGCGATAGTTGGCCAGCCGCTGCAATAGCGACGCGTCGAACGCTACGCGGTCGACCGTCTGGCTGAGCAGGCGCGCCAGTGCATCGACGTCGGCAATGTAATGCTCCAGCACGTGCGCGCGCTGGGTAGCCAGGCTGTTGGCGATGGTATCGGCGCCGACATTCGGATTGCCGTCCATGTCGCCGCCCACCCAGGTCGCAAAACTCAGCAGGCGTGGCAGCGGCACGGCCACGCCATACACTTCCTGCAGGCCGTCAGCGAGCAGTTCATAGAAGGCCGGCACGATCCGGTAAATCGGATTGGCGAGGTAGAAGCCGACGTGATGGTGCTCATCCTGCACGCTGGGCCGGATCGGCGAGGCCTCGGCCGTCTGCCAGCCGGCGGACAACGCCATGAAGATGCGGTCGTCGTCTTCCTTGCGCTCCTGCGGGGTACGGGTCGGATCGAAGTTGTCGACCAGGGCACGCACCACCGCCTGCTCCTTTTCGAGCAGGGAACGCCGCATCGACTCGGTGGGGTGGGCGGTGAATACCGGCTCCACTTTCAGCTTGTACAGCCATTGCAGGAGTTCATCGGCGCTGGCGCCTTGCGCCTTCAATCGCTGCAACACCGCCAGCAACGACTCCGGCTGGGCGGCGCCGCCCTCATGCTGGTAGTCGCGGCGGCGGCGGATCCGGTGCACGCGCTCGGCGGTGTTAACCGCCTGGAAGTAGGTGGCAAACGCACGGGCCAGCGCCTCGGCCTCCCCGGCGTGCAGGCCGGCCAGGGACTCAGCCAGGTCGTCCGCCGCGCGGCCTTCGCGCCGGCGCCGAATGGAGGCCGTACGGACCTGCTCCACCCGCTGGAAAAAGCCATCCCCTCCTTGCTCGGCCAGCATGCGCCCCACCATCGCACCGAGCCGGTGCACGTCTTCGCGCAGCGGGCCGTCGTGGGGCAGGAATTCAGGGTCGCGACTGGCTTCCATCAGGGCCTCCATTGGATCGATCCCCTAGCCTACCTAATTTATACGGCGGTGCAGCAATCGATTCGTCATAAGCAATCATCTATGGCTAGAATGGGGGTCTTCGCCGAGGGGCGCTGCGACCGTGGGTAGTTTCCACGGCCAGGCTCGGTGGATGCCTCGACTGTAACGGCGCTCATGACGCGATTCCGCGTCGGCCTGGCCTCCCGGGCCGGGCTTTCCCCCATGAGACTGAGAGACATCCCTACATGAACGCTGTCACTAACGATTCCGCCACCCAGGACTATAAGGTCCGCGACATCTCGCTGGCCGACCTCGGCCGCCGCCGCATCCGCATGGCCGAAGAGGAAATGCCCGGCCTGATGTCGATCCGCGCCCGCTATTCGGCCGCCAAGCCGCTGAAGGGCGTGCGCCTGTCCGGCTCGCTGCACATGACCAAGGAAACCGCGGTGCTGATCGAAACGCTCAGCGCGCTGGGCGCCTCGGTGCGCTGGGCTTCGTGCAACATCTTCTCCACCCAGGACGACTGCGCCGCGGCCGTGGCCGCCGCCGGTATCCCGGTGTTCGCCTGGAAAGGCGAGACGCTGGAAGAGTACTGGGACTGCACCCTCGACATGCTCACCCACCCCGGCATGAAGGGGCCTGAGCTGATCGTCGACGACGGCGGCGACGCCACGCTGCTGATCCACAAGGGCGTGGACATGGAAAACGGCGACAACTGGGTCAACACGCCCAGCGGCAACCATGAAGAACAGGTCATCAAGGATCTGCTCAAGCGCACCGCAAAGGAGCGTCCGGGCTTCTGGAAGAAGGTCGCGGCCGAGTGGAAGGGCGTTTCCGAAGAAACCACCACCGGCGTGCATCGCCTGTATCAGATGATGGAAGCAGGCAAGCTGCTGGTGCCGGCGATCAACGTGAACGACTCGGTCACCAAGAGCAAGTTCGACAACCTGTACGGTTGCCGTGAATCGCTGGCCGACGGCATCAAGCGCGCCACCGACCTGATGGTGGCCGGCAAGGTGGCCGTGGTGTGCGGCTATGGCGACGTGGGCAAGGGTTGCGCGCATTCGCTCAAGGGCTTCGGCGCGCGTGTGATCGTCACCGAGATCGACCCGATCAATGCCCTGCAGGCGGCGATGGAAGGCTTCCAGGTCACCACCGTGGAAGACACGCTCGGCATCGCCGACATCTACGTCACCACCACCGGCAACAAGGACATCATCACGCTGGAACACATGGCGGCGATGAAGAACAACGCGCTGGTGTGCAACATCGGCCACTTCGACAACGAGATCCAGATGGATCGCCTGAACACCGCCAAGGACGTGACGCGCGAGAACATCAAGCCGCAAGTAGACCGCTACACCTTCGGCAAGACCAATCACAGCATCTACATGCTGGCCGAAGGCCGCCTGGTGAACCTGGGCTGCGCGCATGGCCATCCGAGCTTCGTGATGTCCAACAGCTTCAGCAACCAGACGCTGGCGCAGATCGACCTGTGGGCGAACAAGGACAATTACGAGAAGACCGTCTACCGCCTGCCCAAGCAGCTGGACGAGGAAGTGGCTCGCCTGCACCTGGAGCAGATCGGCGTGAAGCTGACCAAGCTGACGCCGGAACAGGCTGCGTACATCGGCGTGCCGGTGGAAGGGCCGTACAAGCCGGATCACTATCGTTACTGATCCGTTTGGCAGCGCTTGCCTGAAAAGCCACTCTCCTCAAGGAGAGTGGCTTTTTTAATGACTGAGTCCACGATTCGTCTTGCGCACCGCTTCCAAGACGCCACCGCTTCAGGCGCTTTCACCGCAGTGCTGGGATTTACATTCCAGCCTACGCACCCGCACGTTGCCTGGGCCACCGACGCCATAGCGCATACACCGGCACGCCAAGCGCAATGATCACCAGACTCATGCCGGCGTCGCGTGGCGTGTCGATGACCGTAGCGATGATCACTCCCAACACGGTGCATACGAACACGAACGGGAGAATGGGATACAGAGGCACGCGGAAGGGCGAGCTTTTTGCACCGAATTGGCGTCGATACCAGAACAGGGTGGCGATGCCGAAAACATGCCCCAGCCACTCGCCTACCGTGGTGAAGTTGACCAATTGATCGAACGAGCCGGTGATGATCAACACGATGGCCCAAATGCCCAATACCGCCAGCCCCACTTGCGGTGCGCGCCAGCGTGTGTCGATTTGCCCCACCGCGCGGAAGAAAAAGCCATCCGCGCCCATGGTCTGCAGTACACGCGCCCCACCGGCGATGGCGATGCTGCAGTATCCAAAAGTGGAACAGGCGATGCCGATCGCCATGATGGTGGCGCCACGCGGACCGAAGATGCTGCTCATCAGATCCGCAGCCGGCGCTTTGCTCGCCGCCAGCCCCGCATGGCCGAGGCCAACGAGGTAGGCCAGGTTTGCCAGCACATAGCACAGCGCCACGCCGACCAGCCCCAAGGCAAGCGCACGCGGTAAATTGCGCTGCGGATCACGCACCTCGCCCGCCATGTCGTTCAAGTAGTGGAAGCCGCCATAGGTGAACAACACCGGCAACAGAGCACCGATCCATGCAGTACCCGAAACCTGGTGGGTAGTATCCACCGCCAGCACGCCACCAAAATGCCCATGCGCTAACGCCAGGCCCACCACCAGCAACATGGTGATCGCCACCAGCTTCAGCAACGTGAAAACGTTCACCAGCCATGCTCCGGCACGAATACCGAACAGGTTGACGCCGGCGATGAAGAAAATCGCGCCCACAGCCACCGGCTTCACCCACCAGGCCGGCAGGCTCATGGCCCGGCAGGTGTAGTCGGCAAAGGTGACTGCAACCGCCGCCACACTGCCGGGGTAATTGATCAGCGCCATGGTCCAGCCGAACAGAAAGGCCGGCAGTGGGCCGAAAGCTTCGCGCAAATATAGATAGATGCCGCCCGCCTGCGGGCGTCGGGCACCCAGCTCGGCGTAACACAACACCCCCGCCAGCGTAAGCAAGCCGCCCAGTACCCATAGCGCAAGCAAGGGCAAGCCGGACGCGGTACGTTCGGCCACCGTGGCCGGGGTCCGAAAAATGCCGCTGCCGATCACGCCGCCGATGACGATGGCCGCCCCGCTCCAGACGCCGAGCCTGCGCAGGTAGGAAGAGGATGAAGAGGTTTCGTCGGTCATAAGTGTCGACATTAACCCGAGTCGACACCGGATGTCCGGGGTGACTTTCGTCATAGGGAGTGGATGGACTACATGAATAAGGGAAGATGCCGAGTTCCAGTACAGGAATCTCGCCTAGAATCCCGGTGTCGCCCAGCTGCTTAGCCGCCCGTGCCCAACGCGTCACGCAAGATCATTCACGTCGATATGGATGCGTTCTACGCGTCCGTGGAACAACGTGACGATCCCTCGCTGCGCGGCAAGCCGGTAGTGGTCGCCTGGCGCGGTGCGCGCTCGGTGGTCTGTGCGGCAAGTTACGAAGCGCGCAAGTTCGGCGTACGTTCGGCCATGCCGGCCGTACGCGCCGAGCGGCTTTGCCCGCAAGCGATCTTCGTGCCGCCGGATTTCGTGCGCTACAAGGCCGTCTCGCGCCACGTGCGCGAAATCTTCGTGCGGCATACCGACTTGGTGGAACCGCTGTCGCTGGACGAAGCCTACCTCGACGTCACCAGTACCAAGACCGGCCTGCCCTCCGCCACCGCCACGGCGGAGGCCATTCGCGCCGCCATCCGCGAGGAAACCGAGCTGACCGCTTCGGCCGGGGTGGCCCCGAACAAGTTCCTGGCCAAGATTGCCTCGGACTGGAACAAGCCCGATGGCCTGTTCGTGATCCGTCCGCATCAGGTGCTGGACTTTCTCGCGCCGCTACCCGTGAACCGCCTGCCCGGCGTAGGCAAGGTGATGGAGGCGAAACTGACGGCAATGGGCATTGCCGCCGTCGGCGAACTGCGCGCCTTGCCGATGCTGGAACTGGAACAACGCTTCGGACGATGGGGCCGGCGCCTGCATGAGCTTGCACTGGGCATCGACGATCATGTCGTGCAACCGAACCAGCTCAGCATGCAGGTCTCTTCCGAAGACACCTTCGAGCATGACCTTACGCTCGACGAACTGGAGCCGCATATCCGCCGCCTGGCCGAGAAAACCTGGGCCGCGCATCAACGTGAAGCGCAACGAGGCCGCATTGCCCGCACCATCGTGCTGAAGCTCAAGACGGCCGACTTTCACACGCTGACGCGTAGTCTTACGCCGTCCGTGCATCCGCGCTCGGCCGCCGAGCTGGCTGACGTAGCCTGTGCCTTGCGCGAACGGGTCCAACGCTCCGCCGACAGCCGCTATCGCCTGGTAGGTGTAGGCTTGTCCGGCTTCGTCGACCAGGACAGTTTCATGGCACAAAGCGATCTGTTCGAAAGCATGCCGCAGACATGAGCCTGTCCTTGCGCACCTGGGCGATGCTCGCGCTATGGTTGGTGCTGCTACTGGGTGCAACGCCATCGCGCGCCGAAGACGGCTACGACCTATGGCTACGCTATCGCTTGCTCGCGCCGGAGCAGACGAAGCTCTACCAGTATCGCGCTACTGAGTTGATTGCCGGCTCCTCGACATCCACCCAAAGCGTTACCCGCAGCGAGTTGCAACGCGGACTTGAAGGCTTGCTGGGCCGCGCCCTGCCGCTGTCCGAGAATGTGACCCATGATGGCGCGATCATCGTCGGCACACCCAAGTCATCGGCACTGATCGCTCGGCTGCACCTGGACATTCAAGACCTCGGCCATGAAGGCTATGTGATTCGCAGTGTCGTCGTGGATGGTCATGCAGCAACCGCCATCGTCGCGCAAGAAGACATCGGCGCGCTGTACGGAGCCTTTCACTTTTTGCGTCTGCTGCAGACCGGGCAAGCCATCGACCATCTCGACCTGCACGAAACGCCGTGCGTGAAGCTGCGCGTGCTCAATCATTGGGATTATCTCAACGGCCAGGTCGAACGCGGCTATGCCGGCGCCTCGATCTGGGACTGGTGGAAGCTACCGGATTGGCGCACACCGCGCTACACCGACTATGCGCGCGCCAATGCATCGATCGGCATCAACGGCACGGTGCTCGACAACGTCAACGCAGGCGCCACGATTCTTACGCCTACGTACTTGCAAAAGGTAGCCGCGTTGGCGGATGTGTTTCGTCCCTATGGCATCCGCGTGTATCTCAGCATCCGCTTCAGCGCGCCGATCGAAATCGGCGGCTTGAAAACGGCCGATCCGCTCGATCCCAAGGTGCAAGCCTGGTGGCACGCCAAGGCGGACGAAATCTACCAGCGCATTCCTGATTTCGGCGGCTTCCTGGTCAAGGCCAATTCCGAAGGCCAGCCCGGGCCGGAAGATTACAAGCGTACGCACGCCGATGGCGCCAATATGCTGGCAGATGCGCTGGCACCGCATGGCGGCGTGGTGATGTGGCGGGCCTTTGTTTATTCGGCCTCGAATCCGGAAGATCGCGCCAAGCAGGCGTATGACGAATTCAAGCCGCTCGACGGGCGCTTCCACGCCAACGTGCTCGTGCAGGTGAAGAATGGCCCGGTGGATTTCCAGCCGCGGGAACCCTTCCATCCGCTGTTCGGCGCCATGCGCAGGACACCGTTGATGACGGAGTTCGAGATCACCAAGGAATACCTAGGCTTCGCCACGCACCTGGTCTATCTCGGCCCCTTGTTCGAAGAAGTGCTGTCTGCCGATACGATGGCCCACGGCAAAGGTTCCACGGTTGCCAAGGTGATCGACGGTTCGCTGGATGGCCATGCTCTTACCGGCATGGCCGGCGTCGCCAATATCGGCACCGATCGCGACTGGTGCGGCTCGGATTTCAACCAGGCCAACTGGTACGTGTTCGGCCGGCTTGCCTGGAATCCATCGCTGTCCTCGCGCGCCATCGCCGAGGAATGGGTGCGCATGACGTTCAGCAACAATGAGAGCTTCGTCAGGCCAGTGGTCGAGATGATGATGGGCTCGCGCGAAGCCGCGGTCGACTACATGACGCCCCTCGGGCTGGTGCACTTGATGGGACCGGGCCATCATTACGGCCCTGCGCCGTGGGATGCCAGCGAATCGCGTCCCGATTGGCGACCGGTCTACTACCACCGCGCTGATCGGCAAGGTATCGGCTTTGACCGCAGCCGCAGTGGCAGTGACGCGGTGGACCAATACGCAGCACCTCTCGCTGCGCAGTTCAACGACCTGAAGCAAACACCCGAGCAATACCTGCTGTATTTCCACCACGTCGGCTGGGATTACCGCATGCGTTCCGGCCATACGCTGTGGTACGAATTGGTGGCGCACTACACGCAGGGTGTGAATGACGTGAAGCGGATGCGCGAAACCTGGCGTAGCTTGCACGGCTATATCGACGAGCAACGTTACGAGCAAACCGCCGCGTTCCTTGCCATCCAGGAAAAGGAAGCGCAATGGTGGCGCGATGCGTCGATCGCTTACTTCCAGAGCGTTTCCGGTCTGCCATTGCCGCCCGGCTATGCCGCGCCAGAGCAATCGCTCAACTATTACGAGTCGCTTTCCTTTCCCTATGTGCCAGGATTCTCGTCCTGGTAACACGTAGGCTGGGCTGATAATCCCAGCTTTCCGCGTGGCATCCCGGTGCTGGGATTGTCATCCCAGCCTACGCGTTAGCGAAGCATTCTCGCACTCAGCATTCGCACCGAATCCTTGAGACCCAATTCATAAGCCTCACGTACCGTGGTTTTCGCCGTGCAGTCCCAGGTTGAAACCGGAATGCGTTGACTAGGTTGCCAATACGTCCGCCCCAGCCAGCCGAATAGCTGGGGAAGTTTCGGGTAATGGCGCGTAAGCATCACCAAGGTACCCGATCGCTCCTCGCTCGACTGGGGAGGAATCGGCGCGTTATCCGTATAGCCGCCATCAAAGGCTTGCATTCCTCCGACTGGGCGAGCGGCCATGATAGGTGGCGCTGAAGCGGCCGCAATAAGCACCACCTGCGCCGCTTCGACCGAGGCACAGTCATTCAACACCATGAAATCCTGCCTGAGGCCCAACAGACCGGGGAGTCGCGGGTGGATGCTGTTCCACAAGTACTTGTCGACAAGATAGGCCAGCGTTCCCAAGGCTACTGAGGCACCTGTACCCAGGTATTTCGCCGGGCGCGTGAGCCCTACCGTAAGCTGCGATGAAGCACCGCGCAGCGTCGCGAACGTACCCGAATTCAAGAATGCCTCGACCCAGGCGGGATAGAGCTGCTGATGCGCAAACTTAAGCTTGAGCCGGGACAAGGCAGACCAATCGAAAATCCTTGGGTTGCCGGCGAACAGACTCAAGCAGGCCTGCAGTGCCGTGTCGGTGCTTTCAGCCAGGAATGATGCGGCAATGCCTGCGCCCGCGCTTGTGCCGATCAGTTGTCGCGGCAAACGCAACCGATGTTCCAGCAAGTGCCGTAGCGCGCCCGCTTGCCACCAGCAACGATTGCCCCCACCGGCCAGGACCAGCGTTTCGATCCTGCTGAAGTCCAGACTCCTGACTTCCTTGACCTTGCCGAGCATAGCTTCCCTTCCAAAGCACTGATATCAGTACAAGAGCATGGCATACCTTTCAGAACGTACGCCACCGGGAGCCCATGGAGCCCCTGTCTTCGGTACCTTCCGCGAGGCCCGCGGCCTGGATACGCTAGAACCTTCTTTAGGCGAGGAGCCATCCGCCATGCACTTGGAGCTACCCAAAGCCCCGCTGGAGTCCTTGAAGGATTTTCTCAAGCATTACCTGATGATCGTGCTCAGTATCCTTACGGCCCTGGGCCTCGAGGCCTGGATCGAGCATGTCCATCATCGGCATGCGGCTGAAGCGGCCAGCGAGCAGATCGAAGCGGAAATCCGCATCAACTTGGCCGATGTCAACCAGGCTCTGGCGGCGGACACGCATCAGGTGGAAGTTCTGACCCATCTGCGCGATTCATTGGAACAGGATTTGAAAGCCAATGTTTCCAATAAGGAGATGCAACAACATATCCTCAGTCAGATAGACAGCTTCACCCTCAATCTTCGTTGGCCAGCGTTGCGCCACGAAGCCTGGGATGTGTCTGTCGCCAACCAGTCGGCGAGCTGGATCGACAGCAAGCGGATGTACCGTTATTCCGCTGTGTATGCCACCCAGCGGGAAGCTGACAACAAGCTCACCGCCAATCTTCAGCTGACCATCAATGGCCCCCGGATGATCGACAACATGACCGACCTGCGCTCCGGCAGCGTCGAGCCACGCGAATTCCTGCATGTGGTTGCTCAGATGGAAGTCATCCAGCAGCAAGCAAAAAGCAGCCTTGGCCAATTGCAGCAGCGAATGCAGAACGCATTGAACGACTCCACGCGCTGACGGGCATTGACCGAGGATCACCGGGGACGAACCCCCTTGGGGGCGTCCTAAATGATTCCGATTGGTCGTCTAGCTCGCCGCAGGCTGAGCATGCTGGCGACGAAAATGGGCAGGCGTTGCCCCCATATGCTGAAGGAAGGCCTTGCCGAACGCCGATTCCGACTGATAGCCGACCCGCTCTGCAACATCTCCTATGGCGAGCTGCCCCTGCCGAAGCCATTCGCCAGCCAGCTGCATCCGAAGCACCGCGAGCAATTCCATCGGTGACCGGTCGCTTTTCAGGGCGAATTGCCGCGCAAACGTTGCGCGCGACATGGCAGCCTGTTCCGCGAGCAGGCTCACCGTCCAGCCTTTGCCAGGGTCGCGCAACATTGCCGTCACTGCACGACTCAAACGCGAATCGCCGAGCAGCGCCAAGAACGACATACGTGCGCCATCGCCCTGCCCATAAGCTCGTAACACCAGCACAAACAGCGCGCGGGTCAACACTGTTGCCAGCGCCACTCCACCCGGCTGAGGTTGCGCCACTTCACGCCGCAACAAGCTTACGATGCCGCGAAGACCGTCCAGGGCTTCTGCACGCTCCAGCGAAAGGTGCAGTACATCGGGTAGCGACCGCATTATCAAATCGGCGGACCCAGGCGCATAAACAAAGCGACCGCATAGCAAGTCCACCTCGGCCTCGCCGTCGGTATTGCTGCGAACCGGCAGGAGTCCCTCCCCACCCAGCTTTATGGGACGGCTCAACGGAGCCCGGCGCACGTCGCGCACTAGGTGTGCACTGCCGCGCGGCAATAGCAGGAACTCGCCGGCAACGAGCCGTTGCGAAGTGCCATCCGGCAAATCCACTACAGCCTCCCCTTCCAACATCAGGTGAAAGGGCGCCTCACCCGTCATCAGCGGCTGGTGATCCACGGCGAAGCCGCCCGCAAACAGGCAGCGCAGGTCCAGGCTGCCGCGGATCTGCACCAATTCAAGCACCCTGCTCAAAGCATCCATGAGACGATCGCGCTAAAGATTGAGTCGATCGAGTATTCAGCCATCCCGGCGGCCGCGCAACACTAGCCACACCACAATGAAGCAGCAAAGGAGCTGACCATGTTGGATTGGCCGCAATACCGCAAAGAACTGCTTGGCCGCATCGGCGAAATCGGCAAACTTAGCCCGGACACCCTCGCCGGGTACCAGACCTTGTCCAAGGCCGGCCAAAAGACCAACCATCTCGATGCCAAGACGCGCGAACTGATCGCGCTGGCAGTCGCCGTTACGGCACGCTGTGATGGGTGTATTACGGTCCACACTGCCGAGGCGTTGAAGCATGGCGCTACACAGGAAGAAATCACTGAGTCCCTGGGCGTCGCGGTAGCCTTGAATGCCGGCGCAGCGATGGTCTATTCGGCCCGGGTTCTCGACGCGGCCGCCGCCTATAGCGCCAAGTAGGGAGATTTGCTCCATGAATGCAGCATCGACAGCCGTTGCCTATGCCGCGGCATCAAACCCGGCCCATCAGAAGATCGTCACTTCGGCCTACCATTTTGAGGCAACGCTCGAACGGCTCAGGCAAGCCATAGCGGAAAGGGACTTGTGGGTGATCCAGGAAATCAATCCGCAGATGCTGCTGGAGCGCAGCGGCTACTCGATATTGCCGGCGAGGCAGTTGCTGTTCTTCCACCCTCGCTATGTCGTGCGCCTGCTCGCCATTGATCCCAGCGCGGTAGCCGAGATTCCGCTGAAGATGGTGGTGCTGCAAATGCCGGATGGCTCGGTCACGGTAAGGCATAGTGACGTTCAGTCCCTACTCGGCCGTTATCCGGGGTTGACCGCGCTTGCTGGTGAGTTGGCCGAGATTTCGCAAGACCTGATGAGGGTTGTTGCGCAAGTTGGCTAGAGCCTCCTGTTCTCGTGCGGGAAGGGCGCCGGCCCTCCCCGCATGGCAGAAGAGTTTTCGGCCCGCTCCGGACTGGTTAGGCTTGGCGACCCTCTACCTGGAGTCGCACCCATGCACCTGGAACTTCCCGAGAAGCCGCTGAAGACCCTCGGCGATTTTCTGAAGCATTACCTGATGATCGTGCTCAGTATCCTCACCGCGCTGGGGTTGGAGGCGTGGATTGAACACGCCCATCACACCCACGCGGCCGAGATCGGCAGTCGACAGATCGAAGCCGAGATCCGCACCAATCTGGCGGAGGTGCAGGGAAGTCTTCAGCAGGATACCGAGCAGTTGCAGCTACTAGACAAGATCCGCGCGAGCGTGGTCCAGGACCTCAAGTCGCACCTGCCGGACGACGTGGTCAAGCAGCATATCCTGGCCCAGGCTGGTGACCACTTCGATCTGCGCATGAATTTCCCTTCGCTGCGTCATGAGGCCTGGGACGTCGCAGTGGCAAACCAATCGGCCAGCTGGATCGAAGCCGCGCGGATGCAGCGCTATTCCGCCGCCTATGCCAGTCAACGTGACGCCCTCACCGCCATGGCCGAAAACACGACCCTGCTGACGAGCGGCATGCATCTGGCCGACATGGTCGCCGATCTGCAAACCGGGGAAGTGCAACCTCGCGAATTCCTGCACACGGTCAGCCAGATGACGGCCCTGCAGCAGCAGGCTGTGAACGGTCTGAAGACGCTTGAAAAGCGGCTGGACGATGCGCTGGCGGCCAAGCCAGACTCCGTTTGAACGAAGGGCATGGCGCCCCAACCTCGTGTCGACGCATACCGCTACAAGTAGGCTGGGATGACAATCCCAGCTTGCGAATTTCGCATGCCAGCATTCATATCCCAAGGTGTCCCAAGTTTTTTGGTCAGCGCCGACGCTTTTGCTCGTCATTCCGGCGAAGGCCGGAATGACGGCTCGCTTTGAGGCTGGATCAACTTAGTGCAGACGTTCGGGGGAAGGGCCGTAAAAAAATGTTGATACCTCAGGGTTCGCATCCGGACCTGAGCTGCTGACCAGCTGAGGCCTGCGTTACTGCACCAACTTTGTATTCTTCGGCAAGATGCAGGCCTTGCGCGAGCTAAAGTCGAGAAAGATATCGGCATATTTCAGGAAGTCAGCACCAAGGGCGTAGCTGTAATCGGATTTATAGTCTTTGTAGATGGTCATAACCATCGTGGTATGAACGGGGCCGGCAATCAGCGATACCGATCTTTGGCCAACAGTCTCTTCAATGGACAATCCCCCAGCCCGTTGTACTGACATAGTTGTCGTATTTGTCATTTCTGCGTCCGTGCCGTCCACTTTGGCCAATGCAGCCGTCTGACCGGTATCTAGTACAGCAAATTGCGCCGTGCCATCGATGATCACTGGGAATCGCAATCTGGCCGGCAAGCCGGTCAGCCCAGATGACACATCAATGTCGCGCTGACACGCCAAAGCGGTTGATTGAATCTCGCTGAGCAGATGCACGCCATCATAGCTGAGAAGCAACGGCCCCATCCTGGAAATGGCTTCCAGTCCAAGCACACCGAGACCAGCGCGGTCACCCACCGATACAGGCCAATTCTTGAGGACAACATCTCCAAAGCTCATGTCTCTGGCGGTTCCTAAGGAAAAACGCCCAGCTGTTATTTGTAAACCACCGTCCTGGAGCCAATTTCTCGTGAGTTCCATGCCGGCCTTGTTGGCGTCACCCTTATCTAACAACGATATTATTGCACCTGTATCAAACCCCAAAAGAATCGCACGGCCGTTGACCCTTGCATCAAAAAAAATCCCACCGTCAGCGGTAAAATTTTCATGCTTGGCCGTATGTTTGAAGCTTATCAATATCGGCCTTGCTCCAATACTCAAATGATCGTGAACAGCTATTTTTGTCCACTGCGTATAATCAGGCACGTCATTGATAGCATCTAGCAACCCATCCAAACCATTGGCTTCACTATCCTTCCTAAGCTCTTTCAGTTGCACCGCCCATGCACTGATATCACCTCGTAGAAAGCTATTCCCAGCTTTCAAAGCATGACAAATAAAGGCTACCGTAGGAGCCCTATTGTCGACTTCCGCGTATCTCAAACAATCCGCAACCTTTTTGTCTGATTTATCCAGATCAAATCGCATGCGAGGAGCCACGGCTTCTGCCACAACTCGCAATGGGGGTGAGCCAGTCGCACGAAGGTTCTCCACCTTCTCCTGATCACCGACACTCATGGCCTCGAAAAGCCCTTCCTTATCCCTAATGGAAGCTTTACGAGTACTCGCTGCTGGAGCAAAGCTCAGCACACATAAGAGAAGCAAAATTATCTTATTTGGCATTTTCATCGCAATCGCCTACAGGATCGTCTGGATGGCCAGGCCAGCCATCCAGACGTCATTCCTGCTACAGCCCTCCCTTGTAGCTAATGGTCAGCATGCCCTGCGGGTCTTTGCCACCCATGTCCTTTATAGCTAAACCAAGGACAAATTCATTGTTGTTACCAAAGACCCACTGCCCGCTACCGTTAACCGAAGACTCCGTAGCCGAAACCGCGGCCGTGAAACCATTCATAGAGAAGGATCCCTTAAGCGTAGGAACAGTCGTATTGTCCTTTTGGTTGTGAAGCAAACTAATCTGAAGATCGACAGCCCCATTTGGCACCTGTGCGTTCAGGGTGGCAGTGATCGTATCGGTACCGTTGCCGTTGTTATGCCCGTGGAGTTCAAGCCCAGCAGCCATCCCAGGGATATAAATCGACCCATCCGGACCTTTCGAAGGACACATGAGATTGGAAAAGTCAGGGTCGGGATGCCCCCCTCCCCCTCCGCCACCACCGCTGATCTGTCCGCCTATTCCAGGCTGATGGTAATCATGCGTTACGACTTCACCAGGCACCAGCGTGCCACCCCAATACCATCCCGGAACGTTAGTATTGGGAAGCCGAGTGACGCCACCACCACTCCCCGTGTCTGTAGGCGTCTTGCGCTGACCCCCCGCGACTTTTTGTGTTTCTTTCTTGTCTAGTACTCGCATTTAAATACTCCTCTTCATTCAAATACGTCTGCCTTGCAACCTTTTTTAATCGGCGCCTTCCTCCTCTTTTCCGTGATGAAAATCGACTGGCGGCCTTTCGGTGTAATGCGACGACGCGTCCCTTACTGTCTGACCGCAAACGACCAAAATGCGGTCGGCTCCAGCTATCGTTTCTGGCCTGTGCGCCACAACGACACGTGTAAGATTCAATTGCTTGAGTTCGGCACAGATGCGGGCTTCGCAATCCAAATCCAGATGACTGGTTGCTTCGTCCAACACCAGGATGCTTGCGTCGCGATATAGCGCCCGCGCGATCGATAGCCTTTGTTTTTGGCCACCTGAAAGCGACGACCCCATATCTCCAACCAGGCTGTGATAGCCCATGGGCATTTCAATAATGTCCTGATGAAGATGAGCGATTAGCGCCGCCTTCTCAATGCGCTCAGGTGTTGCACCTTCATCGAAGAAGCTAATGTTGTCGGCGATGGAACCGGCAAAGAGCTGATCGTCCTGCATCACGCTGCTTATCATTCGCCGATAAGCCTTCTTGCCCAAATTTCTGAGATCGATACCACCCACACTGATCGTGCCCGATTGTGGGTCGAGCAAACCCAAAAGCAGGCGCAACAACGTGCTCTTACCGCAACCGGACGGACCGACAATGGCGACGGATTCGCCTCTTCTTATTTCAAACGAGCAGTGGTCGAACACCCAAGGCTCGCCGTCCGCGTAACGAAAACTCACATTGTCAAAGCGGATGGATGCCTCTGGCGTTGGCCCTACATAAGTACCTTCGGCAAATGGCTCCGGCGGTGTCAGGACGATATCGGCCAGGCGCTCGCCTTGAAGGCCTAGCATTCGAAATTGAATGACATAATCAACTAGATTCGCGGCCCGTCCAGCAAACTGATCGGCATAGGCCACGAATGCCATGAGCATGCCTGCAGTCAGCTGCCCTTTGAGTGCAAGCGAAGCGCCAAGCCATAGCACGACGATGCGCTGCAGGCCTCCCGTCAGTCCATTCAAGGAGCCGAACAGGAGACCAAGTCGCTGGACGGCAATGGACGTGTTCAAGCTGTCGCTGGTGGCGTTCAAGTAACGTGAAGTCTGCTTGGCTCCTTGGTTGAAAAGGCGGATAGTCTGAATACCTCGAACCGCTTCCATGAAACAGCTCTGCTGCTTTGCTGCAACAACAATCTGACTCAGGTTCGCCTCGCGATATACACTGAAGTACAAGACACGCAGCAACGCGTAAATGACTACCGCCACCAAGGTTATGAGGGCCAATGGCGGGCTGTAGATGAATAACATGGCAAGCGTAACGCCGGCCATCAAGCCGTCGAGCATGACGGCTACAAATTGCGTTGTGAGCGTTTGCTGGATGGCCGCTACCGAGCCAAAGCGCGATACAACGTCACCTAGATGCCGTTTGATGAAATAGTCTTGCGGAAGGCGCATGAGATGCTGGAAGACATTCCCCGTCCAGCTCAAATTGAAGTGGGTGCCGATCCACATCACCACCCAGCTCCTCAATGCTGACACCCCGATCTGTATCAACAGCAAAAGTATGAAACTTATGCCGAGCAACCCGAGAAAATCCTTGTCGCCGTCTGCGAGCACCTGATCAACGACAAGTTGCAGAAACTGGGGCGAAAGCAGGGCGGCCACCTCAAGCACAAGCGCCAACGCAAAGATCTGGGCCAGACTGCGACCCAATCCATGGATCTCTCCGGCAAGCTTTCGTATGGAAATCGGCGGACTAGGCCTCTTGCGCTGAAAGGCGGGGCCTTTGCTCAACTCCAGGGCAATCCCGGTGAAATGCTTGCCGACCCGGGCAAGCGGCAGCTTACGTATACCCATGGCCGGGTCGTGAATGACCAGGTAGGTCTTCGTAATGTTCCGAAGAACAACGAAATGGTCCAAATCCCAATGCAAAATGCACGGAGCCCGCAGCTTATTTAGCTCATCAAGCTCCAGTTGCAGGGGGCGACCGGCGAGCTGCAGGGACTCGGCCATCTCAATGAGACGTGCCATGTCCATGCCTTTGAGTGAAAGTGAGAACTGCCGCCTCAGCGCAGTAAGACCTATGTGATAGCCGTGATAGCCGGCAAGCATGGCCAGGCAGGCAAGTCCGCATTCCGCCGCTTCACCCTGGCGTATCAGGGGCAGTCGTCGCGAACGTCCAAAGTGAAGCCGCCAGGAGGATGAATCGGCGAGTGTGCCGCCATCTTTGCAGTTCATCAGGAAGCCCCTTCACTTCTTCGCCTGATGCCGTATAAGGGCTCCAATAGCCATTCGATGACTCTTCTCCTTTCGAGCAGCAGATCGGCGTCGAGGGCCATGTTCGACTTGAGCGGTTGGGCGAGCCCATAGGCGTCAACAGTCTGGGAAGCGAGTTCGACGTCGACGTGGTACATCGCCTCGCTTGGTGGAGCGCGCCCCATCAGCACAGTCACTTCATTCGGCTTCAGGGCACTTGCCGACAGTTGCCGCACCGTCCCGTGCTGAACGCCAAATTTCTGATAGGGAAAGGCCTGGTAGTGCAATGCCACTTTCGTGCCCGGCGTGATAAATCCAATGGCCGCGCTTGGAACGAGAAGCTGCGCCTCAAGCTGAGATCCATCAGGCACCACCGCAAGCATGGATTGCCCCGCAGAGACCGCCTGGCCCTGCTTGACCGTTAGCGACGACACCATTCCGGCTTGCGTTGCGCGAACTTCGATCGAGCGGTCCGCTTCGTTTTGGGCGAGCTGGAGTTCGGCTTGTGCGAATTTTCTTCGCAATTCATTGAGCTTGGCATGGGTGTCGAGGGGAAGCTTTGCGAGCTGATCGAAGCTTGAGTTCAGCTGCTGCGTTGTTTCGTATTTCTGGCGAATCAGCGCATCCACCTCCGACCGTGCCTCCAGTGCCTGACTCTCTTCTTGCTGAATCTGGAGTCTCGACACATATCCTTTAGCTTCCAGCGGCCGCATTCGATCCAGCACGTCAAGATAGGAAGACGCCTTCGCCTGTGCAGTCGCTATCTGATGCACCAGTACTCCAAGCTCTCCCTGCAGCGTTGCTTGCTGTATTCGCAGCGACGAAGCCTGAGCATCGGAAATGGCTTGGGTATCGCCAATATCCGTTTGAAGGCTCTGTTTTTCAGCTAAAAGTTGCCTGCTGACTGCTGCATTGGTTTCGCCAACCGCCTCGCTGATATGTTCCCCTGAGATCACCAGGAGGACGTCGCCCACGCGAATCGCCTGCCCCTCCTTGACATGTACCCGCGCAACGATGCCCGATGAGCGCGCCACGACATCAATAAGCCCTGCTCGCGGCACCAGGCTGCCGGTGACATGAACACGTCGCGTGTAATGGCCGGAAACAAGCCAGGAAACGACGCTCACCGTGAACAGAACAGCGCTCATCGCCCACATCTTGTACGAAACGGGTGTACTTAAATGCACACCACCTAGCCAGGATGTGGCTTGTGCCTCCAGCGCGTCCTTCCGAAACAATTGCGTATCCATGATGCCCCCCGTCGCGTTTCATAGTGATCATTCAGCAATGACAGGCAACAGGACTCCGATGCGTAGCAAGACGCATGGAGTTCTGCATGATGAAGCGCGCAATCCCTGCCTTTATCGCGTAATACGAGCCATCGTAAATACGCCGCACACACCGTGTGCAATGGCCGTCCAAGCGACCAGGCTAACGAACACGCTCGTTAGGCCGGATATGAAAGGTAACAAATCGAATATCCGAATACCGTAGGCGCACGCTGATCTTGCGGTGCGCATACGCCCCCAGATGACTTACAGCGAGTCGGGGAAACCCCACAAAATGGGCATCGTGACGTGCATGGTCAGCCTCATGGATTCTGGCGGAAGCGCAAAATCGCAAATTGCGTCCAAGGGGATTCCCGGTGAGATCGAGCGAAGCGGTGGGTTGCACCAGCCGCCTTCTCCCGCAAAGGCGAGCGAGCTTTTCAAAGCCACATCAGAGCACGGTGAAATGCCACATTGGCGGGCATGATCGCCGCGAAACCACTTCTACTCTCATGGAAGGAGATGGGGGATTTACGAAATATCCCCAAACAAAAAGGCCCGGAAAATCCGAGCCTTTTTGTCACCGCGTAATTTCCAGATCGGTATAGGCCACCAAAGGAACCACGCGTCGTTTATCGAGACGCCACAGCGAGATCAGACGAAGAGGCAAGCGCTTCTTTTCTACTGTCTTGCAATGGCTTTAGTCCGCTACGACTTCTTCTTTGGCATATACAAATCGGTAATGGTGCCTTCGTAGGCTTCGGCCGCCATTCCTACCGATTCGCTCAAGGTCGGATGCGGATGGATGGTGAGGCCGATATCGGCCGCCTCCGCGCCCATCTCGATCGCCAGTGCTATTTCCGAGATCAGATCGCCGGCATGCGGGCCGACGATGGCGCCACCGACCACGCGGTGGGTTTCCTCGTCGAACAGCAGCTTGGTGAAGCCTTCGGTGCGGTCGATGCCGATGGCGCGGCCGCTGGCCGCCCATGGGAATTTACCCACGCCGATCTTCAGGCCTTTTTCCTTCGCTTCGCGCTCGGTGACGCCGACCCAGGCGATTTCCGGATCGGTGTAGGCCACCGAAGGAATCACACGTGCATCGAAGTGGCTCTTCATGCCGGCAACTACTTCGGCCGCCACCTTCGCTTCGTGTGTGGCCTTGTGCGCCAGCATCGGCTGACCAACCAGGTCACCGATGGCGAAGATGTGTGCAACGTTGGTGCGCATCTGCGTATCGACGTTGATGAAGCCGCGCTCGGTCACTGCCACGCCGGCCTTGTCCGCGCCGATCTTGTTGCCGTTGGCGGAACGGCCCACCGACACCAGCACGCGGTCGAACACGCTGGTCGCCGGAATGCTTTCGCCTTCATAGCTGACCTCGATGCCCTTCTTGGTGGCCTTCGCTTCCACCACCTTGGTTTTGAGGTGCACGCCTTTGAGCTTGCCGTTCAAGCGTTTAGCAAGTGGCTTGATCAAGTCGGCGTCGGAGCCGGGAATGATCTGGTCCATGAATTCGACCACGGTCACTTCGCTGCCGAGTGCGCAGTACACGGTAGCCATTTCCAGGCCGATGATGCCGCCGCCGACGACGAGCAGCTTGGCCGGAACATCTTTCAGCTCCAGTGCGCCGGTGGAATCCATGATGCGTTCGTCATCCCACGGGAACGCAGGCAGACGCACCGCTTGCGAGCCGGCGGCGATGATGGCGTATTCGAAGCGCAACAGTTTCTTGCCTTCGGCGGTGTCGATTTCCATTTCGTTCGGCGAGACGAACGTGCCGACGCCTTGGACCACACGCACCTTGCGTTGCTTGGCCATGCCGGCCAGGCCGCCGGTGAGCTGGCCCACCACCTTGTTCTTGAAGCTGCGCAGCTTGTCGAGGTCGAGCTTGGGCTTGCCGAAGCTCACACCATGGGCAGCCATGGCTTCGGCTTCATCGATTACCGCGGCGGCATGTAGCAGTGCCTTGGAAGGAATGCAGCCTACGTTGAGGCAGACGCCGCCAAGCGAGGCATAGCGTTCCACCAGCACGGTGTCGACACCCAGGTCGGCGGCACGGAACGCAGCGGTGTAGCCGCCGGGGCCGGAGCCGAGCACGACCAACTTGCATTCGATGTCCGCCTTGCGGCCGGTGGCGCCGGCGGCTTGCGGTGCTGGCGCAGCGGCTTTTGCAGGCGTCGCAGGTGCCGGGGCAGGCGCGGGAGCGGCAGGAGCTGGCGCAGGCGCGGCAGCCTTTGGAGCTTCCGCTTCGGCACCAGCCACTTCCAGAATGGCGATCACGGCGCCTTCGGACACCTCGTCACCGACTTTCAGCTTCATCTCCTTGATGACGCCCGAAGCCGCGGCGGGAATCTCCATCGTCGCCTTGTCGGACTCAAGCGTGATGAGGCTTTGTTCCTTCGCCACGCTGTCGCCGGCTTTCACCATCACCTCGATCACCGGCACGTTTTCGTGTCCGCCGATGTCGGGAACCTTCAGTTCGATCGTATTGGCCATGATCAATAGTCTCCCTGCGTCAGAGCAGCAACCGGCGGATGTCGCCGAGCTGGGTGGCGAGGAAGGACGCGAAGCGCGCGGCCACCGCTCCATCGATCACGCGGTGGTCGTAGCTCAGCGACAAGGGAAGAATCAGGCGCGGCGCGAATTCCTTGCCGTTCCAGACCGGCTTGGTCTGCGCCTTGGACACGCCCAGGATCGCCACTTCCGGCGCATTGACGATCGGCGTGAACGCCGTGCCGCCGATGCCGCCGAGCGAGGAAATCGAGAAGCAGCCACCGGACATGTCGTTCGGGCCAAGCTTCTTGTCGCGCGCCTTCTTGGAGATCTCGCCCAGTTCGGTCGCCAGGTCCAGCAGGCCCTTCTTGTCGCAGTCGCGAATCACCGGCACCACCAGGCCATCGGGCGTATCCACCGCGATGCCGATGTGGAAGTACTTCTTGAGGATCAGCTTCTCGCCGCTTGTGTCCAGGGAAGCATTGAACTGCGGAAATTTCTTCAGTGCCGCGACCACCGCCTTGATCTGGAACACCAGGGGGGTGATCTTCAGATCCTTGTTCTCATCGCCGAGCTTCTTGCGGAAGGCTTCCAGCTCGGTGATGTCGGCGTCTTCGTGCTGGGTGACGTGCGGAATCATCGCCCAGTTGCGCGCCAGGTTGGCGCCGGAAATCTTCTGGATGCGGGTAAGCGGCTTCTCTTCCACTTCGCCGAACTTGGCGAAGTCCACCTTCGGCCACGGCAGCAGGTTGAGCCCACCGCCGGCGGCCACTGTGCCGCCCTCGACCGGACGCGCACCGGAAGCCAGTGCATGTTTGACGTACGCGGCGATATCTTCACGCACGATGCGGCCGCTACGGCCACTGCCCTTCACCTGGCGGATGTCCACGCCCAATTCACGCGCGAAAGAGCGGATCGCCGGCGTGGCGTAGGGGGCATCGCCCGGCATGACCAGCTTGGCGTCGAACGGCGGACGGGCTTGCGGCGCCACATCGCCCTCGGGCGCGTTGCCCGGCAGGACGCTGCGACCGCCGATCGGGGCCGGCTCTTCTTTCACCTGCGGCGCAGCTGCCGGAGCGGGTGCCGGAGCAGGCGCGGGAGCGGGAGCTTTCGCGGCGGGCTCTTCCGCCTTGGCCGCCGGGGCAGGCGCCGCGGCGCCGCTGGCTTCGATCATGGCGATCAGGGCGCCTTCGGACACCTCGTCGCCCACCTTCAGTTTCACTTCCTTGACCACACCGGCGAAGGGCGCGGGCACTTCCATCGTCGCCTTGTCCGACTCCAGGGTGATGAGGCTTTGATCTTTCTCTACCGTGTCACCGGGCTTGATCATTACCTCGATCACGGGCACATCGCTGTGACCCCCGATATCTGGGACGCGGGCTTCTTTGAGGTCGGCCATGATTTCTCCTGCGGAACGAAGGCGGCCGCGCTTGGGGAAGGCTGAGGCGGCCGCAAGACGTCCATCATAGCAACCGGCATCCGTTTAAGGACATGCCAAATACGCCCTAAGCAGCCATTCGCATACGTATGCGGCGCATTTGTCCTATTTAATAGGAACCTGGCCGGCAACGATATGGATCTCGCGTTGCGGAAAGGGAATGCGGATGCCTTCGGCCTCGAAGCTTTCCTTCACCGCGCGCAACAAATCCGTCTGGGCCGGCCAGAAATCGTCAGTGCTGGTATGGGCACGCAGCAGCAGATGCACGGCGCTGTCGGACAGGCTATCGGTCCAGGCGGTGGGGGGCGGGCTTTTCAGGATGCGCGGATCGGCTTCGAGCAGCTGCCGCACAACTGCCAACGCCTTGCCGATGTCCTCGTGGTAGCCGATGCCCACACGCAATTCGAAGCGCCGTGAGCCGCGTCGGCTGAAGTTGATGATGGCATCGGCACCGATCTTGGCGTTGGGCACGACTGCCTCCCGGTTGTCCGCCAGTATGAGCTGGGTATGCATCAGGTTGATGCCTTCCACCGTGCCCTCGGCGCCGCCGGCCTGGATATAGTCGCCCGCCCTGAAGGGGCGGAACACGATCAGCAGCACGCCCCAGGCCAGGTTGCTCAGCGAACCCTGCAGAGCCAAGCCGATCGCGAGGCCGCCTGCGCCGAGCGCGGCCAGCAGCGGCGCACTGGGCACGCCGGCCGTTTGCAAGGCAATCACGATCAGCACCGCGATCAGCACGCCATACAAGAGATTACGCAGAAAGCCGCTGAGGGTCGGGTCGATCGCGGCCCGGTTCATTGCCCGCTGCAGGAAATTCGCCAAGCGCCTGGCAAACCAGTGGCCGATCAGCAGCACCAGCAAGGCGCCAAGCAAGGCAGGCCCATGCACGGTAAAGAAGGCAAGCAGATCGTCGCGGGAAACGCTCAAGAGCCGTCCGAACATGGGGCAGTTCCTGGCAAGCCGGCCGCCAAGCCTAGCAGCCGCCTGCGGCTTGTGCATCGCAGCTCGACAAGCCTGGCGGCAGAGGCGATATAGCGAACGCCCACCAACGCTTGGGCTGGGGTACTGGGCAGTTCTTTTGTTCAAACGATGCCGGCGGCAATGCACTGCCGGAGCGGGATTTGTTGGTGCGCGCAACACGCCGACCTTTCAGCTACCGGAGATCATCGACATGCTTGCGAATCAAAAGCAGCGCCTTGCGCGCCGCGTTCTTGCTGCCCTTTCTTGTACCGTATTGCTGACCATAGCCTGTTCGGCCGATGCGGCGGCCGCACCAAGCTCGCTGTTGTTCAGTCCGTACAAAGACATCACCGTGGACATGAACTGGAACGCCGACACGCTGCAGACGGCCGCTTCCGGCGCTTCACTTCCACTGGTCGGTCCTGGCAGTTTCTTCAGCACCCAGGAACCGAAACTCGGCGCTGTCAGCTTGTCTTTCGCGACCGGCAGCTGCGGTAGCGAAAGCTGGGCGGGTCTTTCCGCCTCGGCCTTCGCTTCGGCCAATATCCCCGCGCTCTCCAGCGCGGGCTTGAACTACGTGATCTCCACCGGTGGCGCCGGCGGCGTATTTACTTGCGCCACGCCCAGCACCTTCGCGAGCTTCATCGCCACGTACTACACGCCGCAAATGGCTGGCGTGGATTTCGATATCGAAAGCACCCAGACCCAGGCCGAAATTCAGCAGTTGGTGGCCGATGCGGCGGCCGTGCAGTCGCAGTATCCCAGCCTGCGCTTTTCGTTCACGCTTGCCACGCTGGCGGCTTCGGACGGCAGTCATGCGGGCGTCAACACGCTGGGCCAGCAAGTCGTGCAGGCGATCCAAGCCGCCAACCCCGCCATCACCAACTACACCATCAACCTGATGGCCATGGACTACGGCAAGGCAAGCACAGCCAATTGCGTGCTGGTGAATGGCGCTTGCGAGATGGGCCATTCGGCGATCCAGGCCGTGCAGAACCTGGAACACACTTACGGCATACCGGCCGCGCACATCGAGATCACGCCGATGATCGGCCAGAACAACACCTCCGGCGAGGTCACCACCGTAGGCGACGTCGATGTCATTGTCAGTTATGCCTCCACCAATGGCCTGGCCGGTGTGCATTACTGGTCGCTGGACCGGGATACGCCCTGTTCGAGCAAGAAAGGGCTGTCCAATTCGTGCAATGGGGTCAGCGGATCCACTCCGCTGCAGTACACCAATGAGTTCTTGAAGGATCTCGGGCGTTGAAATTCCCACGCACAAGGACGTGCATTTTCCTCTGTGGCATGCCTCACCAGTTACCCCGCTCGACAAAAAAAGCCCGGTGGGGAGCCGGGCGCGTGACTGTCCCGTGCGGGGAGCACGGTGGGGATGTCCGCTAGCTCAAGGTACTAGCGTTGGGCGTAACTCGCCTTGTCGGGACGCTCCATGTTCGTATCGATCAGTTGCAGGCGCTCGCCATTGGGCAGACGGAACTGGAATTGCTGCTGCAACTGCTGCAAATGGCTTAGGCGAGG
Organism: Dyella flagellata; assembly: GCF_030160275.1. GTDB lineage: Bacteria > Pseudomonadota > Gammaproteobacteria > Xanthomonadales > Rhodanobacteraceae > Dyella_B > Dyella_B flagellata. The sequence goes on from NZ_BSOA01000052.1 coordinate 145,968, forward strand.
ACAAAGCGCTTCGGCGCGCTGGCCCAGTTTCTCGGCGGGCGCATCAACCGCTTTGTCGATTGTGCTATCCAGTGATTCGGTGCGCGCCTGGAGCGAAGCAAGCCTGCCCGCATCGCCGCTGAGTGCGTCCTTGAGCACGTCTCGTGTGATGTCGCCAACCGTGTCGGCGACGGTATCTTGCAGCTCATTGCCAAAAAGATCACTGCCGTCGCCGGCTTTCCACCGGCCCTGTCCAAGCGTGCCATCGATGTGGTGCATGGCTTCGCCATGGCGATCGCGCAAGTCATGCAGCAGCCGCGTGCGTTCGTCGCCGTTTTCGGACAAGGTGGCAACCACCGTGGCCAAGGCGGAGTAGCCGATATCCACGCCATCGCGGGCGATACCGGCAACAGCCGGCAGCAAATCGCGCACCTCGCGTTCGTATTCGCGCAAGCGCGCGGCATCCTCGTCGGACACCGTTACGTTCCGGCCATCCACGCGCAGCTTGCCGTCATGCATGAAGACATCGCCTGGATGGCCGTCGCTGCGTGCGAACGCGATGCCTTGTGGCTGTACCTGCATGTCGTAATCGCTGTTATAGGAGCATGTCAGGTGATGGCCATGGATATCCCCAGCCTGTACGCCACCGGCTGTGGCGAGTGCAAACAGGGTGACCAACGAAAGCATGTGGCGGCGCATGAGTGTCCCTCCCAGGAAGCCAACCGAAGCGGCGGCTGCACGCTTGGATGCATGCCGATGTGTCTAGGGTTTAACGCCAGGCCGGCTCAAGGCATGGGCCGCAGGTCATTCCCTGCCATCGGTCATGCAATTGGCGCAGCGCACATAGGCAAACGCCCAGGCGCACGATAAGTTGGTGCCTTGGGTGGCGAATCAGGGGCATGTCTATGCAATCCACCGATGTCATCGTGGTCGGCGCTGGCCTCTCCGGACTGGTCGCGGCCACGGAATTGACCGACGCCGGCCGGCGTGTGGTGATTGTGGAGCAGGAGCCGGAACAGAGCCTGGGCGGGCAAGCGTTCTGGTCGTTCGGTGGACTGTTCTTCGTGGATTCGCCGGAACAGCGCCGGATGGGCGTGCGTGATTCGCGGGCACTGGCGCTCGCGGACTGGATGGGCACCGCCGCGTTCGATCGTCCCGAGGACCACTGGCCGCGCAAGTGGGCCGAGGCGTATGTCGATTTCGCGGCAGGCGAGAAACGCGCATGGCTGCACGGCATGGGCATGCGCTGGTTCCCGGTGGTGGGCTGGGCCGAACGCGGCGGTTACGGCGCGATCGGCCATGGCAATTCCGTGCCGCGCTTTCATGTGACCTGGGGTACCGGGCCCGGCGTGCTTGAGCCGTTCGTGCAGCGCGTGCGTGAAGCGCAGGCGGCAGGTCGACTGAGTTTTGCATTCCGCCACCGCGTCGATGGACTGGTCGTGGAAAACAGCACGGTGGTCGGTGTGCACGGTGCGCGGCTCGCGGATGACAAGATCGAGCGTGGTAAACCAAGTTCGCGCGAACTGGCCGGTGATTTCGAATTTCGCGCGCAGGCGGTGATCATCGCTTCAGGCGGCATTGGCGGAAATCACGAACTGGTCCGCAAGAACTGGCCGGAACGCCTGGGACCGCCACCATCGCACATGCTGTGTGGCGTGCCCGCGCACGTCGATGGACGCATGCTGGGTATTAGCGAAGCAACGGGTGCGCGGCTGATCAACCGAGATCGCATGTGGCACTACGTGGAAGGCATCGAGAACTGGGACCCGATCTGGCCGATGCATGCGATACGCATTCTGCCAGGTCCTTCCGCATTGTGGTTCGACGCGCGCGGCAATCGTTTGCCCGGTCCTTTGTGGCCCGGTTTCGACACCATGGGCACACTGGAACATCTCCGCCGCACCGGCTTCGACTACAGCTGGTTCATTCTCGATCAGCAAATCATCCGGCGCGAATTCGCCTTGTCCGGTTCCGAGCAAAACCCCGACCTCACCGGCAAAAGCTGGCGGCAGGTCGCCAAGCGTGCAGTCGGTAAGCAAGCACCCGCACCGGTGGAAGCCTTCAAGCGACATGGCCGCGACTTCATCGTACGCGACAACCTGGATGATCTGGTTGTCGGCATGAATGCACTGGCGGGAAGCCAGCTATTGGACATCGCGCATCTGCGCGAACAGATTCAGGCACGCGACCTGCAGTTTGACAATGCGTTCGCCAAGGACAGCCAGGTCATGGCCATTCATAACGCGCGCCGCTATCGCGGCGATCGCCTGGTACGCGTGGCCAAGCCGCACCGCTTGCTCGATCCGGCCAACGGTCCGCTGATTGCGGTGCGCTTGCATGTGCTTACACGCAAAACCCTGGGCGGCCTGGAAACCGACCTCGACGCGCGCGCACTCGGTCATGACGGCCAGCCGTTGCGTGGCCTTTATGCCGTGGGCGAAGCCGCCGGCTTCGGTGGCGGTGGCTTGCATGGCTATCGTGCGCTGGAGGGCAGCTTCCTCGGCGGCTGCCTGTTCTCCGGTCGCATAGCCGGACGCGCTGCTGCTGCCGCCGTCGCATGAAGAGTGCGCCGCGTATTGCTATCTACGGCGCCGGCATGGTCGGCAATTACCTCGGCGGCCGCTTACATGCGCATGCGCGGATTCGCCTGATCGCGCGTCCGCACGTTGCAGCGAGCTTGAAGGAACACGGGCTGACCGTCAGCGACCTCGACGGACGTCGTCGACACACACCAGCGGCAGCGCTCGATGTCGCCACCCAGCCAGCTGCTGCGCAAGATGCCGACGCCGTGCTAGTCACCGTGAAATCGTCGGCAACCATGGAGGCGGCGCACGAGCTGGCCGAGGTGCTCGCCCCTGGTACGTTGGTAATCAGTTTTCAGAACGGCGTACGCAACACCGCAGACTTGCGCGCGGCGTTGCCTGGTTGCCGGGTACTGACCGGCATGATCCCGTTCAACGTGACGCAGCCGGAACCGGCGCACTTTCACCAAGGGTCCTCCGGCTCACTGATGGTGGAGCGCTCGGCAGCACTTTCGCCGTCATTGCTTTGCGCGTTCGCCGCCGGCGGTCTCTCGCTGCAGCAGCGCAACGACATGCAGGCAGTGCTGTGGGCCAAATTGCTGATCAATCTCAACAACCCGTTGAATGCGTTAAGCGGCTTGCCGTTGCGCGAAGAACTGGCCCAGCGCGCCTGGCGGCAAAGTTTGGCGTTGCTGCAGCAGGAAGGCTTGCAGGTGCTGGAAGCCGCCGGCATCCGGCCCGCCCAGCTTACCGCCCTGCCCACGCGCTGGCTGCCTAGGGTGCTGTCGCTGCCGGATCGGCTCTTTCAGCGTGTCGCCACACGCATGCTGGCGATCGATCCGCTGGCGCGTTCCTCGATGTGGGACGACCTGCAGGCAGGCCGCCGCACCGAGGTGGACTATATCAATGGCGAGATCGTCGCGCTGGCGAAGTCGAAAGGACGGCGTGCGCCAGCGAATGCGCGTATCGTGGCGCTGATTCGTGAAGCCGAGCAATCGCAAGTGCGATGGGAAGCCCAGGCGCTGCTGAAGGCCCTGCGCGATGCGTAGGCTGGGATGCCAATCCCAGCTATGTTTCCACCATCCTTGATGCTGGGATTGTCATCCCTGCCTACGTGGCTAACGCGCCACGTCCTCGATATGCGCGATCTTGCCCTCGACGATGAAGAAGGTGGTGGTATGGCCGTCCCGTCGGTATTGCCATCGCTCGCCCGTTTTCCAGTCGTCTTCCCGGCGTGAGAATCTGACAGCTCCTTTGCGCTGCCTCGCCTTGCCGGCATGCCCCTTGGCCCGTAGCGAAGGCTTTCCCAATAATTCCATGACGTGAGCGGCGCTGTCGCCCACTACCAGCAGCTGGCTGCCCACGCGAATGCTTTGCAAGGCCTGGGCACTTGAGCTGACGATCAACAAGGCAAGCAAAAAACAGCGGCGCATGATCGACTCCCTGTCGTGTACCCACCCTAGGCTGTGATCGATGGTCAGAAACCGGCGCCAGCTTCGGCAAGATAAGCCTGCTCTTGCGGGCTGCTCGTTCGGCCAAGCAACGCATTGCGATGAGGAAAACGTCCGAAACGCTCGATCACCGCCGCGTGACGTTGAGCATAGTCGAGGTAGCCGGTGTAGGAATGACGCTGTTCGGGCGAGAGATCCCGGCACAGGGCTTCGAACAAGGCGACGCATCGCTGCTGAAGTCCGATGTCTTCGGCATGTTCTAGCGGCAGGTAGGCGAAGACGCGCTGCAGGGGTGGCAAGCAGAGGTCAAAACCTTCCTCGATTCCCCACAACGCCAATCGCTGTGCCTGAAGATCTTGCGTCCATGCACGCCTATCGCGGCGATAAAGATTGCGCGAAAACTGGTCCAGCACGATCAATAGCGCCAGCCAACCCTGTGGCGTATCGGCCCAATGCTCAAGCCGGCCTTCCGTCGCCAGCCGCCATGTGTCGGCAAAGCTTGTGCGGATCGCCGTATCGAACGCGGGATCGACCGCAAACCAATGTTCGTGGTGAGACGAATCGAACCAGAAGGCGAGTACCGCCAGCGCCTCGTTCGGTGGAGTCGGCACAACTTAGTGTCCGGCAGCCTTGGCCAGGCTGTGCATGTCCAGATCGATCGAATGCAGGCGCGGCAGCTGGCGATGCAGCTCCGCCTTCATTTCCGCTTCGCCGGCTCCCATCCGCGCGATCACCCGCTCGAACAAGCGCAGCAGGCTTTGCTCGTTGCGCGCCAGCAGGCGAATCCAGGCGTCGTCGCTGCGTGGCATCAGGGCGTCAAAGCGGTAACGCACCGCACCGAGTATGCGGCGGCGGGTTGCGGGGGTACCTTCGTGACTGCGGATCTGTTCCTGCAGGGCTGCGATCACCAGGCTCAGGGATTGCGCCTCTTCACCCAGCACGGTGCGTAAACCAGGCTCGCCTACCTGGGTGGAGGCATGGCGATACAGCGCGCGCAGCTCGATGCTGCGCCGGATCAGGCTATTGCATAGATGTTGGATCGCCAGCGACACCGGTTCGCCTCCGTCTGCCTGGATCTGAAGCCGCCGCCATGTTGCAGGACAAGCACTTAGCGGCGGATAAATCCGGCCGTCATGGCAAGGCTTCGCTCAGCTGGCGTTTCAGCGCGTATTACCGCCCCATCTCAAGCAAGTTAAGCGGACGTCCATGACTCGCGCGCAGGCCGTCCTGGAGCTCGGCCAAGCGCTGCAGGCTGGGGCAAAGGGCCTGGATTTCCGGCCGCAACACCTGCAGCCGCTGCTGCAGGCGGGACTGGAATCCGGTGGTGAGATCGGCGGCCTGATCGCGCAGCGCGGCGGCCTGCTGCAAATCGCCGCTCATGGCCGCGTTGAGCGCCTGCTGCCCCAGCGCCGAGGCAATCAACGGGGCGATGTCGCTGGCCACCTGGTTGGCGTATTGGTCGGCGGTATCGCCATGCCAGTCGTGCGTACTCTGGCTGGCAGCGACGCGCTGGTGCAGGTCAGCGGCATGAGCTGCCAGGCGGCGCTGCAGCTCGGTTCGAGTCTGCGCATCGAGATTCAGGCCATCCGCTTCCTGCTGCATCGCCTGCACCGCCACGTCCACACCATGGTTGATGACGGCTTTCACCCGTGGCACCAGGGCGAGCAGTTCGCGCTGAAACAGGCTAAGGCGGTCCTGGTCCTCAGTGTTGAGCGGCACGACTTGTCCATCCGTACGCAACGTGCCCGAGGCGATTACCACACGCATCGGCGCGGGCTGGGCGCGATCAAAGACCAGTTGGCCCTGCTGCAGGGTCAGGTCATAGCTGCTGCTGGCATGGCACACCTGGGACAGGTCTTGCGCATGCAGGCCGCCCGCGGCAAGCGCAAACATTCCGGCAGCGAGCAGGCGATTGAAGTGCATGGAAAGGGTCTCTATCGAGCGAGGCCCGATAGCGATAAGGCGCTGCAGGATAACTGGGGCTGAATCAGGGGCCGGAAGGACCCTACGATCGCGGCCGGAATTGCAGACGCACGGCGGGCTGCCCCAACTGCCACGCAAGCCACAACAGGGCGGGCACCGCGAACGCTTGCAGCCCCATCGCAAGCAACAGCGGACGCTTGAACCCATCCAGCTGCTGCTGGACGGCGGCATCGCCCACTTGTTCCAGCGCGTTCCACTGGTGCCACAGCAATACGCCCCGATAGGCGAGCCAAACGCCCAGCACCAGCGCAACCACACGCAACACCGAGCGAGCCCACGACTGGCGCAGGATGCATCCAGCCGTGGCAACGATTACCACGAAGGCGGCCACGAGATAGCCGATATCCCAGTCCAGCATGTAGCGAAGTTCCGCCGCATGGCTTGCGTCGCCGGCCGGCAGGTTCTGCAGCGCCGTCCATACCTGCTGGGCATGGCGAAGGTACTGCGAGCCAAGAAAACCAGCTACCAGCAACATGATCCAGGTGAGCATGCGCCACCATGCAAAGCTGGACTTCTTTCTGCGCAGGTCCGATTCGAAACGGGAGATCAACATCAGGCCGTGGCCTTCTTCAAGGTAGCGAGATCGCCCAGCACCTGCGCGGCATTTTCCTTCGGATCGACGTCACGGTAGATCTTGGCGATCTTGCCGTTGGGATCGATCAGGAAGGTCGTGCGCTTGGCGAAATGAAAACCGACGGCCGAAGTGAGTACACCGTATTTGATGGCGACCTGACGGCTGGCGTCGGACAACAGTGGAAACGGGACGTGATATTTCGCAGCAAATTCGGCGTGCGATTTCACGTCGTCCAGGCTTACCCCCAGGACGTCGGCGCCGGCCTGGCGCAGCTTGACGACCTCGTCGCGGAACGTGCAGACCTCGGTGGTGCAGCCGGGCGTGAAATCCTTCGGGTAGAAATACACCACCAGCCAATGCCCGTGGTAATCGGCAGGACTGCGCCAATGGCCGTTCTGGTCCTGCAAGCGGAACGCCGGCGTCACCTGCCCGACTTGCGGATTGCCTTGCGGACCGGTGCCGGCAAGCGCAGGGAGCGCCGACAGGCCTAGCAGACAGATCGTCGCAACCAGGGTCAACCAACGACGCATAAAGCGCTCCAAAACCTAAGAAGGACTGAGTATACGCGTGGGCAAGGAGCCTCTGGTCTATTCCTACGTGCCCGGCATGACGTCCAGAAGGCCCGCAGGCCGTGCCGCGCGGCACAGGGCAGACTGGCCGTCTGTTCAAGCCGCGGGGCACG
>NZ_BSOA01000053.1 GCF_030160275.1 Dyella flagellata
ACAGGCCAGCAAAGAAAAGTGACTCGGGCCCTTTAGGGTCCGAAAGCGCCGCAGGCAATGCAACATCGTTGCGACATGCAACAACAGTGCGACGACAAAAGGGGGATGTTGGGGGCTAGCCCCCAACTTACGCGCCCCCCTAGAGGATCTCCAACACCTTCTCAGGCGGCCGCCCAATCACCGCCTTCCCGTTGGCGACCACGATCGGCCGCTCGATCAGCCGCGGATGCTTCACCATCGCAGCGATCAGCGCTACTTCGTCCAGCGATGAATCATCGAGCCCCAGCTCCCGATACTCGTCTTCGCCCGTGCGCAGCAGTTGCCGCGCGGTGATGCCCAGTTGCGCGGCCAGTGCTTTGAGTTCGGCTGCGCTGGGCGGGGTTTCGAGATAATTGATGACCTCGAACGGCTTGCCGTGCTGTTCCAGCAAGGCAAGCGCACCGCGCGACTTCGAACAGCGGTTGTTGTGGTAGATGCGGATCATCAAGATCAGCGATTGCCGGAACGATTGCCGCCGCCGCCACCTTGGCCGTGCGGGCGATTGCCGCGCTGCGGACGGCCACCGCCCGGGCGATTGCCACCGCCACCGCCGCCGCCACCGCCACGGCTATTGCGATTGCCGCCGCCAGCGTTGAAGCCGCCGTAGGGATTGGAGCCACCACCGCCGCCACCACGACGATTGCCTTGCGCCTGGCCACCGCCATGACCGCGCCCGCCTTCGCGGGATTCGCCGGCAAACCAGGTGCGTGCGGGCGGCAGCTCCTGGCCTGGACCGATGCCGCGCTTCTTCTTGTTGCTACGCGCCTTCTGCTGGCGCTCCGGCACGGCCACGTTGCCGTTCACTTCGCGATTCGGATTGGGGCGACGCTTCTGCTTGCCGCGTGCCGGTTCTTCGCGGATACGATCGAACGCACGCAGTTCGCGCGCTTCGTCGTGATAGCCGCCGCTCCATGCCGCGGTGCCACTCTTTTCCGGACGATATTCGACGACGTTGCGGGGGGCGCGGCGCTGGTGCAGCACCGGGCTCAACGTGAGCACCGGTTGGGGTGCGCCGAGGCCGGCGGTCTTGCGCAGCTCTTTTACAGCGTCTTCGTTGAGCGTTTCGCAGTCACCACGGCGCAACATGCGCGGCAGCTCGATGCCGCCGTAGCGGATGCGCTTCAGGCGGCTGACCAGGAAGCCCTGCGAATCCCACAGGCGGCGCACCTCGCGGTTGCGGCCTTCGCGAATGACCACGCGGAACCAGCTATGGCTGCCGCCGCGGCTGATGATGGCCATTTCGTCGAAGCGGGCGGGGCCGTCTTCGAGCTCGACGCCGGCCTTGAGCTTTTCGATCACTTCATCGGGTACTTCGCCATGCACGCGGCACAGGTATTCGCGTTCCAGGCCGCTGCGTGGATGCATCAGCGCATTGGCGAGTTCGCCGTCGGTGGTGAGCAGCAGCAGGCCGGTGGTGTTGATGTCCAGGCGGCCCACGGCGACCCAGCGCGCGCCTTTCAGTCGCGGCAGCTGTTCGAACACGGTGGGTCGACCTTCGGGATCTTCGCGGGTGGTCACCACGCCCTCGGGCTTGTGGTAGACCAGCACTTCGGCATCATCGCGGCTGTCGGTGGCGACCACGAACTGCTTGCCGTCGATCACGACGCGATCGCCTGCGCGCACGCTGGCGCCAATGGTGGCGGGGGTGCCGTTGACCTCGACTTCACCGGCCTGGATGCGCTGCTCCAGCATGCGGCGCGAGCCAAGCCCGGCGTTGGCGAGCACCTTGTGCAGGCGCTCTTCGATCTGGGGGGTGTTTTCAGGCGGCGTGGCGCGCTTGAGGCTCAATACGGATTTTTGTGGCGCATTCATGCGCGGTACTCCTCGGTGTCTTGCTCGGCGGTGCCTTCAGCGGCATCCGCGGGATTCGCTGCCTCATCGGCAGTGGAAGGATGGGTTTCGGTTTCGGCGACTTTTTTCGCTTCGTCAGCGGAATCGCCGGATGGGACTGCTTCGGTGGATTCTTCGGATGGTTCTGCGTGGAGCGAGGGTTCCGGGTGCTGCTGCCCTTGCTCCTGGATTGCTTCGTCGCTTGGCGTCACGGGATGTTCCGTTTCGAACGGTTCCCGCTCCGTGTGTTCTTCTTCAGCGTGTGTTTCGTCGTCGAGCGCATCGGCTTCTTCAGCATCCGGATCGATCGGCAGATCGCGGATCGGCCTGGGTGGAGCCGATTCGTTGTCCAGCCGCAGCTGCGGGTCTTCCATGTCGCGGATTTCGGACAGTGGCGGCAGTTCGTCCAGGGATTTGAGGTTGAAGTAGTCGAGGAACGCGCGGGTGGTGCCGTACAAGGCAGGCTTGCCAGGTACATCACGGTGGCCGACGACGCGGACCCATTCGCGCTCCTCCAGCGTCTTGACGATGTTGGAGGACACCACCACGCCACGGATCTGCTCGATTTCCGGCCTCGTGATGGGCTGCCGGTAAGCGATCAGCGCCAGCGTTTCCAGCAGGGCGCGCGAGTAGCGGCTCGGTTTTTCCGACCACATGCGCGACACCCAGGGGTGTACAGCTTGCCGCACCTGGTAACGGAAGCCGGAGGCGACTTCCTTCAGCTCCACGCCGCGGCCCTGGCAGTCCTCGGTCAGTTGCTCGAGCGCCATGGCGATCTGCGCGCGGTCGACCTCGTCTTCCTCGACGAACAGCTCGCCCAGTTGCGCGATGCTCAGCGGCTGGCTGGCGGCCAGCAGGGCGGCTTCGATAATCGGTTTGAGTTGCTCGATCTGCATAGCTTTAGGATCGGGTGTCCATCGCAGTTGCGTTCTTTTGCGGGTTACTCGCCACCGGAGGCGACATTCGCTTGCTCGAACACGTCGTCGCCGCCGGTTTCCTCCGTCATGGCTTCTTCGTGCGCCGAGGCTGCGTTGGCTTTCACGTAGATCGGCGCCAACGGCTCCTCCTGCACGATGCTGACCAGAAACTCCTTGGCCAGCTCCAGCATGGCCAGGAAAGTCACCACCACGCCCAGGCGTCCTTCGCTTGCGTCGAACAGCGTTTCGAAGCGGTGGAACTGGTCGTCCTCCAGGCGGCTGAGCAGCTCGCCCATGCGCTGGCGCACACTCAGCGCCTCGCGCTTGATGGCGTGATGCCCAAACAGTTCGGCCCGGTGCAGCACGTCCTTGAGGGCCAGCAGCATTTCCTTCAAATCCAGCGGCGGTGGCAGCTTCACCACGTTGCGCTCGCCGGCGTCGGCCTGCGCCAGCACCGTGTCGCGTTCCAGGCGGGGCAGGGCTTCGATGTCCTCCGCCGCCCTCTTGAAGCGCTCGTACTCTTGCAGCCTGCGTACCAGTTCGGCGCGGGGGTCTTCCTCCAGCCCTTCCTCCGTGGGTGGGCGTGGCAGCAGCAAGCGTGATTTGATCTCCGCCAGGATCGCCGCCATCAGCAGGTATTCGGCGGCCAGTTCCAGGCGCATCACGTCGCGCATCATCTCGATGTATTCCATGTACTGCCGGGTGATCTCGGCAATCGGGATATCGAGGATGTCCAGATTCTGCCGGCGGATCAGGTACAGCAACAGATCCAGCGGCCCTTCGAACGCCTCCAGGATGACTTCCAGCGCGTCCGGAGGTATGTACAAATCCTGCGGCATCTGCAGGATGGGTTCGCCGCGCACGATAGCCAGCGGCATTTCCTGCTGCTGCGGCACCCCGGCAAACGCGTCTTGCGTTGCTAGTAAAGGCTGAGACTCGGTTGGCTCAGTGCTCATCAATGCGTGTCTTAAGGCCCGCCCGGCAAGGGCTGGCGTTCAGTTGACGACTCAAAACTCTTTTCCCACACGGAAACCTTAAGAGTTCATGCCTGGAATGCCTTGGCTGCTTGAGGCCATTCCGATAAAGCCCATCTGCGCGATGCCCAGCCAAGCAAGCGGTTTCCCGCGATGCTGGCCCTGATGAATCCCACGACTGTGGTTCGTGTCAGGCTGGCGAACGTCGGATGCCGGTTAGCAACGAGATACCTGCGTCACTGGTACGGCCGGACGTGAACCGACGTGACGCCGCTGGCGTTGCCCGCGATTCGTAAAGGTCGGCTGAGTACATCGGGTGAGGGCCATTCCGGCCGGGGCTCCCGGCGACCATCCATGCTTGGCCCCACGCACGGGTTACAGATTAACGTCAGAGGTTCGGCATGTCTAGCGAGGACTTCAACGGCGTTCAGGGGGCTTGGGCAGCTCCACCACGCCCAAGGCGCGGCAGCATGTGACCCTATGTGTCGGTGGCGGAGTCCGGGCGCCATTGCAACAAGCCTGATTCAGCAGTGAAACGCGGTTGTAGCAGTGGCATGTGGCTTGCTTCATCATAAGAGCGCCTGCGGGGAACGCCGGTTAGGAATACGCTGGTGCCTGACGAGTGACGAAACTGCCGGGAGGTCCGGATTCATCGCCACGCAGGATCGGATCCGGGCGTCACGTTGGCGTCGTTGGTGGGAGATGAAAAAGATGACGACAAGAGATGGGCACGCCACGGACGGTTCCGATGGGGAGCATTTGCGCCCCGCCCGCATGCGCATCAAGACCACGGTATTGATGAGCCACGGCGAGGAATCCCATTCGACCGACCTGATCGATATCTCGGCAACCGGCGCCTTGCTGCGCCGCCCGGGGGGCTGGAACGGCCAGCCCGGCCAGAGCTGGGTGCTCGACATGATCTTCGGCGGCGACCTGCACATCCACCTGGAGGCGAAGGTGGCGCGCGTGTCGGAGCGGCACATCGGCTTTGCCTACACACATATCCCGGAGGACAAGCAGGTACCGCTGTGGAACTTGCTGGGCGGCTATGCCGACATCCTGGAGATGTGGCATCACCACGAATAGCAAGACTTGCGATGCGTAGGCTGGGATGACAATCCCAGCTTGCCATGTCCGCACCTGCGCGATGCTGGGATTGTCATCCCAGCCTACACTCAGCTCACTTCACCCCGCTACGGCAGATGGTTTCTTCTCGTCCCTGAGTTCACGCCGCAGTATCTTGCCTACATTGCTCTTGGGCAGCGCATCGCGGAACTCGATGCTCTTGGGGCGTTTGTAGCCGGTGAAATTCTCGCGGCAGAACTGCTTGAGCTCGTCGATCGTGAGATTCGGATCCTTGCGCACCACGAACAGCTTGACCGCTTCGCCGGAGTGTTCGTCGGGCACGCCGATGGCGGCGACCTCGGCCACGCCCGGGTGCTTCATCACCGTATCCTCGATCTCGTTCGGGTACACGTTGAAGCCGGACACCAGGATCATGTCCTTCTTGCGGTCGACGATATAGACGTAGCCGTTTTCATCCATCTTGGCGATGTCGCCGGTGTGCAGCCAGCCATCATCGGTGAGCACCTTGGCCGTTTCGTCGGGGCGCTGCCAGTAGCCCTTCATCACCTGCGGTCCGTGCACCATCAGCTCGCCTACTTCGCCGATCGCCAGTGGCTGGTTGTCCTCCGACCAGATCGCCACGTCGGTGGAGGAAATCGGCAGGCCGATCGAGCCGTTGTACTCCTTCAGGTCCAGCGGGTTGATGCAGGCCGCGGGCGAAGTTTCGGTAAGCCCATAGGCTTCGGCCAGGGTGCAGCCGGTGACCTTTTTCCAGCGCTCGGCCACCGCGCGTTGCACCGCCATGCCGCCGCCCAGGCTCAGGTGGAGATTGGAAAAGTCCACGCTTTCAAAGCCCGGCGTGTTGAGCAATCCGTTGAACAGCGTATTGACGCCAGTAATCACCGAGAAGTGCGAATTGCGCAACTCTTTGACGAAGGCGGGCATGTCGCGCGGATTGGTGATGAGGATGTTCAAGCCGCCCAGGCGCATGAACACCAGACCGTTCGCCGTCAGCGAGAAGATGTGATATAGCGGCAGGGCGGTGATGACGATCTCGCGTTCCTCAGTGAGGTTCGCGCCGATCCAGGCACCGGCCTGCATCATATTGGCCACCATGTTGCCGTGCGTGAGCATGGCGCCTTTGGCTACGCCAGTGGTACCGCCGGTGTATTGCAGGAAAGCGATGTCCTGGTGCGTAAGGGAAGGCTTCGGCGCTGCCTGCTTCGCGCCGGTGGCCAATGCATCCTTGAAACGCACCGCCTGCGGCAGCGAGTAGGACGGCACCATCTTCTTGACGTGCTTGAGCACGAAGTTGACCGCGACGCCCTTGAGGCCCAGCAGGTCGCCAATGCCGGTAGTCACGATGTGCTTGACGTGGGTTTCGGCCACCACCTGTTGCAAGGTCGCCGCGAAGTTGTCCAGCACCACGATGGCCGCCGCGCCGGAATCTTCCAGCTGGTGCTTGAGTTCGCGCGCGGTGTACATCGGATTGGTGTTCACCACCACCATGCCGGCGCGCAACGCGCCGAACAGGGCGATCGGATACTGCAGGATGTTCGGCAGCATGATCGCGACACGGTCGCCCTTGGCGAGCTTCAGTTCACCGGTGAGATAAGCGGCGAACTGCGCGCTCAGCGTGTCGATTTCGCCATAGCTCAGCCGCTTGCCGAAGCTGGAGAACGCGTCACGCTCGCGATAGCGTTGAAAAGATTCTTCCAGTACGGCCACTACCGAGGCGTACTGATTGATATCGATTTGCGCGGGTACGCCATCCGGGTAGTGACTCAGCCACGGGCGCTGATTGCTCATGTTCGATCCCAAGCTCCATGAATTAATGCCAATGGTGACGAGCGCGCGCATCAGGCATCATGACGGCAAGGCATTGGAGCATACGCCGGCGTACAGCGGCAAGCCGCGTCGCAGCGAGGTCTCCCGGGGGCGGCTGGCATGAAATATCTGCACCGATTTTCGTTCTTTATCCTATTGACGCTGGCCGCAGCCGGGTGCCATCGCACGCCGGACGAGATGCTGATCCGGCACGCCATCGATAACGCGGCCCAGGCTGCTGAGCAGGTGGACGCATCGGCCGTGGTCCGCCCGCTTACCGATGATTTCGACGGCAACAGCGGCACGATGACCCGCCAGGACCTCGGCAATCTGCTGCGCGTCGCGAAGTTTCGCGGCGAGACGCTGCATGCCGTGTTAGGGGCGGTGGATGTCCAGCCGCGCGGTGAGCGATACGTAGCAAGTTTTACCGTGACGCTGACCAGTGGCGGAAAGTTGTTTCCCTCGCAACTGGGTGTGTTCCAGGTGGAAACCGCGTGGCGCAGGGACGGGCATGATTGGCGCTGCTACAGCGCGACGTGGACGCAGCAGCTTTGAGCAGGATACGCAACGAGGTGTAGGCTGGGATGCCAATCCCAGCATGAGGAACCGGCAAAGAAAGCTGGGATTGTCATCCCAGCCTACGAGAGAGACCCCTCTCTCTTGGAGGAGAGGGGGCGAGGAATGTCACGCAGCCTTCTTGCCGGCCAACTGCCGCAGCACGTACTGCAGGATGCCGCCATGACGGAAGAATTCCCTTTCCTTCGGTGTAAGCAGCAGCACCTTCACCGTGAAAGTCTTCTCTCCGTTCTCGCCCTTGGCCACCACCTTGGCTTCCTTCGCGTCACCGTCCTGCAAGCCGGTGATCTCGAAGGTCTCCTTGCCGTTGAGGCCCAGCGATTTCGCATTCTCGCCATCCTTGAACTGCAGTGGCAGCACGCCCATGCCGACCAGGTTGGAACGATGGATGCGCTCGAAGCTTTCGGCGATGACGGCTTTCACGCCCAGTAGCAGTGTGCCCTTGGCCGCCCAGTCGCGTGAGGAGCCGGTGCCGTATTCCTTGCCGGCGATCACGACCAGCGGCGTCTTGTCGGCCTTGTACTTCATCGCGGCGTCGTAGATGGCCATCTGCTCGCCACCTGGTACATACAGCGTATAACCCCCTTCCACGCCATCGAGCATCAGGTTCTTGATGCGGATATTGGCGAAGGTGCCGCGCACCATCACGTCGTCGTTGCCGCGGCGCGAACCGTAGGAGTTGAAGTCCTTCGGCTGCACGCCCTTGGCGATCAGGTAGCGGCCGGCCGGGCTGTCTTTCTTGATCGAGCCGGCGGGCGAGATGTGGTCGGTGGTGATCGAATCGCCGAACAGGCCGAGCACGCGCGCGCCGTGGATGTCTTCGATCTTGCCCGTCTGCATGGTCATGCCTTCGAAGTAGGGCGGATTCTTGATATAGGTGGAATCGGCCCACTGGTATACCGCGCCTTCCGGCGAGGGGATGGCGTTCCAGCGGCTGTCGCCCTTGAACACATCGGCATAGTTCTTCTTGAACATCTCCGGGCTGACGGCGCCGGCAATGACGTCGGAGATTTCCTGGTTGCTCGGCCAGATGTCTTTCAAATACACCGGCTTGCCGTCGCGGCCCGATCCCAGCGCATCGGTGGCGAGATTGACATCCAGCGAACCGGCCAGCGCGTAAGCCACCACCAGTGGCGGCGAGGCCAGGTAGTTCATCTTCACTTCCGGATGCACGCGGCCTTCGAAGTTGCGATTGCCGGAAAGCACGGACGCTACGGCGAGATCGCCTTCACCTATCCCCTTGCTGATTTCCTGCGGCAAGGGACCGGAGTTGCCGATGCAGGTGGTGCAGCCGTATCCGACCACGTAGAAGCCGACTTTCTCCAGCTCCTTCAACAGGCCGGTTTTTTCCAGGTAGTCAGTCACCACCAGCGAGCCGGGTGCGAGCGAGGTCTTCACCCACGGCTTGGCTTTCAAGCCTTTTTCCGCGGCCTTCTTGGCGAGCAGGCCGGCGCCCAGCATGACGGCAGGATTGGAAGTGTTGGTGCAAGAAGTGATCGCCGCAATCACCACTGCGCCGTCCTGCAAGCGGAAGTCCTCGCCATTCATCGATACGTGCGGACCTTGCGCCAGCGCACTGGCGTCGTGACCCACCGCGGTACCGCCGCCTTCGCCGGCAAGACGTGCCTCGGCACGTTCCGAAGGGACGTTCTTACGGTTGACGGTGAGGGTGGCGAGGCTATCGTGATAGCTCTTCTTCACATCTTCGAGCAGCACGCGGTCCTGCGGGCGCTTGGGGCCGGCCATCGAAGGTTTCACGTCGGCGAGATTGAGTTCCAGGGTGGCCGAGAACTGAGCATGCGGAGTGTTCTCGTCATGCCACAGGCCCTGTGCCTGAGCGTAGGCTTTGACCAGTGCGATGTGGTCGTCGCTGCGGCCTGACAGATGCAGATAGTTCAGCGCTTCCTGGTCGACCGGGAAGATGCCGCAGGTCGCGCCGTATTCCGGCGCCATGTTGCCGATGGTGGCGCGGTCGGCGAGGGGCAGGTGCTTGAGGCCATCGCCGAAGAATTCCACGAACTTGCCGACCACGCCGAGCTTGCGCAGCATTTGCGTAACGGTCAGCACCAGGTCGGTGGCGGTCACGCCTTCGGACAGCTTGCCGCTGAGCTTGAAGCCCACTACTTGCGGAATCAGCATCGAGGACGGCTGCCCAAGCATGGCCGCTTCCGCTTCAATGCCACCTACGCCCCAGCCCAGCACGCCAAGGCCGTTGACCATGGTGGTGTGCGAGTCGGTGCCGAACACGGTATCGGGATAGGCCCAGTCCGCGCCATCCTTGTTGCCGGTGAAAACCACGCGTGCCAGGTGCTCCAGGTTCACCTGGTGCACGATGCCGGTGCGCGGCGGCACGACCTTGAAATTGTTGAAGGCCTTCTGGCCCCAGCGCAGGAACGAGTAGCGCTCGTGGTTGCGTTCGAACTCGATTTCGACGTTCTTTTCCAGCGCCGCCGGCGAGCCGAACACGTCGACCTGCACCGAGTGGTCGATCACCAGTTCGGCCGGGGCGAGCGGATTGATCTGCTTGGCATCGCCGCCCAGCTTCACCACCGCGTCGCGCATCGCGGCCAGGTCCACCACGCAGGGCACGCCGGTGAAATCCTGCAACACCACGCGTGCGGGCATGAAGGCGATTTCCGTATCCGGCTCCGCCTTGGGGTTCCACTTGGCGACCGCCTCGATTTCCTTCTTGGTGATGTTGACGCCGTCCTCGTGGCGCAACAGGTTTTCCAGCAGGATCTTCATCGAATAGGGCAGCTGCTTCAGATCGAAGCGCTGGCCCAGTTTGGCGAGGCTGGCGATCTGGTAGGTGCTGCCGTTGACCTTGAGGGTATCGCGGGTGGCGAATGAGTCCAGCATGGGCATAACTCCTGTTGCTTGAAGACTTGGCGACGCGCGTGGCGCAAGGCTTGGGATGCTAAGGCACAGCGCGTTAGGGGAATTGCAAGAAGGCTGGTGTTCCGGCTTGGGGATGCCGTGAAGTTTGAGCCAATTCCCGACCTAAGCAAGCCGCGGGCAGCCAGCATGGTCTTGCATGATTTCGAACGCAGGCGGAAACAGCTTGTCGTTGCTGCGCTTTGGCCGCGGCTGGCAAAATAGCGAGCTTCGCCGCTCCCCCATTCGGGTGGGGCTGCCCACGGCCAAAGCCATCCCCGAAGGATCCGATCGCATGCTCAACGCCTATCGCCAACACGTTGCCGAGCGCGCCGCGCTGGGCATTCCCCCGCTGCCGCTGTCGGCCCAGCAGACCGCCGAGCTGATCGAATTGCTGAAGAACCCGCCCGCGGGCGAAGAGGCCTTCCTCACCGACCTGATCGCCCACCGGGTGCCGGCCGGCGTGGACGATGCGGCCAAGGTCAAGGCGTCCTATCTTGCCGCGGTGGCCTTCGGCACCGAGCGCTGCGCGCTGATCAGCCGCGAGAAGGCGACGGAACTGCTGGGCACCATGCTCGGCGGCTACAACATCCATCCGTTGATCGAGCTGCTGGATGACGCGCAGGTAGGCGGTATCGCCGCCGATGCGCTGAAGAAAACGCTGCTGATGTTCGATGCCTTCCACGATGTCAAGGAAAAGGCCGACAAGGGCAACGCCAACGCCAAGACGGTGCTGCAAAGCTGGGCCGATGCCGAGTGGTTCACCAGCCGTCCGGAAGTGCCGCAGAGCCTGACCATCACCGTGTTCAAGGTGCCGGGCGAGACCAACACCGACGATCTTTCTCCCGCGCCCGACGCGACCACGCGCCCGGATATCCCGCTGCACGGGCTGGCCATGCTGAAGAACAAGCGCGAAGGCGCGGCGTTCCAGCCGGAAGAAGACGGCAAGCGCGGCCCGATCCAGTTGATTCAAGACCTCAAGCAACAAGGCCATCTGGTGGCTTATGTCGGCGACGTGGTCGGCACCGGTTCCAGCCGCAAGTCCGCGACCAATTCGGTGCTGTGGTGGACGGGCGAGGACATCCCTTTCATTCCGAACAAGCGCTTCGGTGGCGTCTGCTTAGGTAGCAAGATCGCGCCGATCTTCTACAACACCATGGAAGATGCCGGTGCGCTGCCGATCGAGTTGGACGTTTCCGGGATGGACATGGGCGACGTTATCGAGCTGCGTCCCTACGAAGGCAAGGCGCTGAAGAACGGCGTAGTGATCGCCGAGTTCAAGGTGAAGTCCGATGTGCTGTTCGATGAAGTGCGCGCTGGCGGCCGCATTCCGCTGATCATCGGCCGCGGCCTCACCGCCAAGGCGCGCGAGGCGCTGGGCCTGGCGCCGTCCACGCTGTTCCGCCTGCCGCAGAGCCCGGCCGATACCGGCAAGGGCTACACGTTGGCGCAGAAGATGGTCGGCCGTGCCTGCGGCCTGCCGGAAGGCAAGGGCGTGCGCCCGGGCACTTATTGCGAGCCGAAGATGACCTCGGTGGGTTCGCAGGACACCACCGGCCCGATGACCCGCGACGAACTCAAAGACCTGGCCTGCCTGGGCTTTTCCGCCGACCTGGTGATGCAGTCCTTCTGCCACACCGCCGCCTATCCGAAACCGGTGGACGTCAAGACGCACCACGATCTGCCGGCCTTCATCGCCACCCGCGGCGGCATCAGCCTGCGCCCGGGCGATGGCGTGATCCACTCCTGGCTCAACCGCATGCTGCTGCCCGACACGGTCGGCACCGGTGGCGACAGCCATACGCGCTTCCCGATCGGCATTTCGTTCCCCGCCGGTTCCGGCCTGGTGGCGTTTGCCGCGGCTACCGGCGTGATGCCGCTGGACATGCCCGAATCGGTGCTGGTGCGCTTCAAGGGCGAACTGCAGCCGGGCGTGACGCTGCGTGACCTGGTCAATGCGATTCCGCTGTATGCCATCAACCAAGGCCTGCTCACCGTCGCCAAGCAGGGCAAGCAGAACATCTTCTCCGGCCGCATCCTGGAAATTGAAGGCCTACCCGACCTGAAAGTGGAGCAGGCGTTCGAACTGTCCGATGCATCCGCCGAGCGTTCCGCCGCCGGCTGCACGGTGAAGCTCAACCAGGCGCCGATCATCGAATACTTGAACAGCAACATCACGCTGCTGAAGTACATGATCGCGCAGGGCTACCAGGATGCCCGCAGCTTGCAGCGCCGCATCAAGGCGATGGAAGCATGGTTGGCCAGCCCGCAGTTGCTCGACGCCGACCAGGACGCCGAATACGCCGCGGTGATCGAGATCGACCTCAACGAAATCCATGAGCCGATCGTGGCGTGCCCGAACGACCCGGACGACGTCAAGACGCTGTCGGACGTGGCTGGCGCGAAGATCGACGAAGTGTTCATCGGTTCGTGCATGACCAACATCGGCCACTTCCGTGCGGCGTCGAAGCTGCTGGAAGGCAAGCGCGATATTCCCACGCGCCTGTGGGTGGCTCCGCCGACCAAGATGGACCAGAAGCAGCTCACCGAGGAAGGCCACTACGGCGTGCTCGGCACTGCCGGCGCACGCATGGAAATGCCGGGTTGCTCGCTGTGCATGGGCAACCAGGCGCAGGCGCGCGAAGGCGCCACGGTGTTCTCCACCTCCACCCGCAACTTCCCCAACCGCCTGGGCAAGAACACCAACGTGTACCTCGGGTCGGCGGAGCTTGCCGCGATTTGCTCGCGCCTGGGCCGCATCCCGACCCGCGCGGAGTACCTGGCCGACATCGGCGTGATCAACGCCAATGGCGAGAAGATCTATCGCTACATGAACTTCGACCAGATCGCCGATTTCAAGCAAGTGGCCGACACCGTCAACGCCTAATCGGCGGAGCAGGGTAGGCTGGGATGAAATCCCAGCATCTATAGAAAAGCTGGGATTGCCATCCCAGCCTACGCGAAGCCCGGCCTATGCCGGGCTTCGTCGTTTATGCTTGCGCCATGATCTCCTCCCACTTGTCCGCCGTCTCGTTACGCGACCTGATCCTGGTGCAGGCCGTGCACCGCCATGGCAGCTTCAATAGTGCTGCGCGAGCCATGCACATCAGCCCCTCCGGCCTGTCGCATCAGGTGCAGAAAGTGGAGCAGGCGCTTGGCGCACCGCTGTTCGAACGCGGCGGGCGACGCGTGGTACCTACGGCGGGCGGGCAACGCTTGCTGGAGCAGATCGATGCCGTGCTGCTCGCTGCCGAGCATCTGCAGCAAGCCGCACGCGCAGGCGAAACCGCGTTCGGTGGCGAGTTGCGACTAGGCGTTTTGGCCACGCTGGGTCCCTATCTGCTGCCGCATCTGATCGAACCCTTTCCGCAGCACTTTCCAGGCGCGCGGCTCAGCCTGTCGGAAGGCAAGCCGCGCGGTTTGCTGCGCCGCCTGCACGAAGGCGAACTCGATGCGGTGCTCGCTCCGCCGGCCTCTTCGTTGAGTGGCATGGTGATGTGCCCGCTGTTTTTCGAGCCTTGGGAGGTGCTGCTGCGTGCCGATCATCCGTTGGCCGGCAAACGCAACATCTCGATGGAGCAGTTGGACGCCAGCGAAGCGATCCTGATGGCGGAAAGCCACGCCGACGGCGAGGGCTATGTGCAGGATGTCAGTCTGGAAAGCCTGGCGGCGCTGGTGAATTTGCGCGGAGGGCATGCCCTGGTGCCCGCGCTTGCGCATGATCGACTGGCGTCAATGCCGGATATCGCACTGGCGAAAATCAAGGGTGAGGCCCCTGGCCGGGAAATTGCGCTGTATTGGCGCGAGGCATCGCCATGGCATGGCGATTTGCAAGCCTTTGCCGAATTGTTGCGCAAGCTTGCGAAGCAGCGTCCTGGTTTGCACCTGATCGAGACCGTGTAACGCAGTTGATACAGCCGTGTGCCGCGGCTTTACACCTCGATTGAAGGGCGCCGCAAGCAGGAATAGCATCCGGGCGTCTGCTCGCCGCTGAGCAGGCGCCGGGAATCCATGACGACCGCATTGCGTTTTCAATCCTGGTTTGCAGGAGATGGCCATGTGCATGAAGTCGATGGGCGTGAAGTCCGGGCTCCTGGTCCTGGCACTTTGGCTGGTGACGGCGATCGCCGCCGCGGCGGATTCTGGCGCCAACAACGCTGCGGACATTTTGAAAATACGCAACGTTGAGATCAGCTTCCATCAGGCGGGTAGCTGGCTGCCCAGGCCCGACCTCGACATGATGATGAGCTTATATGCGGACGATGCCGCCCTGACCGACACGGCGCATGGCAACAAGCTCTATCAAGGCAAGCAGCAGGTGCGCGACTACTTTGCCAAGGTCGCCGCGCCTTTCCAGCCTGGCAAGCACTGGATCGGCTATACGCCGGCGATGCGGATCAAGGCTGCCGTCGATGGCGACAAAGCCACGCTCTACTTCGAATGCCTATGGATGGACGTCGACCGCAATGCCATCGGCGCACACTCGTTCTCCGATATAACGCTGGAACGGTCTGGCGACCAGTGGCTGATCAAGACAATCAGGGTGGGCAAGGTCGATAAGCTCTGACGTGTCGATTGGGGATGCAAACCCCAACATTGCCATGGCTGCACAACACCTCATGGCCGTCATTCCCGCGCAAGCGGGAATCCATTTTCAGCGGCGTATCAGGGCAAGATGGATTCCCGCTTGCGCGGGAATGACGGCCATCTGGATACATAGTTACAAAGTGGTGCCGGTCAACAACCCCCGCGCCAGCATCGTGCATTGCCGCCGATGCAGCACCAGCTGCCATTGCCGGCCGCCGATCTGCCGCCACAACACAGCCGAGCGCACCGCCGCCAGCAGGCTCGCGCGCACGCGCTCTACCAGGGCTGGCTGCTGCAGCCATTGCGGATTGCCGGTGACCATCACGCGCGGCCGCAGCGTCGACAGCGTGCTGGCGTACAACTCGGCCAGACGGCTGAATACTTGCGGCGAATTCAGGCCGAAATGATCGACCTGCCGCTTGGTTGAAAGAATGCCTTGCTGCAGATGATCGAGCAGGTCCTTGTGGTGCGCGAGGCTGCGCTCCAGCCGCATCACGGTGACCACCATGCGCGTAATGGCCATGTCGCGGTCGTTTTCGTCCAGTTGTCCGATCAGCGTGCGCAGCCCGAGCCGGATGCCGGACACGTTGCCATACACCCCGACCACCGATGGCGCGTCGATGCGGAACACGCTCGCCAGGCTGGCATCGAGGGCCAGCTCGTCGCAGCGTCCTTCATTGGCGAGCTGCTGCGCCAGGATGGAGGCCTGGAACAGGCCGGCCAGGGCGAGCACCCGTTCCTCGTTGATGGCGAAAGCTTCAAACACGCTGCGTCGTTTCCTCTGCGGATGGATGGGCAAGGCCGCCGAAGGCCGCATCGGTGGCCGCTATGACCGCGCCGCCCAGGCACTCCTCGCCGGCGTAGAACACGACCGACTGGCCGGGTGTAACGGCGCGTTGCGGCTGGTCGAACCGCACTTCCAGCCGGTCATTTTGCATTGAGACGATACAGGCCTGATCGTGCTGCCGGTAACGGGTCTTGGCCGTGCAACGAAATTCCCCGCTCGGCGCCGCACCGGCGACCCAGGTGGGGGATTCGGCCGTAAGCCGGCGCGACTGCAGCCATTGGTTCTCGCCACCCTGGGCGACATAGAGCATGTTGCGGGCGACGTCCTTGCCCACCACGTACCAGGGCTCGCCGCCGGCATTTTGACGCCCGCCTATCCCCAAGCCGTTGCGCTGGCCCAGGGTGTAATACATCACACCCTGGTGCTCCCCGATCAGGCGGCCGTCGGGGCTGCGCATCTCGCCGGGACGGGCAGGAATGTATTGGGTCAGAAACTGACGGAAATCGCGCTCTCCGATGAAACAGATGCCGGTGGAATCCTTCTTGGCGTGGGTGGGCAAGGCGGCGGCGCGCGCCATCTCGCGCACCTTTGATTTCTCGATCTCGCCTACCGGGAACAGGGTGGAAGCCAGCTGTCGCTGGCCCAGCGCGTGCAGAAAGTAGGTCTGGTCCTTGGCCTGGTCCACGGCGCGCAACAGGCGGTAGCGGCCGTCCAGGCAGTCCACGCGCGCGTAATGGCCGGTCGCGATTTTTTCCGCGCCCAGCGCATGGGCCTCGTCCAGGAAGGTCTTGAACTTGATTTCGCGGTTGCACAGCACGTCGGGGTTGGGTGTACGCCCGGCGCGGTATTCGGCCAGGAAATGCTCGAACACGCCATCCCAGTACTCGGCGGCGAAATTGCGGGCGTGGAAGGGGATGCCCAGCCGGCCGCAGACCGCCACCGCGTCCTTGCGGTCCGCGTCGGCAGTGCAAGGGCCGTTGCGGTCGTCTTCCTCCCAGTTCTGCATGAACAGGCCTTCCACCTCGTAGCCGGCTTGTTGCAGCAGCAACGCGGCGACCGAGGAATCCACGCCGCCGGAAATACCCAGCATCACCTTCATGGTGCGGTACCCTCGGGCATCAGGCAGTTCACCACGGACAGCGGCAGCCGCTGCCCGGCGAGCCATTCGTCGATGCTCAGCAACACCATGGGGCTGCGCAGGCGCCCGCCCAAGGCCGCAATCTCCTGGCGCGTAAGCCATAGGGCGCGCCGCACCCCCACGTCGAGTGCTTGTTGAGAATCGTGACTTAACGGTTTGGCGGCAAAGGTGAAGCGCACGATCACGTCGCCATGTTCCTTGCTGCGCCACTGGTGCACGCCAATCAGATGCGTCAACGCGACGGTCCAGCCGGTTTCTTCACGCGTTTCGCGTACGGCGGCCTGCTGCAAGCTCTCGCAATCATCCAGGTGTCCTGCCGGCTGGTTGTAGGCCACGCAGCCGTTGACCTCCTCTTCCACCATCAGGTAGCGGTCGCGGTCGGCCACCACGCAGGCCACGGTCACATGCGGACGCCATACGTCGCTGGGGTTGTCGGGCGTTGTCATCTTAAGCGTCAATAAAGGGCAGGGGCGGTACTGGAAAAAACGTTATTGTGCCATTACCTAATGCCGACTAGCCGGGTAGCAAAATAAGCTCAAGGCGTATACTGCAACCGAACAGGACCGGATCCTTTTTTGAGCATGGCGAACGAATCCGAACAAGAACACGGCAGTGGGCGTGGGCTCACCGTCGAAGTATCGAAACCCGAGGTGGCGCGTCCGCCGCTGTTTCAGGTACTGCTGTTGAACGACGATTTCACACCGATGGACTTTGTGGTTGAGGTGCTGCGTATGTTTTTTGGCATGGACCAGGAGAAAGCCGTCCAGATCATGTTGCACGTACACACCCGCGGTAAGGGCGTGTGCGGGGTGTTCACGCGCGAAGTGGCCGAAACCAAGGTCACGCAAGTGAACGAATATTCACGTGCCAGCCAGCATCCTCTGTTGTGCACGATGGAGAAGGTTTAAAAGAGAGCCAAATCGAAGTTTTTCGCATCTGCGAAGGCGAAAACATTGATCCAGCCTTTTTTGGCCCCCATCTTGCATCCATCGCGGTGAAGCCGCCTAAATTTGCAGTGGAGTAGGTCCGGATGTTCAGCAAGGATCTCGAAGTCACCATCGGCCAGTGCTACAAGCAGGCCCGTGAGCAGCGCCACGAGTTCATGACCGTGGAGCACCTGCTGCTCGCCCTCACCGAAAACCAGTCGGCGTTGGGTGCCCTGCGCGCCTGTGGCGCGGATCTCCCGCGGCTGACCCACGAGCTGGAAAAGATCATCGCCGAGACCGTGCCGGTATTGCCGCACGGCGACGAACGCGACACGCAGCCCACGCTGGGTTTCCAGCGCGTGCTGCAGCGGGCGGTGTACCACGTGCAATCCTCCGGCCGTAAGGAGGTCACCGGCGCCAACGTGCTGGTGGCGATCTTCGGCGAAAAGGATTCGCACGCGGTGTACTTCCTGCACCAGCAGGAAATCACGCGCCTGGATGTGGTCAACTACATCTCGCACGGCATCGCCAAGATCGGCGACGAGCCGTCCAGTGGCATTTCCGGCGGCGAGCGCGACGCCGAAGACGGTGTCGAAGGCAAGGGCAATCCGCTCAGCGAATATGCCAGCAACCTCAACGAACTGGCGCTGGAAGGCAAGATCGATCCGCTGATCGGTCGCCAGGACGAGATCGAGCGCACCATCCAGGTGCTATGCCGCCGGCGCAAGAACAACCCGCTCTACGTCGGCGAGGCCGGCGTGGGCAAGACCGCGCTGGCCGAAGGCCTGGCCAAGCGTATCGTTGACGGCGAAGTGCCGGAAGTGCTGGAGAACGCCACCATCTGGGCGCTGGACCTGGGCGCGCTGGTGGCGGGCACCAAGTACCGCGGCGATTTCGAGAAGCGCCTGAAAGCCGTCATCGGTCAGCTGAAGAAGCAGGCTGGCGCGATTCTCTTCATCGACGAGATCCACACCATCATCGGCGCCGGTTCCGCCTCCGGCGGCACCATGGACGCCAGCAACCTGATCAAGCCGATGCTGGCCTCGGGCGAGCTGCGCTGCATCGGTTCCACTACGTTCCAGGAATTTCGCGGCATCTTCGAGAAAGACCGCGCCTTGGCGCGCCGCTTCCAGAAGATCGACGTGGTCGAACCCAGCGTGGCCGACAGCCTGGAAATCCTCAAGGGACTGAGGTCACGTTTCGAAGAGCACCACAACGTGTCCTACACGCTGGAGGCGCTGAAGGCCGCCGTCGATCTTTCGGTGAAACATATTCCCGATCGCCTGCTGCCGGACAAGGCCATTGATGTGATCGACGAGGCCGGCGCACGCCAGCGGCTGCTGCCGGTCGATCAGCGCAGCGGCAAGGTGGATGTCCCCGAGGTGGAATACATCGTCGCCAAGATGGCGCGCATTCCGGCCAAGCAGGTATCGGCTTCGGACCGCGACGTGCTGAAGAACCTGGAGCGCAACCTCAAGATGGTGGTGTTCGGGCAGGATCCGGCCATCGAAGCCCTGGCGGCCTCGATCAAGATGGCGCGTTCCGGCCTGGCCGATCCGTCCAAGCCGATCGGCTGTTTCCTGCTCGCCGGTCCCACCGGCGTGGGCAAGACCGAGGTCACCAAGCAGCTCGCCATGCAGCTGGGCATCGAAATGATCCGCTTCGACATGTCCGAATACATGGAAGCGCACTCGGTGTCCCGCCTGGTCGGCGCGCCCCCGGGCTATGTCGGCTTCGACCAGGGTGGCCTGCTCACCGAGGCGGTTACCAAGCATCCGCATGCCGTACTGCTGCTGGACGAAATCGAGAAGGCGCATCCGGATGTGTTCAACATCCTGTTGCAGGTGATGGATCGCGGCGTGTTGACCGACACCAACGGCCGCGAGGCGAATTTCAAGAACGTGATCGTGGTGATGACCACCAACGCCGGCGCGCAGCAGGCTTCCCGCCGCAGCATCGGCTTCGTCAAGCAGAACCACTCGATGGACTCGATGGAAGTGATCCGCCGCAGCTTCACGCCGGAGTTCCGCAATCGCCTGGACGCGATCATCCAGTTCAATCCGCTGGACTTCGAGCATATTCTGCGCGTGGTCGACAAGTTCCTGATCGAGCTGGAGGCACAGCTCAGCGAGAAGCATGTTTCGCTGGATGTGGATGCCGACGCCCGCCGCTGGCTGGCCGAGCACGGCTTCGATCCGCAGATGGGTGCTCGCCCGATGGCGCGCGTGATCCAGGAAAAGATCAAGCGCGTGCTGGCCGACGAACTGCTGTTCGGCAAGTTGTCCGAGGGCGGCAAGGTGAGCCTGAGCGTGAAGGATGGCGCGCTGGCGGTGAATGCCGAAGCGGCCGAGCCGGTGCCGGCAACGATCTCCTGAGCGGGATCGCCTGCCCAACAAAAAAGCCGCGCCCTGCAGGCGCGGCTTTTTTTATCGGGGCAGCCTTATCAGGGCGGGCCGCTTACTTCATGCGGTAGGTGATACGGCCCTTGGTGAGGTCGTAGGGGGTCATCTCCACCTTCACCTTGTCGCCGGTGAGAATGCGGATGTAATGCTTGCGCATGCGGCCGGAGATATGGGCGATCACGACGTGGCCGTTTTCCAGCTTTACTCGAAACATGGTGTTGGGCAGGGTCTCGATGACCGTACCATCCATTTCAATGACGTCGTCTTTGGCCATGCGTTCCAGGAAGTACGCGCGAGCCACCATGGTCGCGTAAGCCATCCATTATGCCACGTAACGGCAGCGGGTCAAAGAAATTGGTCCTTTGGGCTGCCAGCGGGCCGGCGCTCAGCTGAAATGCTCGTCCAGCTTGCGGCGGATTTCCTGCTCGATCATGCCCTTGAGCGGCGAAAACAACATGCCCAGCTGCGCGCTCACGTGGATTTCATTGGGCTCCAGCGTGATCGTGCCGGTGATGCCGGGGCGCTGGAAAGAGAGTGTGCGGTCGCTTTGCCATTTCGTCTCGACCTGGAATTTTTCCCGCATGCGGGTGGCGACGTGGTCGATCACGGCGTGGGCTTCGGCGGGTGACAGGCGGTGCGGGCGGTGGATTTCGATACTGGCCATACAGGTGCTCAAACACAGGTGAACTTGGCGCGTAGGCTGGGATGGCAATCCCAGCATCAGGATGCGGCATGGCAAGCTGGGATTATCATCCCAGCCTACGCGCCGCCGGACGCGCATACAGTGCGGTGACGGGTACGTGGAACAGAACAGGGAACCGCTAATCATAAACGCAAATCCTGTCGATATTTTCTGCGCTTCTGCTAGAGTCCCGCCGTCAGCTTCCCGGTTCTTTCATGCGCATCGAGTTTCCCCATTCCACCAGGGCGGTTTTCCACTGGAATCAGGCGCTGTTGCGCATCGGCAGCGACTCGGACAATGACTTGATCCTCGCGGCTGGCCAGTCCGCCGGCCATCATTTGCACATCAGCCTGGACCGGCGTGGCTGGGTGCTCGACGTGCTGCCCTACGCCAATCGCATTTACGTCAACGCGCGCCCGGTGCGCGAGCGTGCCATCCTGCGCGCCGGCGACATGCTGAGCGTGGGCGACTGCCGCATGCTGCTCTGTGCAGATGAGGCCCCTGCCGGGCGTACCGCCCCCGAAATGCCCGAGCAGGAGCGCTGCACGGTGGCCTTGCGCGCCGTCGCCGGGCCGCTTTCGGGGCAGGTGCTGCCGCTGGCAGATCGTCTGGAATGGGGTCCGCAAGGGCGTGTTCCGCTGGACCTGCCGCAGGGCGAGTCCGCCACGCTGACGATTTTCTGGCGTGCGGGCCAGCTGTGCATGGAAACCGGCCAGGCGCTCGACGGGCGTTACCCGGTCCGGGTCAACGGCATCGCCGTGCAGCAGACTACGCTGCTGCCGGGCGACCAGATCGGCGTCGGCATGCATCGCTTTCTCATCGACG
The DNA here is from genome assembly GCF_030160275.1 of Dyella flagellata. GTDB lineage: Bacteria > Pseudomonadota > Gammaproteobacteria > Xanthomonadales > Rhodanobacteraceae > Dyella_B > Dyella_B flagellata. The sequence goes on from NZ_BSOA01000053.1 coordinate 21,450, forward strand.
CGCCCGGCCTGGAGCCTGAGCCGGAGATCGTGCTGCCGCCGGAGCCGGAGCAGCCCTTGCCCGAGGATGTCGCCGGTCCGCGCGGCGAGGTCTGGTGGCTGATCGCCACCGCGGCGGTGCTGGCACTGGGTATTGCGCTGATGCTGTTGCTGCACGCGCATTGACGTCCTGTTGCTGCGTCGCGGCATAATGCCTGTGACCATTCAAGACGGGATGCGGTGCGTGAGCAGGATTTGGAACTTCAGCGCAGGTCCGGCGGCACTGCCGTTGCCGGTACTCGAACGCGCGCAGCGAGAGCTGCTGGATTGGGGCGGCAGCGGCGCATCGGTGATGGAGCAATCCCATCGCGGAAAACGCTTCATTGCCATGGCCCAGCAGGTGGAAGCGGACCTGCGCGAACTGATGGGCATTCCCGGGCATTATGCCGTGCTGTTCGAGCAGGGCGGAGCCACCCAGCATTTCGCGCAGATTCCCATGAACCTTGCGCGCGAAGGCGACCGCGCCGACTACATCCTTACCGGCCATTGGAGCGAGAAAGCGGCCAACGAAGCGGCGCCATACGTACAGGTGAACGTGGCCGCCAGCAGCAAGGCGGACAGCTTCCTGCGCATGCCGGCGCCGGAGACATGGCAGCTCGATCCGGGCGCGGCGTATGTGCACATCGCCACCAACGAGACCATCCATGGCGTGCAGTTCAAGCATGTGCCCGAGGTCGGTGAGGTGCCGCTGGTAGCGGACATGTCCTCCGACATCCTGTCCGGCCCTATCGACGTCAGCCGCTACGGGCTGATCTACGCAGGCGCGCAGAAGAACATCGGCCCGTCCGGCCTGGTGCTGATCATCATTCGCCGCGACCTGCTTGAACGCACCACGCGCCCGATGGCGAAGATCTTCCGCTACGCCGAGCACGCGGCCCACGATTCGATGCTCAACACCCCCAATACCTGGGGCTGGTACCTGGCCGGGCTGACCTTCCAATGGCTGAAGGACAACGGCGGCCTGGCCGCGATGGCCGAAAACAACCGCCGCAAATCCGAACTGCTGTATGCGACTATCGACGGCTCCGGCGGCTATTACCGCAACCCGATCGATCCGCCGGTGCGCTCGCGCATGAATGTGCCGTTCACCCTGCACGACAGCGCGCTGGACGCGGCTTTCCTGCAGGAATCGGAAGCGGCCGGCCTGCTGGCGCTGAAGGGGCACAAAGCGCTCGGCGGCATGCGTGCTTCGCTCTACAACGCAGTGCCGCTGGAAGCCGTGCAGGCGCTGGTGGACTTCATGCGGGACTTTGCTCGCCGGCATGGCTGATACACTGCGGAACCAACCCGGCCATCTTTACGTCTGGACATCCATCGCATGAACGAACCCAAGTTATCGCTGGTTGAAGTGCGCGACCGCATCGACAGCATCGACCGGCAGATCCAGGAGCTGATCTCCGAGCGCGCCAATTGGGCCCGCGAGGTGGCCAGGGTGAAAGGCGAGGGGCTCTCGGCGATCGATTATTACCGCCCCGAGCGTGAGGCCCACGTGCTGCGCATGGTGGTCGATCGCAACCACGGTCCGCTGTCCGACGCGGAGATGGTGCGCCTGTTCCGCGAGATCATGTCCTCCTGCCTGGCGCAGGAAGATCCGCTTAAGGTGGGCTACCTCGGGCCCGAAGGCACCTTCAGCGAGCAGGCCGTGCGCAAGCACTTCGGGCACGCCGCCTATGGGTTGCCGCTGGGCAGCATCGAGGAAGTATTCCAGGAGGTAGCCGCCGGCCATGCGGATTTCGGCGTGGTGCCGGTGGAGAACTCCGGGCAGGGCATGATCCAGGTCACGCTCGACATGTTCCTGACTTCCGAGGCGCGTATCTGCGGCGAGGTGGAGTTGCGCGTGCATCAATGCTTGCTTTCGCAGCGCGATACGCTGGAAGGCATCAAGCAGGTCTACGGGCATGCGCAATCGCTGCAGCAATGCAAGACCTGGCTGCGCATGAACCTGCCCAATGCCGAGTGCATCGCCGTGCAAAGCAATGCGGAAGGCGCACGCCTGGCGCGCCATGCGGACGATGCGGCAGCTATTGCTGGCTCCACGGCGGCGAAAGTCTATGGCTTGAAGATCGTCGCCCAGGGCATCGAGGATCGCGCCGACAACACCACGCGCTTCCTGGTGATCGGCCGCTCGCTGTTCCCGGCGTCGGGCAACGACCGCACCTCGCTGCTGATCACCGTCAACGACAAGCCGGGCGCGCTCTACGAAATCCTGAGCCCGTTCGCCAAGCATGGGGTCAGTTTGAACCGCATCGAATCGCGTCCGGCGCACACCGGCAAATGGCAGTACGCCTTCTTCATCGACGTTTCCGGCCACATCGACGACGCATCGCTGCAGGCAGCCTTGCAGGACATGGGGCCGCATGCGGCCCAGGTACGTGTGCTTGGCGCCTACCCGGTGGCCCTGCCATGAGCGGCGCACAGCGTCTGGATTGGGTCAGCCGGCCCGCAACGGCCCTGCATGGCGACGTGGTCGTGCCCGGCGACAAATCGGTGTCGCATCGTTCGATGATGCTGTCGGCGATTGCTGACGGCACTTCGCACATCCGCGGTTTCCTGGAAGGGGAAGACACGCGCGCAACGGCGGCCGTGCTCGCGCAGCTGGGTGTGCGGATCGAAGCCCCATCTTCCGGCGAACGCATCGTGCACGGCGTGGGCCTGCATGGCTTGCAGGGCTCGAACCAGCCGCTCGATTGCGGCAATGCCGGCACCGGCATGCGTTTGCTGGCCGGCCTGTTTGCGGGGCAGGCCTTCGACAGTGTCCTGGTTGGCGACGAATCGCTGTCCAGGCGCCCCATGCGCCGGGTGACCGAGCCGTTGGCGAAAATGGGCGCGCAGATCGATACGCAAGACGGCCTGCCGCCGTTGCACGTGCGTGGCGGACGCAAGCTCAATGGCATTCGCTATCAGCTGCCGGTGGCTAGCGCGCAGGTGAAATCCGCGCTGTTGCTGGCCGGTTTGTATGCCGAGGGCAGCACTGAAATCATCGAGCCGCACCCCACGCGCGACTACACCGAACGCATGCTGCAAGCATTCGGCTGGCCGATCGAATTCTCGCCCGGCCATGCGAAGCTCGAAGGCGGCCATCGCTTGCGCGCTACCGACGTGGTCGTGCCGGCGGACTTTTCTTCGGCGGCGTTCTTCCTGGTGGCGGCGAGCATCCTGCCAGGTTCGACGCTGCGCCTGCCGGCCGTGGGTTTGAATCCGCGCCGCACCGGCCTGCTTGAGGCCTTGCGCTTGATGGGGGCGGACATTCGCGTCGAAAACCAGGGCGCAAGCGGCGGCGAGGCGGTGGGCGACCTGCTCGTGCGTCACGCACCGCTGCATGGCATCGAACTGCCGGAAGCTTTGGTGCCGGACATGATCGACGAATTTCCCGCCCTGTTCGTCGCGGCGGCTGTGGCGAAAGGGCGCACCGTGGTGCGTGGCGCGGCCGAACTGCGGGTCAAGGAATCCGACCGCATCGCCACCATGGCAGCCGGTTTGCGCGCCTTGGGTGTGCGTATCGAGGAAACACCGGACGGAGCGATCATCGATGGTGGCGCCATCGGCGGGGGCAGCGTGGACAGCCACGGCGATCACCGCATCGCAATGAGTTTTGCAGTGGCCGGGCTGGTGGCGAAAGATGCCGTGACGATTGGCGATTGTGCGAATGTCGCTACCTCGTTTCCGGGCTTCACGGCGCTGGCCAACAGCTGCGGGTTTGCGCTGGGTTGATCATGGCGTCCACTCCCAACTTCATTGTCGCCATCCCCGCCCGCTACGGTTCCACCCGGCTGCCAGGCAAACCCTTGCGTACGATCGGCGGCGTGCCGATGGTGGTGCGTGTGGCGCAACGCGCGCAGCAGGCAGGTGCTACGCAAGTAGTGGTGGCGACAGATGACCAGCGTATCGCCGATGCCTTGGCGGCGTTGGGCGTGGACGTATGCATGACCAGCGCCGACCATGCGTCGGGTAGCGATCGCCTGGCCGAATGCGCGGCCCACTATGGCTGGCCATCGGACACCATCGTGGTGAACCTGCAAGGCGATGAGCCATTCGCGCCTGCGGCGGGTATCCGTGAAGTGGCGCTCGCGCTTGCCGAAGACACGGCGCCGGTGGCGACGTTGGCTACGCCGATCACCGATGCCCACGAGCTGTTCGATCCGAACGTGGTGAAGTTGGTGAGGTCTTGCAACGGTCGCGCTTTGTACTTCAGTCGCGCACCGTTGCCGTGGGCACGCGATGCCTTTGCAACGGATCGAAACACGCTGCCGGAAAATGTCCCGTTCCTGCGGCACATCGGCATTTACGCCTATCGCGCCGGTTTCCTTCAGCAATACACGCGTCTTGCACGCACACCGCTTGAGCAGGCCGAGTCGCTGGAACAACTACGTGTACTCGAACACGGCTATCCCATCGCCGTCCGCCTCACGCCCGAGCCGTTTCCGCCGGGCATCGATACCGAGGCTGATTTGCAACGTGCCGAGGCTTGGGCCATCAGCGCGTAGGCTGGGATGGCAATCCCAGCATCGGGATACCGCGCGCAAAGCTGGGATTGTCATCCCAGCCTACGCGCAACGAGCTTTATCATTAAACATCAATGAATTGAAACCATGGTGGCCAAGTCCGTCCTATTCGTTTGCCTGGGCAACATCTGCCGCTCGCCATTGGTCGAAGCCGTGGCCCGCAAGCAATTGGCCGCAGCGGGTTTCGATATCGAAGTGGCGTCTTGCGGCACCGGTGGCTGGCATGCCGGCGAACAAGCCGATCCGCGTATGCGCGCCGCCGCGGCAAAAGCCGGCTATGACTTGGAGCCGCACCGCGCGCGCCAGCTCAGGGCCGACGATTTCGAGCAGTACGACCTGTTGCTGGCGATGGACAGCAATAACTTGCGCGACATGCAGCGCGTAGCCGGTGACAAGGCGCGTGATCGGCTTGCCTTGTTCCTGGACTGGAGCGTGGCCGCGCCGCCCCGGGACTTTCCCGACCCTTACTACGAAGAGCTGACGGCTTTCGCCAAATCGGTGGCGCTGGCCGAGCGTGGCGTCCAGGGACTGATCCAGCGCTTGCGCCAGGGCTGATCCTTGATTCCTGATGGCTTGAAAACGCGCCAAACGGTCTAAAATCTCCCTCATGCAGCCCGCTCCCTCCCAGGCCTTCGACGGCAAGGCCTTTGTCAGTACGCTCACCACGTCGCCCGGCGTCTATCGTTACTTCGACGAGGACGGCGAACTGCTGTACGTCGGCAAGGCCAGCAGCCTCAAAAAGCGCGTGGGCAGCTATTTCCTGAAGCCGCGCATGGAGCCGCGCATTGCGGCGATGGTGTCGCAGATCGCCCGCTGCGAGATCACTGTCACGCGTACCGAAGCCGAGGCCCTGTTGCTGGAATCCCAGCTGATCAAGGCGCTGAAGCCGCGCTACAACATCCTGCTGCGCGACGATAAGAGCTACCCTTACATTTACCTGTCCGGTGGCGAAGACTATCCGCGCCTGGCCTTCCATCGCGGCGCGCGCAATCAGCCGGGCCGCTACTTCGGACCGTTCCCGAGCGCCTTTGCCGTGCGCGAAAGCCTCAACCTGATGCAGAAGCTGTTCAAGGTGCGCCAGTGCGAGGACAGCTACTTCCGCAATCGCTCGCGGCCTTGCCTGCAATATCAGATCGGCCGCTGCACCGGGCCATGCGTGAATCTGATCAGCACCGATGACTACCGCAGCGACGTCCGTCACGTGGAGATGTTCCTGGAAGGCCGCGGCAGCGCCGTCATCGACGAACTGGCCACCTCGATGGAGCAGGCCAGCACCGCCTTGAACTTCGAGCGTGCCGCAGCCTTGCGCGACCAGATCGCCACGCTGCGCAAGCTGCACGCGCAGAACCACGTGCAGGGCGCAACGGCGGACATGGACGTGATTGCCTGCCGCATCGAAGCCGGCATTGCTTGCGTCAGCGTGTTGTTCTTCCGCAACGGCATCAGCCTGGGTACGCGCGATTTCTATCCACGCTTGCCGCTGGACGCTGAGCCCGCCGATGTGCTGGCACAGTTCGTGGCGCAGTACTACCTGGACCGCCCGGTGCCGCGCGAGATCATCCTCGGCGAGCCGATCGCAGACGGGGCATTGCTAAGCGAAGTGCTGGCGCAGCAATGCGGTCATGCCGTGGAGATCAAGACGCGTGTGCGTGGCGAGCGCGCGCAATTCCTGCAGATGGCCGAGCGCAATGCGCAAGCCTCGCTCACCTCGCGCATTGCCAGCCGCCAGACGCTGGGTGCGCGCTTCGATGACTTGCAGAACGTGCTCGGGCTGGACGAGCCACCCAAACGCATCGAATGCTTCGATATCAGCCACACCCAGGGTGAATTGACGGTGGCATCCTGCGTGGTGTTCGGGCCGGAAGGGCCGGAGAAGTCTCATTATCGCCGCTTCAACATCAGCGGCATCACGCCCGGCGACGACTACGCCGCGATGCATCAAGCGCTTACCCGCCGTTTCCGCAAGGTGGCGGAAGGCGAGGGCGCGCGACCGGACCTGCTGCTGATCGATGGCGGTACAGGGCAGGTAGCCCAGGCGCTGGACGTATTGCAAGAGCTGGGCATCACCGGCATCGAAGTCGTGGGCGTGGCCAAGGGGCCGGGCCGGCGTGCCGGCGAGGAAACCCTGGTGCTGGCCGGCTCCGGCCGTGAGATTCACCCCGGCCCCACATCGCCTGCGCTGCACTTGGTGGCTGCCGTGCGCGACGAGGCCCATCGCTTCGCCATCAGTGGACACCGCAAGCGCCGCGAAAAAGCGCGCGAGCGTAGCGTGTTGGAAGAGGTGCAAGGCGTAGGCGCGCGCCGACGCGCGGCCCTGCTGAAGGCGTTTGGCGGCCTGGCCGGGGTGGAAGCGGCTGGTGTCGAAGAGCTGATGCAGGTGAAGGGCATCGACCGCAGCCTGGCCGAGCGCATCTATGACGCACTCCATGCGTAATCACACTTGTTCGTGAGACACTGCACGAAAAACGGAAACAGCCCATGCGCATCAATCTACCGACCTGGCTGACGCTGTTCCGCGTGGCGTTGCTGCCGGTGATGGTGCTGGTGTTCTACCTGCCGTTCCGGGGCCACAACGTTACCGCGGCGATCGTGTTCACCCTGGCCGGCGTGACCGACTGGCTCGACGGCTACCTCGCACGCCGCCTCAACATGACCTCCAAGTTCGGTGCTTTCCTCGATCCCGTCGCGGACAAGCTGATGGTGGCGGTGACGCTGTTCATGCTGGTGGCCTCGCATAAGGGTGATTGGTCGGGCATCGTGATGGCAATCACCGCGGCGATCATCGTAGGGCGCGAGATCAGTGTCTCGGCATTGCGCGAATGGATGGCCGAGATCGGCATGCGCGCCACGGTCAAAGTGGCTTTTATCGGCAAGCTGAAAACGGCGATGCAGGTAGTCGCCCTGATCGTGCTGATCCTGCAGCACGAAAAGGAGGCTGAAGCCTTGCGGCTTTACCACATCGGCGAAGGCTTGCTGGTGCTGGCTGGAGTGCTGACGATCTGGTCGGGCCTGCATTACCTGCGTGCGGCGTGGCCGGCGTTGCAGGATGAATAGTTGCACCTATTGCCGTTCGAAAGAAAAGTATCGCCGTCGTACAGCATAAGCTAGGGTACGGTCTTGGCATGCCAACGCATGCGCTAGGCTTAGTTTCGTAGCACAACTGATAAAAGCGGCGGGTTGTCCGTAACCCGCGCGCAAGTCGAAATTGCAAATGGATTTAGTTAGACCTCAGCGGCACTCGTTTCTCCCGCTCTCGCTTGGTACGCGGCGGGGGTGGGGGAGAAAAGCCACTGCTGATTCCCATTGTTGGCGGCAATGGGCCAGAGATGCGGTGTGGTGGTACTGTTTCCGCCGCCATCCAGAGCGTAAAGCTTATTGTTCCCCGCATTGATGAGCATAGCCGGGAATCCAGCAAATGGATTTGACGCGTTTTCGCCTCCTAACCACCAACTCATCGGAGATGCGGTCGTTAGAGGGGCCAGGATCAGGGTGTTGTTGGAAGTGTTGACGTCGATAACCAATGATTCCCCTGAACCTACAATTTGGAGTTGGAATACCTGGCTTGATTCCTTTGATGCGACCATTTTCCAAGTATAGATGTTGCCTGGTTTTCCCTGGACCAGTGCAATCGGGGTGTTCGGAGTTGGGGAATTCGAGCTGATCCCCAGATAAGCATAAGGTTGCTGGCTGCTATAGCAGGACAGCGTGAATGTGCCGTTGATGGTCATAACATCCTCTCCTTAGTTTGTGTTTGCCTGATGGGCGTTAAGGTGCTGGCCGTGATGGATGACCAGCGACTGGGGTAGTCCCTTACAAACTGCCTCCGATAGAAGGCTCTTGGCCATTGCGGCAAAAACTTATCCAGCGGTGGCGTAAGGATTTCTTCTGAAATGCTTCCGCCGGGTAAGTGATTGATATGGTTTGCGTTACCGTTATCTCGACCAGGCGGTCAAACAAGCGCCGATCACAGAAACGGGGACACCCTGATTCGCCGCAATCGCCCGGCCGCGCGTTCGTTAGGCAGCCGCCAGTTGTATGCAGGTAGCGCGTAGGCTGGGATGCCAATCCCAGCATTGCCATGCCTGCCGTTCCACCATCCCGACCCATGGGAGAGGCCGGTTGCGTTCAACAACATTCCGCAAGCCATCCACTTATCCGATCTGGACTTCAAGAATCCGGAAAACACGCAGTACTACCCCCCCTTTCTCGGCCATTGGAGTCACTCTTCCAGCGCCGGGCGTGGGTTGGTATTAGAACGCGACGAACACTTTTCGTGTGGCCGGGACGCCATTTCAAGCGCGTCATAAGGAAAGTGATGAGCACGAAGTGGTGACTTGAGCAGCACCGGGAAGTAGATCCCACTGAGAAACTCAGCCGGTGTCATCCATGCGAGGACGGCGGGAGTTGAATATCTCGATAGGGCAAGCCTGAACGCTCCCTCCCCCGAAAGAGAGAGGGAGCTACGACGCTTCAATAAGTCATTGCGGGTTGTGGCAGATGACCTGGGGATCTGGACTGCAAATGGCAAAATAGGGCTGAAGCCGGTTCATAGCAACGAGAATCACCCCAAATTTTCTGGTCCCTTGGTGCTCGTCTCTATATTCGACGTTGATGCTCCTGCGGTCCTGGCTAATGGCGATTCCTCCAATCTGGTTGTTCACTACAGCACCGTTTGCCAGGTTGGTACTGATATTCGCGCTGACAAATTCCAGAACCTTGAGGGGAGGATGATGTTCCGATTTATTGGTATCGTGCAACTCATACTTGATGCTGAAAGAGCCGTTGACTTTAGAAATTTCCATCAAGCCGGTGAGAGGGTCTATGAGCCCCAGCTGGGGAGATGTCGGTGTCCGAACAATTGATGTGTTCGGTTCTAGCTGAAACTTCCAATGATAGCCAGGGCCATATTCTGGAACGAAGCCGGCCTTTTCGAACGGGTGATAAGTGATGTACACCTTGATAGTGGCCAGGCATGGAGCATCGGTATTGCTGGAGTCAGTATTTGGTCTACTCATATTTCCTCCTTGAGCGTTTTAGTGGTTACTGCTTGCCGTATTGACGGCGTGCAGATAGTTGCCGTTTCTATAACCGTATTCGGCGAGTTGACGCATGATGGGTGCTGCTTTGTCGTGTTGTTCCAAGCATAGATAAGCTAGTGCTGTAGATGCCATAGCACGGTAGTCGCGCCTATTGTGTGCAAATGTATCGCTGGTTAAGTCAAGTACCTGACGACAATCTTTCAGTGATGCGCCCTGATTGCCTATTGCTCGTTCTGCCTGGGCGCGAAGCATTATCCAAGAAGTATGGTATTGCTTTTGGTCAATATCACCATCGGCTGTGTTGCCGCGATTATTTATGATGTCAAGCCCGGCATCGACTTGCGCATAAGCTTCTGTTGGCTGATTTAATCGCAAAGAGGCATAGGCGGCATTTGCATGTGCGAGGGCTTCCAGCGTTCGCCAATCCTCATTTTTTGGATTCAGTCGTGTCAATGTCGAGAGTTTTTTTGCAGCGGCAAGGTCTCCGGTGATCGCTTGCTGGAATTGGCCGCTCTCGGCGAGTAAAGCGTCTTTGAGAAGATATTCCTGTAATGCGGCGCTTTGCCATACCTGGTTTTTCGCGTCATGTTGCAACAGTCCATGGATGAGCGGTTCGGCTAAATGGAGGTCAGTATCTGCTTCTTGGTCTTTCCCCATGTCGATAAGAAGTCCGGCATGCTCTTCTAGCGCCAAGACCAGGCGGTAGCTCCATTGGTATTCTTCAGGTGCAGATTGCTGAAGTGTGCGCAGTTCCATTTGCCCTTGTTGGTACAGAGACAATGCTTGCTGTAAATCGCCGTTCGCTCTCCGCACGGTTGCGGCCCAGACAAGGCTGTCGGCAAGGTAGGCACGCAGGTTGTGATCGTCCGGGTGGCGGGCCAACGCCTTGCGTTTCAATTGAATGGATGCTTCGAATTCGCTAGCCGCGCGGGCGTCATCGCCGCGTTCCTGCGCGACGGATCCAAGACTGTTGCGAGCATAGGACACTTCGATCCATGCATCGACATTGTCCGGTTCGCGCGCGCTCATGCGTTCTGCGTAATATTGATATTGTCGGAAATACTGTTCTGCACCATTGAAGTCATCCTGGTCCAGCTTGATTTGCCCAAGCCAGAACGCATCGGCGCCTAGGTCCTTCAGTAGTTGGGCGCTTTCAAGTCCTTGCGCCAGGTTGCTTTCCAATAGGGCCTTGGCTTGGATCAAGGCATCATGCGCGCTATTGGGGTTGCCATGAGCGTATTCCACTTCGGCAATAGTTTGCAGGGCGCGTGCTTGCTGTTGTCTTGCGGCAGGACTAAGTGCATCAGGTCGTTGCTGACGTAGGTAATACAGTGCCTTGTTACCTACGCCATCAAGCAGGTCAAGCTTGCCCAGAGGCCTGAGCTTGTCGGCCAGGTCGCCAAGCATGTAACCCATCAGGCCTTCTGCTTCCCGTTGGTGTTGTTTGGCGACGATGGATGCCCGATGGGCAATCAAGCCGAAGCTGCCGGCCAGCAGGCCCAGCAAGGCAAAACAGGCGATGGCGACAAGTCGCAGCCGTTCGGCATGTTTCATGCGGCGGACGGATGCGGCGATGAAAGTGCGTACATCTTCGCTCAGTGGAATCGTGGCCTGATTCACCAGGTCACGGGCTTCTTCCAGTTGTCGCCCGCGTGGTAGCAGGCGGTGAACGTGTCGATTGTCGCCCAGCCATTGCCGGCTCAAGGCTTCGATGCGGCTGCGCAGGCGTAGTGCTTGCCGATGTGCCGTGATCCATTCCGCGACACGTGGCCATTGCCGTAGCAGTGCTTCGTGCGCGACGCCGAAAACCGGTTGCTCGTCAGCAATCAGGCTGACGAACAGCCGTTGTTCGACCAGTGCGTTCACGAGCGAGTGCTCGGCTTCGTTCTGCAAGATCGACCAGGGAGCATGATGGCCGCTGACGGCGTCGTCGTTGGCGCTCAACGTCACCAGCAATGAGAGGATACGTGGCAAGGTGGATCGCACGGCTTCGGGCAGACTGGCGAGCGTGGTGTCTGCGCGCCGCCCCAGGGCGCCTTCGATGCCGCCCAGGCTACGGTAGGCTTCGATGGTCAAGTTGCCGGTCTTGTCGCGCTGCAGATAAAGCTCCTGCAGCGTGTACTGCATGAGCGGCAGGGCGTCGGGACTGTTGGCGGCATCCTCGCAAAGCAAGTCGTCCAGTCGCGCGCGGGTGATGTCATCGATGCCGAACCGTAGTCCCGCCGTTTCCGCCGGCAGCCGGATCATCTGCGCGATCTCGGCGCGGCTAGGGGGATGCAAATCGAAATGCCCGCCAGTGGCCCTCGCTTCCATCAGCAATGGCTGTTTGGCGATATGCGGATAGAAATCGTTGCGGCAGGCGGCGATCACGATCAGGGCGCCGGTGCGTGCCAGTACATCGAGTATGGCGAGGAACTGCTGGCGCTGCGTATCTGCCACCGTGGGAGAGAAGATCGCCTCGAGCCGGTCCACGAACAGCACGGCGCGTGCCTGCGGATGGCGTGCATTGAAGTGTCGCAGTGCACCCAGCACAGCATCGGGTGTTTGCAGCAGCTTCATGCCGAGTCCATCAGCACTGTGGCCTTCCAGCAAGGGTTTGCCGTCGATCTCCAGGTCGATCAGCGCCGCGCCTAGCGCAGTGAGTGGGTTGGTGTCGCCGATACCGCCAAGATCGAGAATGGTGGAGGCTACAGCCTGGATCTTTTCGTCATAACGGCTTAGCGTCGGCAGCAGGCCAGCCTGAATCAGCGAGGTCTTGCCGCAGCCGCTAGGCCCGAGCACAAGCACGAGGGCGCGATCGGTTTGTCCCTGTGCCAGTACGGCGGCGTGCAATTGACGGATCGCGGCGTCGCGGCCGAAGAATACCGACGCATGCTCAGCGCCGAAGGCGTCGAGGCCAACATAGGGCGACCCTGTCGACCAGCCTTTGCTATTGACAGGTGTGGCCCCGCCGGGAGCCAACGACACCAGTGCCAGCGTGCGGTAGCCGCGCTTACGGACATTCTCGATATACGCAGGTTGTCCCGCGTTGTCCCCCAGTGCGCGCCGTAATTGGGTGATGGCCTTGTGGACCTGGTTCTCGCCGACGATCACCCCAGGCCAGCAACGCCGCAGCAATTCGTCCGCGCTGAAGATCTGGCCGGCCTGCCCGCATAGGGTCACCAGCACGTCCATGGCGCGCGGCTCGATCTGTACACGTTCGCCATCACGGCACAACGTGCAGGTGGATGGCTCCACCAGCCAGCCACCGAAGTGGAAATCCTTGGCATTCATCGGCGATCCCCTGTTACCGCCCCATACCGATTCGCTTTATTAGCAACTCTTGAAACAGGTCCCCCATGTGGCCATGCTGAGCCGCATGCAGTCACTTGGCCGGTAAATACACCAGAAAGCCAAGAGCAGTTGAGAAGCTTGATGCATATCCCCGAATTCGCTAAGGGTCTCCGGGAAGATGTGAAGGAAATGAATGTAGTAGGGCAGGGCGCTTGACGAATGGAATCCTGGCGCTAAAATGGGCGGCTCCGATGCGGGAATAGCTCAGTTGGTAGAGCACGACCTTGCCAAGGTCGGGGTCGCGAGTTCGAGTCTCGTTTCCCGCTCCAGAATTTGGTGACTGCACCATCCCTTAGGGCCAGCCTCAAAAGCTGGCCCTGAGCTTTTGTAGGCTGGGATGGCAATCCCAGCTTTCCATGCTGCATCCTGATGCTGGGATTGTCATCCCAGCCTACACGCCTTTGTCGATGACAGCGATGTACCGAATTACCAACAGCCTATGGCTGATTTTTTGAATGCGAACGACCGTTGCTGGCGGCATTCGTGAGGAAAAATGTGATCGGGATTTCATCGGGGACGTCTAAGATTATTTCCTAGTGCCGTCTTATTTCCTTCATATGACATAGCCGGTATTCTCGACTGGTCCAAGCGCCAGATTCCTCGGGGGAGGGGCTGCTTTACGTCTTGCGCTTGCGACAAGGAGAAAAAACTCAGGGCAACACTCTAGGGCTTTCGCACTCGCGAAGCGTTCGCTTGTGGATCGGTATTCATGCCGTTATCTGCACGGGCACTCATGGCTGCGATTAGACCTGTCCCGTTGAGCAAGTGCTACACGGCGCTCGCTCAGTGACCTTTCATCCTGATTTTTCTTGGGGAGAACTAAATGCAGTCCAAGCAAGCATTGCGCATTCGCCGTATGGCCAAGATGGTGTCGATGGTCGGACTTTTCGGCGCGGGGGCGTTCCTGTCCGCGGCGACCGCTTCAACTTACGACGTTGCCGCCGACGCACAAGCGCAGGCGGTGAAGTCGTGGCATGAAACGATGCGACACACGGCTACGCCTGCCGCCGGCTGTTTCCACGCTGCGTATCCCAGCGTCATCTGGGAAAAAGCCTCGTGTGGAAGCACGAATTACCGCTCCAACCCGCATGTGAACAACAGCGCGGCCGAAACCGTCGGCAATGGCAATGACTACGCCGCTGGCACCGCAAACCTCACCAGTTCGGCAACCGGCAGCTTCCCGGTGGTGACGGGAGTGACGAGCGAAACCGGGTCGGGCGGCGCCAACGATTACACGCTGCAGCTCAATACCAACCTGGCCAATGGTTCGCCGGCCTGCGCCAGCTATGGCTATTCGAGCTGCCAGGTGTGGGAGCAGTTCATCTACTCGTCCAATTACGGCACGGCGGGCGCGCAGGTGTTCATGCAAAACTGGATGTTCATTCCGGCGCACGCCAGATGCCCGGGCGGATGGAATCACTACCGCACGACTTCGTACAACGGCTGCTACAAGAACAGCAATGCGGTAAATACGGTGACCGTTCCGGCGACCCAGCTGGCGAACATGAAGCTGGCCGGTGCAGTCGCCGCCAACGGCAACGACACGGTGACCTTCACCAATGGCGCCAATGCCTATGCGGTGAGCGAGCCCGACAGCACGCTGGCTATCGCCTATGTGTGGAACCAGTCCGAGTTCAATATCGTCGGCAATGGTGGTGGCTCGGCGGCCACCTTCAACACCGGCTCATCGGTGACGGTGAACGTGCAGGTGAACGATGGCAACAGCAACGCTCCGAGCTGCCTGGCCAATGCCGGCTCGACCGGTGAAACCAACAATCTGAACCTTGGCTCGTGCTCTGCCACGGGCGGCACCTCGCCGTATATCCAGTTCACCGAATCGAACTGATAGCCTCTCGCGTCCATGGAGTAGCCGCCGCCCGGTGGGGCGGCGGCTTTTTTTCACTTCGCCCCAAGTACCGGTGTGTTTACGGCGAACCGCCCGGCAAACGAAACCGGGTCAAGCGGCAGGGGGGGCCTCTGGCCGGGGGCGGGGCGGGTGCTATGGCTGCGACAGCGTGAATTTGGATGGACCCGGCTATTCACATCCAAATCGATTCTGCTATAGTTACCGACTCCGATGCGGGAATAGCTCAGTTGGTAGAGCACGACCTTGCCAAGGTCGGGGTCGCGAGTTCGAGTCTCGTTTCCCGCTCCAGATTCAAGCAAAACCTCGGTGAGCCGAGGTTTTGTTTTTTAAAGCGGACCCAAGACCTGCTAAGGTTGCGGTTCCACGCATTGGCCAGGTGGCAGAGTGGTCATGCAGCGGCCTGCAAAGCCGTGTACGCCGGTTCGATTCCGACCCTGGCCTCCAATGCGTGTACTGAAAAGCGCCTTCATGGCGCTTTTTCTTTGTGGGGTAGGGGAACTTTGTGATGGATTGCATCGACTGGCTGAAGTCACGGACCCAGTGATCCGGCTATGACCTCGAAGGTCACGCAAACGACGGGCATCGCCTCACTCGGTTTCCTCCCAATACGTTCGCATTCGCGAGAAAAGAACGCCCAGTGCGCTTGGCGCCAGTATTGAAGAGAGCCATCGCCTTCGCCTTCAACGAGAGCGTGTTCATCGGTGACCGCGGAGTAGGGCATGACATCGACACTGACGATCCGGGTGATGAGCGACGCGTTGCCCAAATGATCGACCACGATTTCGATGTCACCCGCTTGCGGAAGGGAGTCATGATCATGCTCATACGACCAGGCGAGACTGGCATTTGCGCGTTTTTTGCCGTTGTGGATGAGGGCTAACAGCTCTTGCGAAAGTTCATCCGAGTCGCCATAGCCATCCATGCGTACGCGATCAGGCTGGTGGGTGATGCCCAGCTGCCCAAGTTTTTCGAGAACTTCATCAAGAGTAAAGGCGAGCGACATGGGGCGAAATGCTCGTTAGACCGTAGGCTGGGATGACAATCCCGGCATCAGGAAGCCGGCATCGAAGCTGGGATTGTCATCCCAGCCTACGTTTGCTCAGGAAGACATGCATCGCGCGTTTGCCGGCCACATGTTTCGTGCATTCGTAGCCCAGGGCGCGCATGTCCAGGCCGTGCCAGAGGTTTTCGCCTGCGCCGAGCAGGACGGGCCGAACGGCCAGGTGCAATTCATCGATCAAGCCGGCTTGCAGATACTGGCGAACGGTGGATACGCCACCGCCCAGGCGGACGTCGCGACCGCCTGCTGCGTCCATGGCCAGCTTGAGTGCCGCATGGATGCCTTCAGTCACGAAGACGAATTCCGTACCGCCGGCCATTTTCAGCGGCGCGCGCGGGTGGTGTGTCAGCACAAACACTGGCGTGTGATACGGCGGTTCTTCGCCCCACCAGCCTCGCCAGCTTTCGTCCGGCCACGGGCCGCGGATCGGGCCGAACATATTGCGGCCGAGGATCCATGCGCCGATGTTGGAGAAGCCTTGTTCGGCGATGTCGTTATCTACGTCGGTTTCTCCGCCTTCCTGACCTTGCATGCGCTGCCACAGGCGCGTGTGGAAGAACCATTCCATGAGTTCGGGGCCGCGCACGCCCAGTGGATGGTCCAGGTTCTGGTCGGTGCCGGCACCGTAGCCGTCGAGAGATACCGCAAAACTTTGCACACGAAGTTGGGGCATGGAAATCTCGCTGAGGGTCGAGGTCGTGGGTGGTTGTTAAAGCTTGCCACGATTCAAGGGGGCATTGCCGCAAGAATAGGCGGTAAAGGAAACGTGAATGGTCGGGTGCTTTTATCGCGCTGCTGAATCGCGGATCGGTCGTGCTGAAAAATTCCCCAGCCTGCACGCGAGTCCCTGCTACATTTCGGCTTCCGGTAGGCGAACTACCATCAGCAGGGGAAGTCCCATGTCCCGTATCCAAGGAAGTCTCGTTCGTAAAGCAGCACTCGCCGGTCTGACTGCGTTTTGCTTTTCCTCCATGGCCTTTGCCCAGACCGCCGCACCGGCGACTGGATTGGGTCAATCCTGGCCGAATGCTACGGACGTAAGTGCCAGTCCGAATTGGCACGTGTACGTGTTCGTGTTGAATGGCATCAAGTACATCCAGGTCAACGATCTGAATGGCACGGTGCACGCCGCCGTGGGTACCGCCAGCGGTACGTCGATCGTATTGCCAGTGGGTGTGGATGCTCAGAATGTAGTGACGCCTGCGGCGAACGCGCCTGCGTCGACGTCATCCAGTGCGGTTTCGACGGAGACGGTCTATCAAGACAGCGCAACTACGGTGACGGCCACGCCCCAAACCAGTGGGGCGACGCAGTTCAATGTGATGAGCATTAAATCCTGTCCTACCGCGTCATGCAGCGGCAATGGAGGTGCTTGACTAGGTAGGGATTACTTCACCCACAGCCGCAAGGGGGGAGCAAAGCGAGAGATCTCCCTTTGCTCCTCCTGGACCGCATCATGCAGCATTGCGGTTAGCTGGAGCCGATCCCCGGGTATGCGCATATGTAGCAAGCCATCGAAGATGCGCACATGGTCCCGTATTTCCGGGATGTCCAAGGTGCTTGCACCTAGTTTGGCCGCCAGGAGTTTGCGCTCTTCCGAGTGAAAAACCGCATTGGCAACACCGGTTTCTTCCAGCACGCCTTCTACGCGGAGCACGATCCAGCGTTTTCCGTTAGTTTCTCCTCCGCGAAGCACCAGGCTAACGCGGGTGCAGGCGAGCCTGGAGGTCACATAGACCACAGCTTCGCAAGCCGTTCGATAAGTGGCGGTGAGCACAGCCGGATTCAGTCGACTGAATCCGCGGCCGCTGATCTCGCAGCGATAGGCGATGCCGGCTTCATCGAGCGCACGAGCAACCGTTTCATTCAAGGCAGCCGGCAATCCGCGTTCGCGCCATGCCACGGGATGCATGTTTTCGGCGAGGCGATACACCTGGCTCTGCGTGTTCAACGCTTGTTTGTAGAAGGCATGGCTTTCGATGTTAGGCACAATACGCCGCATCTGCTCAAGCAAGCGGCTGTTGGTGATGTGCAAGGTTCCCGCAAGGTATTCCAACGCCTGGGATGTGTGCCGCATCCGCTGCTCGCTAAGCTGGAGACTCTGCCTTGCAACGCGTTGCACATTAAGCAAGCTAAGCCGCTCTTCTTCTTCTTTCGCAAGCTGGACGCTGATACGTGCTCCCAGCACAAACAAGGATGTAACGGTAATGGTCAAAAACGCCATTGCCGTGTAGAGCTGGCTATTCGGAGCCTCTTCTGAAGTAAGCGAGACGGAGATGCAGGCGATAACAAGAGGGCCGCTTATGGCTACAGCTCGCCAGCCATGTTTCAGCGTCAGCCATGCCATCGGTAAAGCCATGGCTATGGTTGCTATGAGGCGGGTTTGATCGTTGCCTGTCTGGTTTAGCCAAGCAAGAAGGCAGATCGATGGAATCAGCAGCGTTGCCGTATCGAGCGTCAAACGGCTGCTCAGTATTTTGTGGATCTGTTCGCGCAAGTGGCCTGGCCGTGAATCAAGCCATGCCATCAATACCCATGGCACGATGGAGACGATGGCTAGATAAGGGCCTAGGAAAAAATCCACCAGCCATGACGCGGGGGCAAACGGACCTTGTACCGTTTTTGCCAAGGAGGCGGCGGTCCAGCTGTACGCCATACTACCCAGCGAGACAAGCAGGATGCATGCGAGCAGCGCCTTTATGTCCACCACGTGTTCCGACTTGGAAGGAAGCGGCGGAAACTTGCTACGGCACCACCATACGATGGGCATGGCTACGGCAAAAGGTGGGATGCACCGAAAAGCGATCCACGCCTGACCAAGTTCTGTGCAGGGGAGTACTTCGTACGCATTGGGCAGCGCTTCGCCAACAAAAAGCGCAGGCCAAAACCGATAGGGCGTCAAGAGGAGGCAGGCCAAGCGTATGCCGGCATGAATCGGCCAATGCGCAGTGGATAAAAATGGATGTATCGAGAGATATAGAAGCCCGTAGCCGACCGCAACCCCCAACTGCAGTAGCCAGTCATTAGCCCACCAGCGCTTCCCCATGCGTTCTCCCCCGCTAAAGAAAATCCCCAAGATGTAGGCGTCCTTGCACAAACACATTCCCGCCAGATTAACCTAAGAATAAGACTATGCCGGCTGTGAAGTCTGTGTGAGCAGGGTCAAGAATCGGACAATCGGGTGCCATATTAATGGAGCAGACTCGGGTCCAGGTACGAATTTTTACGAAAAGGCGAGTCCGCGGCGGTTGGCCGCACGCCTTGACTCGCTATCGGCCGCATGGCCGGAGCCTTGAGAATGCAAAGGCCGGTTAGCACACTTAAAGGGCTTTAAGGCAACCCAAAGTGTCAGCTAAGCCAAGGCAGCTAGCCTGGGTGCCGAACCAAGAACCCACGGTGGAGAATGCAGGTGCGGCTGCTTCGTAAGGATTCGCCAGATGGCCGGGCATTGCCTCTGGCCCAGGTACTGCGGCTAGGCATGCTGGCAAGCGCGGTAGCCCTCACCGGCTGTGCAACCTACTCGCCTTTGCCGCTGGGCGAGGGGCAGGGGGCCAAGGACGTCGCGCACCTCTCTGTCGACACTTCGACCATGCCGCTGCCGGCGCTACGCTCCCACCCGTTTGATCTCTCCCATGGGATGGACGTCACCGACGTGGCGATCCTGGCGGTTGCCAACAGCCCGGACTTGAAGGTGATGCGCGACCAGCTGGGCGTGGCGAAGGCCCAGGCCTTCCAGGCCGGCTTGCTGCCGGATCCGCAGATCTCGCTCAACCAGGAATACCTCACCCATCCCATTCCGGGTTTCCGGACCTCGTCCGCCTACGGCATCAGCGAGGACATCACCAGCCTGCTGCTGCGTTCCACCCGCAAGGCGGCGGCCAATGCGCAGGCCGAACAGGTAAACCTGGACCTGCTGTGGGCGGAGTGGCAGACGATTGCCCAGGCGCGGCAGCTGTTCAACCAGATCGTGTCCCTGCGGGAACAGCAGCAACAGCTTGCCGCGGAGCAGGCCGCGTTGAAGCCGGTGGACGGTTATGTGCGCCAGGCTCTGCAGCAGGGCAACCTCACCTTTGATGCCGCCAGTGCCGGCCTCAATGCCTATGCCGATGCGACCAAGCGGCTGTCCGATAACACGGTGCAATTGCACCAGGCCGAACACGATCTGCGCTTGCTGCTCGGCCTGGTGCCGGATGCCTCGCTGGACCTGATCGGGGAGCCCTTCCAGGCTTCGCCGACACCCGACCAAGTGGAAGTCGCGCTGGCCAGCCTGCCGCAGCGGCGTCCGGACCTGCTGGCCTTGCAGGCCGGCTACAAATCGCAAGAGGCCACTCTGCGTGGCGCAATTCGCGCGCAGTTCCCCGCGCTGACTTTCGGCGTCGATCGCCAAAGCGATAACTCGGGCGTCGGTTCGCACGGCATCAATATCGGTTTTACCTTGCCGCTGTTCGACCGCAACCGCGGCAACATCAAGATTGAAAAGGCGACGCGGCAGCAGCTCAAGGATGACTACGAAAACCGCGTGCTGAGCACGCGCAACGACATCCGCCAGTTGCAGCTCGACCAGGACACACTGGCCAGGCAGCGCGAGCAGTCGCAAGCGCAATCCAAGCGTCTGGACCAGGCGCGCAGCGCCGCCGAAAGCGCGTGGCAGAAAGGCCTGCTTGATTGGCCGACCTATTTGTCCATACGCGCCAATGCGCTAAGCGCGGATATGGATTACATCGCCGCACGTGATCAGCAATCACAGCAGGCGATCGCGCTGGAAGCCTTGCTAGGCAGTACCGACCTCCAACCCACTTCCGTAGCCGCCTCCCAACCATGAATCGATCTGCTCTTACGCGTGCCGCGCTCGCGGCCCTGATGCTTGCTGCACTCGCCGGTTGCGGCAAAGGCGGCGCCGATGACGATGAGGCGCCAGAGGTGAAGGGCAGTGTGCTGGTCACCACCACAGCGCCGGCCAGCCAGACCTTCCACGACACCATCCAGGCCTGGGGTACGGCCGCGGGCGATCCGCATCGCGCCGGTACCATCAGCCTGGGACACGGCGGCCAAGTGACCGGCTTGCTGGTGGCTGGTGGACAAACGGTACAGCGCGGGCAGCCCTTGCTGCGCATTGCCCCCGACCCGGTGGCTCGCAACGCGTTCCTGCAAGCGCAAAGCGCACTTGAACTTGCCACCGGCGAACTCAAGCGCACCGAGCAGATGGCGGCCCAGCATTTGGCCACGCAATCGCAGATGGCTACGGCACGCAAGGCGTTGGACGATGCCAAGGCCGGGCTCGAAGCACAGCGCGCACTGGGCGGCGGCACGACCGAAGAAACCGTCAATGCACCTGCGGAGGGTGTAATAACCGCCCTCAACGTCAACCTCGGCGATCGCTTCCAGGCCGGTACGGCCTTGATGAGCTTCGCGCCGGCCCAGGCACTGATCGCGCGCCTTGGCGCGCAGCCGGAAGAGGGCGCGCACTTGAAGCCAGGCATGCCGGTGACCGTGCAAAGCGCCTATGGCAGTGGTGAAGCTTTGCATGGCCGGCTCGATGTGGTCGGGCGCGCGATCGATGCGCAAACCCATTTGCTGCCGCTGCAAGTCAGCTTGCCGGCGGAAGCGAGCAACGTGCTGGTGGCCGGTGCGGCTGTGCAGGCAAGCATCGACACCACCAACTACACCGCCTGGGCGCTGCCGCGCGCGGCCGTGCTGCAGGATGACAAGGGCGCTTATGTGTTTGTGGTGGACAAGGACAAGGCCAAGCGTATCGATGTCACGTTGAAACATCCGGACGGCGATACGGTCGGCGTGCAAGGTCCGCTCGATGCCAAGATGCAGGTGATCGTGAGCGGCAATTACGAGCTGGACGATGGCGACGCCGTGCGCGAACACGACGAGCCCGCCAAGGGAGATTCCAGCAAGGACGAGGATACGGCCAAGGACAAGCAGGAGTCGGCCAAGTGAACAATGTGGGGTGGATCCAGCGACATTGGCGTTCGCTGCTTTTCCTGGTGGTTATGTTGGCGATTGGCGGCATCGGCAGCGCAGTGTTCATGCCGGTATCCATGTTTCCCAACGTGCAATTCCCGCGCATCGTGCTTTCGCTGGATGCCGGCGATCGCCCCGCTGACCAGATGGCGATCGCGGTAACTACGCCGATCGAAACTGCACTGCGTCGGGTGCCGGGCGTACGCAACATCCGCTCCACCACCAGCCGTGGCAGTGCGGATGTTTCGATCACGTTCGACTGGGGCACGGACATGAGTCGTGCGTTTGGCGACGTCAGCGCGGCGGCCAGCCAGGTGTTGCCCGAGTTGCCGGCGGGGACGCAGCTCACCACGCGCCGCATGGATCCCAGTTCGTATCCGATGCTGGCCTACAGCCTGCGCTCGCACACCTTGTCACCGAGTGCCTTGTACGACCTGGCGCAGTATCAGTTGCGACCTTTGCTCAGCGGCATCGCCGGCGTTGCGCGCGTACAAGTGCAGGGCGGGGAAGTAGCCGAATTCCATGCGGACGTGGATCCCAGCCGCCTGCGCGCGCAGGATCTGAGCCTCACCGACGTGGCCACCGCCGTCAGCCATGCGGCGACCATCGAAGCGATGGGGCACGTCTCCGATCACTACAAGCTCTATTTGCTGCTGGCGCAGAACCAGCCGCGCACAGTAGAAACGCTACGCCAGGTGGTAGTGCGCGCCGATAGCCATGGCATCGTGCGCCTGGGCGATATTGCCGACGTCACGCTCAGCCATGTACCGCAATGGATTCGCGTAACGGCGGATGGCCAGGATGCAGTGTTGATCCAGATCCTGCAGCAACCTGATGGCAACAGCGTGCAGATCGCGCGCGACGTCAAGCAGCGCCTGCAGGATTACGCGCCGCAGATGCCGGCCGGCGTGCAGGTCGCCAACTGGTACGACCAATCGCAACTCGTCACCGGTGCGGCCGGCAGCGTGCGCGATGCCATCCTGATCGGCATCGTGCTCGCCGGCCTGGTGCTGTTCCTGTTCCTACGCAATACGCGCGTGATTTTTGTTGCCATGTTGGTGGTGCCGTCGGTACTGGCGATCACCGTGTTGCTGCTGCACGTGCTGGGCATGAGCTTCAACATGATGACGCTCGGCGGCATGGCGGCGGCGGTAGGCCTGATCATCGACGACGTGATCGTGATGCAGGAACACATCATGCGCCGACTGCAAGGCGCAGACGGCGACGTGAGTGCGCGGATCGGGCGTGCGGCGTGGGAGTTCACCCGTCCGTTGACCGGTTCCAGCGCGGCGACCGTGGTGATCTTTGTGCCACTGGCGTTCCTCACCGGCGTCACCGGCGCGTTCTTCAAGGCCTTGTCGCTGACCATGGCCAGCGCCTTGGTGATTTCCTATCTGCTGACCTGGATCGTGGTGCCGTTGCTGTCGGAGCGGTTGCTGGACCAGCGCCATAGCGCCGATCATTCGGGCGGCCGTGCCACACAGCAGGTCAAGCAGCGTTATGAAAGCGTGCTCAAGCGCTGGTTGCAGCGGCCCATTTGGATCCTGGCGCTGGTGCTGCCCTTGATTGGCGTCGGCGCATTGGCGTTCAGCCAGGTCGGCACCGGGTTCATGCCGGCCATGGATGAAGGCGGCTTCACCTTCGACTACATCTCCAAGCCAGGCACCTCGCTGGAAGAAACCGGACGGCTGCTTACCCAGGTCGAAGCGATCATCCGCGCCAATCCCTACGTGGATACCTATTCGCGCCGCACCGGCTTGCAGCTTGGCGACGCGCTGACCGAAGCTAATACGGGCGATATTTTCATTCGCCTGAAGACGGGCTCGCGTCCTTCCACCGAAGAGGTGATGAACGACATTCGCCAGGAAGTGGAAAAGAAAGTGCCGGGCCTCGATGTGGAAGTGTCACAGCTGATGGAAGACATGATCGGCGACCTGGTGTCCGTGCCGCAGCCGATCGAGATCCAGCTGTACAGCGACAACCCCGAAGAACTCAACGATACCGCGCAGAAAGTCGCCGACGCGCTAGGCAAGATCAGTGGCGTCAACGGCGTGCTGCCGGGCATCAACCCGGCCGGCGATGCCTTGGTCATGACCGTAGACCCGGCCAAGGCGGCCTTGCAAGGGCTCGATCCCCAGGCGGTGACGGATCAGGTCAACGCGGCAATCGAAGGTACTATCGCCACGCAACTGCCCACGGACGGCAAGATGGTAGGCGTGCGCGTACGTTTGCCGACTTCCGCCTATAAGCGGCTGGAACAGGTTTCGGCGCTGCCCATTCGTGCCGCGGACGGCCATTTGCTGCCGTTATCGCAGATCGCCAAGCTTGAGATCGCGCAAGGACAACCGGAAATCACCCGCAACGATTTGAAGCGCATGGTGGCCGTCACCGGTCGTATCAGCGGGCGCAGCATGGGCTCGGTGATCAACGACGTGAAAGTGATGCTGGCCAAGCAAGGCATGTTGCCTAAAGGTATGTACTACCAGTTGGGCGGCTTGTACCAGCAGCAACAGGAAGCTTTCAAAGGCTTGACCGTGGTGCTGCTAGCCGCCATCGCCCTGGTGTTTACGTTGCTGTTGTTCCTCTACGAGAGCTTTCGCGCGGCGCTGGTGATCATGCTGATGCCCTTGCTGGCGATCGGCGCAGTGTTCATCGGCCTGTGGCTGACCGGCATCGAGCTGAACATCTCCGCGATGATGGGCATGACCATGATCGTGGGCATCGTGACGGAAGTGGCGATCTTCTATTTCTCCGAGTTGGAGGAAGTCGCAGGAAAGATGCCGTTGCATGAGGCCTTGCTGGAAGCGGCCCGCCACCGCATGCGGCCGATCCTGATGTCGACCATGGCGGCGATCCTCACCCTGTTGCCGCTGGCCCTGGCCATCGGCTCCGGCTCGCAGATGCAACAGCCGCTGGCCGTGGCCATCATCTCCGGCCTGTTGCTGCAGGTGCCGCTGGTGTTGCTGGTGATGCCAGCTTTGTACGGCGCACTGATGCGCAAACGTTGACGTAGGCTGGGATGCCAATCCCAGCATTGCCATGCTGAGAAGATCGCGGAGCTGGGATTGGCATCCCAGCCTACGTATGCGTCGATGCATCCGACCTGCTGCTGCAGGTGCCGCTGGCTTTGTATGGCGCGCTGATGCGCAAACGTTGACGTAGGCTGGGATGAAAATCCCAGCATTGCCATGCTGAGAAGATCGCGAAGCTGGGATTGGCATCCCAGCCTACGCATGCGCTGATGTATCCGGGCAGATCTTCCGCTAATCGCTCGCTGCGGATCGTTTAAAGACGAGTTTCTGCGGGTTTGGATATTTCCTCACTCGTCATCAGTGCCATTAGAGGGCCTGGAGGAAGGACTTCAAGTCTTCCCTTTCCTCGACAGTGAGCTGCAACGGATGACCCGCCTGCAGGCTGCGATAGTAAACCTCGCGATCGATCGCATCATCCAGCGTCGCCACGCTCCCATCGTGCATGTAGGGTGCCGTATGCGACACGTCGCGTAGGGATGGCGTTCGAAACAGGCCGATATCAGCAGGGTCCTGGGTGATATTGAAGCGACCCAGTTGCGCTTCATCCGCATGGGTGGCGACGCGATTGCCAAGGGCACCACCTTGCAGGGAACGCTTGATCACATCTTCAGTAAGAGCAGGCAGGTTTGCAGTGATGGCATCGAGGCCCACACCCGTGCGATGGTAGGCATGGTCTGTCAGCATCGCGGGCGTGCCTTCCAATCGATGGCATTCGGCACAGTGTCCTTTGCCTTGGAAGATGGCAAGACCTAATAGCGCGCGTGGACTTAGCTGTGTTTTGTCGTGACGCGCGGCGTAGCGATCGTAGGCGCTCTCTGGCGATCTCAATGACCGAACATAGGCCGCCAACGCGGCGGCCATGTGTTCGGAAGAGATGGCGGGCTTGGCGTCAGGAAATGCCTGCTTAAAAGCTTGCGCGTAGGCCGGGTCTCCCTGCACGCGCTCAAGTAATTGAGCTTGGTCATGCAATCCCATCTCCACCGGATTGGTCAGCGGGTCCATCACGGCCTGATCCAAGGCGCTACGCCGGCCATCCCAAAAAAAGGCCGTTTCCTGCGCATCCGCAAGCGTCATCAAGCTCGGCGTATTGCGCGTACCCGTGCGTCCTTCCACGCCAACCGCCACCTGTCGCCCATCCGTATAGTCTTTTTCGGGCATGTGGCACGACGCACAGCGGACTTTGCCATCGGCACTGAGATGGGAATCGTTGAAGAGCTGTTTGCCCAGGGCGATGCGTTGGGCGAGCAGTACTTGCGTATCCGGCTGCCGCCCGGATTGATGACCGACAACAACTGCGCCCACGACCAGACCGCCGAACAGGGCGATTAGCCCTATGCGGCGGAATAAGCGTGATGTCGGCGACTCCAACAAAGGCGTGTCCTGACTGCCTGGTTGAATTACATGGTCACAAAACGCACAGTCGCGCCGCTGGACTTGAGCGCCGCCGCATCGGCCGCTTGCTCGGAAGCATCGCTTACCACCATGACAACGATGCCCTTCATGGCTTCGGTCTTGACTTGCTTGGACAGGTTCGTGATGAACACCGTCGTTTGCTTGGCATCCGGACCACCCAGGATCAGCATGCCGCCAGGCATCAGGATGGGGCCGATGCCATGGACGATCGAATCGCTTTCGTTCTGGCGCCGACCATTGGCCGCCACGCTGTCGCCGCCTGGGATGACATAGATATAGGGCTTCATGCCGACATCCTTGCCATGCAGCTTGCCTTGCTTGGCAAGATAATTGCCCCAGGTGTTTTCGTCCGCGGTGGCCGCCGGCTTAGCGGGGCCTGCTGGCGTTGACGCGGCCGTGTTCGAAGTGTCACCTGTAGAGGCCGGATGGTTGCATCCCGCCAAAGCCAAGGCCAGTCCGCCTACGCAGATCATCCATCCTGACCGAATCATGGGTTCCCTCGTAAAGAAATAACGCTACCCCTGTGAAGGGACCCGCGATCGAGTCCATTCGTCTTCACACACTTCCGGCGGGCATTAAAACCCATGGATGGATGCCGTGGCTACTGTCGATGCCTTCACAAAATCGTCACGCCAATTTGTGATGGTATATACAACATCATGCCCGTGTTACGTTCGATGTGACGCGGGCAAGGGAAAGCCCAGACACGGGCATCACGCGTGATATCAAGCCAGCCGTTCATGAGCGAACGGCATAAGGGACGTGCGTATGGAGTCGCAGCACTGCGGAGCAGTCAAGGGCCAAACCCGAGAAGCTGGCTTGAGGGGGCGATGCCGAACAGGGCGACATCTGCTGCTGTGGGGCTTTTGGCTGATGTGCAGCGTCGTGCTCGGCCTTGGCGAAGCCGGCGCACAATCCACCCATTACGTCTATGACGCCAATGGACGGGTCGTCGCGGTTACCGCGAGCAACGGCACCAGCGTCCAATACAGCTACAACACGCTTGGCCACACCAGCCAGGTCAGCGCCCCGCTTTCGCCAGGGCAGCTGGCTATCTTTGCTTTTTCACCCGCTCACGGCGAAGCCGCAACGCAGGTCACGCTCCAAGGGCAAGGGTTCAACAGCAATGCGGCGAATGACACGGTCAGCTTCAATGGAACCGTAGCAAGCATCCTATCCGCCTCAACGACGCAATTGGTGACAACAGTTCCCAGTGGCGCCACGTCAGGCCCCATCAGTGTCACGGTCGGTACCCAGACGGCAACGAGTCCAGCACCGTTCGTAATCGACGATACCGGCTTGCCGCCCGTCATCACCCAGGTCAGCCCGGCGGTGGCAGCCGTGGGTGGCACGGTCACCGTAGTGGGCACTCATCTCGACCCCGTGGCGGGAGATGCCGCGGCGCAGATAGGCGGACAAGCGATCTCGGCCTTTGCCGTCGCGTCGGACACCCAACTGCAATTTGCGATACCCAACCATGCCGTCACGGGCTACGTCACCGTCACGACGCCTTATGGCTCCGCTATCAGCCCGACACCGGTCGGTGTGTTGCCGCCCAGCGTCAGCGCCTCCAATGTCGTGAGCAGTGGCGTTGCCACCGTGAACGGCAGTAGCGTCAATCTCAACATCGGCGCTGCCGCTCAGATGGGGGCCGTTGTGTTCACGGCGCCGCAAGGCGGCTGGGCGAGTCTTCAAGCCAGTGGCATCAACTCGTCCGCCACCTCCATCGGTTACACGGTGTATGCACCCGGCAATGGTGTGGTTCAGCAGGGCTCGATCTCGTCGGTTTCGCCGTCGATCCATATGCCGCATCTCACGGCGGGTGCGAGTTATCTGGTTATCGTCCAGTCGAACGGCGGCAGTACGCAGATGGCGCTGGGGGTGGAGGCCGACGCAACGCTGGTGGCCCCCAGCGCCATTACGATCGCCACCACCACGTCCGGGCAGAGCAAACGCCTGCTCGTCCCGTCCACGATGATGTCGGGTGTCAGCCTGGAGTTTGCGCTCAGCAATATCACCGTGACTGGTGGCGGCAGCAGCGAAGTGGACGTCTACACGTACGACGCCACCGGCGCCCAGGTCAATCTGACGCAATGCAAACCGGCCAGTTGCCGGGACTATCTATGGGGCATGGCGGCGGGCGGGACGTGGTCATTGGTCATCGTGCCGGACATCGGTGGCGTCATGTCGTTCAATATGACGCTGTACCCGCCGGTGACAGGCCCCTTGCTTACCGCCAATGCCCCGAGTACCCCGATCAATCTCGGCACGGGCCAATTCGAGTACGTGACCTTCAATGCCACCGCCGGCCAACCGGTGACGTTGATGATGTCCAACTTGAGCACAACGCCGGCGGGGCAATCGGCGTACGTCGCTATCTACAGCCCGAATACGGCGGTGATGACGCCCAACAACTTCTACACCTATGTCGATGCGAACGCGACGCCAGTCGTCAATATTGCCAGCTTGCCCGCCAGCGGTACGTACACCATCGGCATAGACACACCTCTTGGGGTACCCATGAGTGGAACGTTGACGCTCGTGCCGGCCGTGGTCGATACGCTGCCGACCAATGGGACCGTCCGCAGCTACAGCGCCAATGCGCCGGGACAAGGAATCTATTTGAATTTCGCGGCGAATGCGGGTGACAACCTCGAACTGGCTTTGAACCATATCGCTGTGGCCGGTGATAGCACCGGGACGTTGAACGTCAATGTCTACAACTCGGCGGGAACCCTGGTTAAGGACGGTAATGCCACGTGTCGCGGCACTGATCCCGGGTCGAGCTGCCGATTGCTTCTCTGGGGGCTGGCCGCTGGCAATTATTCGATCATCGTCTCTCCCGCCAATGGCGGAACCATGTCCTTCAGTACCCTGTTGCAACCTCCTGTCATGGGGCCTTTGCTAACGACCAATAGCCCCGTATCGGTGAATCTGGGGGCTGGTCAGTTCGAGCAGTTGACCTTCAACGCGACGGCAGGGCAGCCGGTGACGTTGAACATGTCAGGCGTAAGTACAACGCCATCCGGACAGCCCGTCTATGTGGGCGTTTATCGGCCCGATGTGGGAACCATGACGCCCGAAAACTACTACACCTATTTCGATGCCAACCAGACGCAGACCATCAATCTGCCTGGCCTGCCGGTTAGTGGCACTTACACCCTCATTGTCAACAATCCTCTAGGACTGCCGGCGAGCGGGAGTTTGTCCCTGGTGCGATCAGTGGGCGGCACCTTACCGAATGGCGCGGCGGGCCAGTCCTATAGCACCACGGTAACGGGTCAGAACATTGCGCTGAATTTCAGCGCAAATGCCGGCGACAACCTCGAACTGGGTTTGAATAATATAGTTGCGAACGGCAGCAGCTCCGGTGCCGTCAACATAAGTGTGTATAACCCGGCGGGCACCCAGATTGTCAGTGACACGTGTTACAGCTCCACCCCCGGGGCGAGTTGCAGGGAACTGCTTTGGGGCCTGATTGCGGGCAACTATTCGATCATCGTGTCACCCGCCAATGGTGGAACGATGTCATTCAATGCAACCTTGCAGCCTGCTGTCATGGGGCCGTTGCTAACGCTCAATAATCCCGTGTCTGTGACCCTTGGCAGCGGTCAATTCGAACAGCTGACATTCAACGCTACGGCAGGTCAGTCAGTGACAGTGAGCATGACAGGCGTGACCACGACGCCGTTGGGGCAGCGGCTGTACGTGGGCGTTTATCGACCGGATGTGGGGCAGATGACGCCGAACAACTACTACAACTATTTCGACGCGAATAGTGCACCCTCGATGAGCCTGCCCAATCTGCCGGTGAGTGGCACCTATACACTGATTGTGAATAACCCAATGGGCTTACCGGCCAGCGGACAGTTGTCGATCTCGTCGCCCTAGGGATGCTCTGATTGATTCCGAGGCATGGCAAGATCACTTCACTGTCCATGGAAGTGATGAAGATGCGCCACGCAATAACAATTTGATGCATTGAGATCAATCGCGGTGACGAGCGTGAAGTCACTTCGGGCAAAGGATAAAGGGAAGGGGAATGCCATGAAAGTTGAAAGGAAAATAGGGCGTGTGACTCTGGCAAGCATGGCCGGTATGGTGCTGCTAAGCGCCTTGGCACTCGCGCTGCCGCCAGCAACCGCGCCGGAGCGGATTCGCACGGCGGATCACAGCTACTTTCTGCTCCCTTCCGCAGAAGTTAGTCGTACGGCATTGCCGGATGGCCGTGTCCTTGAAGTGCACGGTGCCGAAGGCTTCGCTTATCTCATCGACGATCACCAACGAACGATAGTGAAGCTGCCTGAAGCGCGGCGTTTTAGCTCTGTCACCGTGATGCCGAACGGCTTGGTGCTGTTCTGGGGTGGCATCGACGGCCAGGGCGATGTATTCGATAGTGGCGAATGGTTCAATCCTGACACGCAGCATTTCGTGCGCACAGGCCCCTTGGGTTTGCCCGCACGCGCAGGCCATACGTTGTCGGTGTTGACGGACGGCACGCTGCTGATGACCGGTGGCTTGTCCTCCGATGGCACGCTCGCCACCACGGCTGTGATCTGGCAGGAAGCATCCCATCAGGCCACCCCGTTGCCAGATACCTACGCCCCGCGCATGGATGCGATCGCCACGTTGCAAGCCGATGGATCGGTGCGCATCGAGAGCGGCGTCGACACCAAGGGGCAGCTCTTGCATGACGCTTGGGTTTTCCATCCGAACGACGCGTCCAAGCTTGCTTCTTCAAAGCCAACATCAACGACGTTGATCGCAGCAACCTATCCCATCTCAGATACAAACCAAGCTTCCATTCATGGCCCCTTGGTGTTGCACTTTGCCGTGCCAGTTGATCTCAAGCAATTGAACACGCATAGTGTGACGTTGCTAGGGCCGGAAGGCACGGTACCCGTGCACGTGTTCGGCACCGAAGGCGGCCGCTTGGCATTCGTGCAATTGCCGGATGACCTGTATCCGGGTTCGCGCTACACGCTATTCGTCAAAGGTTTGCATACCGCAACAGGCACGACGGTGCCTTACACCACGGTTGGTTTTACGACCACTAGCACCGATGCCACGGGTGTGGTGGTGGCGGGCCACGGCGCTCGTCCGGCGGCGGAAGACAAGGATACAGGCCCATCACTGCCGCCGCTTTACGTAATGGCGGGTGGCGGTCATGCGGCGCCTTGCCCGGACGATACCTTGTGCCGTCCGTACAGCTTTGTGCGCGATGGTGCGTTTTATCCCGGCAAGAACAACGCGCCTGACTTCACCGGTGCGCATTGGCGCCTGTACGCCCCTTATCAGCATTTGCCCGATACGTATGCACTCGAAGCTGCGATGCCGAAGGGGACGACATCACTGATCGGTCAGGTGCGGCAGATCGATGAAACGCCGGTTGCCAACGCGGAAGTGAGCATCGGCGATACCATCGTGCGCACAGATGCGAAGGGTGTGTTCGTGCTGTCCAACATTCCCGCCGGCCGCGACGAATTGCTCGTGGACGGCGCCTCGGCCAGTCATGGTGAGGTGAAGTACGGTCGCTTCGTGGTGGGTGCGGACGTAAAGGCCAAGGCCATCAACCACATGCCGTTCGTGATGTATCTGCCGCGCATCCTGCCTCGTGATGAAATCGCGCTGCCCACGCCGACCACGCGCGAAGTAGTGCTAACGCATCCGGATATGCCCGGGCTGGAACTGCACGTGCCCGCGGGTGCGGTGTTCAAGGATCGCAATGGCCGCGTGCTGACGCATATCGCTCTAGTGCCCACGCCGGTCGATCACGCACCGTTCCCACTGCCCGACAACTTCCCTATGTACTTCACCATCCAGCCAGGCGACGCGGTCGTGCAAGGGCTGACGCCAGAGGCCTCGAAAGGCATCCGTGTGGTGTATCCCAACTACAGCAAAGCCAAGGCCAGTGCGCCGGCCGAATTTTGGGTATACAGCGTCAAGGAAGGATGGCAGATGTATGGCTCAGGTCACGTGACGGCCGATGCCAAGCATCTTGCGCCAGATCCTGGGGTGACTCTGGCTTGGGCATTGGGGGCTGGGGCATCGCAAGGCAGTGCCAATGGATCGGATCCCAATATCAATTGTAACTTAGTGAAAGTCGCGCCCATCGACTTGCAAACCGGCATCATGACTCACCAGTGGGATGACTTTGCGATTCAGGATGTCATGCCTTTGATGTTGACGCGTGGATACAACTCGGCGGACACTAATTCGCATGCCTTTGGTATCGGCATGAACGCCAACTTCGGCATCCACTTGTGGAGTGCGAGCAGTTCCATCGGAACCAGCATGTCGCTGGTACTGCCTTGCGGCGAAGGCGTTGCTTACAACCAGATTAGCGGCAATGACAACTGGCCGCTCACTGGAGCGGTGTGGGAGCACACGGGCACGAACTCGGCGTATTACGGCTCGACCATCCAGTTCTTGCTGGACAACACGCCATTGGGAGCGCATTGGATACTCACCATGAAGGATGGCACCCAGTACGCCTTCACGCGCCACGTGCCCAATTCCTTGTCGTGGGTCCAGGATCGCTATGGTAACCAGATCCAGTTCACCTACAACGGTGGTTTGATCCAGCAGATGGTGTCGCCGAGTGGTCGCATGATCACTTTCAGCTATGACAGCAGCAACCGTGTTACAAGCGCTACCGACAACAGCGGTCGCACCATTGGCTACACGTACAACACCGCCGGCAGCCTGGCCACGGTGACTTATCCAGATCAAACCACCGAGCAATACACCTACGATGGCAACAATCGCATGCTGACCATGCAGGACCGGCGCGGCCATGTGTGGGTAACCAATCAGTACGATGCCAATGGTCGTGTGACGAAGCAGGCTTATGCAGACAGCTCGGCTTACCAGTTTGCCTATGCCACGGACAGCAACAACAATGTCACGACCACCACGGTGACCGATTCGAATGGCAACCAAGAGCAGGTGGCCTTCGATCCGATCAGCAAGTATCCCAGCGGCGATAACTACGCCTATGGCACCTCGCTCTCTCAGGCCACGACGTTCAATCGTGAGCCGTCAGGCATGCCAGACAGTGAAGCCGACGCCTTGGGGCGTACGACAACCTATACACATGATGCGCTGGGGAACGTCACCAGTGTCACGCAACTGTCGGGTACATCGAACGCCGTCACCACAAGCTTCACCTACACTAGCGACTACAACCAACTTGCCTCGGTGACTGATCCGCTAGGTCATACGACCAAGTTCAGCTACACCAATGGCTGCCTTACGCAAATCATCGATGCCCTGGGTCATAGCAGCAACATACAATGCAATGCAGCTGGTCAGCCTACTGTCATGCAGGATGCCCTAGGCAACACGGCAACGTTTGCTTACCAAGGCTACGACTTACAGAGTGTTACAGACTCGTTGGGCAATACGATAAATTACGTGGTGGATACCCTTGGTCGGCGCATTGCCACGCGCGACGCGTTGGGTAACGTCACACTTACCCAATATGACACCAACGATCGCGTAGTCTCCACCACGGACGCCCTCAATCAAACAACCACGCTCAACTATGATGGCAACGGTAACCCGACGAGTGTCACGCTGCCCAATACCGGCATCATTGACTACACCTACGACAACCGTAACCGCCTCATCACCCGCACCGATGCGATGAAGAAGAGCGAGTCATGGACCTATGATGGGATGGGCAACGTGTTGACCCATACCGATCGCAAAGGGCAATTGACAGATATCAGCTACGACGCTCTCAATCGTAAGAGCCTGGTGTCTTACGCTGACGGGTCCGGTATCCAAATCAATTACGACGCTGGCGATCGAGTAATCAGCGTGATCGACTCGGCCAACGGCACCTTGAATTGGAGCTACGACGGGCTCGACCACGTCACTGCCACTAATAGCCATCAAGGCAGCCTTAGTTACACCTACGATGCAGCTGGCCGGCGTACTAGCATGACTGCCGCGGCACAGGCGATCGCTAACTATACCTATGACGATGCCGACCGCCTGACGACGATCACTCAGGGCAGTGAGACAGTGCAAGTCGTGTACGACGCCGATAATCGGCGGACTAAGCTCACGTTGCCCAATGGCATTACGATCAACTATAGCTATGACAACGCGAGTGAGCTGACGGGCCTGACTTATACGCAAAGCAATGGCAGTGTGCTTGGTAACCTGGCCTATGGCTACGACGCAAATGGCCGGATCGTCAGCAAAAGCGGCACCTTCGCGACCGATATGCTGCCGACAGCCACCACGCAACCAGCGACGTTCGACCTCAATGACCGAAAGACAAGCTTCAATGGTCAGGCGTTGACGTACGATGCAAATGGCAATCTGACCAGCGATGGTACGAACACGTATGCATGGAATGCACGGGACCAGCTCGCGCAGATCAGCCAGGGTGGTAACGTGCAACTAAGCTTCGGTTATGACGCGCTCGGTCGACGCATCAGTAAGACTGTGCAAGGCACTGCAACGCAGTTCCTGTATGATGGCAAAAACGTCGTGCAGGAAACACAAGGGAGCGCGATTAATCCGATTCTTGTGGGCCTTGGCGTCGACGAGCGCTTTGCGAGAAACGACGTTACAGGAAGAACCTACTTCTTGACCGACTCCATCAACAGTACGGTTGCGCTGACAGATCCCAATGGAGCGCTCAAGCAGCAATACAGCTATGACCCGTATGGGAACGTTACGCCGAGCGATACGGCGACAGGGTTTACAAATCCCTACCAATATATAGGGCGAGAAGTGGATGCAGCAGGACTTTATTACTATCGCGCCCGATACTATAGCTCGATGCTAGGCGGGTTTATCAGCGAAGACCCTATTGCGTTTGATGGCGAGCAGCTGAGCTTCTATGCCTACGTAAACGGTAATCCTATCAATTTGACTGACAGCCTTGGGACGGGGCCGAATAATGGAGGTCCATATCACCCCCCTAAAGGGAGGGGTAAAAATGGCAATGATGTGAAGCTTAAGTGCTATTTCGACGATAGTTGCATGGTGCTAAATGGAAAGATGTGGGTATTGATGCGCATGATCAATTCGCACCAGATGTGGGATTGGATCAATCCGCCGCCTCGAGGGGGGAGCCGGCACGCGGATGAGATTTCGAAACTTTGGCGTGGATACGCAAATTGCCAGGAGATATACAGGAAAAAGTGTGAGGGCTGCGATCAGAATGGAGGCAGATTGATGGTGCCGATTCCTTCACCGTCGCCGGCGCTGGCTCCATCGGCCGCGCCTGGCGCTGGATTTGTTTCAGAACCCGTTCTAGTTTGGTAATGAGGCTGCGGTCATGGAAACTCCTTTTGAATTACAAGTAATTACAGAAATACGTGATGCATTTGGCAAGGCGCAAAAGGACGGGGACACGTCGGTTTCAAAGTCTCTCGTTAAAAAATGGATGGCGTCACAGAGTATTAATGTAAGAGGTGCGATCTATTATTATGTAGCAGATGGTGGCTATTCAAAAGTCATTGAGCCAATGATGACCTTCGAAGACTATTTCAATTTTATCGTTCCCTATCTTTTGGACTGCATAAAATTAGATATCGATGGTGAATGGGTGCATAACCAATATATTGCCGGACATGAGTTGGTTGGTTGGATTACAGATTTCTGGGAAAAAGATATTCATAAAAAGAGGCTGAAAGAATTCAAAAAAACGTTGGCGTTGAATTTCAAGGAAGGAGACAAGGGAATAAAGGATGCCATTGTGAATGGAGTGTTGGAGCACCTGTTTGAAGATTCAGGGATAAGAAAGTTCTTTTCGGACTGGCGGGAGGATCCTGAGTTGAAGCAGGCGTATGAGGATGCGATGCTCTGGAACACCAAGCCGGGCATCAAGCCGATTTGATGAGATGCGATAGTCGCTTATATGGGGCGGCGATCGGGGCCACCCATGAATTGAGCCAAGTCTTGGCCATCGTTGCTTTGTCTTAGGCGCCCAAATAGTGGGTGGACTACAGGATATATTTTTCCGAAATCATCACGTATCTTGGTGATGGTATAAACGAAGTTATGCCTGCGGAGCCGACAACCGTCCCGTGGGTGAGGGGATACCCCGAGGGGTGTCACGCGTGAGATCAAGCCGACCGTTCATGGGTGGACGGCAGAAGGGACGTGCGTATGGAGTCGCCGCACTGTGGAGCAGTCAAGGGTCAAACCCGTGGAACTGGCTTGAAGGGACGCCGAACGGGGCGATATCTTCTTCTCTGGGGCTTTTGGTTGCTGTGCAGCATCGTGCTCGGCCTCGGCGAAGCCAGCGCACAATCCACCCAATACGTCTATGACGCCAACGGACGGGTTGTCGCGGTTACCGCGGGCAATGGCACCAGCGTCCAATACAGTTACAACACGCTTGGCCACACCAGCCAGGTCAGCGCTCCGCTTCCGCCAGGGCAGCTGGCAATCTTTGCGTTTACACCCGCGCACGGCGTGGCGGGGACGCAGGTCACCCTCCAAGGGCAAGGCTTCAACAGCAATGCGGCTAGTGACACGGTCCGCTTCAATGGAACCTTAGCAAGCGTCCTATCCGCCTCAACGACGCAATTGGTGACAACGGTTCCCAGTGGCGCCACGTCAGGCCCCATCAGTGTCACGGTCGGTACCCAGACGGCAACGAGTGCAGCACCGTTCGTCATCGACGATACCGGCTTGCCGCCCACGATCACTCAGGTCAGTCCGGTGGTTGTCGCCGTGGGAGGCACGGTTACCGTAACGGGCACCCATCTTGACCCCGTGGTAGGGGATACCGTAGCGCAGATGGGCGGGCAGGCCATTCAGAGCCTGGCCACTGTCTCCGACGCCCAACTGCAATACGCGGTCCCCAACAATGCCGTCACAAGCTACATCACCGTCACGACACCTTACG
This sequence comes from Dyella flagellata, assembly GCF_030160275.1. Lineage (GTDB taxonomy): Bacteria > Pseudomonadota > Gammaproteobacteria > Xanthomonadales > Rhodanobacteraceae > Dyella_B > Dyella_B flagellata. The sequence continues at coordinate 58,586 of NZ_BSOA01000053.1, forward strand.
GCTCCTCGATCAGCGCGACGCCGGTAGGCGTGTTACCCGCTAGCGTTAGTGCCGCCAATGTCGTGAGCAGCGGTGTTGCCGTCGCGGGTGGCACGGGCGTCAATCTCAACATCGGCGCTTCCGGACAGATGGGCGCCGTGGTGTTTACCGCGCCACAAGCCGGCTGGGTGAGCCTGCAAGCGAGTGGCATCACGACGTCTGCCAGCACCATCAATTACACGGTGTATGCGCCTGGCAACAGCATCGTCCAACAGGGCACGGTGTCCGCAGCATCACCCTCCATCCACCTGCCGCATCTCACGGAGGGGGCGAGCTATCTGGTGCTCGTCGAGTCGAATGGCGGCAGCACGCAAATGACGCTCGGCGTGGAAGCTGATGCAACGCTGGCGGTTGCAACATCCCTAACCATCACCACGACCACGTCTGGCCAGAGCGAGCGCCTGATGGTCCCCTCGACGATGGCGTCGGGCCTCAGCTTGGAGTTTGCGCTCAGCAACATCACCGCTTCCGGTGGAAGCAGCAATGAAGTGGACGTCTACACCTACGACGCCACCGGCACACAGGCCAATATAACGAGGTGCTACGCCTCCAATCTGGCCAGTTGTCGAGACTTCATATCCGGTATGACGACGGCAGGCACCTGGTCGCTGCTCTTCGTGCCGGCCAACGGTGGTGTCATGTCGCTCAATGTGACGCTGCATTCGCCGGTGACAGGTCCGTTGCTGAGCGCTAGCGCACCGACGGCCACGATCAATCTGGGCACCGGCCAATTCGAGTTCGTGACTTTCAATGGGACCGCCGGTGAACCGTTGACGTTGAACATGTCCAATTTGCATACGACGCCGGCAGGGCAGTCGGCGTACGTCGTTGTCTACAGTCCGGCGACTCAGGCGATGACACCGAACAACTTCTACACCTATTTCGATGCGAACACGACGCCAACCGTCAATATCCCTAGTCTGCCCGCCAGTGGTACGTACACCATCGGCATAGACACGCCCTCGGGTATGCCCATGAGCGGTTTCCTGGAATTCGTGCCGAACTTTCCCATACCCCTATCCGGCAATGGAACGAGTCAAAGTTTCAACGCCGCGGTGCCGGCACAGAATGCATATATGAATTTCACCGCGAATGCGGGCGACAGCTTTGAATTGGCCTTGAGCAACATTAAGGTCACGGGTGGGAGTAATGGTGAGGTCGACGTCAATGTCAATGACGCGAACGGAACCCAGGTCGCCAGCGGAAGCTGTTACCAATCCAATCCGGCGTCCAACTGTCGTGTGTTCCTGGAGGGGCTCGCTGGAGGCAGTTACTCCGTCGTGGCGGCTCAACCCAACGGCGGCGTGATGTCGTTCAACACGTCGCTGAAACCGCCGCTGATAGGGCCCTTGCTCACGCCGGGCACGCCTGTCACCGTGACGCTTGGTAATGGCCAGTATGAACTGCTGACCTTCCAGGCCAACGCAGGCCAGACGGCGACGATAACGATGACGGGCGTGAACACCGCGCCGGCCGGGCAGTCCGTGTATGTCGCGGTCTATCGTCCCGATGTTGGAGCGATGACGCCGTACAACTATTACAACTACTTTGATGCGAATAGCACGCCAAGCTTGACGTTGCCCAACCTGCCTGTCAGCGGCGCGTACATCATTGCCGTCGACAGCCCGTTCGGTTTGCCGCTTGGCGGGCAACTTTCGGTATCCGTGCAGTAAGCGCGCCGCAGCCACTTTTTTACGACCCGCCGATCAAGCCATCGGAAGACATCAGGAATCGATATGAAGGCGAACAGGACAGGGTGGGTGATCGGGGCCATCCATGAATGGCGATTGGGGCGGCTGGCGGCTGGCGATCGGGGCCATCCATGAATTGAGCCAAGTCTTGGCCACCCTTGCTTCGTCTTAGACGTTCAAATAGTGGGTGCACCCGAATGCTGATTCCTCTAGCCAGGAGCGACCGAGTAACTATGGAATACCGTTACCCTAGATGGATCTCTTACGTTCTATTGGGCTTTATGGTGCCGGTGATCGCAGTGGCTGTATACGCGATTGATACCTCAATAGCGCATCCGGGCGCTGGTGCCGACATCGCTTTCGGTGTGGTTGGGATTTGCATTATGGCCCTACTGGGATGGGTCTATTTGTATGTTCGACGCTACAGCTTTCAGATTGGTCCCGAGTGCGTGAACATCACGGGTGTGCTTCGTACCCGTTCGATTCCGTTTTCCATGATTAATCAGGTGGTCACTGCCGCAGCGCCACGTAGTGGTACGGATTCTTGGTTGATAGATGGAAACGACGCCATCATAACCAAGATTGATGGTGGCCTTGTTGGTTTTGATTCATTGCTCATGAACCTGGGAAAGGCCTTGCAGCCCTACCAGGTGTTGTTCTACAGGAGAGAAAACTTCGTGCGTTGGGAAATGCAGGTTGCGGGTGACTCGCACTGGGTTCCCTATGAGGCTCCGAGCATTGCGCGCAAGAGCGGGCGCCGTCTGATGTACGCAATAGCATTTGGCTGTCTCATATTTGCTATAGCTTTAGCACTATTGTCGCTTACGCACCTTGGAATCCTGGCAGCGTTTTAGTTCGATTTCGATGCGAAGCAAACGTCATGGCAGGGAAGGGCCTTGTTCCATCTACCAAGCCGCACACGCAAAGCGACGATCCCCTACATCATCAACTCAACCGATTTGATAGTGTGAGGTTGTCACCCACGCTGTCGATAATCGTTTCCGCGTGAGTGACCCTCGCAGCAATGCCAGGAGAAGCGCGGATCGTGAGAGTTCAGACCTCCCACGATCCGCTGAACCACAAACAACTTGTCAAGGAGTTGCTCATGGTCTCCAAGAATAGTACGACACGTGCCCGTCCTTCTGAAACCTTCTGGCTGGGTGAGCCTCCGCGGTTTCCCAAAGACCCCCAAAGAAACGAGCGGTACGCCTACTTGATGAGGTTTGCCGGAACCAGCGTGGCCATTCAGGTCATTCGAGGGTTGCTGAAGAGTAGCGAAGCGTTTAATCGCGCAAAAGCCTATAACAGGCTACCGGAACCTGGTGCATTGCCACTCACTCCCACGCAGGTCGATGGTCTGTGTGCGGCTTTGCATTTTCTTCATCAGTATGGCGATGCCATGTTGATGAAGGAGCATGAGGGTTAGGTCGTTCGCACACGCATGGTCTTAATGCGACACGCCAATCGGAGGATGGTGTGTCGCTTAAAGTGAATGTCGGGATTGGGGTTTTGGTGACAAACAGTTTGTGATCGATAAGCGAGCATTTTCAAGATTGCTCGAACCTACGGCTGAATCTTGTAAGCCAAAGTAATTGCGGCGGTGGCTCCGAAAAACGTCAGCAATGCAGAATCGGGGTCTGGTTGAGAATCGGAGTCAGAATCGCAGAATCGGGGTGATTCAGGGGCGGGATCAGGAGCCATGACGGTGCGAGATGCGTCCTACAATGCCTTCTATGAATTGCGGGGGTAATTGGAGATCAGTAGCTCGCTGATGGCGAGCTGGAGCCCAATCCCGTAGTGTAGCCTGTGGAGAGATGGCTAGCCTTCGGTGATCTGTCATGAAACAACACGGCACTTTCAAACCCTCAGCCGGACAGCAACAACAACGCGGGGCTCCTGCAGCCTCAAGCGGGACTTCACCGCTACAGCGTCAAGAGCGGGCCTTCAGAGACAGTCCCAGCCAAATGGCGCAAAGACAGGCTTACGACAGCCTGCAAAGCAGCCCTCGGCAGGCCGTACAGCGGCAGCGCCTGGATACCCTGCAGCGGGCGCCATCGGAATCCGTGGAGAGTAAATCCAACTCAGCCGGTGGTTTGCCGATCGACCTGCGGAGGAACATGGGGGCCATGTCGGGCGTTGACCTTGATGATGTGCGAGTACATCGCAACTCCTCCAAGCCCGCGCAACTCAATGCACTGGCTTACGCACAAGGGAGCGATATCCATCTTGGGCCGGGCCAGGAGCGCCATTTGCCGCATGAAGCCTGGCATGTCGTGCAGCAGGCACAGGGTCGCGTCAAGCCGACCTTGCAGATGAAGCAGGGGGTGTTGGTCAACGACGACGCCGGCCTAGAGCATGAGGCGGACGAGATGGGGAGGCGGGCAGTGTCTGGTGTCGTGCAGGTCGCTCGCAGGGACAACGCCCCCGCATCGGCTTCACCGGATGGCGTGGTGCAAAGAGCGGTGGGTTTCGAGTTCGAGACCGGATGGTTTGTCGACGATATCCCGATCGAGGGCCACGGTAATGATGACGACCTGGAACCCCGCAAGCCCGTGCCATACCGCAAGAAGGACGTAGTGAGTAGCGCCACCTTCGACGGCTTTAGTATGGAGGCGGATGAAGCGGAAGGCGGGCGATCGGAAATCGAGTTCGTGGTTCGGCCGCCTCTCGAAGAAAGTCCGGCGGGATTCAAAAAACTCGCAACGGTGATGGAGGCGATGGTGGGGGTCGGCCAAGGCCTCAAGCGGTTCTACAACGACGATGAGCGTTCGTTTCCCCTCTTTCGGGTAACGGGCAATAGCCTGGACAACTACACACTGGTCACGCCCCGCAAAGGCGACCCTGAACTCAAGGCGGGGCCGCAGGCGACTACCGGTCTGGACCTTAGTGTCCTGGCGAAGGCGACTGAAGTCCTCGACCGTCACATCCAGCCGGATGAGATCAAGGTTGAGCACGAGGAGCCGTCCCAAGACCCTCCGAAATTTCACGGATTCCTAAGCCTGGTGCACCAGTACTTGGCGCGCGGAACCGTCGTTGGCAAGGGTGCCCTGAGTTACCCGAAGATAATCGCCGAACCGCTGTTGGCGCGGACCAATTTTGTCAAGTTGTTCAAGCTGGTCGAACCAGAAATTCAAGGCTATTACGCTAAAGATCATCCCGAGCTTTGGGTGAATGATGTGCTCGACAAGATCGGCCTGCCGGACATTGCCGACGTCGACGTGCTGGCACGGGGAGTGGTGGCTGAAGATAAATTGGAGGAGCACACCGATTTTCGCAGACGTCTAAGTGACAACCGTGACGAGCTTCAACGCACCCTGGCTGAACTGAAATTGATCGGCGAGGACCTGGTCAGCACTAGTGAGAGTCTCGCCACTAGCAAGGGTGACTTTTTAGAAAACGCTAAACGCAAAGTCATGGGCGTGCCCACCAAGGAGGCATTGCAGGCGACGCACGAGCGCCTCGTCGTTGAACAAAACGCGAAGACGGATGAGTATGGCCAACTTTCCTTGGAGAAAGATCACCTTGAAGAGCAAAAAAGCGCGTTGGAGCGCTACGCCGGCTTTACGGTGCGCAAGTGGCTCGACGGCCTGCTGAGCGATACAGACCTGCTCTCCTCCATCCCGGACGCCGAAAGCCTGGGCGAATTCGGCGAGCGCACCGAGGAGGTCGGGCCGGACGGGAACAAGCGCGAAGCCGGCATCTTCGAGTTCCGAGGTGCACAAGCCACCAAGATTCCCGTCACGCAATGGCCGGAGTTCGCACTGCAATTTTTCAAGAAGGTCCTGATCTTGCACGGGCACGACTGAGCTTCGCCGAGTCACGCCATATGGCAAGGGCTGACCAGCAAGTCCGACACGCGCTGGCCACCCTAATGGAACAGCTTGGCCATCAAGCGGTCATCGACCAACCTTGGTCAGCCGGCCACTGGCTGGGCCGTGTTGAACGCCAATTGGGCAGCGAAAGCCCGCTTGTACGCTGGGCGCGCTTCGCCGCGGGCCACATAGGCGGCCAGGCTGGGAAATTCATTCAGAATGCCTGAGGGCCGGGTCCTGAGCAGCACCGACACCATCAGCAGATCGCCCGCGCTGAACGCGCCATCCAGCCACTCGGCATCACCCAGGCGCGCGGAGAGTTGGCCCAGCCGATTACGGATGCGATCGGCAATGAGAGGAAAGCGCTCCTTGCTCCAGGGTTTGTCGCCCTCGGTGAATTTGACGGTGATGAGTTCAAGGATGGGCGGCTCCACGGTGTTGAGCGCGGCAAACATCCAGGTGATCGCCCGCGCCCGTGCGTTGGCTTCGTTCGGCAACAAACCCGCGTGGTGTGAGGCGATATGGAAAATGATTGCGCCGGTCTCGAACAGCACCAGATCGCCTTCCTCATAAGTGGGAATCTGGCCGAATGGCTGAACGGCCAGATGCGCGGGCTCTTTCATCGCGGCGAACGAAACAGGGCGAACCTCGTAGGGCAGGCCAGCTTCTTCAAGCGCCCAGCGAACGCGCGTATCGCGCGCCAGTCCCATGCCGCCATCGGGCGAGCGTTCAAAGGCAGTAATGGTGACAGTCATCGGGGTCTCCTGCTGATTGGGATTGCTTGGCGCCATCTTCCGAAGCCATGGCACCGATGATGGGTCTCAACATGGGGCGCGTTGCTTGCTCTGTTTGAAAGGGCGACGAACGGCCCATCGCCGAATCGACATACCCACTTCGAGCGCTTAGTGACCTTAGCAACCGACCGGCCCTGCCGGAATCTCGAATCACCGTCGCTAGGGGACTTGACTTAAGACATTATTTCTATAATTCTGGAAATATGAAATCAAAAGCTGCCCTCGACTGCCTCAACGCCTTGGCCCAGGAGCACCGCCTGACCCTGTTCCGCCTGCTCGTTCAGGCCGGAGAAGAGGGGATGGCGGTGGGTGAATTGGCGGCCGTCACCGGTTTGGCTGGCGCGACCCTCACCAACCACCTGCACATCTTGCGCAGGGCAGGGATGGTCATCGATGAGCGAAGGGGGCGGGTTATCCAATGCCGAGCGAACTACGAGCAGATGAATGGCCTGCTGGGGTTCCTCACCGAGAACTGCTGTGCGGGGTCTGACTCTGCCACAGCCTGTGAGCCATCCGCCTGCAAGCCTGCGGGGAAGTCGAAATGAAACGCTTTCATGTCCATGTGAATGTTGAAAACCTGGAAAGCAGCATTCGTTTTTACAACATGCTTTTTGGTGCCAAGCCCAGCGTTGTGAAGTCCGATTACGCCAAGTGGATGCTGGAAGATCCGCGCATCAACTTCGCCATCTCTCAGCGCAGTAGTGCCATCGGCATCGACCATCTCGGTTTGCAGGCCGATGACGAAAATGAATTGAGTGCCATCGGGGAGCGGTTGCAGTCTGCGGATGCGGTGGCGTTGGCCGAGAAGGGCGCCACCTGTTGCTATGCCCACTCGGACAAGTATTGGGCTGAAGATCCTCAGGGTGTACGTTGGGAGAGTTTCTTCACGCATGGAGAAGCCACCACCTACAGTTCGGCACCGAAAGAAAGCGAGGGCGGATCTTGTTGTGGTCCTGCCATGAATTCGAAGACTTCTAAGACGACCTGCGGTGCGAACAGTGGGTGCTGTTGAGATGACCGAGGCCAAGCAAGCTTACCGTGTGCTGTTTCTTTGCACGGGCAATTCCGCACGAAGCATCATGGCCGAAGCCTTGCTGAGCGTGCTCGGAAAAGAGCGGTTTGAAGCATACAGTGCGGGCAGTTCCCCCACGGGAAAAGTGCAGCCTATCGCGGAGCAGCTGGCGCGGGAGTTTGGTTATACCCAGCCCCTTCGAAGCAAGAGCTGGGATGAGTTTGCAGGGCCCAACTCTCCCCCAATCGATATGATCATCACCGTTTGCGATAACGCGGCGGGTGAGGTGTGTCCGATTTGGCCAGGTCACCCTGTTACGGCCCATTGGGGTGTGCCTGATCCTGCAGCCATCGAAGGGTCGCAAGAGGTGCGTCGCCGTGCTTTTCAAGCTGCATGGATGATGCTCAAGCACAGGGTGGATTTGTTGCTCGCTCTTCCCATGGAAAAACTTGACCGCGTGTCTTTGCAACAAGAGATTCGCTCCATCGGAAAGGCTGGCAACCCGTGAACATTGGCCAGGTGTGAGGCATCGAATGCAACAATAAAAACGCCCGACGATTTCTCGCCGGGCGTTTTGCTTTGATGCGGAGCTGGCGGAAGTCGAGCCCGCTTCCAAAGGCGCTTGAAGCCTGGTGCTACATGTTTAGCTCACCGCTGGATAGCACAGGGTGTAGGGTGACCCATGTCAATATTTATGACGGCCCACATCCATCCCTCATATTCCGGATTGTGCAGGTGATCTTCGATAGAGCCTGTTTTAGGGATGGCGCCGCCATCATCGAGAGCGGTATTGATCCATGCTTCGATGGCCTCTTTAGCGTTGCTATAGGCTTCGTCGAGCGTGTCTCCTGCAGAGAAACAGCCCGGAAGATCGGGGACGACGACACCCCAGGCGGTTGTGTCCGAACCGACTTCGATGGCGATGGGGAATTTCATAGTGATTGGCCTTGGTTCTACTTTGTCTTGCGTGACTTGAATCCAAGAGTTCTCATTGACTCTTGATGTATTGGACCTTCGACGCTTTGCCTCGTGAAGCATTACCGGCTCAATGCCGGCCAGTTTCTTTAGCTTGTGGACAAGTCCCTTACCCAAGTCTTTTTTCGGGTGTGGGACCGAAAGGTGCCCTGGCTTAGTGGGGTGCTTCAAGATGTGATGCGACCCCTCAACTCGATGAATGTACCAGCCGTCCGTAGTCAATTCGAGCAGATCAGGGCGCACGCCACGAGGCGCGCGGTCGTTTCGTCAGCCCTGGATTCGCGCTTGACGCTCGCCAGCAAGACCACTATCGTCGCCCTGCTGGTGGTCTTCATCCTTTCATCGCGATGAAAGGATGAAGTTAAAAGGGAAGCCGGTGCGGTCTGTTTGGGCCAATTCCGGCGCTGCCCCGCAGCGGTGTGTGGAAACGATCTTCGCCAACAGCACTGGCTCTTTGGAGCCGGGAAGCGGCGAACAGTAGGCGAGGCGCGTTGGCGCCTCTGGTCCACGAGCCCGAAGACCTGCCCCGGCCAGGGACTTGATCCCTGCTTGACCTGGAACTTCCGAGGGGAGGTGACCGGGGTGTGCGTCGTGGCGCTGGCTGCGACCCGTCCCCGTGCATGTCTTGTCGGCTGTTCCGGTTCGCCCGCGGGGGCGAAGGTCGCTCGCGTGATGGCCATCCGGATGTTGCGGAGAGGCTGTCACGCGGTTCCTTCGTTCCTCATTCATCACGAATCGAGGAAATGCAGCCATGACTACTCTTACCAACCTCGGCTTTCCACGCATAGGCGTGAAGCGCGAACTCAAGCGAGCCCTTGAAGCGTTTTGGAGTGAAGAGGCCTCGGCCGAATCGCTACAGGAGACCGCAAAGACGCTACGGCAACGCCATTGGACTTTGCAGCGCCAAGCGGGTGTCGATGTGGTGCCATGCAACGACTTCTCGTTGTACGACCACGTGCTCGATACCGCTTTTCTGTTCGATGCCATCCCTGATCGCTATCGCAAAATCGTCGATGCCGATCCTCTGGCTGGCTACTTCGCGCTCGCGCGTGGCACCCAACGCGATGGCAACGATCTGCACGCGTTGGAGATGACCAAGTGGTTTGACACCAACTATCACTATCTTGTGCCCGAGCTTCATGCGGGGCAGGAGTTTCGCCTGCGCGGCGACAAACCGGTAGCCGAATTCCTCGAAGCGAAAGCATTAGGCCTTGAGGCGCGGCCTGTTCTGTTGGGGCCCGTCAGCTTCCTTCTGCTTTCGAAGACGGTGGACGGAAGCGATCGCCTGGCACTGCTGGACCGCCTGATTCCTGTGTATGTCGAACTGTTGGCAACGCTAAAGGAAGCCGGGGCATCGTGGGTGCAAATCGACGAACCCTGCTTGGTACTGGATCAGGATGGCGATGACTACGCGGCGTATCGAAAGGCTTATGCAGCGTTCGCGAAAGGGGAGCGGCCCAAGTTGTTGCTGGCCACTTACTTTGGGGCGTCAGGCGAAAACCTTGAGCTGATCAGTCAGCTTCCCGTTGATGGGCTGCACATCGACCTGGTGCGCGCGCCAGAGCAACTCGATTCTGTCCTGGATGTATGGCCGCAGGATCGAGTGCTGTCGTTGGGTATCGTCGATGGACGAAATGTCTGGCATGCCGATCTGGACGCAGTCCTGACCCTGGTAAAACGCGCGCATCAGCGCATGGGTGGCGAGAACCTGCAACTCGCTCCGTCCTGTTCGTTGCTGCATGTTCCCATCGATGCATCGCTGGAAACGGGGTTGCCGCAAGATCTGCATGGCTGGCTTGCGTTTGCGCGACAGAAGCTCGAAGAGCTGCGCATTGTCAGGGATGTGCTCAAGGGGAAGCCTGCGGCGCAAACGGCACTTGAGCAGGCTCGTGTGCGCGTCCAATCGCGCAGGACGTCAGACAAGGTGCATCGTCCCGCTGTGGCGGCCCGCGTTTCCACGCTGAAGAAGGACGCGTCTCAGCGCAAGTCGGCTTTCGGTGTTCGGAGTCAGCTGCAGCAGCAGCGGCTTGGTCTTCCAGCGTTTCCCACCACCACCATTGGATCGTTTCCGCAAACTCACGAAGTGCGTGAAGCACGGGCCAAATACAAATCCGGCAAGTTGGGCGAGGCCGACTACGACGTGTTTCTTGAAGCGGAAACCCAGCGGTGCGTCCGCTTTCAGGAGGAGGTCGGTCTGGACGTATTGGTGCACGGGGAGTTCGAGCGCAACGACATGGTGGAGTACTTCGGCGAACAGCTTGACGGGTTTGCCTTCACCAAGAACGGTTGGGTGCAGAGCTATGGCTCACGCTGTGTAAAGCCGCCGATCATTTATGGCGATGTTCAGCGCCCGGCGCCCATGACCGTACGTTGGTCTCGCTATGCGCAATCCCTGACGAAGCGGCCGATGAAGGGTATGTTGACCGGCCCGGTAACGGTGTTGCAATGGTCCTTTGTGCGTGACGACCAGCCGCGGGCAGATACGTGTCGCCAGATTGCGTTGGCCTTGCGTGATGAGGTGCTTGATCTTGAAGCCGCCGGCATCTGCGTGATCCAGATCGATGAACCGGCGTTGCGAGAGGGACTGCCACTGCGTCGCACGGATTGGCGCACTTATCTGGAATGGGCGGTGGATTGCTTCCGTATCACGGCATCGGGTGTCGCGGACACTACGCAGATCCACACACATATGTGCTACTCCGAATTCAACGACATCATCGATGCCGTGGCGGCCATGGACGCCGATGTCATTTCGATCGAAACATCACGTTCGCGCATGGAGCTGCTGGATGCCTTTGTAAAGTTCCGCTACCCGAACCAGATCGGTCCAGGGGTCTACGACATCCATTCACCTCGCGTGCCGGAGGCTGGAGAAATGGTGGAGTTGTTGGAAAAGGCACAATCGGTTTTGAGCAGGGAGCAACTCTGGGTCAATCCCGACTGTGGCCTGAAAACCCGCGGCTGGCCAGAAACGCGGGCCGCGCTGACGGCGCTGGTCCAAGCGGCACATGCGATGCGCCAAAAGCTCCCTTCGGTGGCGTGAACTGCGCGAAAAAGAAGGGCAAAAGCGACTAAACACTTGCCGGGCTCCGGTTCCCTTTTTAAAGGGACCGCCCCATGGCAAACAAATAAGCCCGGCGAGCGATCGCTGGGCTTTCCGTTGCCATCACATTGCATTCACGTGCCCAAATGCTTTCCTATCTTGGATATCGCGCCAGATGGGGCTCAGGCGGCGATTGTCTTGGACACGGCTTGGAGCAGGGGCCGACACTCAACAGGGGGTGGAGTGTGCGCACGGAAAATCCTTTTTTTGTATGCCGACACCTTGGTGGGAACATCAAGGGCCGTTGCTTTTGCATGGCGCCCGTTCGAAGCCTAAGCAGGAATAGACCACCTAGCTTGCCGGTTAAAGCATTTGACTGAATCAGTCAGCTGTCATGCGCGGATCTCCCATAGCGGGTGCACGGTCTGTTGGGAGCCCATGGCAGATGACTGCCTGATGATCGATTGTCGTTACGGCCAGAGCCATGGGCGCTCCTCTGGCCATTGGTGCGCCTTTACCAAGCAGCGCCCTTTCTATGGGGAGTGAACGATATGAAGAGTTTGTTCGTCAGTTTGGCTGTGATCGGCCTGGCGTTGACTGTGAATGCCAGCGGCACATCCAGTGCAAACGTGCCGCAACACATGCGTTCCTTTACACCCTTCATACCTATGTGCCCGCCGGGAGAGCATGCCGTGCTGGTCAACGTCAATGGTCATCTTGTATTTGAATGCGTGCCCTACTAATGATTCTGTTTGCTAGAAGAGAGTAATGATTGCCAACGTGGGGTAGGGGGCTTTTCAATGGATCGCCCCATGAAAAAAGCCCGGCGGTCACTCGCCGGGCTTTTCGTTGAAGTAGCCTGCTCGATTGCAGAAATCGCAGACACGCGGCTCCCAAGTATCGCATTCGAGGCATTCGGTCATGTTCAATCGACTGCCATGTGGCGCATGGACATTTGACCCAACGTCTGGTTCTACCTACGATGACTGACGACGACTGGATCATCCCCAGTTGGCCACAAACGAGGAACAGGGGAATCAATGAGAAAGAGAGTTTGGATTTTCGCCCTGTTGTTGCCGAGTTTGTCTTCCTTGGCGGCTGAGGATCGTTCGACATATCCGATGTGCTATCGGGTCTTCGACGCTCAGCAGAGTTGTGAGGAGGCTTTCATTGCACATGTGGGCAGTAACTCAGCTAGAGGAAAGGAGGCGGTGGCGGCATTGAGTCAATTCAAGCAACTGCGCGCGCAGATACCGACGGCTGGTAACCCCGCTGAGTCGGAGGCGGCTTGCGCAGGTCATCTAAGAGCAAGCGTTCTAAATTCAGCTGCGTTCATAGTCTCTTCGCTACGCCAAGAAGGTGACCAAGTGCAGGCTTCGAAATGCGCTGCGGCGATGGAAAGTATCCGTTGACGTGGATTCGATTTCAGTCATCGCCCCAAAAAAGAGAGAATGTTGGAAAAATCGGACCGGGTGTAGTCAATTGAATTAACCATCCCCTGACTTGGAAGAGTCTTCGTATAACTACTGGAATAGTTTTCTAGATATTGTAAAAACGACCTGTCATTGGTCGCCGATGTTCGTCCATAACCGAAGTGCTCGAGGAGAGTCGCGGTTATTGAGTCATCCATCTTCGTACATCTCTGGAAGAGAAGCCTCAAACTCCTCAAGGTCCCGCACTGTAATCCATACATCTTTTGGCGTCACAGTCACTGGAACCGTGATCTCCATCGGTGCGCTTAAGTGGTCCGAGAGAATTTTGATGCTAAGTTTGTCAAGCGTCTCTGGTGGGCACACCAGATAGAGAGTGTCAGAAACCTTAGTTTCGCCTGCTTGAAGCTTTCCCATCGAAAATTCCGCAACTAGATGGCCCTTGATAAAGCCGAACGTGGGCCGTTTCGGATTTCCAAATGGAGGTGGAACAAAATTTGGATGATCGGGGATGCCCATGAGATAGGGGCTTGGCCTGGGACAAAAACCGAAGCCTTCCATCAAGCTGAAACCACCCGAGGCCAAAGCAAGTATCTGAACTCTGACATCGTCAGCGTAGGTATTTCCTGCATTTTCGACTTGTATTCGAAAACCAAAGTGGCCTTGTTGTTCGCGGAGGTATTTCGCCAGTTCTCTGTAAAACTCTGTGTTCGAGAGCTGTTGGTCCCATTCACCCGCCACGATTGGCTGTGGTGGTAGTTCGTAATCGGGTAAGGGGCTGTTTTCATCAACCACGAAATAGTTGTAATCGAACACGATGTGTTCGTATGGGGTCGCGTGGCCATCCCCACTGACAATGGTTAATTTCAATTTGGCAGACGTTGATGCGATAGCCTGGGCAAAGCCCATTTTTGCAATTTCTTCTGGTTTGGCCTCGGCTGTAGATGATCCTCGACGTACATAGACCACATCGGACTTTAGTTTTCCGAAAGGCTTCTTGAGGTAGAAGGGTCTGTCTTGAACGTCAATGGTGAACAGCCCAATTTTCTTTCCGTTGAAGTCGACCGAGTGATAAGAGAACTTGATGGGTTTGTTTGTTTTTTCATTGATGAACTGTTGAAGCTTGGCATCGTCAATATCCTTATCGAGACCCTCGACTTCTCTTGGATTTTCCCTTACGCCGATGATGATGTGTGCGGGTCCTTCACGCCATGAATTGGCGAAGGCAAGGATGTCTTTTAAGAGTTTGGATTTCTCTTCATCACTGGCTCCTTCAAACTTGTATTGTTCAAGCTTGAAGTCGAGCGAATCTCCTTCGCCACGGTACAAAAGTGTCTCGATCAATTGTTGGTCAGTCATAAGAGTTACTCACTTTTTCCCCTTCAGTTTGTTCCTTTCTTTTCTTGCGTCCAAGGCCTTCACGCGCATGAAGTATTGGTCAAAGCATCCTTTGGTTGTCCGTTGGATGTTCAGCTCTGGAAATTTTATTTTACTGACGTCTTCGGCTCTTTCTTGAAGGCTGGAAGGTTGGATGTAGTGCCGCCTAAGGATTGAGCTTCCTGTGCTATGGCCTGTCAATCGAGCAATTCGGGCATCTGACAGGCCCGAGCGTTCTGCGACATATGCAAAAAGATGGCGAAAACTATGAAAGGTTTTAGCAGGGTCGGTTATTTTACAAGTGGCCCTCAGGTGAAGACGGTTGAACCAGTCCGCGATGGGATCGCCGGGACCGTGAACAGAAACGGTTCCAGGTTGACTTAATTTTGGTTCCACGCACGCCTTGCATGAGGCAACATTTCCAAAACAAGACGCCCGGCGATTCCTCGCCGGGCGTCTTGCTTTTGGTGCCCGCGTCCGAAGGCGCTTGACGCCCGGTACTGCAATGCTTGGCTCAGGGTTGGATTTCGTCCCACGACAGCGCAGAGTGTGAGGCGTATCGAAGGGGCGACTTACGTCGAGGGTTGCGATCTCAGCCAGATCGTACCGAGGTATTCTGCGAGCTCCCCTTGATCCACGGTGCCGTTGGCGACATCTACCATGACTTCCTCAAGATCAGAAAGCTCTTCGATGATGATCCCTTCCATCTCCAAATAGGTCAGCGTGCAAGCAAGGCCGGTTCGCTTATTCCCATCATTGAACACGTGGCCTCGAGCAATGGCCACGGCATATGCGGCAGCGATGCCAAAGACATCATTTAGGCCGGCATAGAAAACATGATTTTCTACACGCTGGATGGCGGCCTCCACACCACCTCGCCCGCCGCTGGCAAACCCCGAAAGGCCACCGTATTTAGCTAAAATTTCGTCATGGATAGTAATCACATAGCCGAGATCCAGCATTCATCGATCCTTCAATGCCTTTAGGACCTTGTCATGGGTAGCCATGACTTTTCGGGCCGCTTGAACTACACGGCTCTTTGACTCTTCGGTGGAGACATTCACATCTCTTTTCGGGTGAATGATTGGGCGCGGTTTCAGCTCTACACCGTGCAATACTTTTTTTTGTTTACCGGTCATGAGGCACCTTCGCCATTGCAGGGCAATTAACTAGTTCAGCCAGCTCAGAGACTAGTAAAGTCTTTCGCGACTTTGCGCTTTTTATTGTAACACGCGGCTAAAAAGCAGAAGAAAACCTGCTACGCCGCCTTTAATGGGGCGCCCTCGTCAGGGTGGGTGCTTGATGCGTAAGTCCCGGAAACGAAAAACGCCCGGCGATTCCTCGCCGGGCGTTTTGCTTTTGATGGTGGAGGTGGCGGGAGTCGAACCCGCGTCCGAAGGCGCTTGACGCCCGGTACTACATGCTTAGCTCACTGTTGGATCTCGTCCCGCGACAGCACAGAGTGCGAGGCGCATCGAAGGACCAGCCCGCTTGATTTAACCCTGGCCGGCAGGCGGCGACTTTGGGCGATCCCGTGATAATGACCCTACATCCACGAGCACAGGCACAAGTGGGTTCGGGGCTAGGCCTTAAGCGGCCAGAGCGTAGTTGTCGTCGTTGGCAACTATAAGTTTGCGGCTGGATTAACGAGGAAAGCTGCCCCCTCGGCATGCACCAAGCTATCTCACTACCCCCGTCGAAGCCAGAACACCCCCGGGGAAAAAAGATCGCGTTAGCGGTTCAAGTATATATGGTGACGGCAGTACGCGATATCAACCCATGGCGGGCTAGGGCGTCGGATCATGCCTCGCGGTTGTGCGAGCGCATGGTGCGCTGCTTTTCGCGCTGCCAGTCGCGTTCTTTCTCGGTGTTGCGCTTGTCGTGTTCCTGCTTGCCGCGCGCCAGGCCGATTTCGACTTTCACCTTGTTGGCCTTCCAGTACATGGCCATGGGCACCAGGGTGTAGCCCTTGCGCTCGACCGCGCCGATCAGCTGGTCGATCTCCTGACGGTGCAGCAGCAGCTTGCGCGTGCGGCGGTCCACCGGCACCACGTGGGTGGAGGCGCTGATCAGCGGTGGGATGGAGGTACCCACCAGGAAGATCTCGCCCTTCAGCACCACGGCATAGCCGTCGCCGAAGTTGATGCGGCCGGCGCGCAGGGCCTTCAGCTCCCAGCCTTGCAGGGCCACACCCGCCTCGAAGCGCTGGTCGATGTGGTACTCGTGCCGGGCGCGCTTGTTGAGCGCGATGGTGCCGCCGGTTTCTTTTTTGTCTTTGTCCTTTGCTTTTGCCATGTCCGTTAAACTTTGGGCCTGTCGCCCAGGGCAGACTGTCTGCCTGGGGCTGGAATTCTTCTGATGGGGCCGACGTGATCCAAATCCGCCGCAATGCCTTGGTGAAATATTCGCCGACGCAGATGTTCGACCTGGTCAACGAGGTCGAAGCATACCCAAAGCGCTTCGCCTGGTGTGGCAACGCCGAGGTGGTCGAGCGAGGGGACAACATGCTGGTGGCGCGGCTGGATCTCAAGTTCGCCGGCTTCCATCACAGCTTTACCACCCGCAACACCATCGACCGCCCACGCCGCCTGCAGGTGAGCCTGGTGAACGGGCCGTTCCGCAGCCTGGAGGGCTTCTGGGATTTCATCCCGCTCGGCACGGACGGTTGCAAGGTCGCGCTGGAGCTGGATTTTGACTACGCCGGCCGGCTCGGCGGCACTGCATTGAAACTGGGTTTCCAGGGGCTGGCCAATCGCATGGTCGACGATTTCTGCCGTGAGGCGGACAAGGTCTATGGCTGAGCGCATCCGCGTGGAAGTGGTTTGCGCGATGCCGGAGCGCCAGCTGTTGCGCCAAGTAAGCCTGCCGGCGGGCAGTTCCGTGTTGCAGGCGGTGGAGCAGTCGGGGATTCTTGAAGAGATGCCCGGGCTGGTGTTTGACCCGGCTCACTTGGGCATCTTTTCCCGCCGCGTCGCGGCGGATGAAACCCTGCAGGATGGCGACCGGGTGGAAATCTACCGGCCGCTTGCGCTCGATCCGAAAGACGCGCGGCGCCGCCGCGCCAGGTAAAGCCGGCGGGGCGATCAGTTCGGGCCGCCGCCACCGCTGTTGTCGTCACCGCTCTTCTCGCCGCCCGCGTTGGGGTTCTTGTCGCCGGAGGTGTCGTTGACGTCGTATTTGGTCTTGAACTTGTTGCTCTGCTGCACCAGCTTCTGCGCATCCTGGAAGTACAGGTTGCCTTCGGTGCGCACCAGCACGTCGTTGTTGAAGAACAGGCTCATGTTATTGACCTGCATCTTCTGGCCGCGATGCGAGTACGTGGACACGTAATCCCAGCGGTTCTGGTTGAACGGCGTGGACACGGAGGGTGTGCCAAGCAGCACCAGCACCTGGCGCTTGGTCAGACCCGGCTTGAGCTGCTCGGCCAGGTTCTTGTCGATGGTTTTATCGAAAAGATTGCCCTGGGCGACGTCCGGGGTGTACACGATATGGCAGCCGGCGAGCGACAGCGCCAGCGTGGCATAGCCCAGTGTGCGAATCAGCTTTTGCATTCGTAGTGCGTCCGGATCGTGAAGAGGTCGATGATACACTAATGGCTTGATTCCACCGTGTATCGGGAGCTTGCGATGGAGCAGGAAACACAAGAACTTCGCAAGGCCGGGTTGAAGGTCACCCACCCCCGGATGCGCATTCTGCAGATCTTCGAGGAAGAGGGCGCCCGCCACCTCACGGCCGAGGACGTCTACAAGAAGCTGCTGGGTTACCAGGAAGACATCGGCCTGGCCACGGTGTACCGGGTGCTGACCCAGTTCGAGGCCGCCGGCATCCTCAGCAAGCACAACTTCGAGGGCGGGCAGGCGGTGTACGAACTGGATCGCGGCCAGCACCACGACCACATGATCGATGTGGACAGCGGAAAGGTGATCGAGTTCGTCAGCGAAGAGATCGAGCGCTTGCAGCGCGAGATAGCGGCCAAGCACGGCTATGAGATTCAGGACCATAGCCTGGTGCTGTATGTGAGGCCGATGGGGAACCGCAAAAAATAGGGGCACGTAGGCTGGGATGACAATCCCAGCTTGCCATGTCCGCACTTGCGCGATGCTGGGATTGTCATCCCAGCCTACAGGTTTCCCGGAAAGCGGGCAGAAAAAAAGCCGCGGGAGGACTCCTGTCCGCCCTGCGGCTTACCGTTGTCTCTTGACTGCAATGTATCGGAGTTGCTCGCGATACCTGCATATGTCCAGACTCCGGCGGAGTGGCATCCTGCCACTCTTCGAGTCACCCGTCCCCACGGCTGACTCGCGCTCACCGTCTCGCGACGGCGGCTCCCCCACATCGATGGACAGATGCTAACGAAGCTTTTACGGAGCTGGTATTGGAAAATTTCCTAGTTACAGTGTCACAAGTCACTGGTTTCGGTTCGGGATATGCTGCTTCGCAGCAAAATTCGCAGGTGAACGCCTTGGGCGTCGGGCCTGAGGCGGAACAATCCGCCCAGTGAAGTGACGCGGTCGCGCATGCCCTGCAGGCCCCGCCCCCCGCGCGGCACGCGCGCCGGCAGACCCACGCCATTGTCCCGAATGTCCAGCAAGGCCAGGGCCACGCCCGCCCGCTCGCCAATGCGCAGGCGTAGGCGGAATTCCGAAGCCTGGGCGTGCTTTACGGCGTTGGTGGCGCTTTCCTGGGCCAGCCGGTAGATCGCAGTGCGGATGTCGTCCTCCAGCAGGCGCGGATCGCCGTGCAGTTCGGTGTGGTAGAGCATCCCGGCGGTAACCATCAGGTCGCGGATGGGGCCTTCGTCCAGCGCGCGCATCAGGCCGAACTCGTCCAGCACTGCGGGGCGCAGGTCGTCCATCACGCGATGCAGGACTCGTCGCATGTGGGCAAGGATGTCGTTGATAGAGGTGCCGATATCGCCCATGCCGGCCTGTTTCAGGCGGGTCTGGGCCAGCTTCACGTGGGTGTGGATGGCGGTGAGGTTCTGGCCCAGTTCGTCGTGCAGCTCGGCGGCCATATGGCGGCGCTGGTTTTCTTCCGCCTGCATGTTGCCGCGCGCGGCGTCGCGCAATTGGCGGGCCAGGTGATCCAGGCGCCGGTTCACTGCTGCGAGGTACACGTTCTGCTCGGCCATCCGTTCGCTGCTGCGGCGTAGCGCGTCGGTGGCCGAACCCAGCATCAGCGCGCCGGTGCCGGCCACGGCGAGGAACATGTGCGAGGAGGCCGTGGGTATGACATGGGTGAATACGCGGTCGACCACAGCCATGCCGAGACTCGATACCAGCATCGACAGGCTGGCCCCGCGCCAGCCGTGCCGGAAGGCGAAGAACAACACCGGCGCCAGCGACAGGATGCGTGCGAACTCGCGTTGCGGCGCCGCTTGCTCGGTGAGGATCAGCAGGATCACCAGCGCCGGCAGCATCACCAGCAAGCCGTCCATCAGCAGTTCGGAGGCCTCCTGTTTGGACGGGAGGATGCGCCAGAACATGATCAGCGGCGGCACGATCAGCAGTAGCCCGACGTAGTTGCCGAGTACCTCATTGCCGAACCCTTCCATCAATCCGTTCGAGGGCAGTTCGTTGAGTAGTGCCATCACCAGCGCGTCGGTGGCCGTGGCCGCCGCACCGATGAAGCCGCCGGCAAGCAGCAGGCGCGAGACTTCCTCGGGGTCGCGCATGCTGGGCCGCAGGTTCGCGCGGCGCAGCAGCCCCAGGCACAGCGCCACCGTCAGCGGCTGCGGCAGATCCCAGAAGACGAAGCTGTGCCAGTCGGCTCCGTACCAGTACTCGATGCTCGCGGCGACCGCCAATTCGGCGCTGATCAGCCAGCCCCAGTAGCGCAGCGGGGACAGCAACAGCACGCCGAAGCGCAGGCCGAATTGCAGGGTCCAGTCCGGTTGCGTGGTGGGCCACAGCAGGGCCCAGAGCAGGCCGTAGCCGAGGCCGGCGACGGGGCCGGAAGTGAGCAGGGAGAGTTTTAGACGCATGCGTGGATGTTAGCGGGCGGTGGCCGGCGTGTGAGGGTTACCCATTGCCTGGGACACCCCTAGGCCCCTTCTGGGAGCCGTCATTCCCGTGAAAGCGGGAATCCATCTTCGCTTTTTGCATCAGGGCAACATGGATTACCGCCTTCGCGGGAATGACGGCCCTCTGGTTTGCTACAGTGCCCCCATGCACAGCATTGTTCTGGTCGACGATCACGCCATAGTCCGCGAGGGGTTCAAACGGCTCATTGAAATGGAGCCCGACCTCGAGGTGGTGGCCGAGTGCCGCAATGCCGACGACGCGGTGGAGGCGATCGGTCAATTCCGCCCCGACCTGGTGGCCCTGGACTTGTCCTTGCCGGACGGCAGCGGCTTGCCCTTGATCGAACACTTGCGCAGCGTCGCCACGCATACGCGCATCGTGGTGTTGAGCATGCACGATGGCGAACCCTACGTATCGGAAGCGTTGCGTCGCGGGGCAAGCGGTTACGTGACCAAGGGAGTCGCGCCTGAAGAGCTGGTGGCCGGCTTGCGTGCGGTGATGCGCGGCGAGCAATTCCTCAGTTCCGATTTGCGGCAGCGGCGGGCGGAGCGTCCGCAAGACACGCTCGATCCGATCGACCGGCTTACCGCGCGCGAGCATGAGGTATTCCTGCTGCTGGCGGCGGGGCGCGCACCCAAACAAGTGGCGGCGGAGCTGGGGATCGGGCAGAAGACGGTGTACATCCACCGCGCGAGCTTGATGGGCAAGCTGGGAGCGGGATCGGAGCTGGATCTTTATCGGATTGCCAGTGAGCGGGGCTTGCTGCCCATCCGCACGTGATGCGCGGCGGGGGATTTTCGTAGGCTGGGATGACAATCCCAGCTTTCGTCCGGACCGCCATGCTGGGATTGTCATCCCAGCCTACGCATTCACTCCTAAACCTGCGCCTGTTCCAGCATTTTCTTCGCATGCGCCCGTGTTTCGCGCGTGATTTCCACGCCCCCGAGCATGCGCGCCAACTCGTCGCGCCGCCCCTCGGCGTTCAGCGGTTCGATGCGCGTATGGGTGGATCCGCCTTCGGCATGTTTGCTCACGCGCAAATGCGCATGACCTTGCGCGGCCACTTGCGGCAAATGCGTCACGCACAGCACCTGGCAGCGCGAACCCAGTGCCCGCAGTTTCTGGCCGACCACTTCGGCCACCGCGCCACCGATGCCGGTGTCGACTTCGTCGAACACCATGCAGCCGATGGTGTCCTTGCCCAGCGTCGCCACTTCGATGCCCAAGCTGATGCGCGCAAGTTCGCCGCCCGAGGCAACCTTGCGCAAAGGGCGCGGCGGCTGGCCGGGATTGGCGCTCACCAGCAGTTCGCAGCGCTCGCGCCCTTGCGGATCGGGATCGCTGTTTTCGGAAATCTCCAGGGCCACCTGCAGCACGCCGCCAGCCATGCCCAGCTCGGCCATCAGGCTGCTGACTTCCTTGCCTAGCCGCTTGGCGGCGGTTTGTCGCGCCTTGCCCAGGGCTTCGGCGGCTTTGTCGTAGTCGCGTTGCAGCTGGGTGCGTTGTGCTTCCAACTTTTCCAGCGCCTCGCCGGCGTTTTCCAGTTCGGTCAGTTCGGCCTCAAGGGCGATACGCCTGGCATCGAGTTCGGCAACCGGCAGGCGATGTTTGCGCGAAAGTTCGTGCAGTCGCGTGAGATGGGTATCCACTTCGGCGTAGCGGTCCGGATCGAGGTCTACGTCCTGCGCGTAGCGGCCAAGGCCATCGACGGCTTCGTTGAGCTGGATCTGCGCGCTGTCGAGCAGTTCGAGCATCGGCGCGAGGCGATCGTCCAGCGCGGCGAGGCGGCTGAGTTCGGCATGCGCGCGGCCCAGCGACGAACGCAGCGCCAATTCACTGTCGCCATCGAGCAGGTCGACGACGCCGGTGATGCCTTCGGTGAGTTTGCTGGCATTGGCCAGCCGCTTGTGGCTGTTTTCCAGTTCCGCCAGTTCGGCCGCGGGCAGCGCCCATTTTTCCAGTTCGGACAGCTCGTGCCGCAACAGGCCTAAGCGATGCTCGCGGTCTTCGCCGCCGGCGAGCTTGCGCATACGCGCGCCGAGTTCGCGCCATTGCTGCGCCAACTCGCGCACTTGCGCCACCCGCGCTTCGTTTTCGGCATAGGCATCCAGCAGGTTCAACTGATGGGCGCGATCCAGCAGCGCCTGGTGTTCGTGCTGGCCGTGGATTTCCACCAGCAACGCGGCCAGCTCGCCGATCTGGCTGAGGGTGGCGGGGCGGCCGTTGATCCAGGCACGCGAGCTGCCCTCGGCGCGGATCACGCGGCGCAGCTGGCAGGCGCCGTCTTCGTCCAGTTCTTCGCGTTGCAGCCAGTCGCGCGCTTCGGGCAGCTTGGCCAGGTCGAATTCCGCGGCCAGTTCCGCGCGATCGCTGCCGGCGCGCACGATGCCACTGTCGGCGCGGGCGCCGGCCAGCAGCATCAGGGCATCGACCAGCAGCGACTTGCCCGCGCCGGTTTCGCCGCTGACGACGGTCAGGCCGGGGCCGAAGGCGATATCGGCTTCTTCAACGACGGCAAGGTGGCGAACGTAAAGAGAGGTGAGCATGAGGTGAGGGTGGCAGTGGTCGGGCGAATTGTAAGTGGGAACGGGTTACAGGGAATGGGAGCTGCCCGCTCCCCCGTCAGGCAGGGGAGGGGGCGCATCGCGCAAGCATGCCCTTCCTTTCTTGCTTTCTTCCCCGCCAAACCTTATTTCTTAGGCGTCTCACGGATTGCCACAGCGCATGTCTCGTCACCCTGGCCATGAACTCGATACCCGCGCGCGGCGCCTGCTGCGCACGTTGATCGCGCAGTATTTGATCGACGGTGAGCCAGTGGGCTCGCGCACGCTGTCGCGGTCTTCGGGGCTGGACGTGAGCCCGGCCACCATCCGCAACGTCATGGCCGACCTGGAGGAGGCTGGCCTGGTCGCCTCGCCGCATACCTCGGCCGGGCGCATTCCCACCCCGCGCGGACTACGCCTGTTTGTCGACAGCCTGATCGAACTGCAGCCCTTGGCGCACGACGAGATGGTGCGGCTGCAGCGCGAGTTGCCGCCGGGTCCGACCACGGTGCGCGACCTGGCCGGCAATGCCTCGGCCCTGTTGTCGGCCATGACCCATTTCGCCGGCGTGGTGATGGTGCCGCGCCAGACCGACTTCCCGCTGCGCCATATCGATTTCGTGGCGCTGCCGGAGGCTCGCGTGCTGGTGATCCTGGTGTTCTCCGACAACCAGGTGCAGAACCGCGTGATCCAGTTGGACAAGCCGTTGGACGCACGGGTGCTGGAGCAGGCGGCCAATTACATCAACGAGCATTTTGCCGGCTTGCGTGTGGATGACATCCGCGCGCACCTGCTGCACGAACTGCGTCAGGCCAGCAGCGAATTGCATCAGCTGCTGGCCCAAACGGTAGAGTTGGCGGCAGCCTCTTTCGCACCGCAGGACGAGGATGTGCTGGTCAGCGGCCAGACCAACCTGATGGCCTATTCGGAACTGGGCAACCTGGAGCGCCTGCGCGAATTGTTCGAGGCGTTCCAGAAAAAGAACGAGCTGCTGCAGCTGATGGAAACCTGCGCCAAAGCCCCCGGCGTGCGCTTGTTCATCGGCGAGGAATCGGGTTTCGCCGCGCTGGACGGCTGCAGCGTGGTCACTGCCAGTTATGGGGCGCAAGGCCGGTTGCTGGGCGCGGTGGGGGTGATCGGCCCCACGCGCATGGCTTACGATCGCGTTATTCCGGTGGTGCAGGCCACCGCGCGGCTGCTCAGCGACGCCTTGAATCGGGCTGCTACGGCCTTATAACGGCAGGTTGGGAGGCGGGGCCACCCGCACAATTTGGATGGTCGGTCTCAGCTGGACCGGCCCAGGACGAGGTTTGGAGTCATTCATGCACAACAGCGATTCGCAGTCGCCCAACGAAACGCCTGAAACGGGCGCGCAGAACGCCGCAGCAGGCGAGGAGCTTGAAGCGCTCAAGGCCAAGCTGGCCGAGCTGGAAGCCGGCAACAAGGAGTTGCGCGAAACCGTGCTGCGCGAAAAGGCCGAGCTGGAAAACCAACGTCGCCGCCTGCATCGCGACCTGGAACAGGCCCGCCGCTTCGCCAACGAAAAACTGCTCAACGATCTCTTGCCGGTCTATGACAGCCTGGAGCGCGGCCTGGCCGTGGAGGGGGGCGACGTTGCCGCGATTCGCGAGGGCCTGGGCCTCACCCTGAAAGAGCTGCTGCGCATCGCAGGCAACAACGGCCTGGTGCCGGTCGATCCGCTCGACCAGCCGCTGGACCCTGAACGCCATCACGCGGTGAGCATGGTGGAGGCGCCCGGCAAGTCGCCCGGCACGGTCGTGGCGGTACTGCAAAAAGGCTACGTTCTGAATGACCGATTGCTGCGCCCGGCCCTGGTGTCCGTGGCCAAGGACGACTGAACGAGGAGAGTCTGCTCAACACCCCCGCGCAGCGGAGATGGTGAACAGACTCTAGCAATTCCAGAACTGCAGGGTTCACTTGGTATTGAACGCGTTTCGCCAGAACCCCATCTGTCAACCATTCGCGGCTGAGGGGCCGCATCCCAAGTTTTCCGGAGCACACACATCATGGGCAAGATCATTGGTATCGACCTGGGCACGACCAACTCGTGCGTCGCCATCATGGATGGCAGCACCGCCAAGGTGATCGAGAACTCGGAGGGCGATCGCACCACGCCGTCCATCGTCGCTTTCACCAAGGACAGTGAAGTACTGGTCGGCGCTCCCGCCAAGCGCCAGGGCGTCACCAATCCCAAGAACACCTTCTACGCGGTGAAGCGCCTGATTGGCCGCAAGTTCACCGACGCGGAAGTGCAGAAGGACATCCACATCGTGCCGTACGGCATCGTCGCGCACGAAAACGGCGACGCCTGGGTGCAGACCTCGGACGGCAAGAAGATGGCGCCGCCGGAAGTCTCCGCGAAGGTGCTGATGAAGATGAAGAAGACCGCCGAGGATTACCTCGGTGAAGCGGTCACCGAAGCGGTGATCACCGTGCCGGCCTACTTCAACGACAGCCAGCGCCAGGCGACCAAGGACGCCGGCCGCATCGCCGGCCTGGACGTGAAGCGCATCATCAACGAGCCGACCGCCGCCGCACTGGCTTACGGCCTGGACAAGAAGGGCGGCGACCGCAAGATCGCGGTGTACGACCTCGGCGGCGGCACCTTCGACGTGTCGATCATCGAGATCGCCGAAGTCGACGGCGAGAAGCAGTTCGAAGTGCTGGCCACCAACGGCGATACCTTCCTGGGCGGCGAAGACTTCGACAAGCGCGTCATCGACTATCTCATCGAGGAATTCAAGAAGGACCAGGGCATCGACCTGAGCAAGGATCCGCTGGCGCTGCAGCGCCTGAAGGATGCGGCCGAGCGCGCGAAGATCGAGCTGTCGTCCTCGCACCAGACCGAAGTGAACCTGCCGTACGTGACGGCCGATGCCTCCGGTCCGAAGCATCTGAACATCAAGCTTACCCGCGCCAAGCTGGAAGCGCTGGTGGAAGACCTGGTCAAGCGCACCATCGAGCCGTGCCGCACCGCGCTCAACGACGCTGGCCTGCGCATCTCCGACGTCAGCGAGGTGATCCTGGTCGGCGGCCAGACCCGCATGCCGAAGGTGCAGGAAGCGGTGAAGGATTTCTTCGGCAAGGAGCCGCGCAAGGACGTCAACCCGGATGAAGCGGTCGCCGTGGGCGCGGCCATCCAGGGCGGCGTGCTGGGCGGTTCGGTGAAGGACGTGCTGCTGCTGGACGTCACCCCGCTGTCGCTGGGCATCGAGACCATGGGCGGCGTGATGACCAAGCTGATCGAGAAGAACACCACCGTGCCGACCAAGGCTTCGCAGGTGTTCTCCACCGCCGATGACAACCAGACCGCGGTGACCGTGCACGTGCTGCAGGGCGAGCGCGATCGCGCCTCGGCCAACAAGTCGCTGGGCAAGTTCGACCTGGCCGGCATCGACGCTGCGCCGCGCGGCATGCCGCAGATCGAAGTGACCTTCGATATCGACGCCAACGGCATCCTGCATGTGTCGGCCAAGGACAAGAAGACCGGCAAGGAACAGCGCATCGAGATCAAGGCCGGTTCGGGCCTGTCCGACGAGGAAATCCAGCGCATGGTGGCCGATGCCGAAACGCATCGCGAAGAGGACAAGAAGTTCCAGGAGCTGGTGGCCACGCGCAACAAGGCCGACCAGCTGGTGCACGCTACGCGCAGTGCGCTGAAGGAGCACGGCGGCAAGGTGCCGGGCGCCCAGCTCAGCGAAATCGAAGGCGCACTGTCGGATCTGGAGAAGGTGAAGGACGGCGAGGACAAGGCCGCGATCGAAGCGAAGATCCAGAAGCTGGAGCAAGTGGCGCAGTCGTTGTACGCCGCGGCACAGGCCGGCCATGCCGATGGCGGCGCGGGTGCGGGCGCAGGCGCAGGCGCGCAGCACGGTCCGGGCCCCGGCGGTTCGGCCCAGCCGGACGACGTGGTCGACGCCGAGTTCACCGAGGTGAAGAACGACCGCAAGTCGTCGTAAAGTACGACCCGGAAGACGAGCGCCAGGCCTTGGCGCTCGTTTTCTTTGCGAGGGGAGTCGATGGAAAAGGGACGGCTCGAAGCCTTCAGCGATGGCGTGCTTGCCATCATCCTCACCATCATGGTGCTGGAGCTGAAAGTGCCGCACGGCGACGGCTGGCAGGTATTGTTGCCGCAGTGGCCGGTGTTCCTGAGCTACGTGCTGAGCTTCGTCTACGTAGGCATCTACTGGAATAACCACCACCACTTCCTGCATGCTGCCGAGAAGATCAACGGCACGGTGCTGTGGGCCAACCTGCATCTGCTGTTCTGGCTGTCGCTGATGCCGGTGACCACCGGGTGGATGGGCGAGAATCACTTCGCGCAGCTGCCGGTGGCGGTTTATGGTTTTGTGTTGCTGATGTGTGCGATCGCCTGGCAGCCGTTCCAACGCTGCCTGATCAAGGCCAACGGCGGTGAAACCTCGCTGCTGGCGCAGGCGGTGGGCGGTGACTGGAAAGGCTGGGTCGCCGTCGCCATATATTTGTGCGGCATGCTGCTGGCGTTCGTGGCGCCGTGGATGTCGTGTGTTCTCTATGCCACGGTGGCTGCGATCTGGTTCATTCCCGATCGGCGCATCGAATCGCGGATCATGAAATGAGCAAGCGTGACTACTACGAAATCCTGGGTGTCGACCGCACGGCGGACGACGCGGAACTGAAAAAAGCGTTCCGTCGCCTGGCGATGAAATACCATCCGGACCGCTGCCCGGACGATCCGCACGCGCAGGAAAAATTCAAGGAGGCCAAGGAGGCCTACGAGGTGCTGTCCGACGCGCAGAAGCGCGGTATGTACGACCAGTACGGCCACGCCGCCTTCGAGGGCGGCATGGGCGGCCGCGGCGGTGCCGGCGGCTTCGGCGACATGGGCGACATCTTCGGGGATATCTTCGGCGACATTTTCGGCACTGGCCGTTCGTCGCGCCCGCGCCGCGGCGCGGACCTGCGCTACATCATGGAGCTGGATCTGGAAGAGGCCGTGTTCGGCGTCGAGAAGAAGTTCGACATTCCCACCCAGGTTAATTGCCATCACTGCAACGGCAGCGGCTCCGAAGACGGCAAGACGGTGACCTGCCGCACCTGCCAGGGCCACGGCCGCGTGCGCATGCAGAACGGCATATTCTCCATCCAGCAGGGCTGCCCGCATTGCGGCGGCACCGGCCGCGCGATCGAAAAGCCCTGCAAGCAGTGCCACGGCGAAGGCCGCCTGGAAGAAACGCGCACCTTGTCGGTGCGTATTCCGGCCGGCGTCGACAATGGCGATCGTATTCGCCTGGCCGGGCAGGGCGAGGCCGGTCCGGCGGGTTCCGAAGCCGGCGACCTGTACGTGGAAGTGCGCGTGCGCGAGCACAAGATCTTCCAGCGCGAAGGCAACAATCTCTTTTGCGAAGTGCCGATCCGTATTTCGCAGGCCGCCCTCGGTGCGGAGTTGCCGGTGCCTACCTTGGATGGCGAGGTTGCCATCACCATTCCGCCGGAAACGCAGACCGGGCAGCAGTTCGTGTTGCGCGGGCGCGGTGTGAAATCGGTACGCGGTGGCCGCACCGGCGACCTGGTCTGCCGCGTGGTGGTGGAGACGCCGGTGCGTCTCACCCGCGAGCAACGCGAGTTGCTGGAGAAGCTGGAGAGCACGTTCGCCGACGACGACGAGCATTCGCCGCGCGCCAAGGGCTGGATGGATGGAGTGAAAGAGTTCTGGTCGCGCGTGACGTCCTGAGCATGCTCTGAATTTGCACCCTCCCCTACGTGTAGTAGGGGAGGGCTGGGGTGGGGTGAAGCAACCTCGCGGTGATCTTCAATACTGCGGCAAGCGCAAACAACCCCACCCCAACCCTCCCCTGCCAAGCAGGGGAGGGAGCCTGCGGTCGACGGCAATCCGTTTTCGTTGGCTCAGTGCAACTCGGTATAGCTCACCGGCACCCATTCATAGCCGGACCCGGCTTTGCGCACATGGCCGATGGCCGGGAAGATGAGGTGCGCGCCGGCGATGTAATAACCCTGCTTGGCCGCGTCGGCGAGCACATGCTCACGCATGGCTTCCGCTGCCGCGCTGTCGGTATCGAAATGAATGGTGATGTCCGGGTGCGCGAACTGCACCGCCGGCACATGCACGATATCGCCCCACACCAGCATTTTCTGACCCTTGCTCTGGATCATGTAGCCGGTGTGGCCGGGTGTATGGCCCGCCAGCGACACTGAGCGAATGCCCGGGGTTAACTCGATATCGCCCTGGAAAGGCTTGAAGCGGCCGGCTTGGATGTAGGGGTTCAAAGCCTCCATCGCGTCCTTGAAGTGTGCCTGTGCTTCTTTCGGGGCCTTGTCCATTTGTGCCTGGCTCAGCCAGAAATCCGCATCGCCCTGGTTGGCGCGGACAATGGCGTTGGGAAACACACGCTCGCCATGTTCTACCAGGCCACCGATGTGGTCCGGGTGCATATGGGTGATATAGATCTCGTCCACTTGCTCCGGCTTGTAGCCGCTGGCTTGCAGGCGGGCCACCAGCTTGCCCAGGTTGGAGCCGAACATCGCGCCCGTTCCCGTATCGATCAACACCAGCTTGGTGCCGGTGTTCACCAGGAAGGCGTTGAAGTTCATTTCATAGGGTAGTTGCACGAATGACGCCGCCATCATCTGGCGCGTCTTTTCAGCGGTGGTGTGAGTAAGCAGGTTCTGCACCGGCATGACCGTGGTGCCATCGCTCAGCGCGGTGACCTCGAAATCGCCCAGCATCATCCGGTAATACGCAGGTGCCGAAGTCTTGACCATGGGAGCGGCAGCGTACGCGGATTCGACGAAGGCCGTGCCCGTCATTCCGCCTAGCAGCAGTGCGGTAATCATTGCCGCGCGTACAAAACGCTGTTTCGTGCTCATGCTGTTGTCCTGATTTTTGCCGTGGGGTGGGCGGTCGAACAAAGAGGGGTCATGCGATCGCATATAGCGGCGCGCATCGTGTTGAATGGGCCAGGCGCTGTCAAGAACGCCAAGCTGATAATGCGATCGCCGTGGGAAATGGTTGGCGATGGGCCTGCCAATCAGGCTTCGATTTTTTGGGCGACCTATTAAACGATGGATGGCCTTGAGGCCGCGTCCAGCAGCCATTGCCGGAACAATACTGCGGGAGGCGAATCCGGTCGCCGCGAAGACGACACCAGGTAATACGCTCCCGGCGCCGGTGCCGCCAGCTTGCCGATACGGATCAATGAGCCTGACGCGATCGCGTCGGCTGCCAACGCGCTGCGTGCCAGCGCAATCCCTTGTCCGGCTTCGGCGGCCTGCATCAGCAGGGCCGAATCGCTGAAGCTGGGGCCATAGCTCATGGGGGCCGGCGTTTGCCCGACCCGTGCAAACCAATCCTCCCAGGTTTGGAAGTCGTCGCGCAGCAGCAGGCAGGTTTTGAGGTCGGCCAGGCGGCGGATGTTTTTCTTCGTCGCGTAGGTTCGTGCAGCCACCGGAAACAAAACTTCGTCCAACAGCTTTTCGCTGCGCAATCCGGCCCAACGTCCTTTGCCATAGCGCAGAGCAAAATCGCACTCTTGCTCATCGAGGTCCACCAGCGCCGGCGTGGCGTGCAGCTTCAGCTCGATGTGCGGATGCCTAGCCATGAAGGCGCCAAGACGAGGCATCAGCCAGCGGCTTGCCAGCGAGGGCGGCGCGGTAATCGACAGGCGATTGCCATCTCGTGTGCGCAACGACTCCCCTACCTGCGCCAACTGCTCCAACGCACTCTTGACCACCTCCAGCAGCTTGGTGCCGGCGGAAGTCAGCGTCACCTCATTCCGGTTTCGTTGAAACAGCCTGGTGGCATAGAAAGACTCCAGCGCCTTGATCTGGTGGCTGACCGCGCTGGCGGTCAGATGCAGTTCTTCGGCCGCACGCGCGAAGTTCCTGGCGCGCGCCAATGCCTCGAAGCTGCGCAAGGTATGCATGGGTGGCAACGGCTTTCGCATCTTGGGGACCTCACCCGGCATGAATCGCATTCATCGCGCGCTGAAAAACGATCGCTTCTTGCGGCGATCTTGGCGTCGAATAATAGCGCGCCCTCAATACGGATCGCGCATGATGTATCGACTGCTTTTCGGCCTGGCCATGGCCCTCTCGTTCCTCAGTCCGGCCACTTGGGCCGCCTCGCTGCACGAAGGCTGGCAGCAAGTGGATGGCCTTGAGCTGTTTTATCGCGAAGCCGGCGATCCCCACGCACCCACGGTCGTCTTTCTGCATGGCAATCCGCTTTCTTCCATCATGTATGCGCAGGTGATGGAGGAGCTAGCTGCTAGCCAGTCCGTGCACGTGATTGCCATGGACTATCCCTCCTTCGGCTATTCCGACGCGCCGGATCACATCCGCTACCGCTACACCTTCGATCACCTGGCCGAAACGGTAAGCCATTTCCTCAAGCTGCGCGGCATCGCGCGATACGCCTTGTACATGCAGGATTACGGCGTGCCGGTCGGGTTTCGCTTGATCAGTGCCAATCCGCGCGCCATCACCGCGATCATGGTTCAAAACGGCGTCATCCACCTGGATGGCTTTCCTGCCGCGCAGGATCCCGATGGGGAATTGCGACGCCACTGGCAGCATCGCAATCCGGCCGTCGATGCGCGTCGCACCGCCTATATCCGCGCCCTGGCTTATCCGCAGGCCGCGCACTGGTCCGATGAGGACCATGCCGGTGCTGATGCCACCCTGCAAATGATCGCCGCCTTCCAGCGTCCCGGCGTGATCGATGCGCGCAACGACCTGTGGTTCGACTACGGCAACAACGTCGCGCGCTACCCGGCATGGCAAGCCAGCTTGCGCAGCTTGCACGTTCCGGTGCTGGTGCTGTGGGGCAGGCAAGATCAGTTCTTCACCACGCCGGGCGCCGAGGCCTATCGGCGCGATGCGCCCCAGGCGGAAGTGCATATCCTCGACAGCACGCACTTTGCCACGCTGGACGCGCCGGACCAGGTGGCTGCGCTGGTGGGTGATTTTCTCCGCCGGCATCGGGACGAGCTGCACTAAGGCGCGGTTCTTCGTAAGCCCAAGTCTCTTTGGCAGACTTGGGCTGAGCGGCGAATCTTGCGAAGATGTCCGGCAGAGAAGTGCCAGGACACCCCACATGACCCAACCCATTCGCCTCGCCATCAGCGGCGCCTCCGGCCGCATGGGGCGCGCCTTGCTCACCCTGGTGCGCGAGGACAGCCGGTTCGAACTGGTGGGCGCCCTGGTGTCCGCAAGTTCGGCGCACAACCAGGCGCCGGTCTTTTCCGATTCGCCCACATCGCTGCGCTATACGCACGATTGGAGCGCCATGGTGGCGGAGGTCGTGATCGATTTCAGCGGACCGGAAGGGCTGACCGAAGCGCTTGCCTATTGCACAGCGCGGCATGCCGCCCTGGTCACAGGGACGACGGGCATCGACGCTGCGCTGCAGGCCAGGCTCGATGAAGCAACGCGGCATATCCCGCTGCTGCACGCCGCCAACTTCAGCCTGGGTGTCGCGGTGTTGAAGCGCTTGTTGCGAGAGGCGGCCATGGCGTTGCCCGACTGGGACCTGGAAATCGTCGAGGCCCATCATGGACGCAAGGAAGACGCGCCTTCCGGCACCGCGCTTGCGTTGGGACATGCCGCTGCCCAAGCGCGCGGCACGAGCTTGGCGAAGGATGCCGTATACGTGCGTGAGGGTCGTCCCGGTGCACGCCGCAGCGGCAGCATAGGCTTTGCCGTGGTGCGCGGAGGCGACGTGGTGGGCGAGCACACTGCGCTGCTGCTCGGCCAGGGCGAGCGCGTCGAACTCAGTCACCGTGCTACCGAGCGCTCCATTTTCGCGCGCGGGGCACTGGAAGCGGCGGCATGGCTGGCCGGTCGAAAGTCCGGCGGCTATGCCATCGACGATATGCTGCAAGCTCGTCTCGGCAGGTAGGCTGGGATGGCAATCCCAGCATCGGCCGCCGCATGGAAAGCTGGGATTATCATCCCAGCCTACACGTTCGCCGCCTGCCTTGGAGTCGTAGCGATGTCCGCCAGCGTCCACGCCAACGAAAAGCCGATCGCTGCCAAGGTGCTGGTGATCGGCCATCGCGGCGCCAGCGCATTGCGGCCCGAGCACACGCTGGCCTCCTATGCCAAAGCCATCGCCGACGGCGCGGATTACGTGGAACCGGACCTGGTGATGACCAAGGACGGCGTGCCGGTGGCCCGCCATGAAAACGAGATCAGTGGCACCACCGACGTGGCCAGCCATCCGGAGTTCGCTTCGCGCAAGATCACCAAGACGATCGACGGGCACCGCGTCACCGGCTGGTTCACCGAGGATTTCACGCTTGCCGAGCTGAAAACCTTGCGCGCGCGCGAACGTTTGCCCGAGTACCGCAGCACGCAATACGACGGCGATTTCCAGGTACCAAGCTTCGACGAAATCATCGACTTCGTCGCCACCGAAGCGGCCACGCGCGGTCGCGTCATCGGCATCATTCCGGAGATCAAGCACGGCACGTATTTCCAGAAGATCGGCTTGCCAATGGAGGGCCGCGTGCTGGCGATCATCGCTGCGCATCGCTACACGCAGCGTGCGCCGGTGGAAATCCAGTCGTTCGAAATCGCCAACCTGCGTTATTTGCGCGGCAAGCTGGGTAAGAACCACCCGAATGTACGCCTGCTGCAATTGATCGATGACGCGCATGAGCAGCCTTATGACGTGACGGCGGCGGGTGCCAAGCTGAGCTATGGCGACATGATCACGCCAGCGGGCCTGCGCGAGATCGCCACTTATGCCGATGCGATCGGCCCCAACATCCGCGCGATCATTCCCTTGCAGGCCGACG
The DNA here is from genome assembly GCF_030160275.1 of Dyella flagellata. Classification (GTDB taxonomy): domain Bacteria; phylum Pseudomonadota; class Gammaproteobacteria; order Xanthomonadales; family Rhodanobacteraceae; genus Dyella_B; species Dyella_B flagellata. Next base: position 92,145 of record NZ_BSOA01000053.1, read on the forward strand.
GCAGCCTGGGCTCCCCCACGCCGCTGGTGCATGATGCGCACGCGGCAGGCCTGGAGCTGCACCCGTATACGTTTCGCCCCGAAAACCATTTCCAGGCGAAGAATTTCTGGCAGGGCAGTGATCCGAAGACTTTCAATGAGGCCGGTTCGGTGGCGGAGATCCGGGCCTATCTGGCCGCGGGGATCGACGCTTTCTTTACCGACGACCCGGCGATCGGGCGCAAGGCGGTGGACGGGCGGTAGCAGGCGGCCCATAGGCTGGGATGAAATCCCAGCTTTCTCGTACAGGGCGATGCTGGGATTTCATCCCAGCCTACGACGCACAGTGTTGTGAGGCCACGGCAAAGCCGGTAGCATTCTCGCCACTCACTGTCATTGGGGAGTAGCCATCCTCGTGCGGCGGCCGTCAGGCCTCCAAGCATCGGGGAACCCGCGTCAACATACTTGAAGCCTCGGCTTCATGGCGCGGGTGGTTGTCGCAGGCGTTCGGTTTGCGACGGTCCGGCGAGACCTTTGGCCACGACGCGCTCATCCTAAGCCGGGCGAGCGGCGTACGTGCGCCACTGGTTTGCGCTCGCCCGGCCCGGAATGGATCATGCTTATCACCGCGTTGCTGTTTCTGCTTTCCGCGGCAGCGATCTACGCAGCCTGCGAATACTTCGTCAACAGCATCGAATGGCTGGGCCACAAGCTCAAGCTCGGCGAGACCGCCACGGGTACGGTGCTGGCGGCGTTCGGCACGGCATTGCCGGAAAGCGCTGTGACGTTCGTGGCGGTGATCATGGGTCGCACGCCCGAAGTGCGCGACATTGGTGTCGGCGCGGCGATGGGTGGCCCTCTCGTGTTGGCAACGATCGCTTATGCGGTGGTGGGCATTGCGCTGTGGAGTTGTCGCAAGCGCCTGGGCCGCGCCACCCTGCATGTGCAGGTGAAGAATGCGCGGCTGGCGCGCGATCAGGGCTGGTTCCTCTCGATCTTCATCGTGAAATGCGCGCTTGGCTTGCTGGCTTTTGCGTTCAAGCCATGGCTTGGCGTGCTGTTTCTGTTGGCCTACGCGCTTTACGTGTGGCGCGAATTGAAAGACGAGGGTGACACGGCCGATCACGAGGAGCTGGAGCCGTTGAAGTTTCAGCCGCGTGCGGCGATTCCTTCGATGCTGGCCGTGTCGCTGCAGGCGATGATTTCCTTATTGGTGATTGCGGTGGCCTCGCACGTTTTCGTCTCGCAGATCGAAAGCATTGGACTGGCCGTGCATCTTCCGCCGCATCTGGTGGCGCTGGTGCTGAGTCCGGTGGCCACCGAGCTGCCCGAAACCATGAATGCGCTGATCTGGGTACGCCAGGGCAAGGAGCGGCTTGCCCTGGCGAATATCTCCGGTGCGATGATGATCCAGGCCACCGTGCCCAGTGCGCTCGCGATCTTCGCCACGCCCTGGTTGTTCGATGCGCCTCTGGTGGTGTCGGGCGCGCTGACCATGCTGGCGATCGTTTATTTGTGGGGATTGTTCAAGCGCGGTCGGGTCGATGGCCGCGCTTTGTTGCCGGTGGGTTTGCTCTACGTCGTGTTTGCGTTTTATGTCGTGCACGCTCTCGCGTGACGGCTCGCTCTCAGGATTCACCCAGGCGTGACAGTTCAAGCCTGGCCGCCTTGAGCCATTCCTGTTCCTTGCGGCGGTAGTAGCGGGGCATCAGCTCGGCGCGCCGAAGCTGGCCCTGCAGTACGCTGCGAGCTTCGTCGCGGTGTTGGCTGCGGCCGAGCAGGCGGCCGTAGCGAAAGCGTCCTTCTTCGCCTGGATAGCTGTCGGCCAGCACGCGGTATTGCGCCAGCGCCGCTTCGGTTTCACCGAGTTCTTCGAGGCAGCGCGCGTAGAGCAGTTGGCCATCGTTCGACTTGTAATTGGGATTGGCCTTGGCCAAGGCGTCCAGTGTCTGGCGCGCGTCGGCAAAATGCTCGTTGCCGGCTTGCGCCTGGGCCAGCCCCAGCATGAAGTCCGGATCGGTGGCATACATGCCGTTGAGGAGCCCCTGGTATAGCTCCTGCGCGTTGGCGTAATCGCCTTGCTGCAGGCATTCCTCGGCGAGGCGGCGGCGGTTGTCCACGGTATTGCTGATTTCCAGCTGCCGTTGCAGCTCGCGCCGGCGCCGCTGCGGATCGATCATGTTGATCGCGCTGCGGGCCGCTGTGCGCCCGCGCGGGTCATGGCGCAGATCGGGAATGACCGCGATCAACACGTAGACGAGCACGGCAAGATAGGACCCGATCAGGATCAGCCAGATCCAATACAGCGAGCGACCGCTGCGGATCACGTGCACGGCACAGGCGATCTGCAAGGCCAGGGACAGCAGGAACACGAAAGACATGGCTTCCCTCGAAGCGATTTACACCTACGATTTTAGGGCATGGGCCCGATGCAGGCGCAGGGCCTTGTGCCCCATTTACTCATGGATACCGCTCAGCATGCCAAAGCACGCGGCGACCAACAGCAGCGCGACGGCAACGAAGGAGGCCAGCCCCAGCAATAGACCTTTGCCGATGCGCGGGTTGCTGCCGGCGAGCATGACGATGCCGGCGACAAGAATGGCCGCTGGTGGTAACAGTGCCAAGAGCGGGATGCGGGTTGCAACGATGATGATCTCGCCCACCACCATGAGGAGCCATGCCAGGCCGATGCCACCCCAAACCGAACCGCCGCCGGGGGCCGGCTCCGGGTCGGATAGCGGCGATTGCGGCGGCTCATAAGGCTGGTGATCGCTCATGGCGCGTCTTCCTCGACAGCGCGGGCCTGTTCGATTTCACGCCGCAACGCGGCCAGCTTGTTCGCCTTGTCGTCGCGGTAGAACAGGTTGAACGTGTCGAACGGAATGAGGCGGCCATCCGGCTGGGCGATGTGCACGCAGGACTTCTTCACCGCGCGCAGGTCGAAGCCGTGTGCGTCGATGAACTGCATGATCAGCACGCGGAACACATTGCGATAGGAGAGTTCGGCCGGCGCCTGCACCTGCGGCAGGCAGCACAGCAGGTCCGACAGGGAGCAGGCTTGCGATTCGGGCGAATGGTTGGTGGCGAACAGCTCGAATACGTGGGCGCGCAGCTCTTCATCGCGCTCGACCACGATGGTGTTGCGCCCCTTGCTGACCAGGGTTTCGGGCGAGACGAAGCGCGTCAACGGCAGTACCTGTTCGCCAAGCTTCAAAGCATAGGCCATGGCCAGGCAATCGGGATTGCAAGGCACGGGAATCAGGTCGTCGGGGCGAAAGACCGTGCTTTGTTCGAGGATGCGGCGACGCACTTCGCTCAAGGTGAGGCGATCGCGTTCGGGGTCATAGCCTTCCAGGCGGCCAGCGGCTTGGATCGGCTGGAAGGTGACGCCGCGCACGCAAGGTTGGGTGAGGGCGAATTCGATGATCGAGCCCAGCTCTTCGTCGTTGAGCCCTTTCTTGACGGTGACCACCAGGGTGGTGGAGATGTCGTGGCGGTTGAGGTTTTCCAGCGCCTGCAGGCGTATGTCGCGCAACTTCGCACCGCGCAAGTCCTTGTGTACTTCGTCGCGCAGCGAATCGAATTGCAGATACAGCTCGAAGCCGGGCTGGTAGTCGGCAAGCCTTGCTGCAAAATCAGCTTCGCGGGCGATGCGCAGGCCATTGGTGTTGACCATCAGGTGGCGGATCGGGCGTTGCCGGGCAGCGTCGAGAATGGCGAAGAAATCCGGGTGCAGGGTGGGCTCGCCGCCGGAAATCTGCACTACGTCGGGCTCGCCTTCATTGGCGACGACGGCATCGAGCATGCGCTCGATGGTGGCCAGGTCACGGTAGCCTGGACGATGCGGGCCGCTTTCCGCGTAGCAGATCGGGCAACGCAGATTGCAGTGATCGGTGATTTCCACCAGGGTCAGGCAGGAGTGCTGCATGTGCTCCGGACACAGGCCGCAGTCGTACGGGCAGCCGAAATGCTGTGGCGTGTTGAATTGCCGAGGCAGTTCCGGCGGCTTGATGTACACCTCGCGGCATTGGCGGTAATACGCCGCATCGTCGGCGATCAGCACGCGTTCGCGGCCGTGATGCGGGCACCACTTTTCGAGGTAGACGCGTTCGTCCTTGATCAGGATTTTCGCTTCGACGCGGCGCAGGCAGGTGCTGCAGACGGATACGGCGCTGTCGTAGAACAGATATGGCCTTACCTTGGCTCCCATGCGCTGCGGTTCCCCTTGAACAATATTTGCGCGATCCGTGGAAGGTCCCGATGGTAGTAGAGCAAACCGGCGATGCAAAGCCACTGCAGGCCGGACATATGCCCCGGGTAGGCGTAGAACAGCGGCTTGATGAATTCCACCAGCAGGCGGAACAGGAGATAGCCGATCATGAAGGCGCGGAAGCGATCGCCCGGCGCCAACTCATGGCGGCGCAGGTGGATCCAGGCGTATTGGGCAAGCAAAAACAGGATTTCGTAGATTTGCGTGGGATGGCGCGCAATGCCGTCGCCGAAATCCACGCCCCAGGGCAGCGAAGTGGCGTTGCCGTAGGTATGGTCCTGCAATCCGGCCAGGTAGCAGCCAACGCGGCCTATGCACATGCCTACCGTAAGCGGCAGCACAAATGCATCACCGGTGGATTGCTGGATGCCGGCGATCTTCTTGCACAGCTCCACGCCCAACAAACCGCCGAGCAATGCGCCGATGATGGATTTGCCCAGCAGCAGGTTGCGCAGGTCGGGGAAGTTCGCAAACGCGGTGAGCGGATCGTCCAGCCAGTAGGAAAGCTTGGCGCCTAGCGCCGCACCGACGATGGCGCTGACGGCAATCCATGCCACTTCGTCCTTGTGCTTGAATGCGCCGGGCGCAAGGCGCTGGCGGGTCCATAAAAAAGTGCGAAAGCCGACCGCATAGGCCAGCGTCTCGCAGACGGTGTGAATTGCGACGGGCGTCATGGACGCAAGCAGGATGCACGCGCCGGACCGGCGCAAGCTTCAGTCCGGGTGCGCCGCATTACGATCGCGCCCTGCGCCGAGTTTGCGATCCAGCACGCCGAACAGCTTCTTGAACGCACGGGCGAACTTGCCGCGCTTGGTCTTGCGCAGTTTTTCCTGCTCGCTGGTCAGCCAGGCCACCTGGATCACGCGGCGCTCGCCTTCGTAAGGCAGGTGTCCATGGAAGGAATTGTCGCAACGCTTGAAGACCGCGAATTCGCCATACAGCGGCTTGAGTTCGGGCGCGACCAGGTCGTCGATGTTGTCGACACGATGGAGGAAACGCAGGCAGCCGTCGCTGGTGTCTGGCCACTGCGTATTGAGGTAGAGCAGGGCTGTGGCGACCTTCGAGCGGCTGTCGGTGTGGATGGTACCGTGGCGCTTGTTCAGCGCCCGGCAGAGGGTTACCAGGGCGGGGTATTGGCCCAGGTTGTCGATGCCCAGATAACGGCCGATCGCGCTGGCGAACTGGGGCGTGGTCAATTGCTCGACCAGCGCATTGACCGAGGGGCCGCAGTCGGCCGGGTCATAGGGGAAGAAACCCGCGCTGCTGTACTTGGGAAAATCCCGCTCCAGCTCGCTGCGCGATTCATCCGGCAGCTGGCCATGGGCGATCAGGAAGGGGAAGGGATGCTGGCGCACATCCGTGTCCGGGCGATCGAGCCGGGCTGGGTCCAGCAGTAGGGCGGTCGCATTCATCGAACTTCGTAGCATTCCTGGCTAAGTGCCGGTCCAGTCTAGCGCGAGCGCATGGCCGGTGCGTCATATGACCATCACACCTACGGGAGTTCATTCGGGTGGACAGCAAGGCGCTCGAAGCCTATCATTTCAACCCGCCCGAGACTTTCCTTCACTTAAGGTCCACAAGCCTGCTTCGATGCGGCTTGCGGACCTTGCTGTACCTAAAAGGCGGCCCCCTCCATGCCTCATCCCGCTCTGCTTGCCCTCGAAGACGGCAGCGTATTCCACGGCCACTCCGTAGGTGCGACTGGCGAAACCGTCGGCGAAGTGGTCTTCAACACCGCGATGACGGGCTATCAGGAGATCCTCACCGATCCCTCCTATGCCCGCCAGATCGTGACCCTTACTTACCCGCACATCGGCAACACCGGCTGCAACGCGGTGGATGCCGAATCCGACAAGGTGCATACCGCCGGCTTGATCGTGCGCGACGTGCCGCGCCGGGCCAGCAACTGGCGCAGCACCGAGAGCCTGCCCGACTATCTTCAGCGGCATGGCATCGTCGCCATCGCCGGCATCGATACGCGCCGGCTTACGCGCATTCTGCGCGACAAGGGCGCGCTGAGCGGCTGCCTGGTAGCGGGTGAATCGATCGACGCCGATGCGGCGCTGGCCAAGGCGCGGGCATTCCCCGGCCTGAACGGCATGGACCTGGCCAAGGTGGTCAGCACAACCAAGCCCTACAACTGGAACGAGGGCGTGTATGACCTCGACCGCACCGTGTTCCATGAAACGGACAAGCGCTTCAACGTAGTGGCCTACGACTACGGCGTGAAGCACAACATTCTGCGCCTGCTGGCCGAGCGCGGCTGCGAGATCACGGTGGTGCCGGCGCAAACGCCCGCCGCCGAAGTGCTGGCGATGGAGCCCGATGGTGTGTTCCTCTCCAACGGTCCCGGTGACCCGGCCGCCTGCGATTACGCTATCGCCGCCACGCGCGAATTCCTCGCCGCGGAAATTCCGCTGTTCGGCATCTGCCTGGGGCACCAGATCATGGGCGCCGCCCTGGGCGCGAAAACCCTGAAGATGAAGTTCGGCCATCACGGCGCGAACCATCCGGTGAAGGATCACGACGACGGCCGCGTGCTGATCACTTCGCAGAACCACGGTTTTGCGGTAGATGCGTCCACGCTGCCTTCCAACGTGCGCATCACGCATACGTCGCTGTTCGACGGGTCGCTGCAAGGTTTCGCGCTGACCGATCGCCCCGCGTTCTGTTTCCAAGGCCATCCCGAGGCGAGCCCAGGCCCGCACGATATCGGCTATCTGTTCGATCGTTTCGCCAAGCTGATGCTGGAGGCCCGCTGAGATGCCCAAACGTAACGACATCAAGAGCATCCTGATCATCGGCGCCGGCCCGATCGTGATCGGCCAGGCCTGCGAGTTCGACTATTCCGGCGCACAGGCCTGCAAGGCGCTGCGCGAGGAGGGTTACCGGGTGATCCTGGTGAACTCCAATCCGGCCACGATCATGACCGATCCGCAGATGGCCGATGCGGTGTACATCGAGCCGATCAGCTGGCAGACGGTGGAACGCATCATCGCCAAGGAGCGCCCGGATGCGGTGCTGCCCACCATGGGCGGCCAGACCGGCCTCAACTGCGCGCTCGACCTGGCCGACCACGGCGTGCTGGAGAAGTACGGCGTCGAGCTGATCGGCGCTTCGCGCGAAGCGATCCGCATGGCCGAGGACCGCGAGCTGTTCCGCGTGGCGATGGCCGAGATCGGGCTGGAGTGCCCGCGCGCGGCGGTGGCCAAATCGTTCGAGCAGGCGGTGGAGATCCAGGCCACCGTCGGCTACCCGACCATCATCCGGCCCAGCTTCACGCTGGGTGGTTCCGGTGGCGGTATCGCGTACAACCGCGAGGAATTCGAGGAGATCGTCAAGCGCGGCCTCGATCTTTCGCCGGTGCACGAGGTGCTGGTGGAAGAGTCGGTGCTCGGCTGGAAGGAATTCGAAATGGAAGTGGTCCGCGATACGGCGGACAACTGCATCATCGTGTGCTCGATCGAAAACCTCGATCCGATGGGCGTGCACACCGGCGACTCGATCACCGTGGCGCCGGCACAGACGCTCACCGACAAGGAATACCAGCGCCTGCGCGACGCCTCGATTGCCGTGCTGCGCAAGATCGGCGTGGATACCGGCGGCTCCAACGTGCAGTTCGGCGTCAATGCCGAGACCGGCCGCGTGGTGGTGATCGAAATGAATCCGCGTGTGTCGCGGTCGTCCGCGCTGGCTTCGAAGGCCACCGGTTTCCCGATCGCCAAGATCGCGGCGAAGCTGGCCGTGGGCTACACCCTGGACGAACTGAAGAACGACATTACCGGCGGCCTTACGCCCGCTTCGTTCGAGCCGACCATCGATTACGTGGTCACCAAGATCCCGCGCTTCGCCTTCGAGAAGTTTCCGCAGGCCGACGCGCGCCTCACCACGCAGATGAAGTCGGTGGGCGAGGTGATGGCGATCGGTCGCAGTTTCCACGAATCGCTGCAGAAGGCATTGCGTGGCCTGGAAATCGGCAAGACCGGGCTCAATCCCACCAGCCTGGACATCACCAGCGAAGCCGGGCTCGCCACGCTCAAGCGCGAACTGCGCGAGCCGCGTCCCGATCGCGTCTTCCACCTGGCCGATGCGTTCCGCGCCGGCCTGACGCTGGAAGAAGTGCATGAACTCAGCTACGTCGATCCGTGGTTCCTCGCCGCGTTCGAAGACATCGTGCTGACCGAGAAGGAAGTGCAGGCGCAAGGCATCAGCGCGCTCAATGCGGTACGCATGCGCGAACTCAAGCGCCTCGGTTTCGCCGACGCGCGCCTGGCCGAACTCATCAACACGGACGAGGCGGCAATCCGCCATCTGCGTCGCACGCTGGGCGTGCGTCCGGTGTACAAGCGCGTGGATTCCTGCGCGGCCGAGTTTGCGACCACCACCGCCTACATGTACTCGACCTACGAGGAAGAGTGCGAGGCCAACCCCACCAACCGTGACAAGATCATCGTGCTGGGCGGCGGTCCTAACCGCATCGGGCAGGGCATCGAGTTCGACTACTGCTGCGTGCATGCCGCGCTGGCGCTGCGCGAGGACGGGTTCGAGACCATCATGGTCAACTGCAACCCGGAAACCGTCTCCACCGATTACGACACTTCCGACCGCCTGTACTTCGAGCCGCTTACGCTCGAGGACGTGCTGGAAATCGTCGACCTGGAAAAGCCCAAGGGCGTGATCGTGCAGTACGGTGGCCAGACGCCGCTGAAACTCGCCCGCGCACTCGAAGCCGCCGGCGCGCCGATCATCGGCACCACGCCCGATTCGATCGACCTGGCCGAGGACCGCGAGCGCTTCCAGCAGATGATCGCCAAGCTGGGCCTTACCCAGCCGCCGAACCGTACCGCGCGCAATGCCGACGAGGCGCTGGCGCTGGCGCGCGAGATCGGCTATCCGCTGGTGGTGCGCCCGAGCTACGTGCTGGGCGGCCGCGCGATGGAAGTGGTGTACGACGATGCGGACCTGTCGCGCTACATCCGCGAAGCGGTGCAGGTGTCGAACGATTCGCCGGTGCTGCTGGACCGCTTCCTCGATCATGCGGTGGAAGTGGACGTCGACATCATTGCCGATGCGCAAGGCAATGTGCTGGTCGGCGGCATCATGGAGCACATCGAGGAAGCGGGCGTGCACTCGGGCGATTCGTCCTGCTCGCTGCCGCCGTATTCGCTGTCGCCGGCGATTCAGAACGAACTGCGCCGCCAGGTCGGGCTGATGGCGAAAGAGCTGAAGGTGATCGGCCTGATGAACACGCAATTTGCGATCCAGGGCGACACGGTGTTCATCCTGGAAGTGAACCCGCGCGCATCGCGCACGGTGCCGTTCGTTTCCAAGGCTACCAGTGTAGCGCTCGCCAAGATCGCCGCGCGCTGCATGGCCGGCCAATCGCTGGAAGCGCAGGGTGCGACGCGCGAGGTGATTCCGGGCTATTACTCGGTGAAGGAAGCCATCTTCCCGTTCCTGAAGTTCCAGAACGTCGATCCGATCCTGGGGCCGGAAATGCGCTCCACCGGCGAGGTGATGGGCGTGGGACGCAGCTTCGGTGCCGCGTTCGCGCGTGGCCACGATGCGGCCGGCATCAAGACCCCGCCCAAGGGCAAGGTGTTCGTGTCGGTACGCGATGCCGACAAGGACCGCTTGCTGCCGATCGCTGCAGACATCGCCGCGCGTGGCTTCACCCTGGTGGCTACGTCCGGTACGGCAAGCTATCTCACCGCGCATGGCGTAATCTGCGAACGCATCAACAAGGTGTTGGAAGGCCGGCCGCATATCGTCGACCTGATCAAGAACGGCGAGATCGTCTACATCGTCAATACCACCGAGGGCAAGCAGGCGATCGCCGACTCGTTCTCGATCCGGCGCGAAGCCCTGCAGCATCGCGTCACGTATTCCACTACGGTTGCAGGCGCCCGTGCGCTGGTGCACTCCTTGGATTACCACGACAGTGGTGAAGTGCACAGCCTGCAAGAACTACACAAGGAGCTGAATGCATGAGTCGCCCACCCATCACCAAGACCGGTTCGGAGCGCTTGCGCACCGAGCTGGAACGCCTGAAGTCGGTCGAGCGTCCCAAGATCATTGCGGCCATTGCCGAAGCGCGCGCACACGGCGACCTGAAGGAAAACGCCGAATATCACGCCGCGCGCGAGCAGCAGAGTTTCATCGAAGGCCGCATCAAGGAACTGGAAGCGGCGCTGTCCAATGCCGAAGTGATTGACGTGTCACGCCTGAGTGCCGGCAGCAAGATCGTGTTCGGCGCAATCGTTGAGCTGGAAGACGAAGATAGCGGCGAAGCGGTGAAGTATCAGATCGTCGGCGACCTGGAAGCGGACATCAAGCAGGCCCTGATCGCGGTGTCTTCGCCGATTGCCCGTGCGCTGATCGGCAAGAGCGAGGGCGACAGTTTCGAGTTCAGGGCGCCCAACGGCGTGAAGCGTTACGAGATCACCGGCGTCAGCTACGAGTGATGTCTAGGCTGGGATGACAATCCCAGCTTTCCACGCGACATGCCGATGCTGGGATTGTCATCCCAGCCTACGCGCTCCGGGACAACCCGCAGGCAATAAAAAAAGCCGCTTCGCAGCGGCTTTTTTATTGTGCATTGGCGATCAAGCAATCAACGCTGACGCGCTTTGAAACGCGGGTTGCTCTTGCAGATCACGAACACTTTGCCGCGACGGCGCACAACCTTGCAGTCACGGTGCCGCGCCTTGGCGGACTTCAAAGAGGAAAGCACCTTCACGGCAGGCTCCTGGGACGAAGTGGATCAAAGTAAGCGCGCAAGTATAACGATTTGAATCACTTATCACAAGCCCAGGGCCGCCTTGGCTTCGGCGACGGTGTCCAGGAACTGCAGTACGACCGGCGAAGGGTTTTCGGCATGGCTGGCCACGGCCAGCAGCAGATAGGCATCCGGGTCGGCCAGCTTTACGTAGTTTACCCCGGGGATCTTCACCACCTCCATGCTGGCCGGCACCAGGGCCAGGCCGATGCCGGCGGCGACCAGGGCCAGCAGCCCGTTGATCTGCTGAGCATGCTGCCGGATTACCGGGTGGAAGCCGGAGCGGGCGGCCAGGCGCACCAGCCGGTCGTACAGCGTGGCGGCCAGTTCGCGCGGCTGGACCACGAAGGGCTCGCCAGCCACCTCGATCAGTTCCACGCTTTGCCGCCCGGCCAGGCGATGTCCCTCGGGCAGGGCGAGCAGCAGGGGCTCGCGATCGATCACATCCAGCCGCAGCGCGCGCGCGTCGTCCTCGTGCAAGGGGACGTCGCGTACGAAGCCCACGTCCAGCTGCCCTGCGCGTATGGCCGAGAACTGCGGTTCGGTGTACATCTCGCTTAGCCATACGCGCACGTTGGGCGCGTTCTGGCCGAGCCTCAGCAGCGTCTGGGGCAGGGCGGGATGGAAGGATACCGATACGGTGTAGGCCAGCTTCAGATGGCCGCTGAAGCCCGCTGCGGCCTCCGCCACCTGAATACGGGCTTCCTCGGCCATGGCCAGGATATGCCGCGCCTGCTCAAGGAACAGCCGGCCCGGCGGGGTTAGGGCGACGTTGCGTTTGTCGCGTTCCAGCAGGCGCACCCCAAGTTCCTGCTCAAGCGCTTGAATCTGCTGGGAAAGTGGTGGCTGGGAAAGATGCAGGCGCTGGGCTGCGCGAGTAAAGCTCAGCTCCTCGGCGACCGCGATGAAGTAGCGCAGTTGGCGAAAATCAAACATATATGACTTTCGAATAAGTAGGGGTCTAAATATATATTTGATTCTGTATCGCGTCGATCATAATATTCTCTCCGTCGCGCCACTGACCCCTCCCCCCCGAGTGGCGTTGACCCTCGCCCCGCAGCGACGCTACCCCCCGCGGTATTTCGGTCTCCCTCCCCAGAGCCACTACCGACGCGTCGCTAGCGGGGCGCTTCCTTTCTCTTCCCCTCGCGATATCGCATGCATGCCCGGCGTAGTCCATGGCGCTTGAGTTCATGCGTGAACTCAGCGGACGCCAGGCATGCCTTGAGAGAGCGTCTACCAGATGGTCTTTACGTGCGGATAGTTGCGGATCTTTTCATCGCGAGTCACGAGTGAAACTGCCAGTTTGCGTGCTGTCGCCACTATCATGCGATCAGCCGGATCGTTGTGAAATTCACCGGGCAATTGCACCGACTTCAGGCCCACTTCGATGTCCACCGGCATGAAACGAACCGCCTCGATTTGCGCCACCGTGGCTAGCCAACTTTCGACATCCATCGATAGCACCAGCCTTTCACGCTGTACGAGCATGGCGATTTCCCATGCCGAGATGGCCGAAATGACAATCTGACCGCCATCCAGCTCATGTTCGATGGCTTTGCTCGCGTTCGCGCTCAGAGCCGTATCACCGTTCGCCCACCACACCAGCGCATGGGTATCGAGGACGATCACCGCGCGGCCTCCCACGGCACATCCACGGGCGCCATGGGATCGCTATAGCGGACCACTGATCCGCGCAGCACATCAAGCGGATGGCGTTCACTGCGACGGTACGGACGCACTTCCAATGCCGGCTTGCCATGATCGGTCACGATCACGCTTTCGCCAGACGCCTCCACGTGCCTGAAGAATTCGAGTGCTCTTGCCTTGAATTCCGATTTGGAAACCTGGTTGCCTTCCATGATCATCTCCCATAGTCACATGACCATGGTCATAATTTAATCAAATGTGACTAGTTAATACAAGTCATTTTAAGGGGCGGGTTTTATTTATGGTGCAGGGCGCTCGCAGGCTGTGAACCATGGTTGACATATTGTTAACCAGGGTTCACAGTGAGGCCCTATGGTCGAAATCGTCAAGAGCGCCACGTTCGACCATTGGTTGCATGGCCTGAAGGATCGTCAGGCTCGGGTGCGCATCCAAATGCGTATTGATCGCCTGGCGATTGGCAAGCCGGGTCAACATCGCAATCTGACGAACGGCATCAGCGAGATGAAGATCGATCATGGTCCCGGCTATAGGGTGTATTACACGATGCGCGGATCGATGCTCATCCTCTTGCTTTGCGGTGGTGACAAAAGCACGCAACAGGAGGACATCGCCAAGGCCATGCGCATCGCGAACGAATGGGGGACATGACATGACAGCAAAGAAAGAACAATTCAGCCGCTACGATTCGGCTGACTATCTCAAAACCGAAGAGGATATTGCCGCCTACCTGGAAGCGTGCTCGGAAGAAAACGATCCGGCTCTGATGGCTGCCGCTCTGGGTGCCGTGGCGCGAGCGCGAAATATGAGCCAGCTGGCGCGTGAAACCGGGCTTACTCGTGAGGGCTTGTACAAGGCGCTTTCTGCCGACGGGAATCCTAGTCTGGCCACGGCAATGAAAGTCGCGAAGGCGCTCGGCTATCAACTGCGATTGGTACCGATAGCGCACTGATGTAGCCGGGGTTGCCACTCCAGCCCACTGCTACGAAAACGGTCTAGTATTGCAACGGAGGCGCAGGCGGCATGCTGCGCCTCAGGTCGGTTCTTGGATGTCCATAAACCCCAGGAGGCTCCCATGTTGCAAATGAGACCAAGCTGCGAGTGTTGCGACAAAGACCTACCGCCTGAAAGCGACGGCGCGTTCATTTGCTCGTTCGAACGCACCTTCTGCGAGGATTGCGCCACTTCGGTTCTTGGTGGTGTCTGCCCCAACTGCGGTGGCGAACTTGCCCCGCGTCCCGCGCGGTCGCCGGACTTGCTCGACAAGTATCCTGCCTCCACGCAGCGTATCTACAAGCCCCTCGACGGCGTCCAGGCTGTCTAGCCGTGTAGGGCCGGGCCGGGATGACGCGCCCTGGCAATGGGGCCGTCATCCCGACCTACAGCGTTGCCGCCAGCCGGGTTCCCTGCGCGATCGCCCGCTTGGCGTCCAGTTCCGCCGCCACGTCAGCGCCACCGATTACATGCACGCTTGGATGGCCGGCGGCGAGTAGCGCATCGCCGAGGCTACGGTTGGGTTCCTGGCCGGCGCAGACCACCACGTTGTCCACCGGCAGCAGCTGCGTTTTGCCGTCAACGACAATGTGCAGCCCCTGGTCGTCGAAGCGGTCGTAGCTGACGCCGCCAAGCATGCTTACTTGCTTGTTCTTCAGGGTGGCGCGATGCACCCAGCCGGTGGTTTTGTTGAGGCGCGCACCGGGCCTGCCTTGCGTGCGTTGCAGCAGCCAGATTTGTCGCGCGGCCGGCTCCGGTTGCGCCGGCACCAGGCCGCCGGGATGTTCAAGCTGCATGTCGACGCCCCATTCGCGGGTCCAGCGTGCCACGTCGGTGGCGGGCGAGGGGGCGTGTTCGGCCAGGAATTCGGCCACATCGAAGCCGATGCCGCCAGCCCCGATGATCGCCACGCGCTTGCCGACCGAATGGTTGCGCGCGAGTACGTCGAGATAGCCCAGCACACGCGGATCGTCGCTGCCGGGAAAACTCACGCGGCGCGGCGTGATGCCGGTAGCGATGATGATGTCGTCGTAGTTTTGCGCCTTGAGCGTAGCGGCATCAGCGATCTGCCCCAACTGCAGGCGTACGCCGGCATCGGCCAGGCGATGCGTGAAATAGCGCAGCGTCTCGTGGAATTCTTCCTTGCCGGGAATGCGCTTGGCGTAATTGAACTGGCCGCCGATGGCGTTGGCGCCGTCGATGAGCGTGACGTCGTGACCGCGTTCGGCCAGCGTGGCGGCGCAAGCCATGCCCGCGGGACCGGCGCCCACTACGGCGATACGCTTGCGCGTGTTGCTGGGCGTGATGGGCAATTCTGTTTCGTGGCACGCGCGCGGGTTGACCATGCAGGTGGCGCGCTGGTTCAAGAACACATGGTCCAGGCAGGCCTGGTTGCAGGCGATGCAGGTGTTGATGCGCTCGCTGCGGCCGGCTTTAGCCTTGATTGCCCATTGCGCATCGGCGAGCAGCGGCCGTGCCATCGACACCATGTCGGCCTCGCCGCCAGCCAGGATTCGCTCGGCCACGTCAGGCATGTTGATGCGGTTGGTGGTGATCAGCGGTATCGCCACTTCGCCCTTCAGCTTCTTCGTGACCCAACTGAAGCCCGCGCGCGGCACGCTGGTAACGATGGTCGGCACGCGCGCTTCGTGCCAGCCGATGCCGGTGTTGATGAGGCTGGCGCCGGCTGCCTCGATGCCCTTGGCCAGCGTGACGATGTCGGCCCAGGGCTGTCCGCCTTCGACCAGGTCGAGCATCGAAAGGCGGTAGATGATGATGAAGTCCCGGCCGACCGCGGCGCGCATGCGTCGCACGATTTCCAGCGGAAAACGCATGCGCTTGTCGGCATCGCCGCCCCAGGCGTCGTTGCGCTGGTTGGTGCGCGCGGCGATGAACTGATTGATCAAGTAGCCTTCCGAGCCCATCACTTCCACCCCGTCATAGCCGGCTTCGCGGGCCAGCTGGGCGCAGCGGACGAAATCGCCGATGGTGCGTTCAACGCCGCGCGCGCTGAGTTCGCGTGGCTTGAACGGCGTAATCGGCGATTGCAGGCGCGAGGGCGCCACCGATAGCGGGTGATAGCCGTAGCGTCCGGCATGCAGGATCTGCATGCAGATGCGTCCGCCTTCGGCATGCACGGCCTGGGTGATCTTGCGATGCCGGGGCTTGTGCCAGGGCAGGGTCAGGCGTCCGCCGAAGGGTTTGAGCCAGCCTTCGATGCTGGGCGCGATGCCGCCGGTGACCATCAGGCCCACGCCACCGCGGGCGCGTTCGGCGAAATAGGCCGCCAGCTTGTCGAAATCCGCCGCCTTGTCTTCCAGCCCGGTGTGCATCGAGCCCATCAGGATGCGGTTGGGCAGGGTGGCATGGCCTAGGTCGAGGGGGCTAAACAGGTGCGGATAATTCATCGGGCGACCGTCGTTCAAACGATCGTATGAATGTGCCGTCTATTCGTCCGGGGCGCAAGTGGTCCCGCCGGGGCAGGGGGCGGGTGTCAGTCCAGCAATTGTCGTACCAAATCGACGTAGCGCCCCATGGCTTCGTCCTGCGGCATGCCCTTCAGACGTCCCCAGGCTTCCTGCTTGGCGGTGCCGATGAAGTCGAAAAAGCTGGTCGGCTGGCAGTCGTGCACGTCACCTTCCAGCGCCTGCTTGTAGAGCGCGTAGAGCGAGAGCAGCGTGTCGTTGTCAGGCCGTTGCTTGAGTCGTCGCACCTCGGCGGCGGCTTGGTGGAACTGGCGATCGAGTTCGCTGATGGAAGCCGGCGAGTAGCCGGATACGGTCGATGTGGAACGAGTAAGCATGCGCCTGGCACCCCTGGAAACACGATAAACTAAGCACTTCCCGTGCCATAGAGGTCTGTCCATGCCAACACGCCAGTCCGCGCCCGTACTCACCATCGACGGACCCTCCGGATCTGGCAAAGGCACGATCAGCCGGCTGGTGGCCGAGCACCTGGGCTGGCGGCTGCTGGATTCCGGGGCATTGTACCGGGCGGTGGGCTACGCCGCTGGCATGGCCGGGCTGGACTTGTCCGATGCCGAGGCCGTCACCCGCTGCGCGCAAACCACCAAGATCCAGTTTCGTGCGGCGCCACATGATGGCGAAACGCGCGTCATCGTCAATGGCCATGATGCCACCGACGAGCTGCGCACCGAAACCGCCGGTGCCGCCGCTTCGGCGATTGCCTCGATTCCGACCGTGCGCCAGGCGCTGGTGGACCTGCAGCTCGGCTTCCGCAAGGCACCCGGCCTGGTGGCTGACGGGCGTGACATGGGCACGGTGATCTTCCCCGACGCGGCGTACAAGGTGTTCCTGACCGCCAGCGCCGCCGAAAGGGCGAAAAGACGTTATAAGCAGTTGAAGGAAAAGGGGCTGAGCGTTACACTCGCTTCCCTCCAGAGCGAAATTGAGGCGCGTGACGCCCGCGATGCATCGCGAGCCGTGGCGCCGCTCAAACCCGCCCGCGATGCGGTGTTGGTGGATACCACCGGCATGGGGATCGAGGATGTGGTCGCTAAAGTTTTGGCCGTCGTGAATCCGTAAAGGATTGCGGCGGTATTGGCGCTTCATGCCGCGGCATGAAGTTTTGGGTCAACGGTGCAAGGGAGCGATCCCGACCACCCACAACCGGCGGGCCTGTCCCTTTGCGCAATCATCCGACGGCGCGCAGTGGGTCGTAAGGCCTTTTCTTATTTTGGAATCAACATGACTGAAAGTTTTGCCGAGCTGTTTGAACAGAGCCAACAGGCCATTTCTAAGCTGAAGCCGGGCGCCATCGTCACCGGCATTGTGGTCGAAATCCGCAATGACGTAGTGGTGATCAACGCCGGCCTGAAGAGCGAAGGCATCGTTCCGATCGAGCAGTTCAAGACCGAGAACGGCGAGTTGGAAGTCCGCGTGGGCGACGAGGTGAAGGTAGCCCTCGACGCACTGGAAGACGGCTTCGGCGAGACCAAGCTCTCCCGCGAGAAGGCCAAGCGTTCCATGGTGTGGGACGACCTTGAGCAGGCCTTCGACAAGGAAGAGACCATCACCGGCAAGATCTCCGGCAAGGTCAAGGGCGGTTTCACCGTCGACATCAAGGATGTCCGCGCCTTCCTGCCCGGCTCGCTGGTCGACGTGCGTCCGGTACGCGATCCGGTGTACCTGGAAGGCAAGGATCTCGAATTCAAGATCATCAAGCTGGACCGCAAGCGCAACAACGTGGTGGTGAGCCGCCGCGCCGTCGTCGAGACCGAGTTCTCCGAGGAGCGCGAGAAGCTGCTGGAGCGCCTGACCGAAGGCGCGGTGGTGAAGGGCACGGTCAAGAACCTCACCGACTACGGCGCGTTCGTGGACCTGGGCGGCATCGACGGCCTGCTGCACATCACCGACATGGCGTGGAAGCGCGTGCGCCATCCGTCCGAAGTGGTCAACGTGGGCGACGAGCTCGATGTGCGCGTGCTGAAGTACGACCGCGAGCGCAACCGCGTGTCGCTGGGCCTGAAGCAGCTGGGTGACGATCCGTGGGTCGCCATCTCGCGTCGTTATCCGGTCGGCAGCCGCCTGTTCGGCAAGGTCTCCAACGTCACCGACTACGGCTGCTTCGTCGAAATCGAGCCGGGCGTGGAAGGCCTGGTGCACGTGTCCGAAATGGATTGGACCAACAAGAACGTCAACCCGGCCAAGGTTGTGCAGGTCGGCGACGAGACCGAAGTGATGGTGCTGGACGTGGATGAAGAGCGTCGCCGCATCTCGCTGGGCATCAAGCAGACCCGCTCCAACCCGTGGGAAGCCTTCGCTGCCACGCACAAGAAGAACGACAAGGTGTCCGGCCAGATCAAGTCGATCACCGACTTCGGCATCTTCATCGGCCTGGACGGTGGTATCGATGGTCTGGTGCACCTGTCCGACATCTCCTGGCAGGCTTCCGGCGAAGACCTCGTGCGCAACTTCAAGAAGGGCGACGAGATCGAAGCGGTGGTGCTGGCCGTGGATCCGGAGCGCGAGCGCATCTCGCTGGGCATCAAGCAGATGGAGCAGGATCCGTTCGGTCACTTCATGGCCGTCCATCCGCGTGGCGCGATCGTCACCGGCACGGTGAAGGAAGTGGACGCCAAGGGTGCCGTGATTGACCTGGGCGACGGCGTCGAAGGCTACCTGCGCGCCAACGACATCGCCAAGGAGCGCATCGAGGATGCTACCCAGCATCTGAAGGTGGGCGACAAGGTGGAAGCGAAGTTCACCGGTATGGACCGCAAGGGCCGTCAGCTGTCGCTGTCGATCCGCGCCAAGGATGAGGAAGAGCTGCAAGACGCCATGGCCGAATACTCGTCCGCGTCGGGTGGCACGACCAAGCTGGGTGCGCTGCTCAAGGAGCAGCTCAACAAGGCTGACTGATACAGTGCCAAGGTCGGGGCGGCGCTGCGCCGCCCCGATTCGTTCCACGTCACGGACATTGGGGACCCATGACCAAATCCGAGCTCATTGAGGCGCTAGCCAGGCGTCAGACCCATCTTGCGTTCAGCGACGTCGAGCTGGCGGTCAAGAACGTCATCGAGCAAATGAGCCAGGCCCTGGCCCATGGCGAGCGCATAGAAATTCGCGGTTTCGGCAGTTTCGCGCTGCACTACCGTCCACCACGCATGGGCCGCAACCCCAAGACGGGCGAAGCCGTGGCCTTGCCCGGCAAGCATGTGCCGCACTTCAAGCCCGGCAAGGAACTGCGCGAGCGCGTCAATATGCGGCTGGAGCAGCAGCTCGGCTAAGGCCACCCTCGACATCACTTATTCCGACAGGCAGGCGGCTTCGGGCCGGTCCTGCCTTTTCTTTTGCCGCGGCATCGTAGGCTGGGATGACAATCCCAGCATTGCCATGCTTGCCGTACCGCGATTGCTGGGATTGCCATCCCAGCCTAGGGGAGGGCAAGGAGCAAGCACCGCAAAAAGCCTAGTCCGCCTGAATCGGGTCTTCACATTCCTCTGTGAGCTGTTCAGCCGATCGGCTAAAGTTGCATTATGCGATTGATCGTCATGCTGCTACTGCTAGTGTTCGTCGCCGCAGGCGTGGTCCTCGGTGCGCTCAATGCGGACCTGGTCGGCTACGACCTCGCGTTCGCGCGCGTCCAGGTCCCCAAAGGCGCCGCCTTGCTGGTCATGTTGGCGCTGGGCTGGATACTTGGTGGCCTGACCGCATGGCTGGGCGTTACCACGCGGCATCGTCGCGACCGACGACGCACGGCGAAAGCTCAAGGCGCCAAGGCAACAAAAACACCATGAGCCTCTTTTATTCGCTGCTGGCACTGCTCATACCGGCGGCCTTCCTAAGCGGCTGGTGGACGGCACGGCGTGCCGGCGTGCGCCGTTCGGGGGTCCAGGTCAGCGAGCTGTCCTCCGACTACTTCCGCGGCCTGAACTACCTGCTCAACGAAGAGCAGGACAAGGCGATCGAGGTGTTCCTCAAGCTCGCCGAATACAACCGCGACACCGTGGAAACGCACTTAGCGTTAGGCAACCTGTTCAGGCGCCGCGGTGAAGTGGATCGAGCCATCCGTCTGCATCAGCACCTGGTCTCCCGTCCCGGCCTGTCCGAAGGGATGAAGACCGTGGCCTTGCTGGAATTGGGCGAAGACTATATGCGCGCCGGCCTGCTCGACCGCGCCGAGGCGCTGTTCTCGGACCTGGTCGCCATGAACGCGCATGCGCCTTCGGCCCTGCGCCATCTCATTGCGATCTACCAGCACGAGCGTGACTGGCACAAGGCGATCGAACATGCGCGCCGGCTGGAAACGATGACCGGCGAGGAAGAGGCCACCACCATCGCACAGTTCTATTGCGAGCTGGCCGAGCAATCGCGCCAGCACGGCGCTCGTGCCGAAGCGCGGGAATACCTGCAGCAGGCTTTCGCTTCCCAGGCCAATTGCGTGCGCGCCTTCATGCTGACCGGGCGCCTGCACGCGGAAGAAGGAAGGCACGCGGAGGCTGTGGATGCGTACGAACGCGCCGTCGATGCGGATATCGCCTTCGTGCCGGAAATCCTTCCACCCTTGCTCGACAGCTACGCACGCTCCGGCCAGATGGAACGGGCTGAGCGTTTTCTGCGCGACATGCTGGCACGCTATCACGGCATCTCGCCGGTGCTCGCGTTGACGCATCTGTACCAACAGCGCGACGGCGAAAAGCCCGCCATCGAATTCCTTACCTCGCAATTGCGCCAGCGCCCCTCCGTGCGCGGACTGATGGCCTTGATCGATGCCACCATGGACAAGATCGAAGGCGAGGCGCGGGAGAACTTCCTGATCCTGCGCGACCTCACGCGCAAGCTGCTCGAAGGCCAGGCGATGTATCGCTGCAGCCATTGCGGCTTCGGCACCAAGGCGCATCACTGGCAGTGCCCGAGCTGCAAAGGCTGGAGCACGATCCGGCCGATCCATGGCGTAGCCAATGAGTGATGCGGTTGTGGCAGGCCTTGCCCCGATCGTCCTCGCCGTCGTGTTCGCTTTCCTGATCGCGCTGGGCGTCGTGCGTGCGGCCATGGCCTACGCACATCGTCGCGGCATGTTGGATCAGCCGGGGCAGCGGCGTTCGCATAAAATTCCGACCCCGCGCGGGGGCGGCATCGGCATTGTCGTGGCGGTGTTGCTGACGATGCCGATATGCCTGCTGCAGCAGCACGCGCCGTGGTCGTTTTACGTCGTCGTCATGCTATTGCTCGCCACCGCGATAATTGCATGCATCGGCTGGTGGGACGATCACAGTTCCTTGCCGGTGCTTCCACGCTTGGGCGTGCAATTATTGGCCGTTACCCTGTTTTCACTGAGTGTTGTCAGTGGGCCGCTGAGCTGGCTCTGGTTGCCGTTATGGGTGCTCGGTGGTACGTGGAGCGTCAATTTGCATAACTTCATGGACGGCATCGATGGCCTGCTCGCGCAGCAGGGCATCTTCGTGGCCTGCGGACTTGCCGTGCTTGCCGGCTATTCCGGCCAGCCCATGCTGGCGGGGCTGGCTGGCTGCGTGGCCGCGGCCTGCCTGGGCTTCTGGTGCTACAACCGCGCCCCAGCCCGCATTTTCATGGGGGACGTGGGCAGTGGCGCCATCGGCCTGCTGCTGTTTGCGCTGACGGCGATGCTATGGGACCTCAGCTGGCCGCTGGTATGGCCGGCTTTGATCCTCAGTTCAGCTTTTGTGACGGATGCCAGCCTTACTCTGCTCACCCGTATGCTGGCAGGCAGGCGCTGGTATGCTGCGCACCGCGAGCATCTGTACCAATGGATCGTGCGCCGGGGGCACACGCATGCGGCAAGCGCGGGGTGGTACCTGGGCTGGAATCTGCTCATAGCAGCGCCGTTGGCTGCGTGGGCAGTGAAGAAACCAGGAACGGGATTACTGGCCTGCATTGTCACTTATGCGATGGCGGCGGCGGTTTGGATTCATGCCAAGCGCCGCTTGATCAGGCGAAATCGAGACAAGGTTCGTCATGTCCTTACGTAAATGGGTTGGCACAGTTCATCCGCGCGCGGCAGTGGTCCTGCACGACCTGCTGATCACCGCGCTTGCCTGGTGGGTGGCCAAGGAATTGCGCTACGCGCTCGATCCCAAGCTGATCATCACCTTCGAACCGTACGAATTTCCGATCGTGCTGATGGTGCAGGGGCTGGTCTATGCATGGACCGGCCTGTACAAGGGCGTGTGGCGCTTCGCCAGCCTGCCGGACCTGTGGAACATCCTGCGCGCGGCCATCGTCGGTACGGTGGCGATCGGCGTTGCGTTGTTCCTGTATGGACGCCTGGATGGCGTGCCGCGCTCGGTGCTGCTGCTGTATCCCTTCGTGCTGTCCTTGTTCCTAGGCACGCCGCGGCTGGCCTACCGCTTCTGGAAAGACAGCCGCGTCGATCTTTTCATGAGCGCGAAGACGCAGCGCGTGCTGATCGTCGGCGCGGACAGCGCAGGCGAAGCGCTGGCGCGCGATCTTCATCGCGATAGCCGTTACATGGTGGTCGGTTTCGTGGACGATCGCCGTTCGCTGCGCGGCGCGCGCATCAACGGCAAGCCGGTTCTAGGTTCGCTGGAACAATTGCCGGAAGTAGCCAAGGAATCGGCCGTGCAGATGTTGCTGATCGCCTTGCCGGGTGCCAGCGCGCGCCAGATGCGGCAGGTCGTGGAGCTGTGCGACCGCACCGGCTTGCCGTATCGCACGGTGCCCAAGCTGGAAGATGTCGTTGCCGGTCGCGCGCAGTTCAACCAGATCAAGGAAGTGTCGATCGAAGACCTGCTTGGACGCGATGCGGTCGAGCTGGATTGGACGAAGATTCGCGAAACGCTGACCGGCCGCCGCGTGCTGGTCACGGGCGGTGGCGGCTCGATCGGTTCGGAACTGTGCCGGCAGGTGGCCCGGCTCGGCGTACACGCGCTGACGATCGTCGAGTCCTGCGAATACAACCTGTACCAGATTTCACAGGAATTGCGCGCGGCCTACCCGGAGTTGCTGCTCAACAGCGTACTTGTCGACTGTGGCGATGCGGTCGCGATGCGGCGCCTGTTTGCCGAGTCGAAACCGCAGGTGGTGTTCCACGCGGCGGCCTATAAGCATGTGCCCATGTTGCAGGGCCAGTTGCGCACCGCGGTGCGCAACAACGTGCTGGCAACGCGTGCCGTGGCCGATTTGTCGAGCGAGACGGGCGTGGAATGCTTCGTGCTGATCTCCACCGACAAGGCCGTCAATCCGACCAGCGTGATGGGTGCGTGCAAGCGCATCGCGGAGATCTGGTGCCAGAACCTCAACGCGCATTCGAATACGCACTTCATCACCGTTCGATTCGGTAACGTGCTGGACTCGGCCGGTTCCGTGGTGCCGCTGTTTCGCCAACAGATCCAGGCCGGCGGCCCGGTCACGGTCACGCATCCTGAAATCTCGCGCTACTTCATGACCATTCCGGAAGCCACGCAGCTGATCCTGCAGGCGGCGGCGATCGGGCAGGGCGGGGAGATCTTCGCGTTGGACATGGGCGAGCCGGTCAAGATTCGCGACCTGGCCGAGCAGATGATCCGGCTGGCCGGCAAGAAGCCCGGCACCGAGATCCCTATCGTCTACACCGGCCTGCGCTCCGGCGAGAAATTGTTCGAGGAATTGTTTCACCCGCTGGAAAACTACAGCGCGACGACACACAACAAGATATTCCTTGCACAGCACCGGCCGGTATCGTGGGAGCTGCTGCAGGCGCAGATGGTCAAGGCTACCGAAGCTGTCCGCCTCTTCAACGAGGACGAGCTGCGCCAGTGCGTATCCAGTCTGCTTCCATCATTCAGTTGGAGCGACGCTGCCCAGGCGGGCAACGTGATTCCGCTACGCCGCAACGACATCGGAGAGAAGTGAGTGAGTAAGCCATTGCGCAAGGTGGTGTTTCCGGTAGCCGGTCTTGGCACGCGTTTCCTTCCGGCCACCAAGGTGGTCGCCAAGGAAATGCTGCCGGTGCTGGACCGGCCGCTGATCCAGTACGCCGTCGACGAAGCCGTCGATGCGGGGGCCGATACGCTGGTATTCGTCACCAATCGCTACAAGCACGCCATTGCCGATTACTTCGACAAGGCGTACGAGCTGGAAGCCAAGCTGCAGGAGAAGGGCAAGGATGACCTGCTCGCCCTGGTGCAAGGCACGCTGCCGCGTCATGTGCGCGCGATCTTCGTGACCCAGCCCGAGGCCTTGGGGCTGGGGCACGCGGTGCTCTGTGCCAAGCCGGTGGTGGGCGATGAGCCGTTCGGCGTGGTCCTGCCGGACGACTTGATCTGGAACCAGGGCAGGGGCGCCTTGCGCCAGATGGCGGAACTGGCCCAAACCGAACAGGCCGGCGTCATCGCGGTCGAGGAAGTGCCGCATGACCAGACCGACAAGTACGGCATCGTTGATGCCGAACCGGTGAACGAGCGCAGCGCACGCATCCGCCACATGGTCGAAAAGCCCAAGCCGGCGGAGGCGCCCTCCAACCTGGCCGTGGTCGGCCGCTATGTGCTTCCGGG
Source organism: Dyella flagellata (assembly GCF_030160275.1). Lineage (GTDB taxonomy): Bacteria > Pseudomonadota > Gammaproteobacteria > Xanthomonadales > Rhodanobacteraceae > Dyella_B > Dyella_B flagellata. The sequence goes on from NZ_BSOA01000053.1 coordinate 116,825, forward strand.
CCGCATCTTTCAGCTGCTGGAACAGACCAAGCCCGGCGCGGGCGGTGAAATCCAGCTCACCGACGCCATCGAAGCCTTGCTGACCGAGCAGGGCAAGGTGCTGGCCTACCGCTTCGAAGGCACCCGCTTCGACTGCGGCAACAAGGCCGGCCTGGTGCGTGCCACCATGCATATGGCGATGCAGGATCCGAGCCTGGCGAAAGTCGTGCGCGAAGTCGCCAAGTCCTATTGAGCGACTCGCTCTGCAACAACATGTAGGCTGGGATGACAATCCCAGCATCGGGAAGTCGCGTGAAAAGCTGGGATTATCATCCCAGCCTACGCTGTCAGGTCAGCCGAAATACTCCCGCCACGATGGCTAAAACACCAATCGCCTTGGTCGCCAGCTTGCCCGCCGGCGCCAGCCGTTCGGCGAGGATGGCTACCGTAACGAAAGCCATCGCACGTAGATCCATCACGCCTATCACCAGCTGAATCGCCGTCAGGTTGGCGCAGCTCAGGCAACAATGCAGGCCCAGACACATGCCTTGCCGCCATGCTGTACCTGGCTGCGCAGGCACCGTACGGATGTGCCGCAGTGCTTCCCGGCAACGAGTGAGCTGGCGCGCTTTCCACGGTGTGAACTGGGCGACTCCAGCGAGCAAGACCATTGCGCCCGCCAGCAGCGGAACGCTGCGTGCCAGCAACGGCCAGTGCATCTCAGCGGTGGCCAACGCGACACCCAACGGAAATACCAGCATTCCGAACACGCTCCAGGCAAAGAAATATCCCGTGCCAACCAATACGGTCAGCAGTTCCAACTGCATTCCAGTGGTCGTGCCTACGGCCTGCCGATAGCGCTGCAGCGCAGGCACCAGGGATGGCAGCATCATCGCCGCCATCATTACGTCCCACATGACGAGGAACGATGCCGCGGCGCCGCCCCATGTCTGCTCGGGCATCCGCACCCACAGCATCGACATGCTCCAGCCGCCCGGCATCGGCATGGCATCCATGCCGGACATGGATGCGCACCCGACGATCGTCAGCGTTGCGCTGAGCGTGAACAGCGCCGCCGAGGCGGCGAAGAAGGCTCGTTCGGAAGTGGGTGCAGCGATCATGGTCGTCTCGATCCAGCAGTGCTCATGTCATAGACGAAGCGGATGCCGCGTTTTCGACACCCGCAGGGCGGATTTACCGCTTGCCGTACTCATCGTGGCGGCGCCACCAGACGTGCTGCTCCGCCTGGTTGCGCCCCTTGGGTGCGCGGTCCAGCCACTGAAACATGCCCCACAGGCCGTCCAGGCCACGCGCGTAGGTGGAATAGGTGTGATAGACCACGCCGTCTTCGAGCACGAACGCGCTCATACCTGGCCTTTCGCGTACGTACGTCAGAGCGTCGATTCCCGTGGCGGCTGCACTATCGACGACGACCTGCGGGAACTGCGTGGTCTTGTCCATCGCATGGCCGCCGCGCTGGTAGTTGTATTCGTAGGCTCCTTCGCGCTGTTGCTGTTCGGTGATCGAAACGGTGAAATCGAAGTTGAAGTCGCCGCCGAGCGAAGAGGCCCAGGGAAACGACCAGCCCAGGCGACGCTTGTACGCCTCCAGCTTTGCCAGCGGTGCGCGTGATACCGCCCACAACATCACGTCGTGGTTGGCCAGGTGCTCGGCGAAACCGTTGAAGCCATCGGCGATCGCCGAACAGGAAATGCAGCCGGCCTCGAACTCGGGCCCGAACATGAAGTGATAGACGAGCAGCTGCGAGCGCCCACGGAAAAGGTCCGCCAGCGAAGCGCCGCCCTCATCGGTCTCGAAGCGATAGCCCTTGTTGACCGGGACCCACGGCAGCTCTTGCCGCTGCCGCGCCAGTTCGTCGCCGCGATGGGTGTGCTCCTTCTCCGCCTTGAGCAGCTCGATGCGTGCCGCCAGCCATTGTTCGCGGGTTCCAATCGTATGCGTAGTCATGCCGTTTACTCCGTTCGTCGAAGATTCGAGCTGTTTGCCCAAGACCTGGTGTTTTCGGGCCGTGGGATATAGTTAGCGCGGGCTTGCGAACGGGTGGGAGTGACAAGTGTGGCGCGATTGAGATGGATTCACTGATCACCGCTGCGGCGCGCGCCCTCGCCACAGGTGACCCGCTGGGCGCGCTGAAGCGGGTTGCCCTGCGCGAGGATGCACCCAGTCTTGCGCTGCGCGGCATCGCCATGGCGCAGCTTGGCGATTTCGCCCGGGCCAAGCTGCTGTTGCGCAGGGCGGCGCGTGGCTTCGGCCCCAGGGAGGCGGTGGCCCGCGCCAGGTGCATTGTGGCCGAGGCCGAAATCGCGCTCGCTTCGCGCGACCTCAGCTGGCCGGTAAAGGCGCTCGAAGCCGCGCGCCTGACGCTGTTGTCACATGGTGATCGCGTCAATGCCGCGCATGCGCGGAATATCGAAATTCGGCGCTTGTTGCTGTTTGGCCGTCTGGACGATGCTGAAGCCTTGCTCGCCGAACTCGATCCTGCTCCTTTTCCGCCCGCTTCGCGCGCCGCACACGAGTTGGTCGTTGCAGGCATGGCAATCCGGCGGCTGCAGACCAAACGCGCGCGAGCAGCTCTAGCCTTGGCCGGGCATGCTGCCGGGGTGGCGCAGATCCCGGCGCTGATGGCCGAGGTCGAAAGCGCTGCTCGGGTGCTGGATAGGCCAGCCGCGCGCCTGATCGAACGAGGTGAACAGCGCCTGCTGCGGCTGGAAGAAGTCGAAGCGCTGCTGGCGTCGCCCGGCTTCGTCGTGGATGCGTGCCGTCATCTGGTGCATGGCGCGCAGACCGTGGTCTCGCTTGCAACACGCCCGATCTTGTTCGCCCTGGTGCGTCGCCTGGGGGAGGCCTGGCCCGCCGACGTATCGAGAAGTGCGCTCATCGCCGATGCTTTTCGCGCCAAGCATGCCGATGAATCGCATCGCGCGCGCTTGCGCGTGGAGCTTGGGCGGCTGCGCGCCATGTTGCGGCCGCTGGCGGACGTGAGCGCTACCAAGCGGGGCTTTGCGCTGGTGCCGCGCCAGGCCTGCGACGTTGTCGTGTTGGCCCCTCCTGTGGAGGAACGGCACGCATCGGTGCTTGCTTTGCTGGCGGACGGGGAGTCATGGTCGAGCTCGGCTTTGTCCATGGCATTGGGCGCCAGCCCCCGCACCGTGCAACGGGCGCTCGAATCGCTTGCCGAAGCCGGTAAGGTACAGTCCTTCGGCCGTGGGCCGGCGCGCCGTTGGATGACTCCACCGGTACCGGATTTTCCGTCGATTTTGTTACTCCCCGGTCCGTTGCCAGGTGACTAGGATTGATTCATTCATTGAGCAGGATGAAGCCATGAAACGATCCGCAGCCAAGGTTCTGCGCGAATACGGCCCCTTTCCCGGCATCGACAAGGTGGGTGGCGTGACTTATGACGGCCAGCGCGTCTGGTTCGCTTCGGGCGACAAGCTCAATGCCCTCGATCCGGAGAGCGGCAAGTTGGTGCGGTCGGTCGATTTGGCGGCCCACGCCGGCACGGCTTTCGATGGCCAATACCTGTTTCAGATCGCCGAGGACCGCATCCACAAGATCGATCCCGAGAGCGGTCGCGTGCTCGCCACCATCCCGGCCCCCGGTGGCGGCGGCGATTCGGGACTGGCCTGGGCCGAAGGCTCGCTCTGGGTTGGGGAGTATCGGCAGCGCAAGATCCACCGCATCGACCCACAGACCGGGGCCATCCTCAGCACCATCGAGTTCAACCGCTTCGTTACCGGCGTCAGCTGGATCGACGGAGAGCTGTGGCATGCCACTTGGGAAGGCGACGAGAGCGACGTGCGCCACGTCGATCCGCACACCGGAGAGGTGCTGGAGCGCATCGAAATGCCCGAGGGTATGGGCGTGTCGGGGCTGGAGTCCGATGGCGGCGGGCGGTTTTTCTGCGGTGGCGGAAATAGCGGAAAAGTGCGGGTCATCCTGCGTCCCAAATAGCCGCGTAGGCTGGGATGACAATCCCAGCATTGCCATGCATGCCGCCGCACAATGCTGGGATTGTCATCCCAGCCTACGGTTGGCAGCTATCGGACTGCCACGCGCTCACCAGATCGTGCCAGAATCGTGACCGCAAGCTGCCACATCGATTTGGCAGCCTAGGCATGGGGAATCTCGTGCCGACTGGTCTTATGCCTTCTGCATAAGGCTCCCCCGCGATGAAGAACGCCTGGCCGGCAAGCGGCCGGGTACCTAACGGATTGAACACAGGGCGCATTATGGATTTGCTGCGGTTTCTGCTTTGGCTTCCGGTACGGCTGCTGGGCGCTGTCTTGATGGCGCTGGGCTGGCTGCTTGGCCCGCTGGTCGGCCAGGTGAACTGGTCGGCACCGGCCTGGATGCATCTCGTGCGCAGGCGTCCGCTGCATTCGCTGGGCGTCGTTGCTGCCGTGGCGCTGGTTGCCAGCGGCGGATGGTACGGCTGGCACTGGTACAAGAATCGACCGCGTCCGCAGGAACCGGAGCGCATCAGCTGGACGGTCAATCCGCCCAACATCAGCGACTACACCAAGCAACCGGTAACGATCTCTCCGCTGGAAGTCAGTTTCTCCGCCTCGGCCGCACCGATCGAGCTGGTCGGCAAGCCGGTCACCGCCGGCATCACCATGCAGCCGCAGGTGACTGGCCAATGGACCTGGGTCGACGACAAGACCCTGCGCTTCATGCCCGCTGCCGACTGGCCGGTGGGGCAGCACTACCAGATCCGCTTCGACATCCCCAAGATGTTCGCCCACCACGTGCTGATGGCGAACGATCATTTCCAATTCGATACCGCGCCGTTCAAGGCCACGCTCGCCAAGGGCGAGTTCTACCAGGACCCGCAGGACCCGACCGCCAAGAAAACCATCATGGCGGTCGATTTCAATTACCCGGTCGATCCGGCGCAGTTCGAAAAACGCATCGCGCTGAACCTGCAAAGCTGGGGCGAGCGCAAGACCACGCCGCTGAAGTTCAGCGTTACCTACGATCCATACAAGTTGCATGCATGGATTCATTCGCAACCACTCGCTTTGCCGCGCGATGACGGCGCGGTGGAGATGGCGCTCGACAGTGGCGTGCGCAGCTCGCGCGGTGGCTCAGGTACGGATGACAAACTGAAAACCACCGTACGCGTTCCGGGCCTCTACAGCCTTTCCGTGGACGACATCAGTCCCACCCTGGTCGACAACGACAAGTACGAGCCCGAGCAGGTGATGGTGATCAACGTCAGCGGCGCCGTACGCGACAGCGACCTGGCCACGCGGGTGCACGCCTGGGTGCTGCCAGCCCGAAAGATCCACGCCCTGAAGTCGGACAACAACAGCGGCCAGGACAATCAGGATGAGGCCGATCAGGAACAAGGCAACTACTCGTGGAGTTCCTACGAAGTAGGCGAAGACGTCCTGCGTCAGTCCAAGCAACTGGCGCTGGAAGTGGTGCCGACGGAAAACGACTACCAGGCCCTGCAAAGTTTCAAGTTCCATGCCGATCCCGGCCAGCGCATTTACGTGCGCGTGGAGAAAGGGCTGAGGTCCTTCGGCGGTTATGTGCTGGGCAATCCCAGGACCGCCGTGGTCACCGTGCCGGACTATCCGAAACTGCTGCGTTTCATGGCCGACGGTTCGCTGCTTTCGCTCAGCGGCAGCAAGCGAGTCTCGGTGGTATCGCGCAACATGACCGGCATGCGCTTGCAGATCGGCCGGGTGCTGCCGGAGCAATTGCAGCACCTGGTCAGCCTCAACCAGGGCGATTACAAGCACCCGCAGCTGCCTTACGAATTCACCGAGGAGCACATCGTCGACCGCTTCGAGGTCAAGCGTGCTTTCCCGGCCAACGATCCCGCGCACGCCCACTATGAAGGCGTGGACCTGGGGCAATATCTGCAATCGGGCAAGCGCGGCGTGTTCTTGCTGCACTTGTACGACTTCGACCCGGCCCAGGAGAAGAAACAGGCCGAACAGGCTGCCAAGGCCAGGGAGCTGGCGAAGCAAGGCTTTGCGCCGCCACCGCCCGGCGCACAGCCGGATCCCGACGTGGACAACACTTCTTCCAGCAATGAATCGGGCAACTCCGAAGAGGGCGAGGACTCAGCCAATACCGCGCTGGATAGCCGCCTGATCGTGGTCACCGACTTAGGGCTGCTGGTGAAGCGTTCGCTGGATGGCAGCCAGGACGTGTTCGTGCAGTCGATCCATACGGGCCAACCGGTGGCGGGCGCCACCGTGTCCGTGCTGGCAGTCAACGGCCAGACCTTGTTCACGCAGGACACGGCGGCCGACGGCGCCGTGCATTTCCCCACTTTCAAGGGGCTGGACCGCGAAAAGCGCCCCGCGCTGTATGTGGTGAAGAAGGCGGATGACTTGTCGTTCCTGCCGATCAGCGGCAGCGACCGGCAACTGGATTATTCGCGCTTCGACATTGGCGGTGAAGCCAGCGCCGTCAATCCCGGTACGTTGTCGGCTTATCTGTTCTCCGATCGCGGCATCTACCGTCCGGGCGATGATATCCACATCGGCCTGATCGTCAGGGCCGCTAGCTGGACGCGCAATGTCGCGGGCATTCCGCTGCAGGCCGAAGTGGTCGATCCGCGTGGCGTGACGGTGAAGCAGATTCCGCTGAAGATGGACGATTCGGGCTTCGGCGAACTGACCTATACGCCGACGGAAACCGCACCGACCGGCACGTGGACGGTGAACCTGTACATCGTGCGCGATGGCAAGGCCGATACGCAGATCGGCAACACCACCGTGCAGGTCAAGGAGTTCCAACCCGACCGCATGAAGGTCAGCGCCAAGCTGTCCAGCCAGGTGGCCGAGGGCTGGGTCAAGCCCGATGGTCTCAAGGGCCTGGTCGATGCGCAGAACCTGTTTGGCACACCGGCAGCGGACCGCCAAGTGGAAGCCACGCTCACGCTGCGTCCGGCATGGCCCTCGTTCCACAGCTGGCCCGACTATCAGTTCTACGACGTTCGCCGCGCCAAGGACGGTTATGAGGAGAACTTGCAGGACGGCAAGACCGACGACAAGGGCCATGCCGAGTTCGACCTGGACCTGAAGAAGTACGCCGATGCCACTTATCAGCTGTACTTCCTGGCCAAGGCGCACGAACCCGAAGGCGGTCGCAGCGTGGCAGCCGCCACGCAATCGCTGGTTTCAAGCAACGATTGGCTGATCGGCTACCGCAGCGTGGACGATCTGAACTACATCACCCGCAATGCCGAGCGCAAAGTGCACCTGGTGGCGATCGATCCCCAGGCCAAGTCGATCAAGCTCGATGGCTTGAAGGCCCAGCTGATCGAACAGCGCTATGTGTCGGTGCTGACCAAGCAGGATTCGGGCGTCTACAAATACGAATCCAAGCTCAAGGAAATCCCGGTCAACGAGCAGGCGCTGAGCCTTCCCTCCGGCGGCCTGGACTACACGCTTGCCACCGGCAAGCCGGGCAACTATGCGCTGGTGATCCTGCGCGCCAGCGATCGCGTGGAAGTGAACCGCGTGAGCTATTCCGTAGCCGGCGACGCCAATCTTTCGCGCTCGCTGGACCGCAACGCGGAACTGCAGCTCACGCTGGAGAAAGCCGACTACAACCCGGGCGATACCGTCAACATCTCCGTGCGCGCGCCCTATGTCGGCAGTGGCTTGATCACCATCGAGCGCGACAAGGTGTACGCGCACGCGTGGTTCCATGCCGATACCACCAGCTCGGTGCAGCACATCACCATTCCGAAGGACTTCGAAGGCAACGGCTACATCAACGTGCAGTTCATTCGCGATCCGTCGTCGGATGAAATCTTCATGAGCCCGCTGAGCTACGGCGTGGTGCCGTTCTCGGTCAATCTGGATGCGCGCCGCGATGGGCTGAAGGTCGATTCGCCGGCGTTGGTGAAGCCGGGCGACACGGTGACCTTCAAGCTGCACGCCGATCACCCGACCAAGGCCGTGGTGTTCGCGGTGGACGAGGGCATTTTGCAGGTGGCGCGCTACAAGCTGGGCGATCCGCTGAAGTACTTCTTCCGCAAGAAGATGCTTGAAGTGCAAACCTCGCAGATCCTCGACCTGATCCTGCCGGACTTCGAAAAGCTGATGGCCCTGGCGGCGGCGCCGGGCGGTGATGCGGACGCGGCGATCAGCCGCCAGCTCAATCCGTTCAAGCGCAAGCGCGACAAGCCGGTGGTGTACTGGTCGGGCATCGTCGACGTCGATGGCGACAAGGATTTCACCTACACCGTGCCGGACTACTTCAACGGCAAGCTGCGGGTGATGGCGGTAGCCGTGTCGCCGGATCGCATCGGTACTTATGAAGGCGCAACGACGGTGCGTGGCGACTTTGTGCTCTCGCCGAATGTGCCGACAACGCTGGCGCCGGGCGATGAAGTAGAAGTAAGCGTAGGTGTTGCCAACAACCTCACCGGCCTTGGTGGCAAGCAGGTGCCGGTGGCGGTAAGCCTGAAGACCGGTCCGCAATTGCAGGTGATGGGCGCGGCCACGCAGAACATCAGCCTGGCGGAAATGCGCGAAGGCGTGGTGAAGTTCCGCGTCAAGGCCACCGACAAGCTTGGCTCCGGCCACCTTGCTTTCACCGCCGGCTATGCCGGCAAATCCGCGCAGCAAGCCGTGGACGTGTCGGTACGTCCGGCGGCGGCTTACCGCACGCAGGTCGATGTCGGCCAGGTGTTCACCCATAGCCAGGCGGAGCTGTCGCCGTTGCGGCAAATGTTCGACGCCTACGTGGCGCGCGACGCTGCGATCTCGCCGTTGCCGGTCGTGTTGGGGGAGGGCATCACCAGCTATCTGGTCAACTACCAGAACTACTGCAGCGAACAGGTGGTGAGCATGGCGATGCCGCGCCTGATCGTGAGCAAGTGGCCGCAGGTGCCGATCTTCGCGCATGCCTTGCAGCCGGCCTTCATGGCAGAAGGGGAGAAGCAGATCAGCAATCAGGAAGCGCTGAACAAGCTGCTCGACGTGCTGCATACACGCCAGAACAGCGCGGGCGGCTTCGGCTTGTGGTCGGCCACGCCCGACGCGCAGCCCTTCGTCTCCGTCTACGTGATGAACTTCCTGCTTGAAGCGCGCGATCGCGGCACGCCCGTGCCGCAGGACATGATCGACGCAGGCAACAAGTACCTGCAGCAGCTGGCCGCCGATGACGGCATGGATTCCCTGTACACGCTACGCCAGCGCGCCTATGCGGCCTACCTGCTGACGCGCCAGGGCAATGTCACCACCAATGCGCTGGCAGCGATCCAGAAGCGCCTGCAGCAGGCGTATCCGAACGATTGGAAGAACGACCTGTCCGCGGCATGGCTGGCCGCTTCCTACAAACTGCTCAAGCAAGATGACGAAGCCAGTCGCCTGATCGCCGGGCCGGAGCAGTTGCTGACGCGTTCGAAGCCGGACGAGAGCTACGCCTACTACTATTACTACGATCCGCTGGTGCGCGATTCGAGCGTGTTGTACCTGCTGGCCAAGCACTTCCCCGAACGCGCCAAGGCCCTGCCGCCGCGCGTGTTCGAGAACATTGCCTGGCCGTTGACGCACAACTACTACAACACGCTTTCCTCGGCGATGACGATCCTGGCGTTGGACAGCTACGCCAGCCAGGCTTCCAGCGAGCTGGACAAGTTCAGCATCCAGGAAGTGCATGCCGATGGCAGCGTCAAGACCATCTCAAGCCTGCAGGGAGGCCTGCTGCAGGCCGGCACTTGGGATGCCGCTGCCAACAAGCTGCGTTTCCTCAATCAGAGCAGCTTGCCGGCGTGGCGCGTCGCCAGCCAAAGTGGCTATGACCGCGTGCAGCCGGACAAGGCGATCGCCAAAGGTATCGAAATTGTGCGCGAATACACCGATACGCAAGGCAAGCACCTGGATTCGGTGACGCTGGGCGAAGAGATCGACGTGCACGTGAAGATCCGCGCTACCGGCAGCGACGCAGTCGGCGACGTCGCCATCGTGGACCTGTTGCCCGGCGGCTTCGAACCGGTGATCGAACCACCGGCGGCGAATTCCGCGCAGAGCGGCGATGCCTCGGCCAACGATGGCAATGAAGGCAACCAGGGCCAGGATGGCAACCAAGACAGCAATACCAGCGCGCCAGCGGCTTGGCGTTCGCCGATCGGTTTGTCGGAGTCGACCTGGAGGCCGGAATACGCCGATATTCGCGAGGATCGCGTGGTGATCTATGGCGAAGCGACGCCGGACGTGCGCGAGTTCGTGTACCGCATCCGTGCGACGAACGCAGGTACCTTCGCCATACCGCCGGCCTATGCCGAGTCGATGTATGACCGTACCTTGCAGGCGCGTTCGGCCGGTGGCGAGTCGTTGAAGGTAGTGGACAAACCTTGAACGAGTCGGCAGCCCCTAACCTCGCGGTGAGTCGTAGGCTGGGATGAAAATCCCAGCATCCGCAAGCCGGGTAGAAAGCTGGGATTGGCATCCCAGCCTACGCTGGTGATGCTAAGCATGCAGATCATGAAACACCTGCGCATTGCCAGCCGCTGGATTGCGCGCTGGCAAAACTGGCTGGTGGCGGCGGCACTGCTGCTGGCAGTGCTGGCTGGTTGTCGTTTGTGGCCGCACCCGGCCCTGCGCAGCTGGCTGCCTTCTTCCACCGCGGTCTACGACAGCAAGGGACACTTGCTGCGCCTGACGCTGGCCAGCGATCAGCAATATCGCTTGTGGGTACCGCTCAAGGACATATCCCCGCAACTGGTCGACGGTGTGCTGCTGCACGAGGACCGCTGGTATGCATGGCACCCCGGATTCAACCCCTATGGCTTGCTGCGCGGTGCCTGGGTTACCTATGTGCGGCATCGCGCCCCGCAAGGCGGCTCGACCGTCACGATGCAGCTGGCGCGCTTGCTATGGGGGCTCAATACACGCACGCCATTGGGCAAGCTGCGCCAGATCGGGCGCGCTGTGCAGCTGGAGTTGTTCTATTCCAAGCACGACATCCTGGAGGCCTATCTCAACTTCGCACCCTATGGCGCCAACGTCCAGGGCGTCGCCACCGCCAGCCTGGTGTATTTCGGCAAGCCAGCCAGCGAACTCACCTTGCCCGAAGCTTTGACGCTGGCGGTGATCCCGCAAAATCCGTCGCGGCACTTGCTGAGCGGGGATGGTGTGGACAATGCGCTGATCAGCAGCGGCTTGGCCGATGCGCGCAATCGCCTGTACCAGGACTGGTTGAGCCGGCACCCGCAGGATGCCGGGCTGAAGCCGCTGTTCGCGTTGCCGCTGGCGCTTCGTGCGCGCAGCCGCCTGCCGTTCGAAGCACCTCACGCGGTGGAGCAGGTGCTGGCCGCGCAACAACTCAATGACAGCAATCGCAGCGCTATGGTGACCACCACGCTGGATCTGGATCTGCAACATATCCTGGAGCGCCAGATCGCCTTGTATGTAAAACGCAAGGCATCAAGCGGCATCGTCAACGCCGCGGCCTTGCTGCTCGATACCCGCGACATGAGCATCAAGGCGATGGTCGGCTCGGCCGATTATCACAATGCCGCCATCCAGGGACAGGTCAACGGCACGCTGGCGAAACGCTCACCGGGCTCGACCCTGAAGCCTTTCATCTATGCGCTGGGTTTCGATCAAGGCGTGCTGCATCCGCAAACTGTGCTGCGTGACGTGCCGACAGCGTTCGGGCCGTATACGCCGGAAAACTTCGACGGCCATTTTCTGGGACCGATCACCGCGACGCAGGCTTTGATCCGCAGCCGTAATATTCCCGCCGTGTGGGTGGCCTCCCAGCTGCATGAGCCCAGTCTCTACGATTTCCTGCAACAGGCGGGCATTGGCCGCCTGGCCAGCGAACAGCACTACGGCCTGTCGCTGGTGCTTGGTGGCGGTGAGGTGAGCATGCAGGAGCTGGCCGAGCTTTACGCCATGCTCGCCAATCGAGGCGTGCTGCGTCCGTTACGCCTGCGCGCCGACGATCCTGAGCCGGAAGGAACACGGCTGTTGAGCGACGAAGCCAGCTACATGGTGATGGACATCCTGCGCCAGAACCCGCGGCCGGACGAAGTGATCGGTGCGCAGGGACTGCGCCTGCCGGTGTACTGGAAAACCGGCACCTCATGGGCGTTCCGCGACGCCTGGACAGCGGGCAGCTTCGGGCCCTACGTGCTGGTGGTGTGGATCGGCAATTTCGATGGCAGCGGCAATCCTGCGTTCGTAGGGGTGGAGGCTGCCGCGCCGCTGTACTTTCAGATCATCGACGCACTGCGCGCCGAACACGTACCGTTGAACGAACCGATACGTGCCATGCCGGCCGGTCTGCGGCGCGTGCAGGTCTGCCTGGCCAGCGGCAACCTGCCGACTCAGTGGTGTCCGCAGCAGGGCCCGGCCTGGTTCATTCCCGGCAAATCGCCGATTCGCGTCGACAACATCTATCGACCAGTGGTGATGGACGACGCCACCGGCATGCCCGCCTGCCCGCCGTTCGACGGCAAGCGCACGCATGTAGAGGTCTACGAATTCTGGCCCTCGGACTTGCAACGCGTGTTCCAGCAGGCCGGCATGCCGCGCCGCCACCCGCCGGTGAATCCCGATTGCAGCGGCAGCGAGCACGTGAACGGGCTGCCGCCTAGCATCACTTCACCCTTGCGCGGCAGTACCTATACCTTGCGCCTGAAGCAGCTAGGCGAGGAACGCATCCCCTTCACCGTGACCAACGACGCGGATGTGCACAACTTGTACTGGTTCGTTGACGATGCCTACGTAGGCCGCAGCGCCCCCGGCGAGCCGTTGTATTGGCAGCCGCATGGGGCAGGGCGCTATACGGTGCGCGTGGTGGATGACCATGGGCTGGCCGATCAGCGCATCCTGGACGTGACCTTGGTTGAATAATCCGACTACGGAATAAACTTGCGTAGGCTGGGACTGGCGTCCCAGCCTACGCTATCCTGGTTGCCTTAGCCGCCTGGTTCATCTCCATGAAGCAAGCCTCGGTGCCGTCCTATTACCGCGCCACGGCCACGCCGTACGAGCCGTATGCGCCGCTGCAGGGCCGTGCTGAAGCGCGCGTGGCAATTATCGGCGGCGGCTTTGCCGGGCTGAATACCGCATTGGGGCTGGCTGAGCGAGGCGTGCGCGACATCGTTGTGCTGGAGCGAGAGCAGGTCGGCTTTGGCGCGTCGGGTCGCAATGGCGGATTCGTTTTTGGTGGCTATTCGCTCGGCGAGGAAGCGCTGCATCGGCAGCAGGGCGATGAGCGCGCCAAGCGCATTTTCGATCTCACCACCGCGGCGGTGCAGCGAATACGCGAGCGCGTGACTCGCTACTCGATGGCTTGCGACATGGTCGATCAGGGCGTGATCTGGGCCAACTGGTTCCGTGATCCGAACGTGCTGCGCAAACGGCAGCGTTTGCTTGCCGAGCAATACGGTGTGGATTGGGATTGGTTGCCGCAAGAAGAACTGCGCGAGCGGGTACGTAGCGAGCGCTATTACGATGGGCTTTACGAACGCAATGCTTTGCACTTGCATCCGTTGAATTACGCTATCGGACTCGCCGCGGCAGCCGTGCAGCAAGGTGTGCGTATTTGCGAAAACAGCGATGTCTGGCGCCTGCGTCGTGAAGGTGGCCATTGGCTCATCAGCACGCCGCAAGGCGAATTGCAGGCCGAACACGTAGTATTGGCGTGTGGCGGCTATCTCGCCGGTTTGCGCCGGCAGATCGATCGCGCGGTGCTGCCGATCGCCACTTATGTCATGGTGACCGAGCCGCTGGGCGATCGCTTGGACGAATGCCTTCAGACGCGTGCAGCCGTCTACGACACGCGCTTCGCCTTCGACTATTACCGACCCTTGCCCGATACGCGCCTGCTGTGGGGCGGCCGGATCTCGATTCGCAATCGTTCCGCAGCGGCCGTGCAGCGCGTGCTGACCCGCGACTTGCTGCGTGTTTTCCCCACGCTGAAAGGCGTTCGTATCGACTACGCATGGTCCGGTCTGATGAGTTATGCGCGCCACCAGATGCCGCAGGTCGGCACGGCTGGCGATGGTCTATGGTGGGCACAGGCGTTTGGCGGTCACGGCCTGGCACCTACGTGCGCGGCCGGCGAACTGCTGGCCGCGGCCATCGCCGACGGCGATGAGGGCTGGCGGCAGTTTGCCGACTACGGTCTTGCGCGTGCCTACAAGCCCTTCGGCCTGCTGGCGGCGCAGGCCAGCTATTGGTGGCAGGAATTCAACGACTGGTTCAAGACGAGTCTGGAAGGATGAACGTGCAGACAGTGGCGGCAGAAGCAATCAGCTGGGCGGATTTCGAGAAGGTGCTGATGGTGGCGGGCACGATCACGCGCGTGGAAGCCTTTCCCGAGGCGCGCAAGCCGGCCTGGAAGGTATGGGCGGATTTCGGTCCCTACGGCGAGCGCAAGACCAGCGCGCAGATCGCCGCACTGTATACGCCCGAATCATTGCTTGGCCGGCAGATCGTGGGGGTGATCAATTTTCCGGAAAAGCAGATCGGGCCATTCCGTTCGCAATTCCTGTTGACCGGCTTCCCCACCGAGCAGGGCGTGGTGATCACCAGCATCGAGCGCTCGGTACCGAATGGCACGCGGCTCGCGTGATTTATGAAGCGCATAGGCTGGGATTGCCATCCCAGCCTACAAGCGATCCAGCCATACCCCCAGTCCCTGCGCGTTGAGTTCGATATCCGTCCCCAGCCAATGCACCAGCGCTTCGCGATCACCATGCCAGCCGTGTTCCGCCGTGTGCGCGGCATACAGCTGGGTCAATTCGTGCACTAGCCGTGCGTGGCGGTCCGATGAATCCTTGGCGTCGAGCGCAATCACGACCATCGCATCGATCAGTGCATGCAGCTTGCCGGCCAGCCGCTCGACCTGTTCGACGCGGCCGAAGTGGGTGAGGTACATCGCGTCAGGCTTGAGCGCCAGCAAGCGCCTGATCGAAGCATGCAAGGCTTGAGGATCGAATTGCACCGGCGTGGTGGTCGGCAGGATGAAAGGCCCTAGCCGGGTGTCGAATTCACGATAGGAGAGGCCGAAGGTATCGCCGGTGAAGCACACATTGGCCTGCTCGTCGTACAGGGCCATGTGATGCTTGGCGTGACCCGGCGTATCGAGGCAGCGCAGATGGCGGCCACGTAGATCGACGACGTGGCCGTCGGGTGCTTCGACGATGCGCTCCGCCGGCACCGGGCGAAGCCGGCCGTAGGCTTGTTGCATGACTTCTTCGCCATAGACCGCAGTGGCGCCGGCCCATAGCTGGGAAGGGTCGGCCATATGCCGGGCGCCCCGGGGATGTACCACCAGCCTGGCGTTGGGCAGCCGCGCCATCAGCTCACCCGCGCCGCCCGCGTGATCGAGATGCACGTGGGTGAGGATCAGCCAATCCACTTCCGATGCATCGAGGCCGGCCGTGGCCAGCGCCGCCAGCAGGCGGGGCACGGAATGATGAGTGCCGCAGTCGATAAATGCAGCATGCCCGCGGTGAACCAGCAGGTAGGCTGCATCGAACCGCGGCCGTACAAAACCGGTATCGATCGTATGAATGCCGTCGGATGTCATGGGCAGCAATTTAGAGTCGTAGGCTCAACTATACGGCGCTTGAGTCCGAGACATTGTCGCCTCCTTCAACCACCTGATTTTCAGTTTGTGTGAACGCCGTGGCCCGGATAATGACCAGGCTTCGGTTTTCCCGCCAAGGAGAGACCATCATGCGTGCCAGTTCGTTCAGTCTTTCAGCTTGCGTGTTGGGCATGTCGCTACTGGGCTGCATCGCATCGGCCACGGCGCAAGATCAGCCGCCACCCGGTTCGATGCCCAGCCAAGGACAGCAGGCAGGAGCGCAGATGTCGCATACCATCAAGAGCGACGACATGGTCAACATGCATGGCATGCACACCATGCCCGCCACGGTCACCAAGGCCGACCCCAAGAGCGGCATCGTGGATGTGATGTCCGAAGGCATGGCGTTGCGCGTGCACTTTCCCCCGGCCGCGATGGCGACTTTGAAGGCCGGCGACAAGATCGGGCTGTACATGGGCTACAGCCAGGCGAATGTTGTGAAGTGAGCGAAGGAGCACATCGGGGCGAGTGCGCTTGCCGCATCAAGCTGACGCCGTGCACCAGCAAGCCTGGACTTGCTCCAGAGTTGCCGCCGGGGACCCGCCGGCAATAAGCTTGCCGCATGTCCCCGTCGTTTTCCCCACGCCGCGTCGCCAGCTCACGCTTTGTGCGTGTAATGGCCTTGCTCGCATGGTTGCTGATGACGGTGTCCGTGCCGGCCGTTTCGGCCGGCGTCATGGCGGATCAGCATCAACACTCCATGGGCATGGCTTCGATGACGATGGAGCACGCCATGCATGCCGGCAGCACGGCGGCAGGTGGCCAGCACGCTGATCATTGTTGTGGTGAAACGACCCATCCGGCTTGTCATTGCGAAGCCATGTGCGGTGCGGCGCTGCTGCCTTGCGTAGAGGCTTTGCACGGGCCTGCGCAACTGGCCGTCATGCGTGCATTGATGCCTAGTCTCGATGCGCCTACCCCTGATCTGATCCCTCCCTTGCGGCCACCCGCAGCCTGAAGCGTCCGTGACATAACCGTTCGGCGGTGCGCGCATCTAGCGCGATCCGCCTTGCAGTATCGCTTCGCATTGGGAGTTGTCGCATGAACAGTTTCTACCCGCCGCCAGCGGTCGACGAGGCGCGGCGGCGATTCGTCCAGGGTCTTGCCGTGGGCGGCGCTACGGCCGCGCTGGGCCTGATGGGGCCGGCTCGCGCCGCAATCGCCAACCGCTTTGTCAGCCCCGCTGTGCTCAGTGGCACGGACTTCGCCCTGGACATCGGCCAGACGCGAGTGAACTACACCGGCACGCCCGGCATCGCCACCACCGTCAACGGCGGCCTGCCTGGGCCTATCCTGCGCTGGAAGCAAGGTACCCAAGTCCGCTTGCGTGTCACGAACCATTTGCGCGTGCCGACCTCCATCCACTGGCACGGCATCATTCTCCCGTTTGACATGGATGGCGTGCCTGGCATCAGTTTCGACGGCATCGCCCCCGGGCAAAGCTTCGTCTACCGCTTCGACGTGCGGCAGTCCGGCACCTACTGGTACCACGCGCATTCGGGCTATCAGGAACAGACCGGGCTGCTTGGCGCCTTGATCATCGACCCGCAAGGCCGTGAACGTTTTGCCGCCGATCGCGATTACGTAGTGCTGCTCAACGATTGGAGCGATGACCATCCTGCGAGCATCTACGCGCGCCTGAAGAAAGACAGCGGCTACTACAACACCGCCCAGCCCAGCGTGGCCGATTTCATGCGCGATGCGCAGCACCTGGGGCTGCGCGAAGCTTTCGCCAAGCGCCGGATGTGGAATGCGATGCGCATGAATCCCTCTGACCTCAGCGATGTGACGGCGTATACCTATACGTATCTGATGAACGGAAACACGCCGGCCGGCAATTGGACCGGCCTGTTCCATCCCGGCGAAAAACTGCGTCTGCGCATCGTCAATGGATCGGCCATGACGATCTTCGACCTGCGCATTCCGGGCCTGAAAATGAGCGTGGTCAGCGCCGACGGGCAAGACGTGGAACCGGTGCCGGTGGATGAATTGCGCATCGTCCCGGCCGAGACCTATGACGTCATTGTCGAACCGCAGGAGGATCGCGCGTACACCTTGTTTGCCCAATCCATCGATCGCAGCGGCTACGCGCGCGGCACGCTGGCACCGCGCCCAGGCATGGAGGCCGCCGTGCCGGCGATGGATCCGCGCGTATGGCTCAGCATGCAGGACATGATGGGAAATATGTCATCGCATGGTAGCGGCATGCAGGGGATGCCTGGCATGTCGAACATGCAGGACATGCCCGGCATGGCCATGGACGATCACGCACCCGCAGCCAAACTGAAAACGGAGCCAGGCGTGGACATGCGCGTGCAGACGCCGCGCACGAACCTGGACGACCCTGGCGTGGGTTTGCGCGACAACGGCCGGCGCGTGCTCACCTACGTCGATCTGCATACGATCGGCGGTCCGCTCGACCAACGTGAGCCGGAGCGGGACATCACGCTGCGCCTGACCGGCAATATGGAGCGCTACACCTGGTCGTTCGACGGCGTGAAATTCTCCGATGCGCAGCCCATGCGCTTCCATCAAGGCGAGCGTCTGCGCATCGTGCTCGTCAATGACACCATGATGCATCACCCGATCCATCTGCATGGCATGTGGAGCGAGGTGGAAAATGCCGCCGGCGACTTCCAACTGCGCAAACACACGGTCAGCGTGCAGCCAGCCCAACAAATCAGCTATGCGGTCACTGCCGACAACCCCGGGCGTTGGGCGTATCACTGCCACATGCTGTTTCACATGGAGGCGGGCATGTTCCGTGAGGTGGAAGTGGCATGAACGGACGTATCCACAGCCGGTGGCGACGTGCGTGGTTGGCATGTCTGGCGCTTACGTTGCCTGGTACCGGCCTGGCGCAAGACGCCTTGTCCATGAGTCATCACGACGAACCACCGCCGGCCATGCAGGACATGGACATGAACGATCGCGCGCGCTACGGCATGCTGCTCGTCGACCAACTGGAATTCACCCATGGCTATGGCGGCAATGGCCCGGCATGGGAGGCCGAAGCCTGGTACGGCAACGACAGCGACAAGTTGTGGTTGCGCAGCGAAGGGGAGGGTAGCAACAGGCGGATCGAGCGCGGCGATCTGGAAGCGTTGTGGGGCCATTCCGTGTCAGCCTTCTGGGCTACCCAGCTGGGCGTGCGCCACGACCTGGGGCTGGGGCCGCAACGCAACTGGGCCGCCTTCGGCGTCGAAGGGCTGGCGCCGTACTGGTTCGAACTGGAAGCAACGGGCTACCTCAGCGACCGGGGGCGCCTAGCCGCACGCTTGCGCGCGGAATACACCGTGCGGTTCACCCAGCGCCTGATCCTGCAGCCGGAGCTTGAGATCAATCTCTACGGCAAGGACGATCCCGCGCAACGCATTGGCAGCGGCGTTTCCGATACCCAGCTTGGGCTACGCCTTCGCTACGAAATCACGCGGCAGTTTGCGCCTTATGTTGGCGTAGTATGGTCCCGTCGCTTCGGTACCACCGCCACGTTCGCTCGCGTGGATCGCGAACCTGTTTTCGACCGGCAAGTCGTGGCCGGCGTCCGTTTCTGGTTTTAGGGAGCTGCCATGAAAACCATCATCAGCACGATTGTGGTCCTTGTCATTCTGGCTTTGCTCGGCTACGTCTACGCCGGGTCTGGCAACTACAACATTGGCGCGGATGTTCCGCATTGGCCCGCTACCTATCGCTTTTTGAGCATGGTCCGCAGCCGCTCGATCCAGCACCAGGCCGAATCGGTCAGCGTGCCCAAGCTCAACGATCCTGCGCTGATTCTGAAAGGGGCGGGCCAGTATGCGGCGATGTGCACCGGCTGCCACCTTGCGCCGGGCATGCACGATTCGGAGTTGCGTGCCGGTCTTTATCCGCAGCCGCCCGTGTTCGACCAACAGCCGATCGATCCGCGTGAGGCGTTCTGGGTCATCAAGCATGGCATCAAGCTGACCGCGATGCCGGCCTGGGGCGCCACGCACGACGACCAGACCATCTGGAGCATCGTCGCCTTCGTGCGCACGCTGCCCGGCATGACGCCGGCGCAATACAAGGACATCGTCGCCAAGGCGCCACCGGATGAAGACATGGATATGGGGCATGACAAAGACGACATGCACGATATGCATTCGCATTGATGCCTGTAGGCTGGGATGACAATCCCAGCTTCGAGATGCAGCACGGCAAGCTGGGATTGTCATCCCAGCCAGGGGCTAGCCTGGTTGAGGCCGATCGGTCTGGGGCCGGTGATACTCGGCCTCCTTGTGCACAAGCGCCTTCACGCTGCGCCGCACACGCGCCACCAGGCCCACCGTACGGGTAAACAGGTACTCGGGCAGGCTGATGTAGCCCTCCCGCAGCAGCCGGCGACGCATGATGCGACGGGCGCGATGGACCGCCATGAAGTCATCGCTGAGCCCATGCTGGCCGGGAGCACGTGCGTTCCAGATCGCCAGCACCTGATTGATCTTGGCGCAGCGATGACCGGAAAACCGGATCTGCGACCACAGCAGGTAGTCTTCCGAGAACCACACCTTTTCGTCGAAGCGGAACGGCAGGTCGCGACGCAGCGTCACCGAGGCGGTCGGAAGAGGATTGTGGAACAGCATTCGGAAGCGCCCGATGATCTGCGTCTGGATCGGTTCCTGCGGTGCTGGGATCGGTGTGCCGCGCTCGCGAACGACCATCTGATGCGCGATCAGCGCAATGCTAGGGTCCGCTTTCAGCGCCGCCATTTGCAATTCCAGCTTGCGCGGCGCCCAGGTGTCATCGGCATCGAGGAAGGCGATGTAGGTCTGTGTGGCCTGTTCCCAGGCGATATTGCGCGCACGCGATGGGCCACCGTTGTCCGCCAGCGCGATCACTTTGATCCAGCCCTCTTCGTAGGCTGCGGCGATTCGTTGCAAGGCGGCGAGGGATCCATCGCCGCTGCAGTCTTCCACCAGCAGGACTTCGGCAGGGAGCAAAGTCTGATTTGCGATCGAGCCGACGGCCTCATCAATGGTTGCGGCACAGCGATAACAGGGAACCACTACGCTTACGGGAGCCCGCGTGGCGACGGTTTCATGGTGATGTCGTGTATCCGGTCCGATAGTTGCTGTCTTCATTTCATCATGCATGGAATGGAATCCTGGGGTCTTGCCGTTTGCTCTCTTGAGGGCGGTTTCAATCTGCGCTTGCACGGCTGGCAGTGATACCTGGCACGTCCCCTGGTGCCCGTTCGAACAGATTAGTTTTTTATGGCAGTTTCAGTGATAGCGGAATGAAGAACACATCTACACGACGTGTTTTTCTTGCGCTGAAATCTCACTGAAATGCTGTGAAAGCTCGCGTGGGCAGGCATTCGCACGCGCGCAATTGGACAGCCTTGATGCCATAGCAGCGTGACTACAGCATGCCGCGCTCACCAGGCGATCTTTTACGAATGAAACTGTGTGTCCGGGAAGCAGCCGTAAGACGCCGTGCTATCGATTGCGGTTTAATCTGCGCATCCTGGCAGCGGGTGTAAGCCGTGTCCTTGTTTCCACTACACGACCTGTTGGCTGTTGTGTGCGGATCGCTGGTTGGTTTTTCGCTGGCCTTGATCGGTGGTGGCGGCTCGATTCTCTCCATGCCAATGCTGCTCTATGTGGTGGGCGTGCATGACCCACATCGGGCGATCGGCACCAGTGCACTGGCGGTCGCCGCCAATGCCTTTGCCAATCTGATCCCGCATGCCCGGGTCGGCCACGTGCGGTGGCGTGCGGCCTTCACCTTCGCCGCAACCGGGATGGTCGGCGCCTATATGGGTTCGAGCCTGGGCAAGCTGGTCGATGGCCGGCATTTGCTGGTGTTGTTTGCACTGTTGATGCTGGCGATTGCCGCGCTGATGCTGCGCGGCCGACGGGAGCACGATGGCAAGGGTTATCCGCACCGCAACATGTTTTCTCGCCTGGGCGCGGCGGGATTCGGTGCGGGCGGATTGGCGGGATTTTTCGGTATTGGCGGCGGTTTCCTGATCGTGCCAGGCCTGGTGTTCGCCAGCGGCATGGCGATGATCGAGGCGATCGGCACTTCCTTGTTTTGTGTCGGCGCATTTGGCCTGACGGCTGCGCTCAACTACGCCGCAGCCGGTTGGGTAGCGTGGCCAATGGCATGGAAGTTCGTTGCCGGCGGTGTAGCAGGCGGCTGGCTGGGCTCATGGGCTGCCGAAAAATTGTCCGCCGTGCGGGGTGTGCTCAGCCTGCTTTTTGCTGCTGTGATCACGGCGGTGGCCCTTTTTATGCTGGCAAAAAGCTTGCTTCCGTAGGGGTTTTAGGCTTGCAGGTCCGTCCGAACGCATCTTTTTGGGCTTTTTTTGCCTTGGCTAGTTGGCGAGCGCACAAATTTCCCCTACATTTCGCTCGCCGAAAGGCATATTTCAACAATCCAAATAACGATGGGGTAGTCCATGGCAAAGAAGGCAGCAAAAGGCAAGTCGGCGTCCAAGGCCGCCGCGGCTCCGAAGCCGATCAAAGACGCACTGAGCAAGTCCGGTCTGGTTGCGCATCTGGCGGAAACCACGGGTCTTGCGTCCAAGGACGTGCGTGGCGTTCTGTCCGCGCTGGAAGGTGTGGTGCACGCGTCGGTGCATAAGAAGGGCGCCGGCATGTTCACCCTGCCTGGTCTGCTGAAGATCACCGCTGTCAATGTGCCGGCCAAGCCGCGGCGCAAGGGCATCAACCCCTTCACGAAGGAAGAGCAGTGGTTCGCCGCCAAGCCCGCCACCGTGAAGGTGAAGATCCGTCCGCTGAAGAAGCTCAAGGACGCGGCGCTCTGATCCTCGCCTAAAGCCGTTGTGCCAAGCGGCGGCTGCAAGCAAATGACGGGATGCGTCACCGCAAGGTGGCGCATCCCGTTTTTTATGGCACTCGCACCATCCACTTCCGTCCAAACCAGCAGCGTGTTATTACGCGCATGTCCTTGAGGGCATCGGATGTGCCTGCAAGGGACCAAGGGGGGACGTAAGGCGGCCGCGCAAGCCTAGCAGCGTGGTCTCGCTCACCGTTTCATTCATGGGAGACGACAATGGTGTTCAAGCGACTTTGTGCCGAGTTTTTCGGCACTTTCTGGTTGGTGCTCGGCGGTTGCGGTAGCGCGGTATTGGCGGCCGCCTTTCCGAATCTGGGTATCGGTTTCGCCGGCGTGGCGCTGGCATTCGGACTTACCGTGGTCACCATGGCTTATGCCTGCGCGGGCATTTCCGGGGCGCACTTCAATCCCGCGGTCACGGTGGGCCTGTTCTTCGGCGGACGCTTCAGCGCCAAGGACGTTATTCCCTACATCCTTGCGCAGGTGATCGGCGCAATCGTCGCCGCCGCCGTGCTCTACGTGATTGCCAGCGGCAAGCCTGGGTTCGACGCCACGGCCAGCGGTTTCGCCTCCAATGGCTATGGCGAGCATTCGCCCGGCGGCTATTCGTTGCAGGCGTGCATCATGAGCGAGTTCGTGCTCACCGCCATGTTCCTGATCGTGATCCACGGTGCTACCGACCGCCGCGCACCGGCTGGCTTCGGCCCGCTGGCGATCGGCCTGGCGCTTACCGTGATCCACCTGATCAGCATCCCGGTCACCAATACTTCGGTGAATCCTGCGCGCAGCACCGGCGTGGCGGTGTTCCAGGGCACCTGGGCGTTGCAGCAGCTATGGATGTTCTGGGTGGTGCCGTTGCTTGGTGGCGCAGCGGGCGGCCTGATCTTCCGCTTCCTGCTGGGCGAAGACGTGGCCAGGCCCAGCCTGACCACGTCCGCGCAGCCGGGCGTGAGCAACGCCTGAGTTGGTTCGCCTGCACTCCCTCCCTTGCGTGTAGCAGGGGAGGGCTGCTTTTGGCCGCAAAACCCCCGCCAACCACCTTGCAATTGAACTCGCCAACCCCAACGATGCAGGCGTCCCGACCCGAGGTTATTGCAGTGGCGCATGCGATCGTCGAACTGATTGCCGACTATGGCTTGCTGCTGATTTTCATCAATGTTTTGGTGGAGCAGGCCGGCTTGCCATTGCCGGCGGTGCCGGCCCTGGTCGTGGCCGGGGCGTTGTCGTCCACCGGCAAGTTGCCGCTGGTCGGGGTAGTGCTGGTGGCACTGCTGGCGTGCCTGATCAGCGATTTTGCCTGGTATGTGGCGGGCCGCCGTTATGGCGCGTCGGTGATGCGCACGCTTTGCCGCATTTCGCTTTCCCCCGATTCCTGCGTCAAGCAGTCGGAACTGCGCTTCCAGCGTTGGCGCGGCCAGATTCTGCTGATCGCCAAGTTCGTGCCGGGTCTTTCCACCATCGCGCCGCCACTGATGGGCGCGATGAGGTTGCGCCCGCAAGTGTTCATGTTGCTCGATGCGCTGGGTTCGCTGATCTGGATCGGGCTGATCGTCGGTCTGGGTTACGCATTTTCGCAGCAGATCGACCGCGTGCTGTTTGCGCTGGCCAGCGCCGGCACGGTGGCGGTGGAAGTGCTGTCGGCATTGCTGATCGCCTATGTCATCGTGAAATGGTGGCAACGCAAGCGGCTGCTGCTGGCCTTGCGACTGGCGCGCATCAGCGTGGATGACCTCCATCGCCTGATTGAAGACGGCAAGGCGCCGGTGGTAGTGGATGTGCGTTCGCAGGCCTCGCGCCTGGCCGACAGCCGCATCATTCCCGGTTCGTTGATGGTTAATCTTGGCGGCATCGAGCAGGAACTCGTGCACGTGTCGATCGATCAGGAAGTGGTCATCTACTGCAGCTGCCCGAACGAGGTTTCCGCGGCTACGGCGGCGAAGGGGCTGCTGATGATGGGATACCGCAAAGTGCGTCCGCTGCAAGGCGGGCTGGATGCATGGGCCGATGCCGGCTATGCCATCGAGCACCTGGCAGTGCAGCCGGTTGCGGTGCCGCAAGCGGTCATGTCCGGACACGCCCAGTGAAGGTGGGCTGGGATGACAATCCCAGCATCTGCGGACTGCCAATAAGCTGGGATTGTCATCCCAGCCTACACACCGGCGGTTATGCAAAGAATCAGACCACCGATGGAGTCTGTCCATCGGTGGTCTAGTGTTGCCTCAGGTCAGGCCCGTTTTACCAAGCGGATAAGGAACAGCAGTACCACTGCACCAAGGGTCGCGGTGATGATGGACATGATCCATCCACCACCGAGGTGGATGCCAAGCACCCCCGTCAACCAACCACCTATGAAGGCGCCGGCAATGCCGACGATGATATCGACCAGCAAACCGAAGCCGCTGCCTTTGACGAACTGACCGGCCAGCCAGCCGGCGATGGCGCCGATGATCAGCCACGCGAGAATGCCATGCATGTAAAAACCCCCAAGATTGAACGATGTCATCGAGTCATGACGGGCGGACTGTATCAGCTCGCTGGGACGAAGGAATTCAGAAAATTCCTAGAACGAAGGGCGGCCCGTAGGCTGGGATGACAATCCCAGCTTCGCGATGCACATCCTCGGCAATGCTGGGATTGCCATCCCAGCCTATGATCTAACGCTTGCGTACCCGAATTTCACGTACCGGCAGCTACTTTTTAAACGCAGCGCACTGTGACGCATGCCCGCTGGCGTGCGAAGAACGCCAGAGCATCGGCATGCTCCGGCGGCAGGCGGCTGCCGAGCCGGACCCGGAGCGATGTTCAGGACCGACCAATCCGTTCTTTTACAGGCAGCACTCCACACTCATTCGGCTACGCACTACGCCGTATCGCTGGCAGCAGCCGAGGAATCGATGGAGCCCGCGCTACGCGCGGAGCTGTTCAGCGCCGAGCAGATGGAGCAGCACGGCATGGCGCTGGCCAGGCAGCACAAGCTCAGCCCGCGCTCGTCGTCGGACCGCTTGCTTGAGCGCCTGGATGAAAATGCGGACTTGCTGTTGCAGGCCTGCGAAGCGCTGACCGCAGCGGCCAAGAGCAACCGGCGCATCTCGCCGGCCGCCGAATGGCTGCTGGACAACTACTACCTGATCGAAGACCAGATCCGCATTGCGCGCAAGCATCTGCCACGGCGTTACAACCGCGAGCTGCCGTGCCTGGTGCAGGAAGGCGAAGGGAGCGGCTTGCCGCGCGTGTATGTGCTGGCGCTGGAAACCATCTCGCACGGCGACGGCCGCGTGGACGACGAAAGCCTGGGCCGCTTCATTTCCGCCTACCAGCGCGTGCAGCCGCTGAAACTGGGCGAGTTGTGGGCCATTCCGATCATGCTGCGTCTGGCGCTGATCGAAAACCTGCGCCGCGCCGCTGTACGGGTACTGTCGGATTGGCACTATCGCGAGCAGGCCGGTAAATGGGCCGACTTGCTCACCGAGATCGCCGAGCGCGATCCCAAGAGCGTGGTGATCGGCGTCGCCGACATGGCGCGTTCGGATCCGCCGATGACCAGCGCCTTCGTGGCGGAACTCGCACGCCGCCTGCAAGGGCAGAGCACGGTGCTGGCGATGCCGCTGACCTGGGTCGAACAGCGCCTGGCCGAAAGCGGCTCCAACACCGAGCACCAATTGCAGCTCGAAGCGCAGGAACAGGCGGCCAACCAGGTTTCCGTCGGCAACAGCATCGGCAGCCTGCGCCATCTGTCGGCGATCGACTGGCATGCATTCGTCGAGCGCCTGAGCATCGTCGAGCAGACGCTGCAGCAGGACCCGGCCGGCGTCTATCCGAACATGGATTTCGCCACCCGCGACCACTACCGCCATGTGATCGAGCGGCTGGCGCGCGCCAGCCAGCTTGGCGAAGGGGAAGTGGCGCATGAGGCTATCGAGCTTGCGCGTGCCTGGGCGGCGGAGCATGCACCTGAAGCTATCCAGGCCCACGCCGGTTATTACCTGATCGATGAGGGCTTGCCGGCGCTGGAGCAAAAGGCCGGTTATCGCTATCACGCCTGGATGAACCTGCGGCGCGGGCTGTTGCGCCGGCCGTTGGCATGGTACGCGGGGCTGATCGTGCTGCTCACCTTGGCGTTCGCCGCGCCGATCGTATACGCCGCTGGCACCAACCGCTATGGGAGCTGGGCTTTGGTACTGATCGCCATCCCGGCCTTGCTTGCCACCAGCCAGTTTGCGCTGGGGCTGGTGAACTGGCTGGTTACGCTGACGACTTCGCCTGGCATGTTGCCGCGCATGGACTATTCGCGCGGTGTGCCGCCTTCGTCGCGCACGCTGGTGGTGGTGCCTGCCATGCTGGGCGACAGCCAGGACGTGGAAGACATGGTCGAGGCCTTGGAAGTGCATTTCCTCGCCAACCGCGATCAGAACATTCATTTTGCCTTGCTCAGCGATTTCAAGGACGCGGACGAGGAGCGATTGGAACACGACCAGGCCATCCTGCGCCTGGCCCGCCAGTATCTGGAGGCGTTGAACGCCAAGTACGCGCCCGGCTCAGGCGACCGCTTCTATCTGCTGCACCGGCCGCGACGCTACAACCACGCCGACAAGTTGTGGATGAGCTACGAGCGCAAGCGGGGCAAGCTTACCGACCTCAACAATCTGTTGCGCGCAGGTGATACCAGCCCCTTCATGCTCACGGTCGGGCCGATCGAAGTGTTGCGTGGCATCCGCTACGTGGTGACACTCGATGCCGATACGCAACTGCCGCGCGACGCTGCGCAAGCGTTTGCAGGCGTGATGGCACACCCGCTCAACCGTCCCTTCTACGACGCGTCGAAAGGACGCATGCTGCGCGGCCACGGCATCCTGCAGCCGCGACTTGGCATCAGCCTGCCCAGCAGCGGACGCTCGCGCTTCGCCATGTTGTTCGGCAGCGAAGTGGGTATCGATCCCTATACCCGCATGGTTTCGGATGTTTATCAGGATCTGTTCGGCGAAGGTTCGTTCATCGGCAAAGGCGTGTATGACGTGGACGCTATCACGCAGTCGTTGGATGGCCGCTTTCCCGACAACACCATCCTGAGCCATGACCTGATTGAAGGTTGCTACGCGCGGTCGGGGTTGCTCAGCGACGTGCCGCTGTACGAGGAGTACCCGTCCAGCTATGTCGGCGACTATCAGCGCCGCCACCGCTGGGTTCGCGGTGACTGGCAATTGCTGCCATGGGTGTTGCCGCGCGTACCGAACGCGCGGGGCGAATGGGTGAAGAACACGCTGGGCGGCCTGTCGCGCTGGAAGATCTTCGACAACCTGAGGCGCAGCCTGGTGGCGCCATCGTTCCTGGCCTTGTTCCTGATCGCCTGGGGCTGCTTGAACCAGCCGATCATCTGGACAGTGGCTGTATTGGCCTTGCTGTTCACCTTGCCGCTGTTGTCGTCGCTGCTGGCGATCGCGCAGAAACAGGAAGACATTACGCTGACCTCGCACCTGAAGTCGGCGATAACGCCGGCCGGCCAACATCTCGCGCGTGCCCTGTTTAACCTGCTCAGCTTGCCGCACGAAGCGTATTACAGCCTCGATGCCATCCTGCGCACGCTGTGGCGCATGGCAGTGAGCCGGCGAAACCTGCTGCAATGGCGCACTTCGCGCGACGTGGCGCAGGAAGGAATGCGCTCGATCGCGTATACCTACCGCGTGATGTGGATCAACCCCGTGCTGGCCGTGCTGACTATCATCGCGGTGTGGTCGCGGCAGCCCCTCGCGCTGGCTCCTGCAGTGCCGGTGCTGCTGTTGTGGTTGATCGGGCCTGCCGTGGTGCAGTGGTCGAGCGGGCAACGCAAAGAAGCGGCCTTTGCCCCGTCGCGGCGGGAGATGCGTTTCCTGCGCGCGTTGTCGCGCCGCACCTGGGCCTTCTTCGAAACCTATGTAGGGGCAGAGGACAATTGGCTACCACCTGACAACGTGCAGGAAGTACCCGCCCACGTAGTGGCGCATCGCACCTCGCCCACCAACATCGGCTTGTCCTTGCTGTCCTGTCTCGCCGCCTACGATTTCGGCTTCATCAGCGCTGCGCGCTTGCTCGACCGCGTTGCCAAGACCTCGCAGACCTTGCAAGGCATGTCGCGCTATCGCGGACATCTCTACAACTGGTACGACACTGTCACGCTGCAGCCGTTGGCGCCGAACTATGTTTCCTCGGTGGACAGCGGCAATCTCGCCGCGCATCTGCTGGTGTTGCGACCCGGCTTGCTTGCGTTGTTGGACGAGCCGCTGTTCCATCCGCGCCTGCTGGAAGGCCTGCGCGATACGCTCACGCTGCTGCGCGATGCGTTGCCGGAAGGCCATTCCAATGCCGCCATCGCCAGCCTGCGCCAGTTGTTGCGCGAAAATGTTCGGCAACCGCCGGCAACGCTCGATCGCGTGATGATCCATCTGGTGGACCTGCAGATGCGCATCGGCAATCTTGATGCCCTCGTGCCCCACGATGAAAGTTCTGAAGCGCACTTTTGGTTCCAGCGCCTGTGCGAGCAGCTTGCCGATGTGCGCCATGAGGTGGATCTGGCCTCGGCATGGACGGCTCACCTGGCCGAGCAGGAGGGCATTCCCAGCTTGCGGCAGGTGCTGATCGCGGCCGGCACCAACAACGACAGCGATCCGTTCGGTCCCAAGGCCCGCCGCGATGAAATCCTGCGCCTGGCTTCGAACATCTCGGAACTGGCCGTCATGGATTTCCGTTTCCTGTTCGACCCGCGCAAGAAGCTGCTGTCGATCGGCTACAACGTCGACGAGCGCCGGCTGGATGCAAGCTGCTACGACCTGCTGGCTTCGGAAGCGCGCCTGGCGAGCTATCTCGCCATCGCGCAAGGGCAACTGCCGCAGGACAGCTGGTTTGCGCTGGGTCGCCTGTTGACCACCGCCGGCGGCAAGCCGGTGCTGCTGTCGTGGTCGGGCTCGATGTTCGAATACCTGATGCCGATGCTGGTGATGCCCAGCTATCAGGGCACGCTGCTGGACCAGACCTGCCGCGCCGCGGTACGGCGTCAGATCGAATACGGCCGCCAGACCGGCGTGCCATGGGGCGTTTCCGAATCCGGCTACAACACCGTCGACGTGCATCTGAATTACCAGTACCGCGCCTTCGGCGTACCCGGTCTAGGGCTCAAGCGCGGTCTGGGCGAGGACGTGGTGATCGCGCCCTATGCATGTGTCATGGCCTTGATGGTGGCGCCGGTCGAGGCCTATGCCAACCTCGATCGGCTTGCGGCCGAAGGCAGGCGAGGGCGCTTTGGTTTCTATGAAGCGGTCGACTATACGCCGG
Source organism: Dyella flagellata (assembly GCF_030160275.1). Classification (GTDB taxonomy): domain Bacteria; phylum Pseudomonadota; class Gammaproteobacteria; order Xanthomonadales; family Rhodanobacteraceae; genus Dyella_B; species Dyella_B flagellata. Next base: position 146,537 of record NZ_BSOA01000053.1, read on the forward strand.
CACGCGTGCCGCATGGACAGAACGCGGTGACGGTGTCCTCGTTCATGGCCCACCACCAGGGCATGAGCCTGCTGTCGCTGGCCTACCTGCTGCTGAACCAGCCGATGCAAAAACGCTTCGACAACGATCCACAGTTCCGCGCCATTGCCTTGCTGTTGCAGGAGCGCGTGCCGAAGAACGCCACCGAATACCTGCAGAGCATCAGCTTCGAATCGCTGCAGGCCGGGATCGCCACGGCCGACAATCCGCTGCGCGTGTTCAGCGATCCGGACATGCCGCGGCCGGCGGTGCAATTGCTGTCCAACGGCCGCTATCACGTGATGATGAGCAGTGCCGGCGGCGGCTACAGCCGTTGCCGCGACCTGGCCGTGCACCGCTGGCACGAGGATTATACGCGCGACAACTGGGGTCAGTTCTGCTATTTGCGCGACGTGGAAACAGGTGAGTTCTGGTCCACCACCTATCAGCCCACGCTGGCCAGGCCCGATCACTACGAAGCCATCTTCTCCGACGCGCGAGCGGAGTTTCGCATACGCAAGCATCACTACGACGCGCATACCGAGATCGTCGTATCGCCGGAGGACGACATCGAGTTGCGCCGCGTGCGCCTGACCAATCGCGGCCGGCGTCCGCGCACTATCGAGATCACCACGTTTGCGGAACTGGTGATCGCGCCACCGATGGCCGATGCTTCACATCCGGCCTTCAGCAACCTGTTCGTGCAGACCGAATGGGTGGCGGCCACGCAAGCCCTGCTGGGCACGCGCCGCCCACGCGCCAACGATGAACGAGTACCGTGGATGTGTCACCTGATCGCGGTCCACGATGCGGCAGTGGATGAGATTTCCTACGAGACGGATCGCGCGAAATTCATCGGACGCGGCCGCAGCATGGCCAAGCCGTTGGCGCTGAGCAAGCTGGCGTCGCATGCCCAACTTTCCAACACGGTGGGCTCGGTGCTCGATCCAATCGTGGCCATCCGTGTACGCATCACACTACCGCCGGAAGCATCGGCCACCGTCGATGTTGTCACCGGTGTGGCTGAGCAGCGCGACAGCTGCCTGCACTTGGCCGAGAAGTACCGTGACCGCCATCTGGCCGATCGCGTGTTCGACCTAGCCTGGACGCATAGCCAGGTGCTGTTGCAGCAACTCAACGCCACCCATGTGGACGCACGGCTGTATGAGCGCATGGCGGCATCCATTCTTTACGCCAACACACTGATGCGGGCCGAAACGAGCGTGCTGCAGGCCAATCGCCGTGGGCAGTCGGGCCTGTGGGGGCAGGCGATTTCAGGCGACTTGCCGATCGTGCTATTGCGCATCGGCGACATCGCCAACATCGAGCTGGTGCGGCAGCTCGTGCAAGCGCACGCGTATTGGCGCATGAAAGGGCTGGCGGTGGACCTGGTGATCTGGAACGAGGACCAGGCCGGCTACCGGCAGGAATTGCAGGACTTGATCCTCGGCCTGATCGCTTCGAGCACGGAAGCGAACCTGATCGACCGCCCTGGCGGCATTTTCGTGCGTCCCTCGCAGCAGTTGTCGACGGAGGATCGCGTGCTAGTGCAGTCGGTGGCGCGCATCGTGCTCTATGACAGTCGCGGCACGCTGGCCGAGCAGATCGAGCGCCGCCGGGTGGAACCGCAACTGCCGGCGCTGAGCACTAGCAGGCTCGGTCCGCCCGAGACCACGGCGATCGAGGACGATACCCAAACGCTTTTGGACACACTGCAGTTGAGCAACCGCTACGGTGGTTTCTCGCCCGACCTCAGCGAGTACGTGATCGTGCTGCGTCCAGGCCGACACACGCCGGCACCGTGGTCCAACGTGCTGGCCAATCCCGATTTCGGCTGCGTGGTCTCCGAGGCCGGCAGCGCCTACACCTGGGCGGAGAATTCGCACGAATTCCGGCTTACGCCCTGGCACAACGATCCGGTCAGCGACAGCTGCGGCGAAGCAGTCTATCTGCGCGACGAGGACACCGGCCGCTACTGGTCACCCACGCCACTGCCGCATCGTGGCAAGGGCACTTATGTAACGCGACATGGTTTTGGCTATTCGGTGTTCGAGCACGTCGAGGACGGCATTCATATCGAGCTGTGGATGTATGTGGCCTTGCACGCGCCGGTGAAGTTCTGGGTGCTGCGGGTGTCTAACCGCTCCGGCCGTGCGCGGCGCCTGTCCGCGACCGGGTACGTGGAGTGGGTGTTGGGCGATATGCGCAACAAGTACGCCATGCATATCGTGTCCGAATCCGATCCGGCGACTGGCGCCCTGCTGGCGCGCAATGCGTACAACACGGAGTTTCCGGGCCGGGTGGCGTTCTTCGATACCGATGCCGGCAGCCGCAGCGTGACCTGCGACCGCATGGAATTCCTGGGCCGCAATGGCCATCCGCGGGCACCGGCTGCGCTCAGCCGCATCGGCCTGTCCGGGCGCATCGGCGCGGGCCTCGATCCCTGCGCGGCGATCCAGGTGCCGTTCGAGCTGGGCAAGGACGAATCCCGCGAGGTGATTTTCCGCCTCGGTGCGGCGCCTGATGCCAGGGCGGCGAGCGATCTGGCGCATCGCCATCGCGGCTCCGGCGCGGCCGCGGCAGCGCTGGAGGAAGTGCGCATGCATTGGCGCTGGACCTTGGGCAAGGTGCAGGTGAGCACGCCGGACATCGGCGTGAATGCCTTGGCCAACGGCTGGCTGATGTACCAGGTCATCGCCGCACGCTTCTGGGGCCGCAGCGGCTATTACCAGTCCGGTGGCGCCTTCGGTTTCCGCGACCAGTTGCAGGACTCCATGGCGATGATCCACGCCAGCGCGTACAGCGCGCGGCAGCATCTATTGCTGTGCGCGGCGCACCAGTTCGTGGAAGGCGATGTCCAGCACTGGTGGCATCCGCCTTCCGATCGCGGCGTGCGCACGCATTGTTCGGATGACTACCTGTGGCTGCCGTTGGCGCTCAGCCGCTACGTCCATACCACGCACGACACCGGCGTCATGGACGAGCGCATCGGCTACATCGAAGGGCGGCCGCTGCGGCCGGAGGAGGAATCCTATTACGACCTGCCGGCGCGTTCGCAGCAAAGCGCCACGCTGTACGAGCACTGCGTGCTGGCGATCGAGCGCGGCATCGATGCGCTTGGGGCGCACGGTCTGCCGCTGATCGGCACCGGCGACTGGAACGACGGCATGAATAAGGTCGGCGAAAAGGGCCACGGCGAAAGCGTATGGCTGGGTTTCTTCCTGTACGAAGTGCTGAATTCGTTTGCCCAGACCGCGCGGCGCCGCCAGGATGAAAGCTTCGCGCAGCGCTGCGAAGAGCAGGCAGGCAAGCTCGCCGCCGCGCTGAACGAGCACGCCTGGGACGGCGAGTGGTACCGGCGCGCGTATTTTGACGACGGCACGCCGCTGGGTTCGAAGCAGAACGAGGAATGCCGCATCGACTCGATCGCGCAAAGCTGGTCGGTATTATCGGGCGCGGCGCCACCGGAGCGCCGAAAGCAGGCGCTGGAATCGCTGGACCGGTATCTGGTGAAGCGCGCCGCCGGCATCATCCAACTGCTCGATCCGCCGTTTGACCGCACGCCAATGGACCCTGGCTACATCAAGGGCTATGTGCCCGGCGTACGGGAAAACGGCGGCCAGTACACGCATGCCGCCGTTTGGGCCACGATGGCCTTTGCTGACATGGGGGATGCGCGGCGCGCGTGGGAACTGCTACGCATGATCAGTCCGATCCATCACGGCGGCGGCGAGCGCATCGATGGGTACAAGGTGGAGCCCTATGTGGTCGCCGCCGATGTCTATTTCGGCGGCGTGCACGACGGCCGTGGCGGCTGGACCTGGTACACCGGCTCCGCCGGCTGGATGTACCGTCTGATCATGGAATCGCTGCTGGGCCTGCGCGTGGAGGGGGAAAGCCTGTACATCGCCCCTGTGCTTCCGCCAGACTGGACGGAGTACCGCCTGAGCTACCGGCACCGCGAGACTGATTACCAGATCGTGGTGCACGTGGCGCAGGACGGGGCGGAACCGCGCCGCATCCTGTTCAACGGCAAGCCGGTCGAAGGTGACCGCCTGCCGCTGATCGACGATGGCGGCGAGCACCACGTGGATGTTTATTTGTGAATCAAGCCAACGCTTCGCACGTATTCCTGCTGGACGTCGACAATACCTTGCTCGACAGCGACCGCTTCACTGCCGACCTGCACGCGCATCTCACGCGGGAGTTCGGCCAGGCCGAATGCGATCGCTACTGGGCGATCTACGAACAGCTGCGCACTTCGCTGGGTTACGTCGATTATTTAGGCGCGCTGCAGCGCTTCCGCCTGGAGAACGATACCCGTCCGGGCGTGTTCAACTTGGCGTACTGGCTGCTCGATTATCCCTTCGAGCACCGGCTGTACGCCGGCGCGCTGGAGGCTGTCGACGAGCTCAACAAGCTTGGCCGGGCGGTGATCCTTTCCGACGGAGACGTTGCGTTCCAGCCGCACAAGATCGAGCGCGCCGGCATTCGTGGCGTCGTGCGCGGGGAAGTGTTGATCTTCGTGCACAAGGAACTGGCCTTGCAGCAGATGCAGGCGCGCTATCCGGCCAGTCACTACGTGGTGGCGGATGACAAGCCGGACCTGCTGGCGAAGATGAAGCACCTGCTCGGCGATCGCCTCACCACGGTGTTCGTGCGCCAGGGGCATTACGCTTTGCGGGCGAACTTGGACGAGCTGCAGCCCAGGCCCGACTACACCATCAACGCCATCGGCGAGCTGCCGGCCCTGGCGGCCGAACTGGTGCGGGCCGCCGCATGAACGGATCGCCACCGTCAACGCGGCACAGACGAAGGGTTGATGTGCCGTCGCCGATAATGCGCCGCTGCCTGATCGGCTCCAGTCCCTGCAAGCAGGGGCTGGAGCATGTGACCCCTCAACCAGGAATCCCCAACACGTGAACCCTAACGTTGACGCCCGCGCCGGAAAGCCCGCTCCGCAAGCCATGCTGGTGGACGTGCCCAAGCTGCTGGACGCCTATGCGGAGCTGCGCCCGGACCCCACCGAACCCGCCCAGCGCGTGAGCTTCGGCACCTCCGGTCATCGCGGCTGCTCGTTCGAGGCTAGCTTCAACGAATGGCACGTGCTGGCCATCACCCAGGCCATTTGCGACTACCGTCGCCAGAAGCACATCACCGGCCCCCTGTATATCGGCATCGATACGCACGCGCTGTCCCAGCCGGCGTTCGAAAGCGCGCTCGAAGTGCTGGTCGCCAATGAGGTGGCGGTAGCCATTTCCGCTGGCGGCGAATACACGCCCACCCCGGCCGTGTCGCATGCCATCCTCACCTACAACCGCAATCGCCTCGACGGATTGGCCGACGGCATTGTCGTCACGCCTTCGCACAACCCGCCCACCGACGGCGGCTTCAAGTACAACCCGCCCAATGGCGGTCCGGCCGAAACCGACGTCACCAGCTGGATCCAGCAACGCGCCAATGCCTTGCTCGAAAGCCGGCTCGACGGGGTGAAGCGGATGAGCTATCCGCAGGCGCGCCGATCCAGCCTGGTGCAGGAATACGATTTCCTCGGGCGTTACGTCGAGGACCTGAAGAACATCATCGACTTCAATGTGATCCGCAGTTCCGGCGTGCGCATGGCGGTCGATCCGCTGGGCGGCGCCGGCGTGCATTACTGGCAACCCATCGCGCAGCGTTACGGCATTGACCTGAGCATCGTCAGCGACTCGGTCGATCCCACCTTCGGTTTCATGACCGTGGATTGGGATGGCAAGATCCGCATGGATCCTTCCTCGCAATACGCGATGCAGCGCCTGATCGGCTTGAAGGATCGCTACGACGTGGCGTTTGCCTGCGATACCGACCACGACCGCCATGGCGTCGTCGCGCGCAGTGTGGGGCTGATGCCGTCGAATCATTACTTGTCGGTCATGGTGGACTATCTGTTCCGCCACCGCCCGCAGTGGACCGACAAGGCCAGCGTGGGCAAGACCGTGGTGAGCAGCTCGCTGATCGATCGCGTGACCGAGCGCCTGGGGCGCCGGCTGTATGAAGTGCCGGTCGGTTTCAAATGGTTCGCCGACGGCCTGTTCAATGGCGTGCTGGGTTTCGGCTGCGAAGAAAGCGCGGGTGCTTCCATGCTGCGCCATGACGGCAAGGTCTGGACCACCGACAAGGACGGCATCGTGCCGGCGCTGCTGGCCGCGGAAATGACCGCACGCATGGGCAAGGATCCGGGCGAGCTGTACGCCGATCTGACTGGTGCCTTGGGCAAGCCGTATTCCAGCCGCGTTGACGCTGCCGCGAATGCGCAGCAGAAGGCCCGGCTCGCCAAGCTTTCGCCTGAGCAATTGCAGAGCAAGGAGCTGGCCGGGGAGAAGATCGTCGGGGTGCTCGATCGCGCACCCGGCAACAATGCGCCGATCGGTGGCATCAAGGTGATGGCCGAAAACGGCTGGTTCGCCGCGCGCCCGTCGGGTACCGAGGAGATCTACAAGATCTACGGCGAGAGCTTCCGCAGCGAAGAGCACCTGCAGGCGATCCTGCAGGAGGCGCAGGGCATCGTGGATGCGGCGTTGGCCGGCTGAAGGCAGCTTCACGCCCGGAGGGCCAGATCTTTCAGGTGGCGAGTATTTGCCCCCTCCCCTGCAAGCACCTGATTAGCGTCGAGTCTCAGCTGGGTTTCGCAAATCCTGCTCGGTCCTGGAGCA
>NZ_BSOA01000054.1 GCF_030160275.1 Dyella flagellata
CCGGTTCGCGCTGCGCGTCCAGGATGTAGACCGCCGTGTGGGCGATCGGCCGGCCGATGTGCGGGGCGGTCGTCTCACCTCGGCGGATCGCCAGCCAGGTCGAGTACGTGGTGGTTTCGGAGGGACCGTACAGGTTGCAGACCATGCCCGCCTCGGTGGCGGCAAAGAGGCGATCCACCAGGGCCTGCGTTAACGGCTCCCCGGCCAGGTTCACCGTGGTGACCCCGCGCGGCACGCCCCCGGCCTGCAACAGCGCCTGCATGGCCGATGGCACCGTGTTGATCAGGCTGACCTCGCACGGCTGCTGGGCCAGATCCAGCAGATGCGGCACCAGGTGCACCTGCGTGCCCACGCTCAGCGGCAACAGGCATTCGTACACCGCCAGGTCGAAGTTCAGCGAGGTCGCGAACAAGGTCCGGGCCAATGCCTGGGGCGCGAACGCCGTGGCGGCCCAGCGCAACAGGTTGACCGTATTGCGATGCTCGATCGCCACCCCCTTGGGCACGCCGGTGGAGCCGGAGGTATAGATGAGGTAGGCCAG
>NZ_BSOA01000055.1 GCF_030160275.1 Dyella flagellata
TATGGTCAAGCCGCACGGCGCATTAGTACGCGTTAGCTCAATGCATTGCTGCACTTCCACATCGCGCCTATCAACCACCTAGTCTTGATGGTGCCTTAAGGAGAATTAAATTCTCGGGAGATCTCATCTTGGGGCGTGCTTCCCGCTTAGATGCTTTCAGCGGTTATCACTTCCGTTCGTAGCTACCGGGCAATGCCATGGGCATGACAACCCGAACACCAGCGGAACGTCCACTCCGGTCCTCTCGTACTAGGAGCAGCCCCCCTCAAATCTCCAACGCCCACGACAGATAGGGACCGAACTGTCTCACGACGTTCTGAACCCAGCTCGCGTACCACTTTAAATGGCGAACAGCCATACCCTTGGGACCGGCTACAGCCCCAGGATGTGATGAGCCGACATCGAGGTGCCAAACACCGCCGTCGATATGAACTCTTGGGCGGTATCAGCCTGTTATCCCCGGAGTACCTTTTATCCGTTGAGCGATGGCCCTTCCATACAGAACCACCGGATCACTAAGACCTACTTTCGTACCTGCTTGATCCGTCGATCTTGCAGTCAAGCACGCTTATGCCTTTGCACACAGTGCGCGATGTCCGACCGCGCTGAGCGTACCTTCGTGCTCCTCCGTTACGCTTTGGGAGGAGACCGCCCCAGTCAAACTACCCACCATACACGGTCCCCGATCCGGATTACGGACCTAGGTTAGAACGTCAAGCACTTCAGGGTGGTATTTCAAGGTTGGCTCCACCAAGACTAGCGTCCTGGTTTCATAGCCTCCCACCTATCCTACACAGAAGAACTCAACGTTCAGTGTAAAGCTATAGTAAAGGTTCACGGGGTCTTTCCGTCTTGCCGCGGGAACGCTGCATCTTCACAGCGATTTCAATTTCACTGAGTCTCGGGTGGAGACAGCGCCGCTGTCGTTACGCCATTCGTGCAGGTCGGAACTTACCCGACAAGGAATTTCGCTACCTTAGGACCGTTATAGTTACGGCCGCCGTTTACTGGGGCTTCGATCAAGAGCTTCGCCTTGCGGCTGACCCCATCAATTAACCTTCCAGCACCGGGCAGGCGTCACACCCTATACGTCCACTTTCGTGTTTGCAGAGTGCTGTGTTTTTGATAAACAGTCGCAGCGGCCAGGTTACTGCGACCCATCAGTGCTCAGTCACGCATGTGACCACACCGGTGGGCGCACCTTCTCCCGAAGTTACGGTG
>NZ_BSOA01000056.1 GCF_030160275.1 Dyella flagellata
TGTTTTTCTGCGTCTGGTATTGGCCGGCGCTGGTCTCAGTGGTGTAGGTGGCCAGATCACCGGCGGCATCGTACGTGTTGGTGGCCGAGTTGCTGGCGGTGGTGATGACGATCTGGCCGTTTTGCAAGGCACCGTCGGCCACCAGCACGCGACCGTCGGCGTCGTAGGTGAACCAATCGGCCTGGATATTGGGGCCGCTCGCAGGTGCCGGTGCTGGTGTTGAAGCGGCGGCAGACGTCGCCATCATCGGGCTGGCGGCGGCGGTCCCCATCATCGTCACGACCTGCACTTGGATCGTCTCGGTGATCGCACGTCCCTGATAATCCGTCGCCGTAATGACCACCGAGCCGCTCAAGGTCGTTTTGTACGGCGCAGTACCGGACAGCCAGAGCGTGCCCGCACTGTCGACGCTGACCGTCACGGCCGTCGAAAAGGTGCTGGTCTGATACGTCAGGCCCGTGCCGTGAAACACGTTCGGGTAGGAGTGCATGGCGCCATCGCCGTTGAAGCCGTAGCTGCTTGCTCCCGAATAGCTGGGCGCCGCCGGGTCATTGACGGTCAGTGTGAAAGCATTACTGGCGGGCTGGCCGGCCGCCGTGGCCTGTACCGCCAACTGGAAGGTGCCGCTGGTGCCGATCGGTGGCGTGCCACTGAAGGTCAGCGAGCTGGCATTGAAACTGATCCAGGAGGGCAAGCCCACCCAGGCCGACCCGTTGTAGTAAAGCGCCGCATAGCTCACCGCAAACCCTTGCGCGTCGGTGGCACTCGGTTGCGTGAAGCTGAAAGCCTGATCGGTGGTGGCCGTTACATTGCTCGCCGCCGCGCTGAACGTCGGTGCCTGCAGCGGTTGAACCGTCAGGCTGAATTCGCTGTTGGCATACACCGATCCGGCCACCCAAGCGGTGATCACCACTGTGTACGTGCCCTGACTGC
>NZ_BSOA01000057.1:0-2500 GCF_030160275.1 Dyella flagellata
TGGTCTCAGTCACTTCGCCCTTATGGGCTCGTCTCGGTGCTCGGCATAAAGTGGACCGGATTTGCCTAATCCACATGCCTACCGCCTTTCCCCGGGACAACCAACGCCCGGTAGACCTAACCTTCTCCGTCCCCACATCGCACTACAGTCAAGTGCTGGAATATTAACCAGCTTCCCATCGACTACGCATTTCTGCCTCGCCTTAGGGGCCGACTCACCCTGCGCCGATGAACGTTGCGCGAGGAAACCTTGGGCTTTCGGCGTGCGGGCTTTTCACCCGCATTATCGTTACTCATGTCAGCATTCGCACTTCTGATACCTCCAGCAGGCTTCTCAACCCACCTTCACAGGCGTACAGAACGCTCCTCTACCGCGCACACTTGCGTGTGCACCCCGAGCTTCGGTGTCATGCTTAGCCCCGTTAAATCTTCCGCGCAGACCGACTCGACCAGTGAGCTATTACGCTTTCTTTAAAGGGTGGCTGCTTCTAAGCCAACCTCCTGGCTGTCTATGCCTTTCCACATCGTTTTCCACTTAGCATGAACTTGGGGACCTTAGCTGCGGGTCTGGGTTGTTTCCCTTTTCACGACGGACGTTAGCACCCGCCGTGTGTCTCCCGTACATTCTGTCCTGGTATTCGGAGTTTGCCATGGTTTACTAAGCCGCGATGGCCCGCTAGCCATAACAGTGCTCTACCCCCAGGAAGATTCATACGAGGCGCTACCTAAATAGCTTTCGAGGAGAACCAGCTATCTCCGAGTTTGTTTAGCCTTTCACTCCTATCCTCAGCTCATCCCCATCTATTGCAACAGATGTGGGTTCGGTCCTCCAGTGCGTGTTACCGCACCTTCAACCTGGCCAAGGATAGATCACTCGGTTTCGGGTCTACTGCCAGAGACTATTCGCCCTATTCAGACTCGGTTTCCCTTCGCCTCCCCTATACGGTTAAGCTCGCCACTGACAGTAAGTCGCTGACCCATTATACAAAAGGTACGCAGTCACCCTTGCGGGCTTCCACTGCTTGTACGTATACGGTTTCAGGGTCTATTTCACTCCCCTCTCCGGGGTTCTTTTCGCCTTTCCCTCACGGTACTTGTTCGCTATCGGTCAGTCAGGAGTATTTAGCCTTGGAGGATGGTCCCCCCATGTTCAGACAAGGTTTCTCGTGCCTCGCCTTACTCAATTTCATGCACCGTGCCTTTTCGCCTACAGGGCTATCACCTGCTACGGCCGGCCTTTCCAGACCATTCGGCTAAAACATGATGCACTTTTGGGCTACTCCCCGTTCGCTCGTCGCTACTGAGGGAATCTCGGTTGATTTCTTTTCCTCCGGGTACTTAGATATTTCAGTTCCCCGGGTTCGCTTCACTTAGCTATGTATTCACTAAGTGATACTCCTTACGGAGTGGGTTTCCCCATTCGGACATTGCCGGATCAAAGCTTGTTGCCAGCTCCCCGACACTTTTCGCAGGCTGCCACGTCCTTCATCGCCTCTGACTGCCAAGGCATCCACCGTATACGCTTGGTCGCTTGACCATATAACCCCAAGTCGCCTCAGGGCTACTCCCGTTCCTCCTCAGGAACATTGGGATTGCCAAACAACGCATTCGTCGTTGCCTCAACGACACATCTCGGTTTCAGTTTCGAACCAAGACGCTTGTCACTCGTTTACATTTTCAAAGAACACAATACCGGCCTCAACGCCGTATCGTTTCGTTTAATCTTTTGTGTGCGCTGCGTTTTCACGTCTTCCGAAGTGGTGGAGCCAGTCGGGATCGAACCGACGACCCCCTGCTTGCAAAGCAGGTGCTCTCCCAGCTGAGCTATGGCCCCAAATAATGGTGGGTCTAGGTGGACTCGAACCACCGGCCTCACCCTTATCAGGGGTGCGCTCTAACCACCTGAGCTACAGACCCGTTTATTGAGTGTCGCCATCCTGGCGACTGGCGCTAGCCAGCTTCCCTCTTTAGCAGCCACCAAAATGCTCTTCGGTTCTTGCCAAAGCTACTGTCCGTAGCGGGTTTTATTGAGGAGTCCGGCAGGAATGCCGGTGTCTGATGGGTTACCAAGGCGAATAACGCAGCCTTGCGCAATCATCAAACTTCCTCGCAACACGGAAGTTGCGTGAAAACATGCAGGTGTCTTGTGTGGACGTCTTGCGGCAGCGGTGCTGTCGCTCTCGAAAGGAGGTGATCCAGCCGCACCTTCCGATACGGCTACCTTGTTACGACTTCACCCCAGTCATGAACCACTCCGTGGTCGTCGCCCTCCTTGCGGTTAGGCTAACGGCTTCTGGAGCAACTCACTCCCATGGTGTGACGGGCGGTGTGTACAAGGCCCGGGAACGTATTCACCGCAGCATAGCTGATCTGCGATTACTAGCGATTCCGACTTCACGAAGTCGAGTTGCAGACTTCGATCCGGACTGGGATCGGCTTTCTGGGATTGGCTCCACCTCGCGGTCTTGCAACCCTCTGTACCGACCATTGTAGTACGTGTG
>NZ_BSOA01000058.1 GCF_030160275.1 Dyella flagellata
TGATCGCGCCGGTCACATCCGTCGTACGGAAGTAGAACTGCGGACGGTAGTTGCTGAAGAACGGCGTATGACGACCACCCTCTTCCTTCGACAGCACGTAGATCTCGCCTTCGAAGTCGGTGTGCGGCGTGATCGAACCCGGCTTGGCCAGCACCTGGCCACGCTCCACGTCTTCACGCTTCGTACCGCGCAGCAGCAGACCCACGTTGTCGCCCGCCTGGCCCTGGTCCAGCAGCTTGCGGAACATTTCAACGCCCGTCACCGTGGTCTTAACCGTCGGCCGCAGACCCACGATCTCGATTTCGTCGCCGACCTTGATGATGCCCGTCTCCACACGACCGGTCACCACCGTGCCGCGGCCCGAGATCGAGAACACGTCTTCCACCGGCATCAGGAACGGCTTATCCAGCACGCGCACCGGCTCCGGAATGTAGCTGTCCAGCGCGTCCACCAGCTTGATGATCGCCGGCACGCCGATTTCCGACTGGTCGCCTTCCAGCGCCAGCTTCGCCGAACCCTTGATGATCGGCGTGTCGTCGCCCGGGAATTCGTACTTCGACAGCAGCTCGCGCACTTCCATTTCGACGAGCTCCAGCAGCTCGGCGTCGTCCACCATGTCGGCCTTGTTCAGGAACACCACGATGTACGGCACGCCCACCTGGCGGCTCAGCAGGATGTGTTCGCGCGTCTGCGGCATCGGGCCGTCGGCGGCCGAGCACACCAGGATCGCGCCGTCCATCTGCGCCGCACCCGTGATCATGTTCTTCACGTAGTCGGCATGGCCCGGGCAGTCCACGTGCGCGTAGTGGCGCGTCGGCGATTCGTATTCCACGTGCGCCGTCGAGATCGTGATGCCGCGCGCCTTCTCTTCCGGCGCCGCGTCGATCTGGTCGTAGCCCTTGAACTCACCGCCAAAACGCTCCGCGCCAACCTTCGTCAGCGCCGCTGTCAGCGTCGTCTTGCCGTGGTCCAC
>NZ_BSOA01000059.1 GCF_030160275.1 Dyella flagellata
CCAGCCCCCCGACCAGGCGCTCGCCAACCTCGGCCAGGCTCAGGGTCTGGTCGAACTTCGCCGTGCGGGCCGCCTCTTCGGCACGCGCCCCACGCTGGATGCTCAATCCCGGCAGCGCCAGCGCATCCCCGCCCCGGCCGCCGCCCGACTGCCACTGCAGCATCACCTGGAACAGCGGACTGTGCGACAGGCTACGCACCGGCTGCACCCGTTCCACCACCTGCTCAAATGGCAGGTCCTGGTGCTGCTGCGCCGCCAGCGACTGCCGCTTCACCCGCGCCAGCAGTTCGCCCACGCTCGGCTCCTCGCCCACATCCACCCGGATCGCCAGCGTGTTGACGAAAAACCCGATCAACGGCTCGGTCTCCAGCCGCCGCCGGTTCGCCACCGGCGTGCCGATCACGATGTCCGTCTGCCCCGACAGCCGGCTCAGCAGCACCGCCCAGGCCCCCAGCAGCAGCATGTGCAGGGTCAATCCATGCCGCTGCGCCAGCCCCTTCAGGCCCTCGGTCAGCGCCGCCGGACAGCTCCACGGCACGAACCCGCCCGCATAGCTTTGCTGCACCGGACGCGGTCGGTCGGTCGGCAACGACAGCAGCACCGGCGCGCCCGCCAGCGCCGCCGTCCAATACGCTTCCTGCTGCTGCAACCCCTCCTCGGCCAGCCAATGCCGTTGCCACACGGCATAGTCCGCATACTGGATCGGCAAGGCCGGCAACGGATCGGGCCGCCCCTGCTGGAAGGCGCGGTACAGCGCCCCCAGCTCCTCCACCAGCACACCCAGCGACCAGCCGTCCGTCACGATGTGATGCATCGTCACCCGCAATCCATAGCGCTGCTCGTCCAAGCGCAGCAGCAGCCCCCGGATCAGCGGCCCCTTGCGCAGATCGAACGGGCGCCTCGCTTCTTGCCGAGCCAGCCGCCGGGCCAACCGCCCCGCTTCCGGCTGGCCGCGCAAGTCCTGTTCCTCCAGCGCAAAGCGCCCTTCCGCCGCAATGCACTGCACCGGCACACCCTCCACCTCGACGAAGGTCGTGCGCAGTGCCTCGTGCCGGGCGATCACGGTATCCAGGGCGCGCCGCAAGGCGTCCAGGTCGAGCTCCCCCTCCAGCGTCAGGCCGAAGGACAGGTGATAGGCCTCGCTCACCCCTTCCAGCTGCGCCAGGAACCACAGCCGCTGCTGCGCGAACGACAGCGGCAGCGGGCCCTGCCGCAACGCCGGCACGATCGGCGGCAACGTCACCGGCGCCGCCTCCGCCAGCACCTGCGCCAAGTCCGCCAGCACCGGATGCGCGAACAGGTCGCTCATCTTCAGCTCCCGCCGCAGCATCTGGCGTACGCGCACCACCACCCGCATCACCAGCAGCGAGTGGCCACCCAGCGCGAAGAAGTGGTCCCGCCGACCGATCGGCTC
>NZ_BSOA01000060.1 GCF_030160275.1 Dyella flagellata
ACGTGGTGGCGATCGCGTTGCCGCGCTCGGTACAGATGGCGGTCGCCTTGCTGGCCGTACTCAAGGCCGGGGCGGCCTACCTGCCGTTGGATCCGGACTATCCCGCCGATCGCCTCGCCTTCATGATCGAGGATGCACGCGCCGCGGCGCTGATCACGCAGCGTGACGTGACGCTGTCCGTGACCGCACCCTGCGTGTTGCCGCTGGATGAGGCAGCCGTGATCGCGCAACTGGCGCAGCAGGATGCGCGTGACCTGGACGATGCACAACGCGTACGTCCCTTGCAGCCGATGCACCCGGCCTATGTCATCTATACCTCCGGCTCCACCGGCAAGCCCAAGGGCGTGGTGGTCGCGCATGCCAGCGTGTGTAACCACATGGTCTGGATGCAGGCCTGTTACCCATGCGCGAAAGACGATCGCATGCTCGCACGCACATCCATCAGTTTCGATGCCGCGGAATGGGAATGGTGGATGCCATGGCTGAGCGGCATTCCGGTCCAGGTGCTGCCCGACCGCCTGAAGCATGATTTCGACGGCATGCTTGCCTATTGCGAGCAGCACCGCATCACGCTCACGCAGTGGGTCCCTTCGATGCTTCCGGCCTTGCTCAGCGGCCACGCACGGCCGGCGTTGCGCATGATTTTCGCCGGCGGTGAACCGCTGCCGGTGGAAGTGGCGCAAAAGGTGATCCAGTGCTGGGGGGTGCCCGTCGTCAATCTGTATGGCCCGACGGAAACCACCATCCAGGTGACGTCTTATAAATATGGGGCGGCATCGGCGTGTCTCGGCAGTTTCGTGCCCATCGGCAAGCCGATCTGGAACACGCAGCTGTACGTCCTCGATGCGCACATGCAGCCGGTGCCGGTCGGCGTGGCCGGCGAGCTGT
>NZ_BSOA01000061.1 GCF_030160275.1 Dyella flagellata
AGCTTGCCATGCTGTGGCTGGCTGAGAATCTTGGCGAACAGGTCGTCATCGCCGTCGCCGTGGTCACCATCACCGTTGTCGTCATCGTCGTGGTTGTCGTCACAACGACGAGCATGTTCGTCGGGCACCAGGTAGATCGGGGTGGACTTGCCGGTGCGTACGCTGACACCTTCGTCCTGGGCCACCGGGCGCGGATCGACGTCGAGGTGGATCGTGGCTTTGTTCGAGTCGTATTGCGTGTCGTTGGCGACAAAGCTGAAGCTGTCTTCACCCGCCCAGCCCGCGATGGGCGTGTAGGTGTAGGTGCCATCCGTGTTCAACGACAGGGTGCCGTGACGCGGACCACGCACGATACGTAAGGTCAGTGGATCGCCATCCGGATCCGAGGCGTCCTGCATCAGATTGATCTGCTGCGATTCGTTTTCGGCAACGTAGACCTTCTGGCCCTTGGCGTGCGGCCGGCGGTTGCGGGCCTTCACGTCAATGGTGGCCGTGGCGACGTTGGAATCAGCCTGACCGTC
>NZ_BSOA01000062.1 GCF_030160275.1 Dyella flagellata
CGGCGTCATAGGTGTAGGTAGTGATGTTACCGCCGCCATCGGTCACGCTCACGGTGTCGCCGTAGGCATCCTTCACCGTGGTGGTGGTGACGCCACCGGGCGTGGTCACCGTCGTGGTATGCGTGGCGGGGTTGACGCTGACCTTGGTGGTATTGCCGAGCGCATCGGTTTCGGTCAGCACCTGGCCGAAGGCGTCGTAGGTGGTTTGCGTGCTGCGCGCCGTGCCTTGCACGGTTTGGCTGGTGGTGACCTGGCGACCCAGGTTGTCGTAGGTCGAGGTGATCGTGTTGCCGTTGCCGTCGGTGCGGCTGGTCACCCGGCCAAAGGCGTCGTAAACGGTGGATGTCGTCCGTGCGACCGACGTACCGACCCCGTCGGTTTCACTCAACTGCTCACCACGCGTGTCGTAGGTGTAGGTCGTGGTGGTGCTATTGCTCGTGCTCAGCGCACTGCCCGGCTGGCTCAGCTGCTGCTGCACTTGAGTGATGTCACCAAAGGCATCGTAGGTGCGGGCGGTTTGATAGCCGTTGCCGTCGGTGACGGTCGCCACCTGGCCGTCCTGGGTGT
>NZ_BSOA01000063.1 GCF_030160275.1 Dyella flagellata
CTTTCCGGTCGTGATCCGACCTGGAAGCGCGCCCATGCCCTGGAGCCCCCGCGACACCATGAGCCTTCGCCACGAGTTTGTCCTTTTGGCCCAACGGCCCGGCTGCAATCGGCGCGAGCTGTGCAGACGTTTCCAGATCAGCCCGCAGACCGGCTACAAATGGCTGGCCCGCCACGCCATGCAAGGCGAGCCCGGGCTGCTTGATCGTTCACGCCGGCCACAGGCCAGTCCTGCGCAAACAGCTGCGCCGATCGAGCAAGCGGTCGTGACCTTGCGGCGACAGCACCCCGCTTGGGGCGGGCGCAAGATCAGCCGACGCCTGCAAGACCTGGGCATGTCCCCCGTGCCCGCGCCCAGTACCGTCACCTCGATCCTTCATCGATACGGGCTGATCACCCCGCACGCATCCGCCCTGGCTGCGCCATGGCAGCGGTTTGAGCACGAGGCACCCAACGACCTGTGGCAGATGGATTTCAAGGGCTACTTCACCACGCGTGATGGCAAGTCCTGCTCCCCGTTGACCGTGCTCGATGATCATTCGCGCTTCAGCGTGATCCTGCGCGCATGCCACAGCACGCGCAGCGATATCGTGCAGCAGCATCTGCGCGATGCGTTCGGGCGCTACGGCCTTCCATGGCGCATCAATACCGACAATGGCTCTCCCTGGGGCAGTCCGACCCAGCCGGGGCAATTGACCGGTTTGGCGGTCTGGTTGATACGACTCGGTGTAAGGCTCAGTTATAGCCAGCCGGCGCATCCGCAAACCAACGGCAAGGACGAACGCTTCCATCGCACCCTCAAGGCCGAGGTGTTGGCGGGGCGCTCGTTCGCATCGTGCCGGCATGTGCAGCAAGCCTTGAATGCGTGGCGTACGGTCTACAACCAGCAACGACCTCATCAAGCGTTGGGCATGGCCACGCCCATCACGCGCTACCGGCCAAGTCAGCGCGCGCTTCCACGACGCTTGCCATCGATCGTTTATGGGCCCAATGACACCGTCATCACGGTGGGCTGGAACGGTGAACTACGCTTTGCGGGACGGCGCTGGCGCGTGTCCAACGCACTCGACCATCTTCCGATCGCATTGCGTCCTGATCCTCGCAAGGACGGCCGCTACGACCTTTACTTCGCCCATCACTGCTTCGGATATCTTGATCTCAACTCACCGGCGC
>NZ_BSOA01000064.1 GCF_030160275.1 Dyella flagellata
CCAGGTCGTAGGAGTAGGTATGGATCGCACCGGTCTTGCTATCAGGCGCCGAGGCTAGGTTGCCGTCGTTGTCGTAGCTGTAGGTCGCTTCGTAACCAGCGCTGTCGCCCTTGGCGATCACGTCGCCGAAGGCGTCGTACTTTTGCTGGGTGTAACTGTCATCGGTGCTGACGCCACTGCGCTGCACGGCAGTACTCAACCGCTGGTTGTCGGCGTCGTAGGTGTTCGTCGTCGTCACCACCGTGCTGCCACTCACCGTGTAGCTTTGCGTGAGCACGTTGCCATTGGCATCGTAGGTGGTGGAATGCAACGCGGCGCCGTTAAGGTCGAACTGCCCCACCATGCGATTCAGCTTGTCGAAATACGACCAGCGCTGCAGCGATTGGCCGCCGGCCGAGACGTTGACACTCAGTGCATTGCCTTGCGCGTCGTACACATACGTGGTGACTGGACTGACGCTGGTGTACAGCGCAGTGTTCGTCAGGTCGGTGACTGGCGGACCTTCCAGGATCGATTGCCAGTTGCTCACCAGCGCTTGGCGTGCCGGTGCGGTGACCGTCAGCACGCGCCCCATGGCATCGTAGGTCGTCGTGGTGGTATTGCCGTTGACGGTCTGGCTGGTGACCTGGTTCTCGCCGTTGTAGCTGTAGCTGGTCACGCTACTGGCGGCGGTATAGCCCACGCTGCCGTTGAGCTGACCCAGCGTACCGCCACCATAGGTGTAGCTACCGGCTTGCGCTTCGCTCGCCACACGCCCGATCGCGTCGTAGGTCGTGGTGGTGATACGGTCGGCGCCGCTGGTGGTCGTCGCGGCGCCAGGCAGACCCGGCAGGGTGCTGGTTGTGGCACCGCTGGTGCCGATGGCCTGCGCGTATTGCGTGCGGCTGGTTACCTGGCCAAAGGCGTTGTACGCGGTGGTCGTGACATAGCCCTGAGGACTGGTATAGCTGCCGGTCGGCGTCACCACCATCACCGCACGATTCAGGGCGTCGTAATAGGTGTAGGTGGTGGCCCAGACGGCCGGCGTGGTGGTCGTCCCCGAGGTAAGCGCTCCCTGAATGAGCTGCGATGTACTGGTCAGATTGCCGTAGGCATCGTAGGTGTAGGTCGTGGTGGGGGAGCCGGTGGCACCGCTTCCTCCTAGCGCCCCCATTGCCAAGCAGTAGCTAATCGACGGCAGCACCACCTGCGTCTTCTGATTGAGCTGGTCGTAGGTCGTGGTAATCGTGCGATCGCTGCTCGACGTCACCAGTCCCTGCCCCACCTGGCTCAGGCTCAGCGGCTGGCCGGCACTCCAGCCGGTGATCGCGCTGGTGTTGAGCGCGGTGGCGTACTGCGTGGTGGTCAGCACATTGCCGTACGCATCGTACGTGTGCGCCGTGATGTAGCCATTGCCGTCGATGGCATAGGCCAGCTTGCCATCGTTGTAGACGCGATAGCTGACGTTGCCGTTGGCGTCCTTGCTCACGGCCAGCTGGCCCAGCGCGTTATAGGTGGTGGTCGTGACGTGATTGAGTGCATCGGTCACCTGCACCTGGTGGCCTATCGCATCGTACGCGTAGCTCGTGGTGCTGACCGTGGTGATCGCACTCGCGCTCGTGCCGTAGCCTTGGGCGGTGCTGGTCACACCGCCAAACGCGTCATACGTGTTCGTGGTGTAGAGGTACTGGCTGGCGGCGGTCTGGAACGCGCCATTGGTGGTGCTGTAGCTGCCCACCGTGACGGGCGGACTTTGCGTCTGGATCAGCCGGCCGGCGCTGTCGTAGGTATAGGTCCAGGTGGCGCCATCGCGGTTGGTGACGCTGGCCTTCTGTCCGAGCGCGTTGTAGCCGTATGTGGCGTTGGTGCCCAGCGCATCACCGGTGGCCGTGATGTCGCCGCGCGAGTCGTACGTGGTGGTGCTGAGGCGTGCACCACCGGTGCCGGCGGCACTGACGGCGGCCGCGATCGTGCTGGCATTGATCGTGCCCGGCAGCGCGATCGGGTTGGCGTATTGCTGGGTTTCGATCAGGCGACCGGCACCGTCGTAGCTGTTCTGGGTCACGTTGCCCAACGCATCGATGGCGTACAGCGCGCGATGGTCGGCATCGTAGACGGTCGTGGTGACGTGCTTGGCGGTGAAGCTCGCCACCGCCGTGGCCACGCTGGCCGTGGTGAGCTGGGCACTCAGCGATGATGTGGTGCTCAAGCTCAGCGCGTTGCCGTAGACGGTCTGGCTGGTGAGGTTGCCATTGGCGTCGTAGGCATACGCCGTGACCTGACCGACGCTGCCGCCGTTGTTCTGCTGCACCGTGAAGGCGCGACGACCGGCGCCGTCGTACAACGACAACGTCGCCTCGGCCGTCGCATCCGTATTGCCGTTGCTGCTGATCAGGCCCGCCATCAAGGGTTGTGCGGTGCCCGCGGCCAGCGGCCCCCATGCGTTCTGGGTGCTGATGCTCGACCCGCTGAGGGCATTGGCGTAAGCCAGGGTTTCGGTCACCCGGCCGGCCGCGTCATAGCGGGTTTCGGTGACATAGCCGACGGGGTCCATCGTGTAGCGCAATCGGCCGGCTGCGTCATAGATCTGGTAGCTCACCTGATCGCTGCCACTGGTGGTGACGAGGCTGGCGATCTGCAACGGCGTCGGCGCGGTGCCGAGGGTGGCCAACTGGGCCGCGGTCAGCGGCGTGGCGTCGGCACGCGTGGCCGCGACGCGACCATCGGCGTCGTAGAAGGCTTGCGTCACTGCACCGGCGGCATTGACCGTTAATTGCACACGACCCGCGTTGTCATAGCTGGTGTAGGTGGTGCGATCGTTGGCGCTGGTCGTGATCAGCGCCGCGATCTGCGCGACCGTGGGCGTGCTGCCGAGGCCGCTGAGCTGCGCGCTGGTCAAGACGGTGGCGTAGGCGATGGTCTTCGTCACACGGCCGGCGGCGTCGTACATCGTCTGGGTGACATCGCCGGCGCCATCGATCGCGTACACCGCCTGACCGTCGGCGTTGTAGGCCGTGGTGGTGACGAGGTCGCTGCTGCTGGTGGTCAGCACCGCGGCCACGGCGGCGGCCGTGGCCACCGGGTTGAAGCTGGTGAGCGTCCATGCGTTGACCGACGGCCGGTTGGCGTACACGCGTGTCTGGGTCACCTGCCCCGCCGCGTTATAGACGTACTGCGTGGCGTTGAGGC
>NZ_BSOA01000065.1 GCF_030160275.1 Dyella flagellata
TGAAGATGAGCAAGCAAACGACCTTTGCCTCAGCGAGCTTCGACGTCAAGAAGCGTAAGACGCGCAGGGAGATATTCCTTGCACAGATGGACAGAGTGGTGCCATGGAAAGCGTTGGAGGCGCTGGTGGAGCCGCACTACCCGCGAGAAGGGCGCCGCGGGCGTCCACCGATGCCATTGGAGACGATGCTGCGCATCCATTTCCTGCAGCAATGGTATGCGTTGTCGGACCCTGGCATGGAAGATGCGCTGTATGAGATCGAGTCGATGCGCCGCTTTGCGGGGATCGAATTGAACGAAGAGGCGATTCCCGACGAGACGACGATACTGAAGTTTCGTCGGCTGCTGGAGAATCATGACCTGGCGGCGGCGATGCTGGCTGAGGTCAATGCTCAGTTGGAAGGACTGGGGATGCTGATGCGGCATGGCACAATTGTGGATGCGACGATCATTGCGGCGCCTAGCTCGACGAAGAACAAGGATCAAAGCCGTGATCCTGAGATGCACCAGACGAAGAAAGGAAACCAATACTACTTCGGCATGAAGGCACACATAGGCGTGGATGCCGAAACGGGCCTGGTGCATACGGTGGTGGGAACGGCTGCCAACGTGGCGGACGTGACTATGGCGGCGCATTTGCTGCACGGGAAGGAAGAATTAGCGTATGCCGACGCGGGCTATGCCGGCGTGGAAAAGCGCGCGGAAGTGCAGGACAAGGTCGTGGACTGGAAGGTGGCCGTCAAGCGTGGAACGATCAGGGCTATGACGGAAAGTGAACTCAAGCAGTGGGTCATATGGATGGAATACCT
Source organism: Dyella flagellata (assembly GCF_030160275.1). Classification (GTDB taxonomy): domain Bacteria; phylum Pseudomonadota; class Gammaproteobacteria; order Xanthomonadales; family Rhodanobacteraceae; genus Dyella_B; species Dyella_B flagellata. The sequence goes on from NZ_BSOA01000065.1 coordinate 809, forward strand.
CAAGTCAGTGATCCGTTCGAAGGTTGAGCACCCCTTCCGAGTCATCAAACGGCAGTTCGGTTACGTGAAGGTTCGCTACAAGGGGCTAGCGAAGAACACTGCCCAGGTGGTCACACTGTTTGCGCTATCGAATTTGTGGATGGTGCGGCGCTCGATATTGAGAATGATGGGATACGTGTGTCTGGCGGAAATGTAAGGGATGGGAATACCCCGGGAGAGGGGCTGTTTTCTCTCTGCGGCCGATGCTTTT
>NZ_BSOA01000066.1 GCF_030160275.1 Dyella flagellata
CGTTGCGCTTGCGCTTCGAACAGCTGATGGATGCAATGGTCTTGCGGGTAAGCCGCTTCGGTGCGGTTCCAGGTCTCCAGCAACAGCATCCGCTCGGCATCGCCCAGCATCGGGATACGCGGCACGGCCTGTTGCGCGTCCGCCACCATCGCTCGCAAGGTCGCCAACAGATAGTCCCGATGGCGCTGTACCGTCGCTTCATCGAACAATGCTGTGGCGTAACTCAGCGCGCCTTCGATGCAGCCATCGCGCTCACCCAACTGCAATTCGATGTCGTACTTCACGCTGTCCCAGGCAAGATCCAGCGGTGCGACCTGCAACCCAGGCAAGGCCAGGTCCCCGATCTCGTTGTTCTGCCATACCAGCATCACCTGGAAGATCGGTGGGTGCCCCATCTGCCGCGGCGGCTGCACGATTTCCACCACCTGCTCGAACGGCAGGTCCTGATGCACCTGCGCATCCAGCACGGTCCGCCGCACCCGTTCCAGCAGTTCGATCACCGTCGGCGTGCCGGACATGTCGATGCGCAAGGCCAGCGTATTGACGAAAAATCCGATCAAGCTTTCGATCTGCGGGTGCTGCCGATTGGCGCTGGGACTGCCGATCACCAGATCGTCCTGCCCCGACAGCCGTGACAGTACGCTGGACCAGGCCGCCAGCAGCGTCATGAACAAGGTGACGCCATGCTGCTGGCTGAGATGTTTGAGGGAAGTACTCAAGGCCGGATCGAGCCGGACCGGCACACTGGCACCGGCAAAGCTTTGCCGGATCGGACGTACGCGATCGGTGGGCAGTTCCAGCAGCACCGGCACATCGGCCAGCTGCTGCTTCCAGTACGCCGCCTGCGCCGCTAAGCGCTCGCCGCTGAGCCACTGCCGTTGCCAGTGGGCATAGTCGGGGTATTGGATGGCCAAAGGCGCGAGCGGATCGCCCTGCCCCGCGCTGAAAGCGCGATACAGCTGATTGAGTTCGTGGATCAACACGCCAATCGACCAGCCATCGGACACGATGTGATGCTGGGTGAGCAGACAGACATGCTCGTCGGCGCTGACACGGA
>NZ_BSOA01000067.1 GCF_030160275.1 Dyella flagellata
CGTCATCGGGAACCGGCAACGCCTTGCGGTCCAGCTTTCCATTCGCCGTCAGCGGCCATGATGTCAGCCGCACGAACGCGCCCGGCACCATGTAGTCCGGCAAACGCTCGCCCAGATGCGTGCGCAGGGCACGCACCAGGTCCTCGCCATCGGCACCATCCTGCGCCACCACGTACGCCACCAGCCGCTTCCCACCACCCTCCGCTTCGCGTGCCAGCACGACAGCTTCGCGAACACCGGCATGTTCGACCAGGCGCGCCTCGATCTCCCCCAGCTCGATCCGGAAGCCGCGGATCTTCACTTGGCTGTCGTTGCGGCCCAGGTACACCAGGCTCCCATCCGGCAGGTACCGGGCCAGATCGCCCGTGCGATACATCCGCGCCTCCTGCTGGAACGGATCGCGCACGAAGCGCTGCGCCGTCAGCTCCGCACGGTTCCAGTAACCGCGGGCCACCCCGGCACCGCTGATATACAGCTCACCCACGGCGCCCATCGGCACCGGCTGTTGGTAAGCATCCAGCACGTAAGCGCGTAAATCAGGAATGCACTGGCCGATCGGGCTGCTGCTTACCTGCGTATCCGCTTGCCGCAGTGCCCGGTACGTCACATGCACCGTGGTTTCGGTAATCCCATACATGTTGATCAAGGCCGGCGACTGCTCGCCGTGCCGCTCGTACCAGCCCTTGAGCATCGCAGGCTCCAGGGCTTCGCCACCGAAGATCACGTAGCGAAGACGGTGCGCTTGCCGGCTATGCGCTTGCGCCTCGCTAAAGCTCCGGAACGCGCTCGGCGTTTGATTGAGCACCGTCACGCCCGTCCGGCACACCAGGTCGTAGCACTCCTGCGCCGACTGGGCGATCTCCCGCGGTACCACCACCAGGCGACCGCCATAACGCAAGGCGCCCCACAGCTCCCACACCGAGAAATCAAACGCAAAGGAGTGGAACAGGCACCACACATCCTGGGCGTTGAAGCCGAACCAGGGCGCCGTCGCATCGAACAGCCGCGTCACCTGACGGTGTTCGACCAGCACGCCTTTGGGTGTTCCGGTCGAGCCCGAGGTATAGATCACATAGGCGAGGTGCTCGGGCCTCAGGCCCAGCGTTGCCAGCACGGGATTGCGCGAGGGCTGCCGGCTATCGCCGGCGAGCGTGGCAATGTCCAGCACGTCGTACGCGGCATGCCCGCTCGCACCCAACACCTCGCGACCGGCCGCATCGCTCAACAATCGCTTGGGTGCCGCATCGGCCACGATCCACTGCAAGCGCTCGCCCGGATAACCCGGGTCCAGCGGCACATACCCGCCGCCCGCCTTCAGGATGCCCAGCAAGCCCACCACCAGCTCGACGCTGCGCTCTGCGCAGATCGCCACGCGATCGTCCGGCTGCACGCCCTCCGCAATCAACCGGTGCGCCACGCGGTTCGCGCGGGTAT